>CAWFSB010000030.1:0-140564 GCA_963818355.1 uncultured Acidobacteriota bacterium | reverse complement strand
TCGAGTGGGAGGCGGGGGCCGAGGGCGGGTACGAGGTTCGCCTCGCGGTGGGCCTCCAGGATCGCCCGGGGGCCCTCGCCGCGGTGACCGCGGCGCTGGCCGCGCTCCAGACCGACGTCCGCGACGCGCAGGTGCGCACCTTCGACGACCGGACCGCCTCGATCGAGATCACCGTCCGCATCAACGACCTCAAGCACCTCGACAAGGTGCTCAAGTCCGTGCGCGGCGTCACCGGCGTGACCGACGTGGCGCGCCAGGCCATGCCCCGCTGACGAGCGAAACGGTTTGCGCCCGCCCCTCACACCGGGTAGGCTGCCGTCACTCCCTCCAAGGAGGTCCCCCCGTGCCCACCAAGTACGTCTCGACACCACAGGCGCCCCAGCCGATCGGCCCCTACTCCCAGGGCGTCATCTCGGGGGGCTTCCTCTTCTGCTCCGGGCAGATCCCCATCGACCCCGAGACGGGGGAGCTCGTCGACGGAGACGTGGCCGTCCAGACGGAGCGGGTGCTCCAGAACCTGGTCGCCGTCCTGCGGGAGGCCAAGATGGGCCCGGAGAACGTGGTGAAGGCCACGGTCTACCTGGCCGACATGGCCGATTTCCCGAAGATGAACGAGGTGTACGGGCGCTACCTCGGGGCGAAGCCCCCGGCGCGCACCACGATCGCCGCGGCGGGCCTCCCCCGCGCGGTCAGGGTCGAGATCGACGTCGTGGCGGCTTACTAGGCCGTGGCGGACTTGGGCTTGGGCTGGGGGGCGGGCTTGGCGACCTTGCCGGACCGCAGGCAGCGGGTGCAGACCCGAACCGTCTTGTGGGTGCCCTTGCCGACCACCGCCCGCACCGACTGGAGGTTGGGGTTGAAGCGCCGGTGGGTCACGTTGTGGGCGTGGCTGACCCGATTCCCGAACTGCGGGCCCTTGCCGCAGATGTCACACCGCTGAGCCATGACGAACGTCCTCCCGTAAGGGCCCGATACCGGCCCGTAACGCAAAAACCAAGTATATTGAGCGGCTTGGGCTCCGTCAAGCCGGGCCCCTGCATGCTATAGTCCCCGCGCCCGAGCCATGGTCCAGTTCAACTTCAGCGAGAGGACCATCAAAGCCAAGGTGGTCTATTACGGGCCGCCTCAGTCCGGGAAGACCACCAACCTCGAGCAGATCCACCGCATCAGCGACCCCGAGGGGTCGAACCGGCTGATCTCGCTGAACACGGCCCAGGACCGAACGCTCTTCTTCGACCTGCTGCCCTTCAGCCTCGGCACCGTCTCCGGCTACGACTTCAAGATCCAGCTCTACACCGTGCCCGGCCAGGTCCAGTACAACGCCACCCGGCGAGTGGTGCTGGCCGGAGCGGACGCGGTCGTCTTCGTCGCGGACAGCCAGAAGGGGATGGCACGGGAGAACCTGACGGCCTTCGAGAACATGAAGGTCAACCTGCTCGCCAACCGCCTGGTGCCGGAGAAGGTCCCCCTCGTCCTGCAGTACAACAAGCAGGACCTCGAGGGCCTCCTCCCGCGGGCCGAGCTCGACCGCACGCTGAACTTCTGGGGCCGCAAGGCCTTCCCCGCGGTGGCCGCGCGGGGCGAGGGCGTGATGGAGACGTTCGCGGCGGTGGTGCAGGACATGCTCTCCGCCATCGCGCTCAAGTACAACCTGAAGGAGAAAGGGCTCGACCCGGAGGCCGTCCCCGAGATCGTCGCCCACGCCTTCGCCGCGATCGTCAAGAAGACGCCCGCACCCCCCGCGCCCGCGCCCCCGCGCGTCGTGATCGCTCAGCCCGAGGGGACGGAGCCGGCCTACCCGGGCCAGGTCGGCGCGCAGGTCGGCCCCGTCTCCGAGGAGCTTCTCCACCGCGCCATCCGTTCGAACGTCGAGCTCGCGGAGGCGCTCGGCCAGGTCGTTCGCGACCTGAGCCAGGGTCTCGCCGCCATCCACGCGCAAGCGGACCAGCTGACCCTGGCGCGTGAGGACGCCTCGCGCGGTGCGGCGACGGCCGAGATCCAGCGCGAGGTCCGACGACTCCAGCTCGTGCTGCGCGACGTCGGCCAGGCGGTGTCGGTCGGCCGCGCGGTCTCTCCGGGTCGGGCGCCGGCCCCTCCGCAAGTACCGCCGACCCCTCCCCGGGGCACCGCCGCCCCGCCCGCCTCCCCCTCTCCGCCCGTTCCCACCCCGAGGGTGCCGTCGGCGTCGCTCCCGCCCACAGCGGCTCCGCCCGCGTCGCCCCGGCCCGCGCCGCCGCCCCTGCCGGTTCCGGTCCGCCCCCCGGCGGCGTCGGCCGCGCCCGCGTCTCCGGTCTCCGCGGCGAGCCTGGATCAGCTGATGGCCGAAGTGCTCGCGGGGATTCGCGCCGCGCTGGCCGCGCGCCACGTCAGCGTGGAGAGCCGCATCGCCAGCGGGGCCGCCCTGCCGCGCTGCTCACCCGCCGGCCTTCGTCGGGCGGTCGCCCTGCTGGTGCAGGGGCTGGCGGCGACGGTCACCCCGGCCACCGGCATCCTCGTCCGCGCGGAGAAGAAGCCCGTGCTCCTGCGCGGTCGCGACGGCAGCGAGGTGAAGCGGGACTTCCTGATGCTCGCGCTCACCCACGCGGCCGGCCTGGCCGAGACGGACCAGCAGCGCATCCTCAAGGGAGGCGACCCGGGGACGCTCGGCGAAGCGCACCGCCTGGTCCGCGAGATGGGCGGCTTCATGCGCTTCGCCCCCCTCCCGGGCGGCGCCCTCGAGACCCGCGTCTTCCTGCCCGTCTAGGCCTACACGCCTCTCTCCAGCAGCTCCCGCAGCGCGAAAGCGTCCGCGACCACGTGGTCCGGCCGGTGCGCGAAGCGCTCGAGGTCTCGCTCGCGCGAGACTCCGGTCAGGACCAGGACCGTCGTCATCCCGCTCTGCACGCCGGCGATGATGTCCGTGTCCATGTTGTCCCCGACCATGCAGGCCTCGGCCGAGTGGGCCTCCATGTGCCGCAGCCCCGCCCGCATCATGAAGGCGGAGGGCTTGCCCACGTAGAAGGGCGACTTCCCGGTGATGCGCTCGATCGGCGCCGCGAAGGCCCCGCAGCTCGGCCGCCCGAACGGGCCGGCCACGTCGGGATTGGTGGCGACGAAGCGCGCGCCCTTCTGGATGAGGGCGGCCGCGCGCTGGATCATCTCGAAGTTGTAGTGGCGCGTCTCCCCGAGCACCACGAAGTCGGCCTCGGTCTCGGAGATGGTGAAGCCGATCTTGTACAGCTCGTGGACGAGGGCCCCCTCGCCGACCACGAAGGCCCGCCGGCGCGTGCCCGCCTGCTTGTCGAGGAACTCCGCGGTCGCCATGGCCGAGGTGAAGAAGTGGCTCGCCGGGACCGTGATCCCCGACCGCGCCATGCGGCTCGCGAGGTCGGCCGGAGTCTGGGAGGGGTAGTTCGTGAGGAACAGGAACCGCTGCCCCGACGAGAGGAGCCACGACACGAGCTCCGTCGCCCCCGGCAGCGGCTCGTCGTCCTTCAAGACGACGCCGTCGATGTCGATCAGGAAGGCGCTCGCCAGCACCTCGCTCACGGGACCTCCGGGCCGGGCCCGCCCGCCTGGCCCGGGGCGAGATCGAACGACTCGCCGTGCGCGGGCACCCGGGTCTCGAACCCGCGCTCCCGGGCGACGCGGGAGGCGAGGGCCGCCGCGGCCTCCGCCTCTCCGTGGGTGACGAAGACGGCCCGCGGCGCGCGGCGCACGCCGGAGAGCCAGCGCATCATCTCGCCGGCGTCGGCGTGCCCGGAGAGGCCCTTGAGGTCCCGGACCTCGGCCAGGACCGGCACCTCGCCCTTGTGGATCCGGACCTTGCTCGCGCCGTCGAGGAGGGCGCGGCCGAGCGTCCCCACGGCCTGGTAGCCGGTGATCAGCAGCGTGTTCTCGGGGTGGGGGAGCCGCTGCCGGCAGTGGTGCAGGATGCGGCCGCCGGACAGCATGCCGCTCGAGGAGATGATGACGGCCGGGCCCCTCATCTTGTTGAGGGCCTCCGATTCCGCGCGCGTGCGGTGGAGCTGGATCCACTTGCCGTGGAGGAGGCTGCGGCCCCCGATGTTGTTGAGGCTCGACCTTCGAGCCCTCGGGGTGGGCGGCGTAGATGCGCGTGGCGTCGATCGCCATCGGGCTGTCGACGTGGATCGGGAAGGCCCGCAGCCGGCCCTCCGTGACGAGCTGGTCCATCAGGAAGATCATCTGCTGGGCGCGGCCCACCGCGAAGGCGGGGATGAGCGAGGACCCCTCCCCGGGCGAAGGTCTTCTGGAGGACGCCCTCCAGCTGGTCGAGCACGGACAGCGTCCGGGTGCGTCCGGTTGCCGTAGGTGCTCTCGATCACCAGGTAGTCGGCCTCGGGTGCGGGCGCGGGGTCCTTCGTCAGCACGGCGTCGAAGCGGCCCACGTCGCCGCTGAAGAGGACGCGCGTCTCGCGGCCGTTCTCCCGCACCGTGACGTCCGCGGAGGCGGCGCCGAGGAGGTGCCCGGCGTCCTGGTAGGTGAACGAGAACGCGTGGTTCACCTCCTGCGGCCGGCCGAGGGGCAGGGGGCGGAGAAGCGCGAGAGCCTCCCGCACGTCCGTCTCGTCGAAGAGGGGCAGCGCGGGGGTGTGCTTCGTGAGGCCCTTGCGGTTGAGGTACTCGGCGTCCTCCTGCTGCAGGTGGGCCGCGTCGAGCAGGAGGATCTCGGCCAGCTCCTGGGTGGGCGGCGTGCAGTAGATCGGCCCGCGGAAGCCTTGCTTGACGAGGCGGGGCACGCGGCCGATGTGGTCGAGGTGGGTGTGGGTGAGCACGATCGCGTCCACCTTCGCGGGAGCGAACTCGGGCTCGGCCCAGTTGCGCAGGCGCAGCGCCTTCTCGCCCTGGAACATCCCGGAGTCCACGAGGAGCCGCCCTCCCCCGCCCTCGAGGAGGTACTGCGAGCCGGTCACCGTCTGCGCCGCGCCGAGGAAGGTCAGTCGTGCCATGGCCGAAGCATATCAGCCACTACCGAGGCCCCGCCGGGCCGAACCGAGCGCCAGGCGAGAGGCGGATCAGAGCATCTTTCGGAGCACCGTCTGCAGGATTCCGCCGTTCCTGGTAGTAGTTGATGTCCACCGGAGTGTCCAGGCGGGCAACGGCGGTGAAGGACCCCTTCGAGCCGTCCTTCCGCTCCAGCTCGACCGTCACGTCCTGCCGGGGCCGGAGCTCGCCGGCGAGGCCCCGGATCGTCAGCGTCTCGTGCCCGGTGAGCCCCAGGGACTCGGCGTTCTGCCCCGCCTTGAACTGCAGGGGCAGGATGCCCATCCCGACGAGGTTCGACCGGTGGATGCGCTCGTAGCTCTCCGCGACGACCGCGCGCACGCCGAGGAGGAGCGTGCCCTTCGCCGCCCAGTCGCGCGAGGAGCCGCTGCCGTACTCCTTGCCCGCGATCACCACGAGGGGCGTCTTCTCGACCCGGTAGCGCTCGGCCGCGTCGTAGATGTCCATCCGCTCGCCCGAGGGCACGTGGACGGTGACGCCGCCCTCGACCCCGGGCACCATCGCGTTCTTGAGGCGGATGTTCGCGAAGGTGCCGCGCACCATCACCCGGTCGTTGCCGCGGCGCGAGCCGTAGGAGTTGAAGTCCTTCTTCTCGACCCCCTTCGCCCCAGGAAGCGCCCGGCGGGCGAGGCGAGCGCGATGTCGCCGGCGGGGGAGATGTGGTCGGTCGTCACGGAGTCGCCGAGCACGGCGAGGACGCGCGCGCCCACGATGTCGGTGAGCGGCGCCCTGGCCTTCGTGAGGCCCTGGAAGAACGGCGGCTCCTGGATGTAGGTCGAGTCCTCCCGGAAGGCGAAGAGGTCGCCGCCCGCCACCGGGATCGCGTTCCAGTCGGGGTTGCCGTCGAACGTGTTGCCGTAGCTCGCCTGGAACATCTCGGCCCCGATCTCGGCCTCGAGCTCTCTCACCTCCTTCTGGCTCGGCCAGATGTCGGCCAGCTTGACCGCGGCCCCGTCCACGGCGGTGCCGATCGCGTCGTTCGCGAGGTCGATGTCGGTCGTGCCCGCGAGGGCGTAGGCCACCACCAGCGGCGGCGAGGCGAGGTAGTTGGCCTTGCACGTCCGGGTTCACCCGGCCCTCGAAGTTGCGGTTGCCGGAGAGGACGGCCGCGGCCACGAGCTTCCCGTCGTTCACGGCCTTCGACACCTCGGCGGGGAGCGGACCGCTGTTGCCGATGCAGGTCGTGCAGCCGTAGCCGACCACGTGGAAGCCGAGCGCCTCGAGGTCGGGCAGGAGGCCCGCCTTGCGCAGGTACTCGGTCACCACCTTGGACCCCGGGGCGAGGCTCGTCTTGACGTGGGCGGGAACGCGCAGGCCCCGGCGGACGGCCTTGCGGGCGAGGAGACCCGCGCCCAGCATGACCGAGGGGTTCGACGTGTTCGTGCAGCTCGTGATCGCGGCGATCACGACCGAGCCGTGCCGGAGCTCGGCCTTCTTCCCGCGCACCTCGAGGGTCACCGCCTTGCCGGCGTCCTCCGCGGCGAGGCCGAACCCGCGCTCCTTCACCGGCGCCGTGAGGGCCTTGCGGAAGGACTCCTTCATCGCCGAGAGGGCCACGCGGTCCTGCGGCCGCTTCGGCCCGGCGAGGCTCGGCTCGACCGTCGCGAGGTCGAGCTCCAGGGTGTCGGTGAAGACGGGGTCGGGCGTCGCCGGCGTGCGGAAGAGGCCCTGCTCCTTCGAGTACCGCTCGACGAGGTCCACCTCGGCCGGGCTGCGGCCCGTCTTGCGGAGATAGGCGAGCGTCTCGTCGTCGACCGGGAAGAAGCCGCAGGTGGCCCCGTACTCGGGGGCCATGTTCGCGATGGTGGCGCGATCGGCGAGGCTCATCTCCGCGAGCCCGGGGCCGTAGAACTCGACGAACTTCTCGACGACCCCCTTCTTCCGGAGCATCTGGGTCACGGTCAGGACGAGGTCGGTCGCGGTCGTGCCCTCGCGGAGCTTCCCCACCAGGCGGAAGCCGACGACCTGCGGGGTGACCATGTAGAGCGGCTGGCCCAGCATGGCCGCCTCGGCCTCGATCCCGCCGACGCCCCAGCCGAGGACGCCCAGGCCGTTGATCATCGTGGTGTGGGAGTCGGTGCCGACGAGCGTGTCGGGCATGGCCACGGACTCGCCGCCCTCGGACTTCAGCAGGACGCCCTTCGCCAGGTACTCGAGGTTCACCTGGTGGACGATGCCGGTCGCGGGCGGCACCACGCGGAAGTTGGCGAAGGCCTTCTGGCCCCAGCGCAGGAACTCGTAGCGCTCGCGGTTCCGCTCGAACTCGATCTCGGCGTTCCTCCGCAGTGCGTCCGGCGAGCCGAACACGTCCACCTGCACCGAGTGGTCGACCACGAGGTCCACGGGCACGAGCGGGTTGATCCGCTTCGGGTCGGCGCCGAGGCGCTTCACCGCCGCGCGCATCGAGGCGAGGTCCACGACGGCGGGGACGCCGGTGAAGTCCTGGAGGATCACCCGGGCGGGCATGAAGGGCAGCTCGACGTCTCGCGGGGACGCCGCGTTCCAGGCGCCGAGGTTCTTCACGTCGTCCGCGGTGACGAGCTCGCCGTCCACGCTGCGCAGGACGGCCTCGAGCAGCACCTTGATCGAGAACGGCAGCCGGGCGAGGCCGGGGGCGACCCCCGCCTTCTCGAGCGTCTCGAGGCGGTAGAGGACCGCCCGGCCGAAGCCGGTGTCGAGGGTCGAGCGGGCGCCAAAGGCATCGGTCTTCATGGCTTTCCTCTCTGCTGGGCAGCTCCAGAGCTTATACCAGCGCGGGGACCGGCCGAGACAGCGGAGCTGTCGGGATCGTAGAAGCGCAAGGGCCACTCCGCGGCGCGGCGGATGCCGACCCGGCGGCGACACCGCGACGCGGCGCGGGGGCCGTCCCTCTCGCAGCGTGAGCGGGGCGCCCCGCTCGAAGAGGTGACGTCCCGAGAGCCGCGTGTCGATCGAGAGCGCGCGGCAGAGCCTTCCGGGGCCGCGGCAGGCGTCGGGCGAGAGGCCGCTTCCCGGGAGAGGCTCGGCCGCGCGGATGAGCACGCAGCCGGCGACCCCCGGGCCGTCCACGGCCAGGTTCAGGCAGTGGTGCATCCCGTAGACGAAGTAGACGTAGAGGGTGCCGGGCGGGCCGAAGAGCGGCTCGGTGCGCGGCGTGCGGCCGCGGAAGACGTGGGCGGCGGGATCGCCCTCGCCGAGGTAGGCCTCAGCCTCGACGATCCGCGCCGCCAGCGTGCGCCCACGCATGCGGCGGACGAGGACGCAACCGATCAGGCCGCGCGCGGCCTCTGCGGCCGGCCGTGAGAGCAGGGCCCGGAGCCGGGCCCTGTCCCCCCGCCCGGAGGGGCCTTTGCGGGGCGGGCGCGGGGAGGGCACGCGGCGGAGTATAGACGCCGCCGCGTGCCGCGCGACCGTCTCAGGCCGGCTCGTCGTCGAGCCGGCGCACGCCCGACTCGCGCCACACCACGCGCACGGAGATCGCGCGGACCACGTACCACGCGAAGGTCAGGACCGCCACCGTCGGCACCAGGGACGTCACCAGGTAGACGAATCGCATCCGTTGCTCCTCCGCTCCGTCTCGGCGCACCGAGCGCCCCACGCGAAGCCGTACCCGCCCCTCGCGGTCGAAACGCCGCCCGCGAGTGCGGACGCCACCGGTTGGCCTGGAGGAGGGACAGCACCGGGGCCGAACGGCCCCGAGCTCAGCGACTGGGCTTCAAGGTGCTAGACGCATACAACCATACCATGGGCCAGGGCTCGTGCCAAGCCCATGCGGTTGTGGTTTGGGGGACATCGAGCCGTACGAAAGGGAGTTCCGAGTCCGGTTCCGCATCGACGGGGTCCTCTACAACGTGATGGCGCTGCCGATGAAGCTGCGGGACCCCCTCATCTCGCGCGTCAAGGTCATGGCCAAGCTCAAGAGCGGAGCGTTCTTCCAGGAAGGGCGCATCAAGATCAAGATGAAGGTCGAGGACCGGAGCCGTGATCTCGACTTTCTCGTGCGGTGCCTGCCCACGACGTGGGGCGAGAAGATCGTGATGCGACTCTTGGATCCGTCGCGGCTCCTTCTGGACATGACCAAGTTGGGCATGGAACCGCGGTCGCTGGAGCGATTCAAGAAGGCGATCTCCAGGCCTCACGGGATCGTGCTGGTGACCGGACCCGCGAGGTCGGGTAAGACGAACACTCTCTACTCCGCGATCGCCGCGCTCAACCAGTCCGACACCAACATCATGACCGTCGAGGACCCGGTCGAATTCACCCTGCCCGGCGTCAACCAGGTTCAGGTCAACGACACCGGAGCGAGCTTCGCGGCGGTGCTGCGCTCCTTCCACCGGCTGGACCCGAACATCATCGCGGTGAGCCATGTCCGCGACGCCGAGACGGCGGAGGGGATATTCAAGCTGGCGCTCAACGGCTGCCAGCTGCTCGCGACGCTGGACACGAACGACGCTCCCTCGACCGTATCGCGCATGCTGAACATGGGCATAGGGCCGTTCCAGGTGGCGGTGGCGGTGAACCTGATTCAGGCGCAGCGTCTCGTCCGCCGGGTCTGCACGAAGTGCAAGGTCGACGTCACGGCGGAGGTGCCGGCGACGGCGCTCATCGACATCGGCTTCACGCCCGACCAGATCGGCAGCTTCCAGGTGATGAAGGGCAAGGGGTGCCAGATCTGCAACGGCACCGGGTACAAGGGCCGCGTGGGCCTCTACGAGGTCATGGAGATCTCCGAGGGAATCCGCGACCTGATCATGGGCGGGGCCGCCGCGGTGGAGATCAGGAGGAAGGCCCTCGAGGAGGGGATGCTCACGCTCCGCATGAGCGGCCTAGAGAAGATCAAGATCGGCGTGACCACCGTCGAAGAGGTCCTGCGCCAGACCGTCCCGTAAGAGCTATGGTCGTCTTGGACCGCCAACATCGTTGAAGACGAGCGCGGATCCGGTGTCGAGCATTGGCTCGCCGACGGCGAAGACGGCTCGGGTTTGGCTGGGAGACAGGGATTCGAACCCCGATTCCATGGTCCAGAGCCATGTGTCCTACCGTTGGACGATCTCCCAAACGTGGGGATCCCATCCTAGCCAATGCACCGCCGGATTTCAACGGCGCCGCGCCATCCACACTGAGGACCCTCGCCCCTATAATCCGCCATGCTCCGCGGAACCTGGCGTGAGGCGGCGGCCGAGTTCCTCGGCACCTTCCTGATCCTCGTCTTCGGCACCGCGTCGGTCGCGCAGAAGATCCTGAGCGACGGCACGGCCGGCTCGCCCCTCGCGATCCACCTCTCGTGGGGCCTCGCCGTCACCATGGGCATCTACGCCTCGGCGGGTGTCTCCGGGGCCCATCTCAACCCCGCGGTGACGCTGGCCTTCGCCGCGCTGCGCGACTTTCCGTGGCGCAAGGTGCCGGCGTACCTCCTGGCGCAAACCGCCGGCGCCTTCACGGGCGCCGCGGTCACGTTCGTCGACCTACCGCGAGGCCTTCGACGCCTTCGACGGCGGCGTGCGACAGGTGGCGGGCGACAAGGCGACCGCCGGGATCTTCGCCACCTACCCGCAGCCCTTCCTGAGCGCCGTGCCCGGCGGCTTCGTCGACCAGGTCGTCGGCACCGCCCTCCTGCTGCTCGTCATCTTCGCGCTCGGCGACCGTCGAAACGCCGGCCCGGCCAGCGGCGGCCCCGTCCTGGTGGGCGCGCTCGTGGTCCTCATCGGCATGACCTTCGGCTTCAACGCAGGCTACGCGATCAACCCCGCGCGCGACCTCGGGCCCCGGGCCTTCACCGCGATGGCCGGGTGGGGGAGCGAGGTCTTCCGCGCCGGGGGCGGCTGGTGGTGGGTGCCGATCGTCGCCCCCTGCCTCGGCGGGCTCCTGGGCGGCTTCCTCTACGACCGGCTGATCACCCGACACCACCCGCCCGAGCGAGCCTGACCTCGTGCTGGGCCTCCTCCTGCTCCTGGCCGCGGCGTCGCCCGTGCCCGCGGAGAGCCGGCAGATGGTGCTCTCGGTGAGTGCGGGCTGGGACCAGACGCGGGCGATGCTGCAGCCCTACGAGCGCCCCTCGGAGGACGCCCCGTGGACGCCAGTTGGCGCGCCGATCGAGGGCTCGCTCGGCCGCACGGGCCTCGCGTGGGGCCGCGGCCTCCACCCATCCGGGCTCCCGGGCCCGGTGAAGCGCGAGGGCGACGGCAAGTCACCCGCCGGCGTCTTCGACCTGCGCCTCGTGACGGGCTACGCGAAGGCGCCGCCCTCCGGCACGCGGATGCCCTACCGGGAGGCGACCGCGACGCTGCGCTGCGTCGACGACGTGGGCTCGGCGCACTACAACCGGCTCGCCGACGAGGCGAAGGCGAAGAAGGACTGGTCGTCGGCCGAGGACATGCGTCGGAAGGACGATCTCTACCGCCTCGTCGTCTGGGTGGGGCACAACGACGCGCCGGTCGTCCCCGGCGGCGGGAGCTGCATCTTCCTGCACCTGCGCTCGGGTCCGGAGGCGACGACCTCGGGCTGCACGGCCTTCGAGCCCGAGCCGATGGAGCGGCTGCTGCGCTGGCTCGACCCGGCCGCGCGTCCGGTCCTCGTGCAGCTGCCCGACGCCGAGTACCGTGCCCGAGCCGCCGAGTGGGGGCTGCCGGAGCCCCGCCCCCGGGCCCGCGACCTCGGTCTCGCTCCCGGCGTCTTCCCGCCCGGGCCCCTGAACGCCATCACCGACGTGGCGGGCGTGCGCGTCGGCCAGGTGACGCTCGTCGAGGGCGAGACCATTCGCACCGGCGTCACCGCCGTCCTGCCGCACGGGGGGAACCTCTTCCAGGAGAAGGTGCCGGGTGCCGTCTTCGTCGGCAACGCCTTCGGGAAGCTGGCGGGATCCACCCAGGTGCGCGAGCTCGGGACGATCGAGACCCCGATCGTGCTGACGAACACGCTCGCGGTCGGGACCGCAGTCGACGCGGTGGTCGCGTGGACCCTCGCCCAGCCCGGCAACGAGGCCGTGCGCTCGGTGAACGCCCTCGTGGGCGAGACGAACGACGGCTCCCTCAACGACATCCGCTCGATGCCCGCGCGACGCGAGCACGTCGTCGCCGCGATCCGCTCCGCGACCGGCGGCCCCGTCGCGGAGGGCTCGGTCGGCGCGGGCACCGGCACCAGGCCTTCGGCTGGAAGGGCGGCATCGGGACGGCGTCGAGACGGCTGCCCGAGCGCTTCGGGGGACACACCCTGGGCGTCCTGGTCCAGGCGAACTTCGGCGGCGTCCTGACGATGGACGGGGTCCCGGTGGGACGTGAGCTGGGACGCTATGCGTTCGCCCCGGGCGACGCCACGGCCGACGCCTCGCACCCCGGCGACCGCGCGGACGGCTCCTGCATGATCGTGGTGGCGACCGACGCGCCGCTCTCGGCCCGCGACCTCGAGCGGCTCGCGGCCCGCGCCGCTCTTCGGCCTCGCCCGTACGGGCTCGTCCTTCAGCAACGGCAGCGGCGACTACGTGATCGCCTTCTCGACGGCGGAGGCGCTGCGAGTGCGCCACGGCGAGTAGGCCGTCCGGGGCGCACGCTCCTGCCGACCGACGGCCTCTCGCCGCTCTTCCAGGCCGCCCTCGAGGCGACCGAGGAGGCCGTCCTCAACGCGCTCCTGCGCGGCCACGACGGTGACGGGTTCGGGCCGCACGGTGGAGGCCCTCCCGATCGACCGTCTCCGCGCGGTGCTCGCGAGGCACGGCCGGCCCGCGCCTCAGGGCTCGGCGGCGGAGAGGTAGAGCGCGTTCAGGAGAGCCGCGTAGGTCACGCGGCTCTGCGCGCGGTACTGCGGCCGGAAGCCGAAGAGCACGACGCGCCCCTTCCCGAGCGGCACCTCGACCAGGGCGGCCTTGCCCCGCAGGCGCTCGCCCCCGAGGAGCCAGCCGGAGAGGAGCGGGTCCTCGGCCTCGTAGCGCAGGACGACCGACCCCGTCTCCACCTCGAAGGCGGGCGAGCCCTCGAACCAGACGGGCGTCGTCTCCGGTAGGCCGTGGGCCAGCGGGTGGACGGCGTCCGCCCTCGCTGGCCAGGATCGAGCCGGGGCAGAAGAAGTCGGCCGGCTCCACGCCGGCGAGCGACGTTCCTCACCGGCAGCCGCAGCTGCGTCGATGGCGAAGCCGGCGGCCGAGTCGAGGGCCACGAGCGTCCCGCCGGCCTCGACGAAGGCGCGCAGCGCCGCCACTCCCTCGGCCCCGAGGCCGCCCGTGTACTCCTCCGGCATCGACCCGGGCGCGTGGCCGTTCAGCAGCGAGGCGGGCGCCTGGTCGGGAAGGACGATGGCGTCGAAGCGCTCGCGCAGGCGTCCCCGCCCGCACCTCGCGGTCGTGGAGCTCCTGGTACGGCGACACCCATCTCCTTCTCGAAGACGAAGCGCGTCCAGCCCTCGTCCATGGAGGGCACCCACGAGCGGTAGAGGCCCACGCGCGGCCGGCGGAGGCGCAGCGCGCGCGGCTCGGCGCGGACGGCCCGGGCCGTGAAGCCCAGCTCGCTCGCGAGCGGCGCGACGAGGCGCCGCGCGGAGGCGGGGACGAGCAGCGTCCCGGCGGCGAAGGACCGCTCCGCGTCGGCGAACGGCTCGAGCGCCCAGCGCACCTTCACGCCCTGCTCCAGCAGGCGGCCGAGGGCCACGAGCTCGCCGCTCGCGTGGCCGAGGGCCAGGCGCGGACGCGTCGCCCTCGACGCGCCCGGCGAGGCACGCCCGGGGCCTCGACCGGCTCGAGGTCGGCCGCGAAAGGCGCGTCGACCGCGTCCACCTCGACGCCGAGGAGCAGCGGCAGCGTGTGCGCCGTGACGTCGTACGGCCGCTTCGGCGGGCCGCCCTCGTACTCGCGCAGGTCCGGGTAGCGCTGCCGCTCGAGCAGCGTCTTCGCGAAGCCGCTCGCCGGCTGCTGCATCCGGACGACGAGCGCCCCCGCCTCGTAGCGCGCGGCCCGCCGGCCTCGAACGGCGCCCGGGCCCGCTGGACCTCGACCTCGCCCAGGCGGAGCACCTCGACGAGCCGGGCGACCGCCGAGGGGTCGCGCTGCGCCGGCGGGCACGACGAACGCGAACGGAGAGCGCCGGGCGCAGGCCCGGCGGTTCACCGCGAGCGCCGTCCGCAGCCAGTGCTCCCGGTTGCGCCGCGGCGTGCTCGAGGATGGCGAGCGAGGCCGGAGCTGCGTCTCCACGACGTCGCGCGAGCCGCCACGTCCCGCCCGGCCAGGGCGCGGGGAAGTTGGCGGAGGCGATGCGCGGGTCGTAGCCGGACGCCGCGCCGCTCGAGCTCCTCCGGCTTCACCTCGACCGGCGTCGCGAGGCGCGCGGAGGCCGTCTCGGAGAGGAGGCGCACCCCGCCGTGCGTGTGCGGGTAGGCGCGGCCCGGCGTCCACGCGTCGAAGATCGCGCCGGTGACGACGCCCGTCCTGCCCGCGGTGGTGAGGCGCGAGGCCACGTGCGACCCGAGCGCGCCCGCGGCGGCGACGAGCGCGCCGTCCACGTTCGGCTCCCACGGGTCGGCGTAGGGCGGCACGAAGAGGCGCGCCCCCCGCGGGCCCATCTGGTGCACGTCGTGCACGATCTGCGGGTGCCACCGGTGGTAGAGGTGCCGGAGCGTGAGCCGCGTCTCCGGCTGCGTGAACATGTACCAGTCGCGGTTGTTGTCGTGGCCGACGTAGGGGTGGTAGAGCACGGGCGGGGAGGTCCCCTCGAAGGGCGTCCCGAGCTGCCGGCGGTACCACTCGGTCACGAGATCGGTCCCGTCGGGGTTGTGCGACGGCAGCACGAGCAGCACCGTCGCGTCGAGCATCGCGCGCACCGCCTCGTCGTCGCTCGAGGCGAGGTGGTGCAGGAGGCGCAGCGAGGCGAGCGTGCCGCCCACCTCGGTCGAGTGGATCGAGTAGGCCATGGCCACGATGGCCTTGCCGTCCCGGACGATGCCGCTCCGCCTCCGCCTCGGCGAGGCCCCGCGGGTCGGCGAGCCGCGCGTTCGCCGCGCCGGATCTCCTCGAGGCGGGCGTGGTTCGCCGCGGACGTGACGGTCACGATCACGAAGGGGCGGCCCTGCGTCGTCTTCCCGACCTCCTCGACGGACACGCGGTCGGAGGCCTCGTCGAGGGCCTTCAGGTACGCGAGGACCTGGCTCCAGTCGGCGAGCTTGCGGTCCTCGCCGGGCACGAAGCCGAGGACGGACTCGGGGGAGGGGACGCCCGTGGCCGCCGGGGCCGACGGGGCGAGAAGGACCGCGGTCGAGAGGACGAGCGACGCCGAGACGACCAGGAGGAGGCGCGGGGCCGCCGTCACGACCGCGCTGTGCGCCTCACGCCCGGTCCTCCTCCCCGCGTCGCGAGGGCGAGGGTAACACGGAGGCCGCGGGCCTTGATGGCGAGGGCCATCTCCCCTATCGTCGCGCGGTGAGCCCAGCGCCGAGGACGGCCGCGCCCCCACCACGCATCACGGTCGCCTTTCTCCTCTACAACGCGACGGGGGACGTCGGTGCTCTCGTCCAGGGTCTCGTCCGCCAGGTGCACCCCTCGTCCCGCGGCAGTCCGACTGGCTCGAGGCGGTCTTCGTGGACGACGCCTCCTCCGACGGCACCGGCGAGGCCGCGGCGCGCGCGCTGGCCGCCATCGGCTCTCCTTCCCACTACCGCCTGGTGGCGCACCCGCGCAACCTCGGGCTCGCGGAGACCCTCAACGAGACCTTCCGCCAGGCACTGACCCCCT
Source organism: uncultured Acidobacteriota bacterium (assembly GCA_963818355.1). Taxonomy (GTDB): domain Bacteria; phylum Acidobacteriota; class Vicinamibacteria; order Fen-336; family Fen-336; genus DATBSL01. The sequence continues at coordinate 124,873 of CAWFSB010000030.1, read as the reverse complement.
TCGTCCTCACGTGCCACCTCGACTGCCGCTTCGGAAGCGACCGTTACGTGGCCGCGATGCTCGACCTCATCGAGGGCCACCCGCGTGCCGCGGCCATCACCGGGCAGCCCGCGCTCCCCCCCGACACGCGGCTGCCGTTCGCCGAGAAGCTCAACGTGGTCGCGAACCTGATGGACATCTTCCCGGCGGATCCCACGGAGAGCTCGTCCCGGTGGGCTTTGCCGAGGGACGCTGCGACGTGTTCCGGGTCGAGGCGCTGCGCCAGGTGGGACTCTACGACACGCAGCTGAGGGTCTCGGGAGAGGACCAGGTGCTGGCGGCGAAGCTCCGGGAGAAGGGCTACGAGGTGTACCAGGCGCCCCGCCTGGCGTACCACCTCTCGGTCTCCGCCGAGCAGGACAGCGTCCCGAAGATCCTGCGCCACCAGCGTCTCTTCGGCCGCACGACCCCGTACATCGTCCTGGCCGTTCCCGGCAGCCGCGATGGCCTGGTCGGCGCGAGCGCCGGCGCCAACCGCAGCCGGCGGACCCTGCTGCGCGCGACGCAGATCGCGGCGAGCGCCGTGTACGCCCTCGTCCCGCTCTCGCTCCTGGCCGGATGGCCGGGCTGGGTGTGGGGAAGCGCTCTCGTCCTCGTCGGGGCGGCCCGGGGCGCGCTCTTCGCGCGGCACGCCCGGGCCGTGCGCTTCTCGGCCGGCGAGCTCCTGGCCTTCGTGCTCCTCCAGCCCGCCCTCGACCTGGCCTACACGGCCGGCATCCTGGAGGGGCTCCTGCGCCTCGCGCGGGACGGCCGCTCCGCCCCGATCGACTGAGGCCCCCGGCTCCGGCGTCAGCTCTGCTCGGGCCCGGCGGGGAAGCGGCCGATCTTCTTCCGGACGAAGTAGAGCGGTCGCTTCTTGCTCTCCTCGAAGATGCGGCCCACGTACTGGCCGATCAGGCCGAGCGAGAGGAGCTGGACGCCTCCGAGGAAGAGCATGATGGCGATCACGGAGGCCCAGCCCCGCTCCATGGACTCCGGGTAGAGGAGCCGGTCGACGATCACGCGGACCGCCTGGACGAGGCCCGCCAGGGACACGAAGAGGCCGAACACGGTCATCCAGCGCAGCGGGGTGCTCGAGAAGGACGTGATCGCGTCCCACGCGAGCCGGGTCGACTTCCAGAACGGGTACTTGGTGGCGCCGGCGTGGCGCGGCGCGCGCTCGTAGGGGACCGCCGACTGCGAGAAGCCCACCCAGCAGGTCAGCCCGCGCACGAAGCGGTGCAGCTCGCGCACCTGCTTCAGCGCGTCGATCACCTGGCGGTCGACGAGGCGGAAGTCGCCGGCGTCGAGCGGCACGTCCACGTTCGCCATCCGGCGGAACGTCTTGTAGAAGGTGGCGGCGAGGAGGCGCTTCGTCCAGGACTCGCCGTGGCGGCTGGTGCGGACCGCGTAGACGACCTCGTGGCCCTCCCGCCAGCGCCGGAGAAGCTCGGGCACGACCTCGGGCGGGTCCTGCAGGTCGGCGTCCATGATCACGACCGCGTCCGCCGTCCGCGTGGTCCATGCCCGCGGTGATCGCCAGCTGGTGGCCGAAGTTGCGCGAGAGCGAGAGCAGCCGGACGCGCGGGTCCCGCTCGGCGCAGGCGGCCGCCCACGCCGCCGAGCCGTCCTGGCTGCCGTCGTCGACGAGGAGCAGCTCGAAGTCCTCGGGCTCCTTCTCCAGCACGCCGCGCAGGCGATCGTAGAGGACGGGGAGGCTCTCCTCCTCGTTCAGGAACGGCACGACGACGACGACCTTGCGTGGCCCTGTCCATGAGCGCCCGTATGTTGCCACAAGGCACCGCCGCTAGTGGCGGCCGGCCGGCGGGACCTGGGGTAGCGCCCCGGATGACCGGACGACGCGGCAGAGGACCTTCTTGCCGATGCCCGTGCGGATGACTCCGCAGTCGTCGGTCACCCTCAGTGCGTAGCGTTCCAGGCTCTCGGCCGCCGGGCGCTCTTCGACGGACGCGAGCACCATCAGGGTCCCCTTGTGGGAGCCAAGGGTGGCGGTCACCAGGTCGGCGAAACGCGAGGAACCCACCCATTCGAGGCCCACGAAACGCGTCTTCTCGGGGAAGAACGGGACCAGGAAGCTGTTCAGGGGACTCGTCAGAAGGACGAGGCTGTCCGCCTCGTGGGCCTGGGCGGGGAGCGTGACGCGCCACCACCGATCCGACCAGCTCCAGCGCTGCCAGGAGCCGACGCTCGAGAACAGCAACAGGCACGCGCCCGCGGCGAAGAGCAGGGGCCGGCCGACTCTCGGAAGCAGGGCCTGGACCAGGATGACGAGAGCCAGAGGGGCGAGGAACTCCAGGGTCGCCGCGTAGCGGTAGTAGTAGAAGACGGCCATCCAGGCCGCGTAGGCCATCAGGACGAAGGCCAGGAGGTGGCGCTGGCCAGGGGGCAGCGGCGTCCTCCGGCCCAGCCCTCGCAGGGAAAGCCACCCGACTGCGGCGACGAGAACGAGCAGGAAGCGCGCGTCGCGGAAGGGAATCTCCTGCAGACGGCTGGTCTCGCCGAGGGCCATCGCCCACGGTGTCGCCAGCAGGTCCAGGGGACCCCGGGCCACGAAGCGGGTGTCCCGAATGGCCTCGGCGGGCAGGTAGGGTGACCGGAAGACCTGGTTGACGAACGGAAAGAGCGGGTTGCCGAAGCGCTCCCACAGCCGCCAGCACCAGGTGCCCCCGAAGGCCACGAAGCCGAGGACGGTGCCGGCGAGGAACGCGAACCCCGCTCCCACGCGTGCCTGTCGCCCCAGAACCATGAGGACGACGAGGGCCCCCAGCGCGACGAGGTAAGGGCCCATGGTGAGCTTGAGGCCCATCGAAGCGCCCGCGAGGAACCCGGCTCCCAGCCAGGCCGGCGTGCCGGCTCGCTCGTCGGGGGCTCCCCGGCCTCCCAGGACCACGAGAAGAGAAGCCAGGAGCGGGATCGGACACGGTCGTGTCGCCCATGGTGGTTCCCAGCGAAGAGTGGGCCGTCGGGCCCGTGGCGGCGAGGACCCCGACGAGCACGGCCAGCGTGCCCGAGCCGGGACCTCGTCGAGGAGGCGGCGTGCCAGGAGGAAGACCAGTGCCGGGTTCAGGCCCTGGAGCGCGCCCAGCAGAAAGCCGAACAGGCGAGGCGGGAGGTGGGCGATGCCGAGATAGTGGAGGGAGTCCAGGGTGGGGTTCAGGAACGTCCCCAGCGCTGCCGGCACCAGATCGGTGTCGAACCGTCCGTGGACGAACGCGTAGCCATTGTAGAAATGGTATCGGCACAGGTCGGTGTTGATGTCCTGACCCAGCACCAGCGACCCGACGCCGGATCCGATGATGAGCAAGGCGACCACGACGGCTTCCGGAAGGAGCCGGGCAGCCTGCACGCTCACGAGGGCGCCTTCACCTCGAGCGGCGCTCCGCCATCCGGAAGCTCCGGTGTCCCGTCACCACGTGGATCCGGCTCTCAGCCGGCGCCGCAGAAGGCCCGGATCTCCTGCGCGATCCGCTCGAGGCTCTCCATGGGCAGCTCGGGATAGAGCGGAACCTGGATCACCTCCCGCGAGAGGCGCTCGGAGACGGGCAGGTCGCCCGACCCGGCCGCCGGCCGTGGCCATCGCCGGCTGCAGGTGGATCGGCCGCGGGTAGTGGACCGCCGTCGCGATCCCGCGCGCGGTGAGGTGGGCCTGGAGAGCGTCGCGGTTCGCGAGTCGCAGCGTGTAGAGGTGCCAGGCCGAGCGACCCCAGGCCTGCTCCCGCGGCAGGACGAGGCCCGGCACGCCCTCGAGAAGCCGCCGCGTACGCCTCCGCCCGCTCGCGGCGCTCCGCCGTCCAGCGCTCGAGGTGGGGCAGCTTGGCGCGCAGCACCGCGGCCTGCAGCGTGTCGAGGCGGCTGTTCGTTCCCGGCACCACGTTGTCGTACCGGGCCTTGCCCGCGCCGTGGTTGGCGAGCTGCCGCACGCGGGCGGCGAAGTCGGCGTCGCTCGTGACGACCATGCCGGCGTCGCCGTAGGCGCCGAGGTTCTTGCCCGGGTAGAAGCTGAAGCACGCGGCGTGGCCGAGGCTGCCCGCCGCGCCGTCCCGCGATCTCGGCGCCGTGGGCCTGGGCCGCGTCCTCGAGGACCGGGAGCCCGTGGCGCTCGGCGACCGCCCGGATCTCGTCCATCGGGGCCGGGTGGCCGTAGAGGTGGACCGGCAGGATCGACCTTCGTGCGCGTCGTGATCGCCGCCTCGAGCCTCCCGGGGTCCATCGTGAACGACGCCTCGTCCACGTCCACGAACACGGGCGTGGCGCCGTTCAGCAGGATCGCCTCGCCGGTCGCGATGAAGGTGTTGGCGACCGTCACCACCTCGTCGCCCGGCCCGACGCCGTACGCCCGCAGCGCGAGCGTCAGGGCGTCGGTGCCGTTGGCCACGCCCACGGCGTGACGGGCGCCGCAGAACGCCGCGAACTCCTGCTCGAACAGGCGGCAGTCCTCTCCCGCGATGAACTGGGTGCTGGCCACGACGCGGGCGATCGCCGCGTCGACGGCCTCCTGGATGCGCAGGTACTGCGCGCGGAGGTCGACCATGGGAACCGTCATGGGGAGCAGTCTACCTTCCGGGTTCGGAACGGGCCAAACCTCGACCCCCGTCGCCCGGTCTCGCGACGGCCTCGCCGGGCTCGAGGGCGAGCCCGACGACCGTGACGGGGGTGCGGGCGTCGAGGACGCCCCGCCCTTCGTCCACCACCAGGACCACGGTGCTGAGGCCGGCGGGGAGGCTCAGCGGGAGGCGCAGCGCCGTCTCCCCGGCGAGCGGAACCGCCGCCACGGGAGTGCCCTCCGCGGCGAGACGCACGCTGCGGTGGCTGTAGTCCTCCGCGGCGTGGAAGGCGAGGAGGCGCGTGCCCGGCCGGCCGGGGTAGGGCCGGAGAGAGAGGCGGAGCTCCGCCGTGCAGGGCCGCGGGCGAGAAGACGACGATCTTGGTCCGTCCCTCGCCCCATCGTGAAGACGCGGCCGTCCCGACGTCTCGTCCCGGTCGAGGCCCGACGGGTTGACGACGTGCACCGGCAGCGGGCGATCGGTCGGCAGCAGGCGCGCGTAGCCGCCTCCGAGCTCCTCGACGCCTCCGGCCTGGAACGGGACGTAGCCGGCCACGATCGGGACGACGCGCGGGTCGTCCCACCGCTCGAGCGTCCGCTCGTAGAGTGCCGCCGCGCCGTCCGGGTTCGAGACGGACGCGCTGTCCGCCCAGTCGCCCACGATCGCCCGCGGGTAGGCCAGGAGGCCGGTGTACGCGGAGAGCCAGCGGTTCACGTTCGCCGGCCGGCCCACGACGAGGAGCGTCCCGGGCGGCAGGGACTGGATCCGCTGCTTCAGGGCCGCGAGCTCCTCGAGAGGCCGGGCGCCGGGGAGCACCTCCCGCATCGTGAGTCCCAGCGCGCTCGCTCCAGGTCCAGTGGACGGGAGCGAGGCTGAGGGGAGCCAGGAGAGCCAGGCTCGACACGACGAGCCGCGCCCGCGGGTGCGTTCTCGGACGAGCGCTCGCACGCCCAGGGCGGCCAGCAGCAGGACGAAGGGGTAGGACCACTGGCACAGCTTGAACACGTTCCAGGTGTGGCCGAGCCGGTGCTTCCAGGGGTCCTCCACGGCGAGGGCGTAGTACAGGATCGCCACGCCGAAGAGCGCGGCGACCGCGCCGAGCCCCCGGCTGCGCTCCCGGCGCAGGGCGAGGCCGAGGCCGTAGAGGGCGAGGCCGAGGGTGAGAGGCGCGAGCGCGCGGTTGAGCGCCGTCCAGGGCCACGACTCGATGATCGTCGAGCCCGGCGCGAAGACCCGCGCGCCGAGGGCGAACTGGAAGAACTCGACGGCCGCGAGCGGCACGTGTCCCCCCGCCACGTCGGTCATGAACCCGCGCATGCGCAGGACCACCCCGACGAGGTCGCGCAGGCCGAGGAGGACGAAGAGCGCGGCCACGCCGCCCGCCCACGCGGCGAAGCGGCGCTCGCGCCCCGCGGCGGCGGGCCCGGCGGAAGCCCTGGACGAGCGCGAGCGCGCCGACGAGGACGAGCGCGGGGAGAAGCGGCAGGTACACGGCCAGCAGGAACACGAAGGGGACGGCGGCCAGCACGGCGTTGCCGGCGGACAGCCGCGGCGGCCGGGCGGAGCGGGCGAGAAGCACCACGCCGAGCAGCAACACGGCGAGCGCGTACGTCTGCTGGAGGAAGCCGTTGTGGTGCCCCCAGTAGAAGGCGTGGGGCACGACCGCGAAGACGAGCGTCGTGCCGCCGGTCCACGCGCGAGCCGAGGCGCAGGACCGAGCGCGCCGGCGAGGAACAGGGCCGCGGTGACCGCCACCATCCCGAAGGCCGCGGTGGCCGGGTAGACGAGCAGCGAGACCGGCGCTCTCGCGGCCGCCTGGACGAGCGCCAGCAGGTGAGCGATCCCGAGGTCGTAGTGAAGCCGCTGCCACAGCCACGGGATGCCGGTCACCGGCGAGAACGGGTCGAGGCGGCAGGGCTCCGAGAAGCCGTGATGCTGCAGCCACTCGCTGAACGCGCAGTAGGTGTAGGTGTCGTTGCCGATCGCGAAGCCGTTCGTCCGGAGGACCGGCAGGAGCGCCACCACCGCGGTGGCCGTGACCGGGACGAGCGAGCGCCAGCCAGGCGCGCGCGCGGCCCGCGGGGCCGCAGGACGTCGAGGCGGCGCCTCCTCCACGCGAGGGCGAGCGGGACGAGGAGGACCGCCGGCACGAGCGCGACGAGGGGCGGGGTCGGGAACCCGGCGGCGGAGAGCCCGATGCTCAGGAGCGTGAGGACCGCCGCGCCCAGGACCAGCGAGCCCGCGGCGCCCGCCGGGTCGAAGCGCCGCAGCAGGTCCGCGCCGAAGCCGCCCACGACGAGGCGGCCGGCGAGGAGCGACGCGAGGGCGAGCGCCGCGACCAGGAGCAGGGAGCCCGCGAAGGTCACGAGCTCTCGCTCCCGGGCGCCGGCGGGACGACCTCGTCGGGCGGCAGCGGGCTCGGGGCGGGCCGCAGCCGGATGAACAGGAAGTCGTCGTCGGGGCTCGAGAGGGTCTCGAGCCGGCCGGTGGCCGCGAGCCGCTCGCGCAGCTCCCGGGCCCCGTCCTCGTAGGCCTTGCGGATCACGAGGAGGCCCGCGAAGCCCATGCGCTCGAGCGCGTCCGCCATCGCCTCCGGCTCGAGCGCCTCCACGCGCCGCTGCCACGCCTCGCGCGGCCGGCCCTTGTCGGAGCCGTAGCTGAAGCGCAGCTGCCTCGAGTGCAGGTACGGACGGAGGTGCTCGTAGTCGCTCGCCTCGCGGACGCGCAGCCCCTCGGGGAAGTCCACGACCGGGAGCTGGAAGAGCATCGCCCCCGCGGGGCAGCACGGCCTCCAGCGACCGGGCGAAGACGGCGTCGGAGGCCAGGACGGCGCCACGCTCCCGGATCGCCTCCGGCCGCGTCCGCGGCGGGAGCTGGTCGGCGAGCGTGAGGGCCGCGAGGAGCGCGGCGGCGAGCACGCTCGCCGCGCGCCGGCGCGTCCAGGCGGCCCGCGAGACCGCCGTCGCCCCCCACAGCAGGACGACGGCCAGGATCCAGATGCTGGTGCGGTTCGTGGCGCGCAGCCAGACGAAGCCGGCGAGCCCGAGGAGGCCGTTCAGCCCCCCGACGACCGCGTAGGCGAAGATCCAGGCGAGCGCGAGGGCGGCGCCGGGCACGGGCCCCTCGGCCGGCCCGAGCCCCGCCCGCGTCGTCGCGACCGCGAGGCCGAGGAGGGCCAGGACGCCCGCGAGGCCGAGGTAGGCCGAGCCGAGCTCGCCCCGGTAGAGGGCGCCCTGCAGGTACGGCTTCCCGGCGGCCCGCCAGGGCACGATGCCGGCCTCGCCGAGCGGCAGCAGCAGCTCGATCGGCTTGAGCGCGTAGCGCTCCAGGTTGCCGTACGGGCGCAGGAGGGCGTCGGCCGGCAGCGCCCTCCCGCGCGGCCTGGACGAGCAGGTTGGCGTTGTCGGCCAGCACCGTGGCGAGGAGCACGCGCGAGGAGGGCGAGCGACGACAGGGCCGCCCTCGGAGCGCGCCGCACGAGCCCCTGCACGAGGAACGCGAGGCCCAGGAACTGGGCGAGAAGCGCCGCGAAGTAGACGTTGTGGAGGCCGGTCACGACGGCGATCGCCACGCGCGACCGCGAAGCGGCGCGATCCCGGCCGGATCCCCGGCTCCTCGAAGGCCCAGGCGACGACGAGCACGGCGAGCGGGATCGGCCAGTAGAAGCTGAGCGTGAGGTGCGCGAGCGAACGGTGGAAGAGAAACGGCGAGAGCGCGAAGGCGCAGGCGCCGGCGAAGGCCCACTCGGGCCGCGCGCCGAAGTGACGGCTCACGGCCTGGAAGGAGAGGGCCGCGAGCACCGCCGCGAGCAGCACGAGCAGGTTGGCGGTGGGAAAGAGCCCGAGGGCGCGCGCGAGACCCCCGGCGAGCCCGTACTGCAGCTTGTGCTGCCGCAGGAAGTCGTTCCAGCTCGCGCCGTGGGGCGCGCCGAGCTCGGGGACCTCGACCGGGCCGAGCGGCGTCGAGGTGCCCGTCCTGCGCGGCCTTGAGGGTGGCGAGCGTGTAGCCAGGCGTCGGCGTCGGTGTCGACCGGCACGCGCCAGGCCTCGAGGCTCGTGCGGCCGACGACGACGCACCACAGCCCGGCGACGAGGAGCGCGAGCGCGAGGGCCGCGGAGCGCGTCCCTTCTCACGGCCCGCTTCCCGGGCCGGCGGGGCGCCGTGCCTCGATCAGCAGGTACAGGCCGTAGCCCGGAGAGGAAGCGCCGGACGGCCCAGCGCGGGTACAGTCGCCGCGCGACGTCGAGGAGCGCCCCTCGGTGCCGCTGGCCGGCGGCGCCCTGCAGCAGGTCTCCCGGGCCGAGCTCGCTCGTGACCCGCACGTCGGAGAACCCGGCGAACATCTCGCGGGCCTGGGCGGGCGAGTACGCCTTGGTGCCCGGGCTCTCCAGGTGCTGCGCGTAGATCTCGTCGAGCGAGCGCCCCGGCCGGCCGGCCAGGAGCCCGTACCGCAGCCACAGCATGAGCCCGACGAGCGAACGGCGGTGGTAGATCATGACCCGCGCCCGGCCGCCCGGCCGGAGCACGCGCGCGATCTCCCGGACCGCGGCCGGCGTGTCCGGGGAGTGGTGGACGACACCCCAGGAATAGACGAGGTCGAAGGAGGCGTCCCGGAAGGGAAGGTGTTCGGCGTCGGTCACCAGCAGGCGCGAGCGCAGGCCGTGGAGCGCGAGGCGCTCGCGCGTGACGGCGATCGCCTGGCCGGTGAGGTCGACCCCGGTGAGCGACCGCGGCGCGGCCCGCGCCCACTCCAGGTGGTCGGCTCCCATGCCGACGCCGATCTCGAGCACGTCCCTGCCGCGCCCGTCCTCGAACCCGGCGAACCAGCGGATGCACGGCTCGAGCGCGTAGCGGGCGCGGGCCTGGGCGTCCAGCCGCTCGCCCGGCGACTGGCCCTGCGCGTACACCTCTCCGCAGGGCGTCGCCTGCCAGAAATCGCGGACCCGCCGCAGGTCTGCGCGCGGAGCCGTCGGGCGATCGCCACCGTCCGTCACGTCCGCTCCCGGACGCCTCGGCCCGCGGATCTCCTGCGGGGCGTCCCCGCCGGAGCGCAGGCGGTCGAGGACCGCGGCGACGTTCCGGTCCCAGGTGAACGAGTCGAGGACGAGGCGGCGGGCCTCGCCGCCCGAGCGCCGCGCGCTCCGCCTCGCGGCATCTCGACCGCCTGCCGGATGGCGGCGACGAGCGCGTCCACGCGGCCCGGCTCGACGAGGAGCGCCGCCCGCGGTCCGTCCGCGGCTCGCCGGCGGGCCGGGGGCGGCTCGCCGGGCCTCCAGCCCTTCAGCACCCAGCCGATCTGGTCGAGGTCGGAGGCCACGATCGGCTTGCCCATCGCCATGTACTCGAAGAGCTTCGTCGGGCTGCCGAAGAAGGGCGTGCCGTCGGGGTTCGGGACGTGCGGCGAGAGCAGGATGTCGGAGGCGGCGAGCGTGCGCGGGGTCTCGGCCTGGGGCCGGATCCCGGCCAGCGTGACGAAGGGACGGCCCAGGCCTTCCCCGAGGATCGAGCGCACGCGCGGGGCGAGCGGTCCGTCACCCACGTAGAGGAAGTGGACCCGGCGGCGCTCGAGCCACGCCCGATCCTCGTCGATCAGCCGGCGGATGGCGATCGCGAGGACGTCGGTGCCGTGCCAGGTCCCGAAGGTCCCGACGAAGGTGAGGAGGTCCGCGTCCGCGGGGACGCCGAGCTCCGCGCGGGCGCGCACGCCTGTCCTCGGCCGTGAAGCGCAGGGGATCGAACGCAGTGCGGGTCGATGCCGTTGGGGTAGAAGAGGACCCGCTCGCGCGAGGCGCCCCGCTCCACCGCCTGCTCGACGAGGGCCTGCGAGACCACCACGACCAGGTCGGCGTGCCGCAGGCTGGCCCGCTCGACCCTCTCCGCCAGGGCCTCGAAGCGCAGCCGCTCGCCCCAGTGGCGCTGGGCCCAGACCTCCGAGCCGTTGAACTCGAGGACGAGCGGCACCTTCAGCCTCTCGCGCAGGAGCGCCCCGGACATGTCGTTGAGGGCGAACCGCTGGTAGATGAAGTCGGGCGGGCTCTCCCGCGCCTCCTCGCGGGCGGCGCGCAGGAAGACACCCTGGTAGCGGTGCGGGTTCACCTCGAAGGGGAAGGAGATGAGGAAGCGCGGGGGGACGACCCTCTGGGTGCACGGAGGGTCGATGAGCGGCTGCTCGTGGGCGCTCACGAGGCGCACCGCGATCCCGGCGCGGGCGAGCGCGTTCGCGACCCCGGCCACGTGGGCGACCGAGCCGCCGACGCTCGCGCCGAAGCTCAGGGTGGGCTTGAGGTAGAGGCAGCGGGCCGTGCTCCCGACCCTCTGGGGGGCGAAGGGTGCCCGGGCGAGGCGTCCGGCGCGCCGCCAGGCGGACGCGAGGGCCACGACTCCGACCGCGAGGCCGACGGCGACCCGGACCGCGGACCGCGCGAGGTGCCGCACGGCCGAGCGGCGAGGGGCGCCGCTCTCGGCCACCTGTCGTTCCCGCCGCGCGCCCGGCACGAGGAAGGCGAGCACGACCAGGTAGTCCTCGAAGAGCGCGCAGCTCGCCCGACCGGTCCGCTGACGACGACCGGTGCGCGCGCGCGCTTCCGGAGGGTGCCGAGGCCCGCGCGGCGCAGGCCGGCCAGGTCGGCGAAGGCGACGTCGGGCCCGAAGCGGGACAGGAAGAAGCCTCGCGCTTCCGGGGACGGCGGGGTGGGAGAGAGAACGAGGGCGGGAGCCGTCTCGGGGCTGGACATACGCGCTGGAGCGGCCAGACTACCACGCCGACGACCTGATAAGCTCCCGCGTGGTGTCGTCCCCGGCGATGCGAGCGTCTTTCGGCCTCCCCGCGAGACGGGTCCTCCAGACGCTCGGCCGTCTCCTCGCGCTCCTCTTCCTGCTCGGCGAACCTCGCCGCGCGCGCCGACGCGCTTCACGCCGCCGGCGCGCGGGCCGGGGACGTCCTCGTCCTGGGCGTCGCGCTCGCGGTGGCCCTCGGCCTCGCTGCGGCCCGCGCTCCTCGCCCCGGCTCTCGCCCTCTTCGGCGCCTCGTTCTTCCTCTACGGCTTCCACGCCTACCGGCTCCCGAGCCAGGCCTTCGAGCTGCTGGTGACGGCGCTCGCCCTCGTCCTGCTGCTGCGGCGGGCCCGCGTCGCGACGAGGCCGTCCCGGCGCGGCGGCGGGGGCCTCGTCCGTGCCGCTGTTCGCCGCGTACGCGCTCGTGGCGACCGCCTCGCTGCTGCTCCTGCCCCCCGCGGTGATCGAGCACCGCCTCTTCCTCGAGGGCGAGCGCCTTCGCGCCGCGCGATCCTGGGCGCCTTCCCGAAGGACCCGCTCTACCCGATCGCGTCCGTCAACCGGCTGTGGCTGTTCCTCCTGTTCGCCTCTCTGCTGTCGTCGCAGCCGGACGCGCGCGCGCTCTACCGGGGCCTCTTCCGGGGGGTCGCCTGGGCGGCCCTGGTGGCCGTCGTCCTGGGGCTCCTGGACTTCCTGGGCGTCTTCTCGCTCGCGCGCTACAACCTCTCGCACCTCTTCTACGGCGCGCAGTACCGGCGCCTGCAGTCCACCTTCGGCAACCCGAGCTGGTTCGCCTGCTTCGTGAGCCTGCGCGCTGCCCTTCGTCCTGCTCGAGCTCTGGGAAGCCCGGGGGCTGCGGCGCGTGGCGATCGCCTGTCTTCTCCCGGCTGTGCGCCGCGAGCCTCTTCCTCTCGGGCGCCCGGGCCTCGTGGCTCGCCGGCCTCGTCCTGATCGCGGCTCTCGCCGGCCTCGCTCCTGCTGGCGCGGCGCCACGGTCGCCCGCTCCCGTCCCCGGGACCCGTCGTCTGGCTGGCCCTCGGCTCCGCGGTCGCCACGTTCGCGGTGCTCGCTCGCCGTCGCGCTCTTCACCACGCGGCCCCGCCGTCCGGCGACGGGGATCCCCCGGGCGGCTCGAGGGGCTCTCGCGGGAGGTGCGGTTCCGGGGCCTGGGCCTCACGTCGCCGCGCCCCGTGGCGGCCCGGTACGCGATCGAGCTCGCGAGGCAGAAGCCCCTGCTGGGCCTCGGCTACGAGAGCTTCAACATGCACCTGCGGGCCCAGCTCGACATCCCGTCCTCGGCGGTCGCGAGTGTCGTGAACACGGCCGTCGCAACAGGACGCCGAGCGAGCCTCTCTTCGACGACAGCCACAACACCTACCTGCAGGTCCTGGCCGGGACGGGCGCCGTGGGTCTCGGGCTGTGGCTCGCGCTCGCCGCCGCAGGGCCTCCTGGCCGCGGCCCGGGCGCTCCGGCGCGACGGCGAGCCGCTCGAGGCGCTCGCGGTCCTCCTCGGCCTCGTCCTCTTCCACTTCTACGGCCTCTTCCAGGGCATGGCCTACATCCCGGTGATCTTCTTCCTCTTCGTCGGCCCTGACCGGCTACGCGACGACGCTCGACCCGCGACCGTGGCCCGCCGGTCGCGCGCGCGGACGCCGGTGGCCCTCCTGGCCCTGGGCGCGCTGGTCCTCGTCTCGGCCGTCGGCTACGCCGGGGACCGCGGCTACGCGAGCCTCAAGCGCCGCTTCTCTCTCCCGGCCTATCTTCCCGACGAGGCGGCGGAGTTCGAGGGGTTCTATCGCCCCGAGACCGGGCCCTCGGGCGAGTTCCGCTGGATGGCTCGGCGGGGGATCGTCAACGTCTCGCGCGCCGCGCCGTTCCGCCTGTCGTTCACCTGCGACCATCCCGACGCCGCGAGCGATCCCGTGGTGCTCTCGCTCAGCTTCGAGGGACGGGATGCGGGAGCGGTCGTCTTCCGCCGGCCGGGGACGGTCGAGCGGCGGTTCGACTTCGGCGTGCCTGGCGCCCTGCGGCTCAGCGTGTCCCGCACGTTCCGGCCCGGCGGCGAGGCGGATCGGCGCGAGCTCGGCGTGTCGGTCAGCGCGATCCGCTGGGAGTGACGCTCTTCGCCGGCCGCGCCGGCGTGAAACCCGGGCACGATCTCGACGAGCGCGTCGAGCAGGCGCGCGCGGTCGCCGGCGCGGGCCAGGGCCTCGAGCCGGACGACACGCTCGAGGAGGTCCGCGGGCGGCGGCGGGCCCTGGACCGCGCGGACCTTGGGCCGGATCTCGCGGCTCGCGGCCGCCTCCTCCACGCTCATCAGCTCCTCGTCGAGCTTCTCGCCCGGGCGAAGGCCCGTGATGACGATCGGGATGTCCTTGTCGGGGACGTGGCCGGACAGCGAGATCATCATGCGGGCGAGGTCGACGATCCGGATCGGCTCGCCCATCTCGAGGATCAGCAGCTCGCCGTGGCCGCCGAGCCCGGCCAGCAGCACCAGGCCCACCGCCTCGGGGATCGTCATCAGGTAGCGCCGGCAGTCGGCGTGGGTCACGGTGACGGGCCCGCCGCGGGCGATCTGCTCCTTGAAGAGCGGCACGACGCTGCCGGCGCTGCCGAGCACGTTGCCGAAGCGGACGGTGGTGAAGCGGGTGCGCGACCGCGCCTTGTGGTGCTGGAGGAGAAGCTCGGCCACTCTCTTGGTGGCTCCCATCACGCTCGCGGGGTTGACCGCCTTGTCCGTCGAGACGAGCACGAAGCGCTCGACCCCCAGGCGGTCGGCCGCCCCCACCAGGTTCAGGCAGCCGGTCACGTTGTTCTTGACCGCCTCCTCGGGGGCGTACTCCATGAGCGGGACGTGCTTGTGGGCGGCGGCGTGGACGACGTCGTGCGGGCGGTACTCGCCGAGGAGCTGCTCGACGCGCGCCGGCGTCGCGGATGTCCACCACCTGGGCATGGACGGCGAGGTCGGGGTGCTTCCGACCGAGGTCCCGGAACAGGAAGTACAGGTTGTTCTCGTCGATGTCGGCGAGCACGAGTGCCGCCGGGCGCGTGGGCGGCGATCTGACGGCACGCCTCGCTGCCGATCGAGCCGGCGGCTCCCGTCACCAGGATGCGCCGGCCGCGAACCAGCCGGTCGAGCTCGTCCGCGTCGAAGAGCACCTGGTTGCGCGGCAGCAGGTGGTCGGGCGAGAGGTCGGAGAGGGCGGAGACCTCCACGCGGTCGTTCAGGTAGGCGAAGGAGACCGGCAGGATCTTGTAGCTGAGCTTGAGGTCGGCGCAGGCGGCCAGGATCTCGCGCACGCGCGCGGCCGGCAGCCGCGGGATCGCGAAGAGGAGCTGCTCCACCTCGCGGCTCTTCGCGATCGCGGGCAGCCGGTCGATCGGCCCGAGGACCGGACAGCCCCCGATCCACTGGCCCCACTTCCCCGGGTCGTCGTCCACGAAGCCGACCACCTCGTACGAGTGCTCGTCGGAGCGCCGCAGGTCCCGGAGAAGGAGATCGCCGGCCGAGCCCGCGCCCACGATCAGCGTGCGCACGCGCGTGGCCGAGCGCGAGCGGCTCTGGGCCAGGAGCCAGTTGTTCGCGAGCCGCGGCGAGAAGCGGAAGGCGCCGACGAGGCTCGCCGTCAGGAAGAACTCCATCGACGAGCACCGAGCGGGGCGGGCCGGGGGTCTGGAGGAAGTAGAAGGCGGCCACGAAGCCGACGGTGCCGACCGCCGTCGCCGTCACGACCCGCATGGCCTCGTAGAAGCCCGAGAGGCGGAAGGACCAGCGGTGCAGGCCGAAGGCGAGGTGCAGCGAGAGCCGGATCACGAGGAAGAGCGGCAGGAAGCGCCGGAAGATCTGCTCGTTCTCGAGCGGGATCTGGCCCTCGAAGCGCAGGACGTGCGCGGCGTAGAAGGACGCCCAGATCAGCAGCGCGTCGAGGCCCAGGGTGAGGACGAGTCGGCGCCCGCCCGCGAACCACTGCGGCGCCGGCCAGCGCCAGGCCGTCGCCACGCGAGGTCCCGGCGGACCGCGCCATCGCCCACTCGACGGCGAAGAGAACGAGGCCGAGGCCGAACGCCACCCACGCCCACCGCGGCGCCTGGCTGCGCCACCAGAGGACCGCCGGCACGGTCAGGGCCGTCGAGCCCAGGCCGATCGCCGCCGTCACCCTCGCGTGGCCCCAGCGCTGGGCCAGCTTCTGGTAGAGGTGCTCGCGGTGCGCCTCGTACGAGGCGCTCGCCGCGAAGGGCACGGCCGACGAGCGTCCACGTCGCGTCGGCCAGGAACAGCCACAGGCTCACGGCCACGAACGACCGCGGCCTGCGACCGCAGCTGCGGCGGAGCCAGGAGCGGGAGCGCCGCGAGCGTGTATCCCAGGAAATAGCTGCCGATGTCCCCCAGGAAGACGCTGGCCCGGGACCAGTTGAACGGCAGGAAGCCCGCCGCGGCCCCGACGAGCGCCGCCGCCAGCAGGGCGGCGAACGGGTCCCAGCCCGCGAGGAGGACGCCCGCTCCGGTCACGACGGCCTGCAGGGCGGCCAGGCCGTCGATCCCGTCGAGGAAGTTGTAGAAGTTCACCACCGCCACGATCCAGAGGACCGTGGCGGCCGCGCGCCAGCGGGCCGAGGTGGTGCTCCAGCAGCGCCGGCAGGGGCACGCGCTCGAACCCGCCCACCCGAAGCACGACCAGGCCCACGACGCCGAGCTGGGCCACGAGGCGCGTGAAGGCGGACAGGCCGGCACGATCGTCGGCCAGCCCGATGAGCGCCAGGGCCACGCCGCCCAGCAGGATCGGCAGCGGCGCCCGGGCGGTCGCCCCAGGCCGACCGCGCGAGCCCGAGCGCGACGAGCACCGCGACGAGCGATCGCCGTCCCCCCGCCGCGTGGCACGACCTCCTGGTGTGACGAGCGCTCGTTCGGCCGGTCGAGGAGCCCCCAGCGGCGGGCGGCGGCGCGGCACAGCGGTGTCGCCACGAGCGACAGGGCGAAGGCCGTCACGAGAGCGAGGGCGAGAGACGTCATGGACGCATCTCCCCGGGCCGCATCCGGCAATGATACGGCCACGGACGCGTCGTCACGGTCGATCCGCCGGGGCGATGCGGATCGTGAGCCCTGGAGTGAGCGCGCCCTCGCGGGAGAAGACCAGGCGAACGGTCCTCACCGCGACCCCGTAGGAGGGCGACACGCGTCCCTCGCCGATCGTGAGAGCCCAGGACCCGGCCGGGTCCCAGTCGAGTCCGAAGACCCGGTTTCCGCTGCGCAGGACCAGACGACCCGCGCCGGCCGCGGACGCGGTGACGCCCGGCGCGAGGTGCAGCGGGACCTCGATCCGGTGGCGGCCCGAGCCCTCGAAGGCGTCCGTGATCGTGAGCGCATGGCTCCGGTGGTCGAGCACGATCGTCCGGACCGGCGTGACGGGTGCCGGAAGGCGCTCGTAGCCCGCGTGCGCCCCGCAGAAGACGTCGGCTTCCGTGCTCGGTCTCGAAGCGGCGCACGTCGGGCCGCGCGTCGTACTCGAGGCTCCACAGCAGGTCGGGCTGCAGG
Organism: uncultured Acidobacteriota bacterium; assembly: GCA_963818355.1. Lineage (GTDB taxonomy): Bacteria > Acidobacteriota > Vicinamibacteria > Fen-336 > Fen-336 > DATBSL01. The sequence goes on along the minus strand of CAWFSB010000030.1, from coordinate 107,983 downwards.
CGGTTCATCTCCGCGCCGTCGACGCGCGGCGTGTTGTGGAAGGCGGTCGAGCGGAAGCGGTTGCGCTCGGCGAACGAGGCGGTGTAGACGAAGGCGCCGCAGTCGGTGACGAGGCGGCACGCCGTCGAGAGTCGGCCTCGAACGAGAGGCAGTCGTTGTGACCGTGGCCGCCGCGGCCGGCGAGGCCCGACCGGGCCGCAGTCCACGAAGACGTGGTCGACTGCTCGTTGCGCAGGACGTAGAAGCCGCCGTCGGGGAAGGCGCGGGAGCGGGGCGGGCGGGGCGGTGTGACGGCCTCGGGAAGCGAGGCGGCTTTGGCCGGACCGAGCAACCAGAACGCCTCGCTCCGGCTGCCGGCGGAGGCGTCGCGCAGCTCCGCCACGTCGAAGGCCAGCGCCGACGAGCCCGGGCAGGTAGCGATGGTCCGTGAGCGCCTGGCTGCCGAGCGGCAGGGCGCGGGCGTCGTCCGCGTCGCCCCAGAGCGGCGTGCCGCCGTCGGGCCGCGTGTACGCGGCAGTGAAGCGCGCCATCGCCACGAGGCGCTCCCGGTACTCGGCGCGGCACGTCGAGCCCGCACGCCCGTCGGTAGAGCGCCGGCAGCAGGAACAGCTCGGCCACGAGCCGGTGGTACGCCACGGAGGCCTCGAAGTCGACGCCGTCCGGAGTCACCTGGCGCGGGAGCTCCTCGCACAGCAGCGACCACCCTCGCGCCAGCCACCGCTCCGGGTCTCGTCCCGGGCCGAAGAACAGACCCGCGAAGACGAGCCCGGCCGCGTCCGCCGTGCAGTGGTTGCCGTTGACGTCGGAGTGCTCGAGGTGCCTCTGCGTGAAGTCGCCGTGCAGGTAGAGGGCGCACAGGAACCGCTCGCGGAAGGCGGGGTCCGCCCAGGCGCGGCTCGCGTGGAAGACGCGGAAGAACCACGTCCAGCTCAGGATCCGCAGCGCCGCCTCCATCGTGCAGGACCAGTTGACGGTCCCGGCGCAGGGGTTCTGCGTCGATCCAGTCCTCGAGCACCGCCCGGACGGCCTCGGCGTACCGCTCGTCTCCGCTCAGCAGGTAGGCCTGGCCAGCGGGCATCAGCCACTGCAGCCGGCTCAGCTCCCATGGCACCTTCACGTCGCTCGCATCGCGAGGGTTCACGTAGGCGATGTCGCGCATGTAGCGGCGCGGCCAGGAGACGCCGGACCGGAAGTCCCGCAGCCAGTCGATGCGCGGGCCCAGCTCGACGGTGTCGGGTCCGAGGAGCCGCACGCGGTGCGCGAGCGCGTCCTCGGCGGCCGTCGTGGATCCGCTCGGTCTCGCCCGGGCAGAGACGTCGATGCTCGGCGGCGATCCACGGGGCCGGTGTGCGCGGGGTAGGGCCGCGCGGCGAGGCGGTCCCAGAGCGAGTCGAGATCGGGCGCTTCGCACGCCCGCAGCAGCCGACGAGCGTCGAAGCGGCGCGCGCGCCAGGGGGCGACGTAGCGCTCGGCCTGGACCTGCGCCTCGTAGACCACGCGGCGCGCGATCACGCGCGGCGGCTTGCGCAGGCCGCGGCGGAGGAGCCGGATGAGCCTCTGAGGGCCCGTTGGGGACGGCATTCGCCGCATGATAGCTTCGGCTCGGCCCCCGGCGGCAACGTGACCATGGGTCGAGAGCTCCTCGGCGGCAAACGGTGTCAAGATGGGCCCGTGTCGAGCTTCGAGCACGGCCTCCTGAGCGTCGTCATCCCCTGCTACAACGAGATCGCGGTCCTGCCCCTGCTCGAGGAGCGCCTCCTCTCCTCTCTCGCGGACGTCGGCATGCCGTGGGAAGTCGTGTTCGTCGACGACGGCTCCCACGACGGCACCTACGAGCGTCTCGCGGCCCTGACCGCCGCCGACCCCCGCTTCAAGCTCGTGCGCCTCTCCCGCAACTTCGGCCACCAGGCCGCGATCGCGGCCGGGCTCTCGTGGGCGCGCGGCGAGGCCGTCGCGATCCTCGATGCGGACCTGCAGGACCCGCCCGAGCTGATCGCCACGTGCCTCGCGCACTGGCGAGACGGCGACCAAGTCGTCTACTGCCAGCGGATGGAGCGCAAGGAAGGGCCGCTCAAGCGCCTGCTGTACGGCGCCTTCTATCGGGTCCTGCGCGCGTCCTCCGAGGTCGCCATGCCGCTCGACGCCGGCGACTTCTGCCTGATGGACCGACGCGTCGTCGACGTCGTCAAGGCCATGCCCGAGCACCGCATCTTCGTGCGGGGCTTGCGTGCGTGGGCAGGCTTCCGCCAGCGGGCCGCTGCCGTACGAGCGCCCCGCGCGGGCGACAGGGGCCACCAAGTACGGCCTCGGGAAGCTCCTGGCCCTAGCCGCCGACGGGCTCTTCTCCTTCACGCTCGTCCCCCTGAGGGTGGCCACGTGGCTGGGGCTTCTCCTCATCCTGTTCTCGGGGACCTGGGGCCTGTTCATCCTCGCCTGGCGGCTCCTCGGCTTCAGGATGTTCGGCCACACCGCGACCGACCTTCCGGGCTGGGCTGGCTTCATGCTGCTACTGATCCTCTTCGGGAGCTTCCAGCTCCTCCTGCTCGGCGTGCTGGGGGAGTACGTCGGCCGGATCTACGAGGAGACCAAGGGCCGTCCGCGCTGGGTGGTCGAGGCCGCGCACGGCTTCGAACGCCAGGCCGATCGCCGGTAGCTCATCCGACTACCCGGAGAGCTTCCGGGCCACGGCCATCACCGAGGTCCCGAGCGGCGGACGCTCGACGAGCGCGACCTCGATCCGCATGAGCGCCTTCAGGGCCGGGTGGGCGACCGGACCCGGCTGGAAGCCGACCCGGTAGGTCTTCGGAACTCGATCGTCAGGGCAGGTACCAGGCAAAGGGCGCCGGGTCGAGAAACGGCGTCCAGTAACGCCAGCGGTCGGAGGCGAGGAGCGCGAGATCGGCCCACTGCGCGAGAAACCACACGGCCACGAACGCCACGGCGATGCCGAGGCTCGCGAGGCGCCGACGCTCGAGCATCCGGTAGAAGCCGGGCTCCAGCAGCGGGGGAACAGCCGACACCAGCAGCGATGCCGTGCACGGCGCCACGTGCCGCATGCCGTCGGAGAAGAACAGCAGGAAGAGCGGCAGGTTGAAGAGGACGGGCCAACCCAGGAAGAGCATTCTGCGACCCTCGTGGGGAAGGGCCAGGCAGAGGACCACGACGCCCATGAGGGTGAAGACCGCGGGCCCCCGCCACCTCTCGTACACGACGTGCGGGTAGGCGATGACGCCGTTGAACACGTTCACGTTGACGAAGTCGAGAAACCGGTGGAAGGCGAGGTGCGTCACGTACACCGGGTAGGTGGCCCCGAAACGGACGACCTCGCGAAGGGCCACGTCGGAGGCGCGCTTCGACGTGGGAGGCACGCCCACCTTCGCGGCCCATTCGAAGTAGCTCTCGTCCTTCGTCTGCCACCGGAACTTGCTCGGCACCTGCCAGAGACCGATCCACGCATTGTCTCCAACCGTGTTCGTGGTCATGGAGAACTCGCCGGTGTACTGGTACTTGTAGGCGCCCCACGAGAGGCCGATCGCGAGATACAGCGCCGCGGGCAGGAGGAGGTAGCGCCACGCGCGCCGATAGAGGAGGAGCGAGAGCGCCGCCCAGCCCACCACGGCCTCCGGCCGCGTGAAGAACCACAGCGCGAAAGACAGGTGGACGAGCACGTGGTAGCGAAACGGGGGAAAGGCCCCCGCCCGCTCGCGATCGAGGTAGAGACAGAGGGCGGCCGCAGTGAGCAGATAGACCGACACCATGATCGAGTCGGCCTGCGTGTTGGCGAGCTGGTTCGGCATGAAGCACACGAGTGCGGCGACACCGACCGCGACACCCGGTCGCATCACCCGGGTCGCAGCCGCAACGAAGGCTGCGCTCGCCGCGGCGAAGAACAGCAGGTGCAGCTTGATCGAGGCGAGGCCGATGCTGAAGATGTCGGTCTTGAACCCCGCCACCAGTCCAGCCAGGGCGCCGAAGAAGCCGTACCCGGGCATGCGCTCCCAGGGGACCCAGCCCGGTCCGAACGTGAGGCCTTCGCCCTGAAGAAGGCGTGACCCCAGGTACATCCCGTAGTTGAGGTTGGCCCCGACCCCCTCCTGGACCGGACCTGACGCCAGGAGGACGCGCAGGTCGCGTGCCTGGTGCCAGTAGGGGTTGTGGACGACCCACAACTCCACGCACGCCGCGGCCAGGCTGAGGAAGAACGTGAAGGCCGCGGCCACCCGCGGTGCCTTCGACCGCGGGACGAAGAACGCGGCGATCGTCCCCAGCCAGGCCAGCCCCACGCAGGCCCTGGCCAGGATCCCGTAGTAGACCCTGCGGTCCGTCAGGCCGCGCAGGACACGGCGGTCGTCCCGGACGAGGGCCCTCTCGGACGCGAAGAAGCCCACCTCCTCGACTCGCATCCGTGTCTGAGCTTCCTGCGGCGCGGGCTCGAGCTCCAGGACGAGGCGCAGGCGGTCGCCGCTCTTCAGGCCCTCGATCTCCAGGAGGCGTCGACGCGACCCTTTCGCGACCTCGCGCGCTGCGACGGCCTGCCATCCCGAGGGACCGGCTCGCAGGACACTCGGCGCGAGGTCGACGGCGGCGGCGGCCAGCAAGAGAGCCCTCGGGGGTGCATCCGTGGCCGGCAGATCAAAGTCGGCGACGATGCGGCGCGCTCCCGGCCCCCGCGCCTCGAGCCACAGCCTTCCCCGGCTGATCTCCAGGACGCTCACCGTGCAGCCGGCCGTGGGTACGCCTTCGCATCGGGCGCTGGCGAGCGTCCCGACTCCGTCCGGGGTCGAGTCGAAGAGGCGCGGCCAGACGACGACGACAACGCCGGCCGCGGCGACTGCGGCCAGGACGAGGATCACCCACGCGCCCCGCTGCACGCGCGTCACGCCCTTCTCCCGTGAGGAGCAGGCCGCTCGTCGGACCTCATCCCGGCATGATAAGCGCGATCCGAGGCGATACCGGCCACGCCGTGAGCGCCAGGCACAGGTGCCGGGTGCCGGGAGAAGGCGCCGGACCGGTTGAGCACGGCTCGGGGCGGCTATGACGGCATCAATCGCCGAGGAAGTGCCGGCGCGACGGCTCATACGGAACGAGAAAGCCGCGGGGATTGCGCAGGAACTCGGCGACGGTCGGCGGGTCGGGGAGCCCGTCGGTCGAGGGTTCGTGCCCGCCGACGAACGTGGACTCAGCCGGTATGCCGCGCTCGTCGAGGACGACGCTCAGGGGCAGACCCAGACGCCAACCCGACAGGTCGAGCCGTCGAACGGAGACCAACTCGGCGGGACCCATGACCCGAACCCAAGCCTCGTACGGCCGAGGGTCACCCACGTCCGCGCCCGCGATCACGTTGAAGAAGAAGAGCCGGTCCTTTCCAGGGAGGATCCGGTGGCGCGTGTAGTAAGCGAGGAAGGCGCTCCCGTCGGTTCGCTCGCGCTGGTGGACGCAGAGCAGGTCCACCTCCTTCGACGACCGCACGGTGACGAGATAACCCTCTGTCGCCTGAGGCGAGCTCGCATCCACCTTGACGGTGAACAGCTTCGGGCTGGCCCTCGAGCTCGTGACATCCTGGCCGGGGCCGAGTTGCAGGATGTCGTGGACGATGCGGCCCTGGATGCGGGCCGACACGGATCTCGCGAATCCACCGACAAACAGCCACAGGAGAGCGATGATGCCAGCCACCGCCAGGAGACCGCCCTTTCCCCTCAGGTGCTGCCTGAAGCCTCCGAGCCCCCGCCAGGACGCCGCCAGCCGCACGACCGACCACAGGCCGATGGCGGCCAGCACGTGGAGCGGCATCAGCAGAGACGCGTGGTGTTTCGGTTCCGGCAGGACCAGCATCAGGGCAGCCGAGCCCTGGAGGAAGAGCCCTCCGAGGATCACGGTCCAAGCCCGCGTCCGCGGATGGAGACATCCCAGGACGGCGCCGAGCGCCGCGAGCCAGGGGACGAGAACCCCGTACCACTCCAGGCGTCTCTGCAACTCGGCCCAGGGTCCCTCGTTGCCCGAGTAGAAGTACTCCGCCTCGACGATGCTTCCGAGGACCGTCGGCCGGTCCACGTAGAGGCTCCGAACGACGAACGACGGGAAGGTCCTCCACCAGGAGAGCGCGTTGAACTGGGCCAGCTCCCCGTACATCGCCTGCACGCGACGCAGGTGCCCGGCGTCGTTGGGGCGCCGGATGACCGGCTCGTGGACACCGTAACGCTGCCGTGCGAAGTAGTTGGCCTGGTAGAGGGTCAGGTTGTCGTCACGGGCAACCTGGAACGCGTTCTCCGTCTGCAGCGCGTTGCTGCGCGAGGCCTCGCCATACCACGCCGTGTGGAAGACCACGGGGCCCTGGTCGTACGTCGTGCGCGGCCCGAGCCAACCGAGGCTCAGCACGACCGTGCCACAGCCGAGGACGAAGCCGCATACCGCCAGGACGAGGTCTCGCTTCGGACGTCGCTCGACGCCGAACACGAGCGAGAGGCTCGAGAACACGAGCAAGGGCAGCAACTGCGTGTCCGGGCGCCAGCCGAGGCCGACCAGGCTCGCGACACCCGTGGCGCCTCCTATCGCGAGCGGCCGATGGCGCCACTCGGGACTCAGGCTGAACGCCAGGGTCCCGAAAGCCAGGGCCGCGAACCACAGCGGAGCCGTGTCCCTGACCGACCAGGTCGCCGAGTACCGCTCCAGCGGAGAGGCGAGGAACCCAACGCTCGCGGCGACACCGCACCAGTAGCTGCCGGTGACCTGACGCGCGATGCCGAACAGCAGGAGGCTCGCCGCCGTCGAAACCAGCGCGTAGAAGACGAAGTAGACGTCCCAGCGGATCCCGAAGACTCGCCACAGTGCCGCCGTCAGGTAGACGTCGAAGATGCGCGTGGCCTCCCATGGATCGGTTGCGTAGGAGGCGCTTTGTGAAACGTAGCTCCGGAACTCGTCTCGGGTCACCTCCGAGCGGCCGGAGAGCCGCAGGAAGTCCACCACGGCCGCGGCGGGGCTGCCGGCGGGCGGAGCCACGGAGGGGCCCACCGAAGCCGTCCAGGCGCCCGTTGGCGGGCCCGTGTCCGCTTGGCAGGAGATAGTTGAAGCCCTGGCCGGCCAGGAGCGAGAGGGACACGAAGTAGGAGGTCGGATAGAAGTGCCGCACCCGCAGGGGCGTCGTCTGATGGGCTTCGAAGCGGGACACGAAGTGCAGCGCCAGGACGATCCCCAGCAGCACCGTCCTCCAGGGGAACGTCGTCCGTGCCTGGCGATCGGCAACCGGGCTCACGCCGCCGGTCGGCTCAACGAGCCTTCTCCACCGCGTAGCTCGGCTCGAAAGCGACGCAGCATCAGGAGAAACACCAGGCCGTAGGCCACGCTGCTGGAGCCCGCCGTCGCCAGGAGCCCGAAGCGAGGCACCAGGAGGAGGTTCAGGCTCACGTTGACGACTGAGCCCGAGCAGCCAATAGACCGAGACGAAGACGGGGAAGCCCCGCGAGGCGAAGTACTGGCCCAGGAGCCCCTGCAGCGCCAGCGCCACGAAGCCCGGCAGGAGAAGCACGAGCGCGGGGTAGGCCCCGACGAAAGGCCGTCCGAACACCCACAGGATGGCCCAGTGACCGAAGGCGAGCATCCCCAGGGCGAGGCCTCCCACGGCCAGGGCCGCCGGCCGCATCGCCCGCAGCAGCTCACTCGCCGGGCGCTCGGAGCGCACGACCGAGGCGAGGACGAGTGCGCCGATCGTGGTGGGCAGGATGAGGGCCACGTCCACGATCTGGGAGGCGATGGAGTAGACCCCGGTTTCGCTCGCCCCACGCATCAGGCGAAGGACGAGCACGTCCGACTTGATCAGGAGGAAGCCCAGAAGGAGCGGCGGGTAGGCGCGCAGGCCCAGGCGATACGCGAAGCGGAAGAACGACACGGCCTGCCGTCGGCGCGCCGGCGCCGACGGGGGAGACCTCGGCCAGCCTCCGGGCTCCCAGGGTGGCGACGAGGGCGTCGGCGGCGATGACCGCCAGGAGGAACGGGAACAGGGCTCTCCCGAAGGCCAGAAGCGAGCCGCCGCCCAGCACGAGGGCGCTCGAACGACCGGCCAGCTCGATGCGCGAGAGCGTCCGGGCGTCCTGCAGGGCCACGAGCGCGGCGGCCTGGTAGAGGCCCAGGAGCTGGAGCGGCACCCAGGCGGCACAAAGGGGCCACCAGGGCAGCCCGGTGCCGGGAGCCAGCACGGCGAGCGCCGCGGCCACGGCCGCGAGCAGGAAAGCCCAGCCGATGGCGATGTGAACGAGGTGCCTGCGGTAGCGCCCGATGCGGGTGGGGCGCCTCGAGAAGAGAACGGCGAGGGACGAGGAGAGCCCCAGGTTGAGCATCTGCGCGGTGAGAACGGCTGTCGCGGACAGCGCCGCGAACTCGCCGCGCCCTTCGGGCGCGAGCACGCGTGCGGACACGATGGTCAGGATCGTCCCCACCACCTGCGCCACGAGACGCGCCATCGAGAGCCCGGCGTAGCCGCGCCACGCGTGCCCCGGGCCCATCAGGTCCCGGACGCGGTCCGGAATCCATCCCCGTGTGCTCATGGCGCGCCGGAGCCTGTCCTGATGGCGCCCATGCTAGTGTGCGTCGATCGAGGTTCGCGCGTCGCGGTGGCCGGAGGCTTTCGCTTGAACGAACGTGACGACAAGGCCGAGACCCAGAAGCAGTGGAACACCGACCCGTGCGGGGCGGAGACCGCGGCGGAGCACGAGCCGGGCACGGCCGCCTTCTTCCGAAGGATCGACACCGAACGCTACGAATCCTACGCGCCCTGGATGCGTGCCCGCATGGGCTTCGAGGGCTTCGCCGGCAAGAGAGTCCTCGAGATCGGGCCGGGGCTCGGCACGGACCACGCGCAGTTCGCTCGGGCCGGGGCGAAGATGTTCGCCCTTGATCTCACGCGGCGGCACCTGGAGCTGACCGCGCGTCGCTTCGAGGTCGAGGGGCTGCGGACCCGGCTGGTGCGCGGCGACGCGGAGCGGCTTCCGCTGGCCGACGGCAGCTTCGACGTCGTCTATGCATTCGGCGTGCTCCATCACACACCGGCGATCGGACAGGCCGTCGACGAGATCCGCCGCGTGCTGCGGCCCGGGGGGACGGCCATCGTGGGCCTCTACCATCGCCACTCGGCCTTCCACTGGATCTACACCGTGCTCTGGCGCGGGATCCGGCTCGGCGAGCTGCGGCGAAAGGGGTACGTGCGCATGCTCTCGGACATCGAGTATCGGTCCGCGGGCTCGGAGGCGGTGCCCCTCGTCCAGGTCCTGAGCCGCCGGGAGTGCCGGCGCCTGTTCGGGGCCTTCGGCGACGTTCGCATCCGGACCGACCATGTCGAACCCTGGCACTTCGTTCCGTTTGCGAAACCCGTCCACGGCGAGCTACGCCGGCGATTCGAGAGGCTGGCCCACCGGTGGGGCTGGTACCTCACCGTCTTCGCGCGCAAGTAGCGGGCGGCCCCCGCGACTCATCCCGTTGCCCCCGCCGCTGCGATCGCCATCTCGGCGCACCACGTGGCCCGGAGCCCGTCCTCGACCGTCACGCCCAGGGGCGCCTCGCCGCGCAGCGCGCGGTGGAAGTTCGTCGAGCTGCTCTTTCTGTCCCTTCTCGACGACCCGCGTCTTGAGGCCGTCCTTCTTGAGCCCGTGAACCTCGAGGCTGCGGAAGTCGTCGAGGACGAAGCTCGCGCCGCCGGCGAAGACCTCGATCCGCTCCTTGCCGAGGCCCGAGGCGCCGCCGCCCGCGTAGATCACGGTGCCGATCGAGCCGTTCCCGAACTCGAGGGCGACGATGGCCTCGTCCCGCTCCCTGCCCGCCGGGGAGACCGAGCGCACGCGCACGGGATCCGCGCCGGCGAGGAAGCGGAGCATGTCGAAGAAGTGCACGCCCTCGCCGAGGAGTCGGCCGCCGCCCTCCACGGGGTCGAGGAGCCAGTGCTCGGGCGGGAGCGAGCCGGCGTTGACCCGGTAGACGAGCGTCCGGGGCGAGGCGATCGGGTCGAGCGAGCTCCTTGAGCCGCGCGGCGTGCGGCGAGAAGCGGCGGTTGAAGCCCACGGTCAGGAGCGTCCCGCGGCGCTCGACGGCCCCGGCGAGCTCGCGCGCGTCGGCCACCGTCATGGTCATGGGCTTCTCGACGAACACCGCCTTGCCCGCCTCGACCGCCGCGCGGGCGACCGCGTAGTGGAGGTCGTGGCGGGTGGCCACGTAGACGACGGCCACCGAGGGGTCGTCGAGGACCTCGCGGTAGTCCGTCGTGCCCTTGGCGAAGCCGTCGTTCTCGACGGCGGCGCGGACGGTGAGCCCGCTGCGGGCGCAGGCCGAGGCCAGCGAGAAGCCGGGGTGCGCCTTCAGCAGCGGCAGCAGCATGGAGCGGAAGTACCCGCCGTAGCCGACCACCCCGACGCCGAACGTGCCGTCCTTCGGCGGCGACGCGGCGCGGCGGATCGGGCGGTACGAGACCGCGCGCGGTGCCGCGACCGTCGCATCGAGGTGGTAGTCGAGCAGGATGCCGATCGGCCGGTTCTCCGAGGCGAGCGAGGCGTACGCCTCGCCCGCGCTCTCGACCGGGTGCGTCGCGTCGACGAGCGGCTTCACGCGGAGAGACCCCGCCGCGACCTGGCGCAGCACCTCCTCGAGGTTGCGGCCCTCGGTCCAGCGCACGTAGCCGAACGGGTAGTCGTGGCCCTTCTCCTCGTAGGCCGGCGTCGTAGCGGCCGGGCCCGTACGAGGTCGAGATCAGGAAGTCGATCTCCTTCTTGTAGATCTTGTCGCGCTGGATGCGGATCGGGACGTCGCCGACCAGCACGACCCGGCCCTTCCTCCGGCACGCCTCGAAGGCCTTGTTGAGGAGCCCCGCGTCGCCCCCGGCCGCGGTCACGATCACCGCGTCCGCCCCGCGGCCCTCCGTTCGCTCGAGGACGCCGGCCACGAAGTCGCGCTCGGCGACGGTGAAGCCCTGGTCGAGGCCCAGGGCCTGGGCGCGCGCCACGCGATCGGGGCGGACGTCGACGCCGATGACGACGGCGCCCGCCGCGTGCAGCATCTGCGCCGTGATCTGTCCGAGGAGGCCGAGGCCGAGGACGGCCACCCGGTCGCCCAGCCCCGGCTCGGCCCGGCGCACGCCCTGCAGCGCGATCGCCCCGAGGGTCGCGAAGGCCGCCTCCTCGAACGAGACGGCGTCCGGGATCCGGGCCACCAGGTTCCTCGGCACCACGTTCACGGAGGCGTGGTTGGCGTAGCCGGCCCCCGCGCAGGCCACGCGGTCGCCGACGTGGATGTCGACGACGCCCTCGCCGACGTCCACCACGACCCCGGCGCACGAGTAGCCGCTCGGCATCTCGGTCGAGACCCGCGTCTTCACGAGCTCGGCGGTGCTCTTGAGCCCGTGGCTCGCGACGCGGTCGACGACCTTCATCACGAGGGCCGGGTTGCGGATCGCCTTCAGGACCAGGTTCTCGCGGCGGCCCCCGCTGCCGATCGAGGCCGACTCGGTCCCCGCGCTGATGAGGGAGTGGCTGGTGCGCACGAGCACCGTGCCGGGCCTCACCACGGGCTCCGGCACCTCGACCACTCGGACCTCGCCGCCGCTCATGGCTACCTGCAGCATTCGCTGCTCCCTGGGGTCGGCCGACTTCGTCGGCGAGAAGGACGGAAGGCTCAGACGAGCCCTGAAAGGCGCTATTCTGCCACAACGGTCGGGCCCGGACCGTGCGGCACCGAAGGTCTTCATTGACTCGCCACTCCCGAATCGGGCCGCCTCGCAGACGGAGCGTCGTCGATGGCCCGGAGCCCGCGTGAAGACACGGCGATCCTCATCCTGTTCCTGGCCGGGCCTCCTGGCGAGCGCCGCCGTGGCGACGATCGGCTGGTCGCACGCGATCTCGGACGCCTACGGCTGGCGCCAGACCCAGACCGCCCTGTCGGCCTACTTCATGCTGCACGGGGGGCCGTGGCTCGCCTACGAGACCCCCCTCCTGGGTCCACCCTGGCGGATTCCTCACGAGATCCCGCTGTATCAGGCGCTGGTGGTGAGCCTCGTCTCGGCCACCGGCCTGAAGCTCGAAGCCGCCGGCCGGGCCGTCTCGCTCGTCCTGTTCTACGCCGCGCTCGGGTCGGGCTATCTCCTCCTCGCCGAGCTCGGCATCTCCGCCCGGCGGCGGCTGCTCATCCTGGCGTTCTGGCTCATGAGCCCGCTGTACCTCTTCTGGTCGCGGACGTTCATGATCGAGTCGACGGCCCTGTTCCTCTGCCTCACCTTCCTCGCCTTCTCCGGCCGCTACTTCGCCCGGCGCCGCCTGGCCGGACGCGCTCGTCGCCGTGCTGGCGGGCAGCCTCGGCGCCGCCGTCAAGCCCCCGACCGTGGCCGTCTTCGTGGCTCTCGCCGGCGTCTGGTGGCTCCAGACCGTCGTGCGCGCGCGGCCACGCCATTGGTCGGCCGTTCCGCTCCTCGGGCCCCTCGTCGTCGTCCTCCCGTTCGGCGCCGGCTGGCTCTGGCAACGGTATGCGGACAGCCTCAAGGCGTTCGACTTCAATCCCCTCACGTGGGGCCTCGCCTCCCGCCAGCTGTTCCAGGACTGGATCGTCGGGCCCCCCGGCCTGCGCTTCCTTCCGAGCACCTGGGCGATCCTGTGGGAGAGTGCCATCCCCGACGCGATCGGCCACCCCGTGGTGCTCGCGGTGGCGGCGGCCTGCGTCCTCGTCGCCGGGCGGCGCCGCGGGCTCTTCGCTCTCGGCCTCGCCGGCTTCCTCGCCCACTACCTGATCTTCACGCCGCTGGACGTGAGCCACACCTACTACCTGTACGCCGCGGGGCTCTACCTGGTCGCGGCGGTCGGCTTCGCGGCCGTGGCGCTCCTGGAGACCGGCGACAACCGCCGCCACCTGGCCTGGTTGCTGGCGGCCGTGGTCGTCGTCTTCTTCGCGAGGGGCTACGTCACCCGGATGCTGCCCCTGCAGCAGCAGGACGCCTACCGCAAGCCGAACTGGGTCGTCCGCATGGCGAACGCGATCAACGAGGCCACGGCACCCGACGACGTCATCGTGGGCTTCGGCCTCGGCTGGGACCCCGAAGTGCCCTACTACGCGAAGCGGCGTGCCGTCATGTGGCCGGGCTGGGGCGATCCGCGGCCCGACAGCCCGGACGTCGTCCGGACCCTCGCCAACCTCGACCGTTACACGGTCGGGGCCTTCTTCAACTGCTTCCACGGGCTGCCCCCGGAGACCCTGGCCCTCTTCCTGGAGCACTGGGGCCTTCAGGAATCACCGGCGCACCGCGGGCGGTGCGAGGTCTACGTCCGTCCCTCCCCGCACCCCGCGTCCACGCGCTGACGGAAGGCGGAAGAACGAGCCTCAGCCGCCCTGTTCCGCCTTCCGGAACGCCAGGATCATCTCCGCGCCGAGGATGGACCGCGCCGTCTCGAGCGCGCAGCCACGGCCGGCGAGCTCGGCGACGAGCGCGCGCCTCGTGTACCGCGCGAGGTGCCGGCTCGCGCCGGCTCCCGGGACGAGCCGCTCGTACAGGGCGCCCACCAGGACCCACAGCCATCGCCCGTAGTCGGGTGTCGCGAGGATCAGCCGGCCTCCGGGCGCGAGGACCCGCACGAGCTCGTCGAGCGCCCTTCCGTCGCGGGGCACGAGCTCCAGCAGGTTGGAGCAGAGGACCCGCTCGAAAGCGCCGTCGCGGAACGGCAGGCGGAGCGCGGAGGCCTGCACCAGGGGCCGATCGAAGCGGCGCGCGTGGCGGAGCTTCCGGATCAGGAGGTCGACACCCGACGCTGCCGCGAGGCAGCGCGGCCAGGATCCGGCTCGAGCCGCAGCCGACGTCGAGTGTCCGACGTTCCCCCTCGAGAAGACCGGTCACGTGGCGGTGCCGCCGCCTCTGCCAGAAGCGCTGAAGGGGGACGACGCTGTCGAAGGCCCGGTCCTCGTAGTCGGCCGAGTCGACGGAGTTGCGCAGCGACCAGAGGGTGCGGAACGTCCGCGCGTAGGCCAGCCCGAACGGGATGATCCGGGCGTTCGAAGAGCCGTGCACCCGGGGCTCGTAGCGAAACGGGATCTCCCGGACGCGCCAGCCCTCCGTGTACGCCCGCACCACGATCTCCGGGAGGACGTCGAAGTCCCTGGCGGTGACCGCCCGCAGGTCGAGGGCGCTCGTCCGGTAGAGCCGAAAGCCGCTCGAGAGGTCGCGCAGCGGCACGCCGAGGCCGAGCGCGAAGAAGCGGTTGAGCACCCGGCTGAGCAGGGCGCGGACGAGCGGCATCCTCGCGCCGCCCCCTTCGACGTACCGTGACGCGATGAGGACCTCGGCCTCGTCCCGCCGCTTCCAGAGGTCGGCGACGAAGGTCGGCGGGTGCGAGAGGTCCGCGTCCATGGTGAGGACGTAGCGCCCGGCGGCCCGCGAGAACCCGGTCCGCAGGGCGCCGCCGTAGCCGGGCTCGCGCTGCTGCACGACCGTGCCCAGCCCGTCTGCGACGGCCTCCCGGGTCTCGTCCTCGACGTCCCGGACCACCACCAGGACCTCGGACTCGATTCCGAGGCCGTCCAGGATCGTCCGAAGCTGGGGCAGCAGGACCCGGAGGTTGGGGCCCTCGTTGTGGGCCGGGACGATCACGCTCAGGTCGAGGCTCGCCGACACACCGCGAAGCCTACGCGGTGTGATGGGGCGGGTAAAGGCAGGCCGGGAGCGACCCTCAGTTCTCTCGCGCGGGGGGAGCGAGGCGATACACCTGGTCGCAGAGGTCGCCGTTCGGCTTGCGCGTCTCGAGGGCGAGCGTGGCGCCGAGCGGCGCCCAGGGGCCGGGCGACGGCCGCTCCCGCCCTTCCGGCACCGGCGAGACCACCACCAGCGTCGGGCGCTCCCGGGCCCACTCCTCGAGGAGCGGCAGGACGTCGGTGCGTTCGAGGGGCAGGTCCTCGAAACGGAGCGCCGGGGCGCGTCGAAACGCGACGCCCAGGGCCACTCGCGTCGTGAGATGCGCGCGGCTGTTGACGACGACCGTCAGGCCCTCGGGGTGCCGGGTCAGCTCGTCCCTGACGAACTGCACCGTCTCGCCGACGCCGTAGCCGGACGGCCAGCCGTCCACGAACTGCAGGCGCTCCAGGCCGGGCATCGGCGCGCGGCTCGGGTCCGTCCACAGCCAGTAGGTCGGCCTTCACGGCCGGAACCAGGGCGAGGGCGGTGGCCGCACCCAGGAGCGCGTGACGCGGGCCGCCGGCCGGAACGCCGAGGCGGGAGGCGGCCCAGCCCACGAGCTCCAGCAAGCGCCCGCGCCGCGAGGATCACCCCCGGCACGGCCGCGTACAGGATGTAGCGGGGATACCAGAAGGTGGCCGTGACCACGAGAAAGGCCAGGGGAAGGAGCCCCGCGGCCGCGAGGTAGAGGCCCGGCCGGTCCCGGCGCACGAGCGCGACGAGCGTTCCGCCGAGCGCGAGGAGGACGAGGGGGAGCGTCCACCATCCGGGGAACCACTCCGCGACGAGGGCGAGGTTGCGCACGATGCGATCGAGAGACCCCGCGGCGCCGCCGCCGACGTTCCGCTCCGCCATCGACCGGCTCGCCTCCAGGAAGCGCCAGAGCGGCCACGCGACGAGCCCGGCCGTGGCCGCGAGGGCCGCCCCGAGGGCGGGCAGCCCGCGGCGCAGCGGCCGCGACAGCGCGAGCCAGGCCGCGACGGGGACGAAGAGCAGGAGGACGCCGCTCGCCTTGCTGAGGACCGCCAGGGCGGCCGGGAGCCCCGCGAGAAGACCGTCCCGGACGCGGCCGCTCTGGGCGGCGCGCGCCGAGGCGAGCAGGGAGAGGGCGACGAAGGTGGACATCACGGGGTCGGCCATGGCGAGGCGGTCGTAGAAGAGCGTCATCGGGCACAGGACGTACAGCACCCCGGCGACGAGCGCCGTCGTCTCGTCGTACAGGCGGCGGGCGAGCGCGTGGATCGCGAGCAGGGTCAAGGCGCCGAACGCCACGGTCAGGCAGCGGCTCGCCCAGAGGGCGTGCTCGCCGACCCAGGGAACGACGAGCGCGTTCGCGAACACCTGGACGGCTCGGCCGTGGGACCACGGCTGGCCGAGCCGCTCTCCCTGCGCGATGTGCATCGCCCAGGAGATGTGCAGGTTCTCGTCGACGAACGCGGGCAGGCGCGTGAGGCCCACGAGGCGGCTCGCCGCGAAGGCGGCCAGGAGCGAGGCTCTCCACGCCCACGTCGAGGGGTTCATGGCGTGACCGGTGGCCAGTCGACAGGATCGCCCGTCAACTCCGGGGCCGAGAGCGGCGTCGCGGGTGCGGGCGGGCCCACGGTCAGGTCGATCACACGCCCAGCAGCAACCCGGCCATCACCGCGGCCGCGAAGCTGGAGAAGGCCCGGTCGAGCCTCGGGCGGACCTGCGCCAGCCGGTCGAGGGCGAGCAGCACGAGGAGCGCCACGATCCACACGAGCGCGAGCCGGGTGTCCCGCTCCGACGCGTGGGTCAGGGTCGGCAGGTAGTCGCCGATCGGGACGGCGTCCGAGAGCGACCGCCCACAGCCGCGTGGGACGGTTGCCCCGGTTCAGCAGGACTCGAGCGGCGGGCTCGGCCACGGCCACGACGCAGAGCACGGCGCCGGTCAGGAGCAGGCCCGGGCCCCAGCGCGCGAGGCCCGCCCGCGGGCGCGCGAGCCGCAGCGCCAGCGCGACGGCCAGGAACGGCAGCATCGGCACCAGGAACCTCGCCGGCGGGCACTGGCCTCCCCACCACATGCGCCACGACAGGAGAGGCGCGAGCACGGCCAGTCCGACGAGCGCATGGGGCCAGGCCTCGCGCCGGCGCAGCACGGCCGGCAGCCCGGCGAGCGCGAGCAGGAAGACGGGCGCGATCGGCAGCAGGCCGAAGGAGCGGTCGAGGAAGAGCCCCGGCAGCGAGCGCCAGGAGAAGGCCCGCGCGTCGGCCGGAACGCCCCCGTAGAGGGCCAGGGGCGAGGCACAGGCCGAACACCGAGGCGTAGTAGAGACCGAACGAGGCCGCCGCCGCGCCCGCCACGGCCAGGAACGCGGCCAGGGCGCGCCCGCGCAGGCGGACGAGCGCGACGAGGCCGAGCGCGGCCGCGGCCGGGATCATCTTGACGTGCAGCCAGGGGAGCGCCGCGGCACACAGCGCGGCGAGCGCGGCCCCCGCGGTGCCCGGCGCGCCGAGCAGCAGGGCCAGCGAGCCGCCCGCCGCGAGCGCCGACGGCGCCTCCGTGTAGAGGTGGAACGAGTAGAAGAAGAGAGGCGGCCCGGCCGCCGCGAGCCACGCCGCCAGGGAGGCGGCCTCGTCCCCCGTGAGCTGGAGAGCCAGGCGCCGGCAGACGAGCGCCGCCGCCGCGGCCACCAGGGCCATGAGCAGCACGCCGCCCTCTCGCCCCAGGGCCGCGTAGGCGGGCGCCAGGAGCAGGGGCAGGCCCGGGCTGTGGGCCGGAAACGGCCGCCCGTCGGCCCGCGGCGCGCCCCAGTGCGGCCGGAGCGGGCCCGGCACGAACTCGGCCCACTCCTCCCCGTCGTACTCGTCGCGCAGGTCCAGGTCGTGGTCACGCCACAGGCTCTGGGCCATCACGAGGTAGTGCGGCTCGTCGCCCGAGACCTGGAGCCCGGCGGCGTGGCGCAGCCCGACGCCGGCGTAGACGGCCCCGGCCGCGACCAGCAGCAGCCACGCCGGCGAACGCGCGAGAGCGAGGGCCCATCCCGGCCGGCGGCTCTCGAGGACGCGCAGCAGCGCGAGGAGCGCGGCGACGGCGACGAGAACGAGCGCGGCGGGGCCGCGGAGAAGCCCCAGGCTCGGCAGGCGCTCGACGAGCGGGTCGATCCGGGCCACGCCGATCGGCAGCACGAGGCCCAGCGCGAGCTCCAGCGCCTAGCGTCGCCAGCCCGACGATTGCATGCGACCGAGATCGCTATCCGAGAAGGGCGCGCGCCACGCGCTTTACACCGGTCGATCCCGCGCCGATACTGAGGCCGTTTCCTCGGCGTTTCTACGTTCTTCCAGGGGGCGAGGCTGAATGTGCGGAATCGTCGGCTGGCTGTCGTCCTCGGCCGCGCACCCGGTCGCGGGCGAGGTCCTGGCGCGGATGCGGGACACCATGGTCCACCGCGGCCCGGACGGGGACGGCCTGTGGGTCGCGCCCGGGCGCGAGGTGGGCCTCGGCTTCCGTCGCCTCGCGATCATCGACCTCTCGACGGACGCCAACCAGCCCATGACCAACGAGGACGGCAGCGTCCAGGTGGTCTTCAACGGCGAGATCTACAACCACCTCGCCCTGCGCCGTGAGCTCGCTCGAGAAGGGCCACCGCTTCAAGACCGACCACTCCGACACCGAGGTGATCGTCCACGGCTACGAGGAGTGGGGCGAGGCGGTCGTCGAGCGCCTCGCACGGGATGTTCGCGATCGGCGTCTGGGACGCGAAGAGGCAGCGGCTCTTCCTGGCGCGCGACCGCATCGGCATCAAGCCGCTCTACTTCTCCTGGACCCCGCACGGCTTCCTGTTCGCGTCGGAGATCAAGGCGCTCCTCGCGCACCCGGCGGTGGAGAGAGACGTCGAGCCGCGCTCGGTCTACCACTACCTCTCGTTCCTCACGACGCCGGCGCCGCTCACGATGTTCCGCGGCGTCTTCAAGATGCCGGCCGGCTGCCGCGCGTTCGTCCAGCCCGACGGGACGATGAAGGCCGAGGTCTACTGGGACGCGCTGCCGGGCCGCGGCGACGACCTTCCCGAGCTGCGGCGGCTCAGCGGGAAGGCGCTGCGCGAGTACGCCGTCCGCCGCACGAAGGAGCTCTTCGAGGCGGCGGTCGAGAAGCGGCTGATGTCGGACGTGCCCTTCGGCGTGCTGCTCTCGGGCGGGATCGACTCCTCGGCGAACGTCGCCGTGATGTCGAGGCTGATGAACCAGCCGGTGCGCACCTTCACCGTCGGCTTCTCCGAGCACGAGCACCTCAACGAGCTCGACTGGGCGCGCAAGGTGGCCCGGACGCTTCGGGACCGACCACCACGAGGTCATGGTGTCCGAGGCGGCGATGCGCGAGTACCTGCCCTCGCTCGTCTTCTCGCAGGACGAGCCGATCGCGGACTGGGTGTGCATCCCGCTCTACTTCGTCTCGAAGCTCGTGCGCGACAGCGGCACCGTGGTCGTGCAGGTGGGGGAGGGCAGCGACGAGCAGTTCTCCGGCTACCGCTCCTACCTGAAGTACCTCGACATGTACCGCCGCTTCTGGCGGCCCTTCTCGCGGCTGCCCGCGGCGGCGCGCCGGCCCGCGGCCGCCCTGGCCCGCGGCCTCACCGGGCTCATCGACACCCAGGACACCTACCTCGACCTCGTCGACCGGGCGGGGCGCGGGCGCGAGCCCTTCTGGAGCGGGGCCATGGTGTACTCCGAGGCGCGCAAGGCGCGGCTCGTCGACCGCGACCGGCTCGAGCCGCTCGCCGTCCCCGCGGCGATGGCCGGCTCGGGGCTGCTGCCCGAGGCCTACGGCCAGGCCGACAGCTACGAGATCGTGCGCTCCTTCTTCGACACGATCGACCGCGCGGCCCCCGGCACCGACGTCCTCAACCGGATGATCTACTCCGAGTTCAAGCTGCGCCTGCCGGAGCTGCTCCTCATGCGGGTCGACAAGATCGGCATGTCGGTCTCGATCGAGCCGCGCGTCCCGTTCCTCGACCACCTGCTCGTCGAGCTCACGATGAACCTCCCGATGGAGCTGAAGGTCGAGGGGGGCGTCGCCAAGTCGCTCTTCAAGGAGGCCGTCCGGGGCGTGCTGCCCGACGACGTCATCGACCGGCCGAAGATGGGCTTCGGGGCGCCGATGGTGCAGTGGCTGCGCGGGCCGTTCGGCGAGGCGATGCGGGCCGAGCTCGTGTCGACCCGCTTCTTCGACCGCTTCCCCGCGAGCCGCAAGACGCGTCGTCGACATGCTCGACCGCCACCGCGCCGGGCAGCGCCGACTTCGCGCTCTACGTCTGGACGATCTACAACGCCGTCGCCTGGTACGACTACTGGGTGGACGGCGGGCGCGAGGTGCGGGTGGCCTGAGCCTGCCGCCTCAGCGCTCGAGGAGGGCGTCGGCCACCCTCTCCGACGCCTTCCCGTCCCACAGCGCCGGGCAGGGGAGCGCCTCCGCGGACGTCGCGCCGGCTCGATGGCCTCCGCGAGATCGCTCCCGCAGGCGGTCCGACGGTCGTCAGGCGGTTCGAGCCCTCGGTGATCGTGATCGGGCGCTCGGTGTTGGGGCGCAGGGTGAGGCACGGCACGCGCAGGAAGGTCGTCTCCTCCTGCAGCCCCCCGGAGTCGGTCAGGACGCACGAGGCCGACTCGGCGAGCGAGATGCTGTCGAGGTAGCCGACGGGATCGATCAGCTTCACGCCGCCCCCGGCGGTGAGCGTCTCGACGAGCGAGAAGTCCGCGAGCCGCTGGCGGGTCCGCGGGTGGACGGGGAAGACGACCGGCGCGCGGCGCGACACGTCGACGAGGCAGTCGACGATCGCCGCGAGCGAGCCGCGCTCGTCGACGTTCGACGGGCGGTGGAGCGTGACGTAGACGTAGCGCCGGGGCTCGACCCCGAGCCGCTGCGGCGCCTGCCGCGCGCGCGCCCGCTCGAGGTTCCGCGACGAGCGTGTCGATCATGACGTTGCCGACCTGGCGGATGCGGGACTCGGGGACGCCTTCCCGGCGCAGGTTCGCGTCGGCGTCGGGGCTCGGGCGTGAGCAGCAGGTCGGCCAGGGCGTCGGTCACGAGCCGGTTGATCTCCTCGGGCATCCCGCGGTCGAAGGAGCGCAGCCCCGCCTCGACGTGCGCGGTCCGGACGCCGAGCTTCGAGGCCACGAGCGTCGCCGCCATCGTCGAGTTCACGTCGCCCACGACCACCAGCCAGTCGGGACGGAAGGCCAGGAGGACCGGCTCGAAGCGCAGGAGGATCTCGGCGGTCTGCGCCGCGTGGCTGCCCGAGCCCACCTCCAGGTTGTCGTCCGGGGCGGCGATCCCGAGCTCGTCGAAGAAGACCTGCGACATCGCCTCGTCGTAGTGCTGCCCGGTGTGGACGAGGCGCTGCTCGAAGCGTCCCTCGCGCGCGGCCATCGCGCGCATCACGGGCGCGACCTTCATGAAGTTCGGTCGGGCTCCCACGACGTGGAGCACCTTGACGGGGGATCTGTCGACCACTGGGGTTCCTCGAGGGCGGGTGATTATAGCGTCCGGGCCGGGGCGGCCCGAACCACGGCCTCGAGGACCTCGACGTACCGCGAGGCCAGCTGGCGCCGGTCGAAGTGCTCGGCGACGTAGGCGCGGCCGCGCGAGGCGAGCTCGGACCGCAGGGCCGGGTCGCCGGCGAGCCTCGCGAGCGCTGCCGCGAGCGCGTCCACGTCCTCGGGCGGCACCACGAGGGCGGCGCCCGAGGCGCGCAGGATCTCCGCCGCCTCGCCCTCGAGCGACGCGAGGATCGGCCGCCCGCACGCGAGGATCTCGAACATCTTCGAGGGGATGAAGGAGCGGAAGAGCGGCACCGCCCGCAGCGGGACGAGGACGACGTCGGCCGTGCGGTAGAGCGCGGGCACCTCCTCGCGGGGCACGGCGTCCCGGAACGTCACGTTCTCGAGGGCGAGCGAGCGGGCCTTCGCCTCCAGGGCGTCCTTCTCCGCGCCCTCGCCGACGAAGAGGAAGTGGAAGCGGGGATCCGCCCGCAGGCGCTCCGCGACGTCCAGGACCCGCGAGAGCGCGTGGCTGATGCCGTGGGCGCCGCAGTAGAGCACCACGAGCCCGTCGCCGAGCCCCAGGCGGGCGCGCAGGTCGCGGTCCGGCGGCCCCGGCTGGAACGCCTCGAGATCGACGCCGTTCGGGACGACGTGGAGCTTCGCGGGGTCGATCCCGCGTCGCGCGATGTCGGCGGCGAAGGCGTGCGTCACCGTCACCACGGCGCCGCTGCGCCGGTAGAGGAAGAGCTCGAGGAGCTCCAGGGCGCGGATGACGGTGCGGCTCCGGATGACACCGAGGTCGGCGAAGATCGCCGGCCAGAGGTCCCGGACCTCGAACACGAACGGCACGCCGATCCGGCGCGAGATCGACCCAGGCCGCGACGACGGCGAAGAGGGTGGGGGAAGAGGCCACCAGCACGTCCGTGCCCCGCAGGTGCGGCGTCGCCTGCAGGACGGCCTGCAGCATGAAGACGAGGTGGCCGAGCGTGCGCAGCACGATGCCGCGGTTCGGCGTCGCGTAGGTCCGGCAGCGGATCGACCCGCAGGCCCTGGACCTCCTCGACCTGGAACGATGCGCCCGCGGTAGGCCTCGGGGACGACCCCGGTCGGGTGGTTCGGGAAGTTCGTGACGACCGTGACCTCGTGGCCCTGCGCCACCCACTCGCGCCCCATCTCGAGCAGCCGCGCGCTCGGCGCGCCCAGCTCCGGCCAGAAGTAGTGGCTGAGAAGAGCGATCCTCAAGGCCGCCCTCCTCCCGCCGCGGCGCCGGCGGTTCTGGCGTGAGACGAGCTGCCCGGCCACCTCGGCCCGCGCGGGGTCGATGCGGGCCGGCACCCCGGCGCGGGCGAGGACGTAGCCGAACTCCGAGCCGGGTCCCTTGCGCAGTGCGAGCACCGGGCAGGCGAGGCGCTCGCCGAAGCGCGGGGCGTAGTGACCCTCCTCGAGTGCCAGCTCGCCGCCAAACGCGTGGAGCGCGAGCGACACGCCCTCGACCTCGATCGCGGCCGCCGCGGCCCCCTCGAGCCTCACGCGCGCGCCCGGCGGGAAGCGCACGCGCGAGACGGCCGCCTGCGGGACGCCCGGACTCGACCGTGTCCCACACCGCGAGGGCCCCGGACGGGACGAGCTCGAGCTCGCGGTGGTGCACGGGGCGCCCGGCCAGCCGCTGGTAGCCGTCGTGCCAGCCCGAGAGGTGAAGGCCGTCGTCGGTGACGCGGGCGACCACGTCCCGCGGACGAGCCCGGCGCCCGACGCGAAAGGCGCGCGAAGAACTCGCACTGGTCGGCCCCGCCGACCTCGACCGTGTTGTGGGCACGGGTCGACCGCACCCAGGCCCGCTCCTCACCGGCCTCGTAGGTGGACGTCCCGCCATCCACCACCACCCGGCGCCCGTCGAGGCTCAGCTCCCAGGAGAAGACGTCTCCGTGGCCGTGGGCGGCGAGGTAGTCGGGCCCGATCGGACCGGCGTCCACGAACAGGGCGTCTCTCCCGCGACGCCAGACGTGGTAGCCGGTGTCGGGGAAGGAGCCCGATCCGAACGCCGGCGCGTCGACGCCGAGTCGTCGAGCGTAGTCGAGGAGGGCGCCCGGCGCCGGCGCGATCTCGAAGGCCGCGTCGTTGACGAGGGCGATCTCTCCGTCCGGGTGGCGCAGGGCGGCCAGGAAGCGGAGGAGGCCCGGCAGCCGCTCCAGGATGCGCTCCCGCCGCGCGTCGCTCTCGGGCAGCACGTTGACGAGATCGAGGAGGCCGTGGAGCGAGCAGCGCGTGGTACATGGGGGAGCGCTCGACGTGGCCGCCGTCCGGGAGGAACTGCTCGTCGAGCTCGACGTCGAGGACCGCGTCCGCTCGCCGCTCCCAGCGGGAGACGGCGGGCCCCCGGAAGCAGGCGGCCAGCAGCTTCAGCGTCAGCGCGCTCTCCAGGAGGTGGTTCCCGCGCAGGTGGACCTCGAGCGTGTCGGTCAGGCACTCGGCCTGCGCCTCGATCGAGGCCAGGAGCCGGGCGCGCGCCGGCTCGGCGGCGAACAGCCCGCGGAAGAGCGCGCGGGTCCAGTGCCGCAAGCGCAGGCTCAAGGGGTAGGGCCACCAGCCGGCACCGCGCCGGCTGGGTGGGTGTCGCTCGATCCAGTCGAGGACCAGGCGTTCCTGGTCGCTCGCGGGGACGCCGTCCATCCAGCCGAAGTAGTGGAGGTTGAAGAGCCAGAGCAGCGGGGCCTCCGCGTCCCAACGGGGAGGGTCCCCGATCGCGAGCGTGCGCCCGATCGCCGTGAAGTGACCCGCCGCGAGCCGCGTTCCGCCGTCGTGGGGGAGGAACGACGTGACCGCCCGGCCGGTCCACTCGAGCCCGCGACCGGCCCGCCGATACCGCCCGAAGCGGCGGGTCCGCCGCCGCGCGCGACAGACCACGTTGAGGACGGTCTGCCGGGGACCGAGGTGAGCGATTGCGGCCGCGTACCGTCTCAGCGAGCTCATCCCGGTGGGGCAGTATGGGCTCCGGCCGCGTGGAGAATCAAGCGTGCTGCCCCTATACTGCCGGCTCGATGCGAGCTCGACTCGTGCCGTCGCGGCGCCTGGCGCTCGCCTTCGTCGCCGTGCTGGGCGCGATCCTCGGGGTCGTGCTCTTCTCCGAGAGCGCGCGCGTGCCGCTGCGCACGCCGTTCGTCCCGCGGTCCGCGCGCGGGGAGCCGACCACCATCGCTCTCGAGGGTCGCGAGGGCCGCCGGGGCACCACGGTGTTCCGGCTCGACGCTCGCGGCCACCGACCCCCGCGCGCTCGCCGCGGAGGAGCTGCAGCTCTTCCTCTCGAGCCGAGACGCCGCGGGCCGGAGTCGTCTCCGGGGAGCTGCGGGTCCGGGGCTCGGAGTGCGCCTTCACCGCAAGCGGGCGGGACGCGATCGGAGTCGACCAGCCCACCGTCTTCCGCCGCTCACCCGGCTGCTCGCGTCCGGAGACGCTGCCCCCGGGACCGCGCTCGACCTCGCCGTCGAGGTGAAGGGCTCCGGCGATCTCGCCCTGCTGGGCTTCGAGCCCCTCGCGGGTGCGGTCCCGGGACCGATCCAGGCGCCGCCGCTCGGGGCGAGACGGGCCGCCGCTCGACGTGCGCGGCGCCTTCGTCCGCTACCCGGAGACGGCCCCACGGATCGTCCTTCTCAACCACATGTGGCGCCTCTCTCCCGGGATCGCCTGGCTCGTGGGGGCGGTGTGCGTCGCCATCGGCCTGGCCCTCGCGGGCTGCCTGGCGTTCCCGACGCGTCCGCTCGGCGGCGCGTCGACTTCTCCCGCCGCCGCCGCGGTCGTGCGCGCGGGGGCGGCGCCGCCCTCCTCGCCGCGAGCCTCGCGGTGCTCTACGCCGTCCTCGCGCCGCCGCTGTCCGGTCCCGACGAGCCGTATCACCTGCTCGGATACGCCGATCTCACGAAGGACGTCGCGCTCGCGGAAGACGCCGTGGCGTGGATGGCAGAGACCCACCTCTGGCGCATCCGCTACAACCCCGAAGAGCACTTTCGCACCATCGACGTCGGGCAGCCGTTCGTCGTCGCCGACCCGCAGCTGCGCCCCACCGAGGTCGCCCAGCGCAGCGCCGTGCTCGCGCGGCTCGAGCGGGCCGTGGCGCCGCTCCTGAGGGGTCTCCCGGCGCCGCGAGTCCTGCTGGCGTTGCGGCTCCTGAACGCGCTCCTGTTCGCCCTGGCCGTGGGTGTGGCCACCGCGCTCGCGGTGGCGCTGGTGCCCGAGCCCCTGCCGCAGTGGCTGGCCTTCCCGTTCCTGTTCGTCCCGTCGCTGCCGTTCTTCGCCATGCACGTCTCGGAGACGGCTCTCCTCTGCTCGATCTACGTCCTGCTCGCGATCAGCCTGGCCGTGCTGTTCGGCGACGGCCCCGGCTCTCACTGGGCCGGCGTGCCCCTCGGCCTGGCCACCGGCCTGATGCTGGCGGGCGGTCGTTCGCCGTGGCCGCTCACCGCGCTGGTGGCGGCCGCCCTCCTGGGCCGGGCCGTGCTCGGGCCGTCCGGGTCGCGCCGCGCCCGGCGGAGATGCGCTCGTCTTCTGGGGGGGCTTCGGCCTCGGCGCGGCCGTCTTCTTCGTCCTGCTGGACGACGCCTACCGCTCGATGACGGAGCTCTACGCCCACCTCTTCGCGCGCTTCATCCCCTCCGGCCTGCGGTGCCGTCGGCCAGTGGCTCCTCGGCCGCCCGGCGGCCGCGGCGGGCCTCGTCGCCCTCGGCCTGGCGCTGGAGATCGCGGCGGGCCCGCTGCGCGCCCGGGTCGCCACCCGGCTGGAGCGGCGGTCGCGGGAGCTCGTGCGGTGGACGGCGCTCGGGCTCGTCGCGCTGGTCGTCGTCTCCTTCGTCGCCTCGCTGCTCGTTCCGTTTCCCCAGCTCCCGCTCGAGCCGAAGCACCCGATGACGGCTCCGGAGCGGGTCATCGCCGTCGTCGGGACCATGGCGACGATGTTCCGCCTCGCGGACCCGAACTTCCTTCTCTCCTCCACCTTCTGGGTGGGCTTCGGCTGGCTCGACACCATGCCGGGGCCGCCCTTCCAGGCGCTCCTGGTGCTGCTCGTCGGTCTCGCCCTGTGCGCCCTGCTCCTGCGCATCGCGCGGCGTGGCGAGGGGCGGCGGCTCCTCTGGCTCCTGGTCCTCGGCGGGCGGCAGCGTCGCCTCGCTCGTCCTCTACGCCCTCTCGACCCAGGAAATGCCGATGGCCCTCCAGGGGCGCTACCTGATCGGCTGGTACCTCGCCTTCCTCGCCGTGGTCGGGACCGCGCTCGCCCTCGACTATCGGTCGCCGCCACGCGGTCGGCGCCGACCCGGTCCCGTCCGGCACCTGGCGAGCCGCCGTTCTCCTCGCCGTCGCCGGCTCCATCCACGTGTACTGCCTGAGCTTCATGCTCCGGCGCTACTTCTGAGGGGTCTCCAGGTACCGCTCCGCCACGTCCCGCCGCACGACCGCGGCGAAGTACAGGTAGTCGGCCTCGGGGTCGGGGCCGCCCTCGTGCGACGGCAGCTCCAGGACGTGCGTCTCCTGCGGAGAGATCCGCCTCGAAGACGGCCCAGTTCGGTGACCGGCGGCCGTTCCCGAGCGGGCGACCGTCCAGGAGGATGCGAGGGGCGCGCGTGGCCAGCTGCCGCCCACCGAGGACGACGAGGTGGGGTCCGGCCGCGTCGGGTGTCACGCCGATGCTGGAACGTCGCGGGGGCCGAGGCGAGCGGGCCGAGTCGCGCGAGTCCGGGCAGGTTCGGCGGGTCCGTGCGCAGGAAGAGGCCGTTGCCCGCCCGGGTGACGACGGGCCAGCCGTAGCGCGGACCGGCCTGCTCGAGGTGGGCCGAGAAGGGCTTCCCGAGGGCCGCGGCAAAGCCGATCCGGTAGACCGGCAGGATCGCGGTCCGCAGGCGCGGGTCGAGGATCGTCACGAGCTCCGGCTCCGGGTCGAGCGCCTCGTCGCACGCGCGCCGCCCGAAGGGGTAGTCGTCGCTGGGGTAGCCCGGGAAGAGGAAGCAGAAGAGCCCCACCCGGTTGTAGTACCGCTCGCGCCACAGCACGTGCCGGTAGTCCGGCACGAACGTGGGGAGGCGCGAGTAGTTCATCAGCGTCGTCGCCTGCACGAGGCCGCGCGGGTACGTCAGCTCGAGAGGGGCGAGCAGCCGGGCGCCCGTGCCCTCCTCGCGCGACGTCACCTCGCGGACCGTCACGAGGAACGCCGCTCGCTCCGCGTCGGCCACCCGGAACCGCACCGCCACCGGGCGGCCGAGCGCGAAGCTCCCCGCGTCGAAGACGCACACGGCGCCCAGCCAGGCGCCGAGGATCGCGGCCAGGGGCCGGGGTGCGTCGCGCAGGCCGAGAGCCGCGAGGATGGCGAGCGGGAAGAGCAGGTGGATCGCGAAGCGGTACGGGTGGTTGCCCCAGTGCCAGAGGTGGTTGACCGCGAGAAAGGCGGTCGAGGCGAGGAGCGCCGAGACCCACACGAGCACGGGCCGGTCCCGGCTCCAGAGGTACCCGGCGGCCGCGGCCAGCAGGTACGCCGCGAAGAACAGGGCGCACCCGGACAGCCCGACCGTCATCATCTGCACCCCGTCCCAGCCACGCTGCAGGGCGGCCAGCGTCCCGGCGTGCCGCGCGAGCAGCAGGACGTAGGGCAGGGCCAGGAGCCCGGCCGCCCCGTAGCTCCAGAGATAGAAGCGCTTGTTCGGGTCGACGAGGAAGGTGGCGGCGAGGGCGAGGCCCCCCAGTGCGACGGGAATCGCGAAGGAGACCGAGGGCCGGGTGGCCACGAGGGCGACGAACGCCGCCGCGAGCAGGGCGAGAGCGCCGAGCCACGCCCGGAAGCGGCGGTCGCGCGGCCGGTCGAGGGCGTTCACGAGCACGAGGTAGAAGAGCTGGGCCGCGGCCACGTTCAGGAACGTCAGGGTGTGGGAGTGGAAGAGAGCCGCGAGCAGGACCCCCGCGCCCACGGCCCGCGTCCGGCTGAAGTGGCGGTGGGCGAGGAAGGTGAGGCTCAGGCAGGGGACGAGGAGCACCCAGCCGAGGCTCTGGGCCGTCGCGAGCGAGATCACGTGGAACGGCACGTGGAGGACGCTGTTGAGCGGCAGGCCGGAGGCCGGATCGGGACGGTCGAGGAACGAGGAGTTCCCCCCGAGGGAGATCAGGAGGCTGGCGACGAGCGCCACGCGCCGGTCGGAGACGACCGCCGCGATCGAGAGATAGTTGAAGAGCAGGAACGAGAAGCCCAGCAAGGGGCCGAAGAGGACCGCCTGCACCGTCATCGCGGGAACCCCGAGCGGCTCCGCGATCACGTTCAGGAGGGAGTCCGACAGGCTCTGGTAGTAGATCGGGAACTCGCCCGAGCTGCCGTCGACGAGGTAGTGGTGAGGCGACAGCACCCACCACTTGCCCAGGCTCGTGTTCATCAGGCCTTCCGGGTGGTCGATCCAGATCGGCCAGTCGAGGCCGGTGCGCGCCACGTCCTTCAGGACCGGGCTGACGTACAGGAGGCCGACCAGCACGGCGCAGACGAAGGCCGCGATCGTCGGCCCCGAGGGGCGCCTCATGCCGAGAGTATTGTTCGACCGACGCTCGGGCTCAAGAGCTCCTCTATGATGAGCCGGTGAGCGCCCGCTCGACGGAGCCACCGTTCCAGCCCGCGGTCCGGGAGTGGTTCGCCGACACCTTCGACGGCGCCCACGAAGGCGCAGCGGCTCGGCTGGGCCGCGATCGCGAAGGGGGAGAGCGCGCTCGTCTTCGCGCCGACGGGCTCGGGCAAGACGCTCGCGGCGTTCCTGGCGGCGATCGACCGCCTGATGTTCGCGCCGGTCCCCGGGAAGCTCGAGCGCTGCCGCGTCGTCTACGTCTCGCCGCTCAAGGCCCTCGCCGTGGACGTCGAGCGCAACCTGCGGACGCCGATCGCCGGCATCGCCCGGGTGGCCGCCCGCCGCGGCGAGGCGGTGCACCTCCCCGAGGTGGCCATCCGCACCGGCGACACCCCCTCCGAGGAGCGCGCGCGGATGCTCCGTCACCCGCCCGACATCCTCATCACGACGCCGGAGTCGCTCTTCCTCGTCCTCACCTCGCGGGCGCGGGCGTTTCTGGAGTCGGTCGACACGGTGATCGTGGACGAGATTCACGCGCTCGTGGGGACGAAGCGGGGAGCGCACCTCGCCCTGACCCTCGAGCGGCTCGAGGAGGCCGCCCGCCGGCCGCTCCAGCGAATCGGCCTCTCGGCGACCCAGAGGCCGCTCGAGGAGGTGGCCCGCTACCTCGGCGGCGGCGAGGGCCTGCGCAAGTGGAAGCCGCGGCCGGTGACGATCGTCGACGCCGGCGCGAAGAAGGCCTTCGACCTGCGGGTCGAGGTGCCGGTCGAGGACATGGCCCGTCTCGGGGAAGCGATTCCCGCGGACGAGATCCCCGAGGGCCCGGCCAGCCTCCAGCGGCGACGGTCGATCTGGCCCGCCATCCACCCGCGTCTCCTCGAGCTCGTGCGGGCGCACCGGTCGACGATCCTCTTCGTGAACTCCCGCCGCCTGGCCGAGCGCCTCGCCGCCGCCCTCAACGAGCTGGCCGGAGAGGAGATCGCCCGCGCCCACCACGGCTCGATCGCCCGCGACCAGCGCCTCGAGATCGAGGACGCTCTCAAGGCCGGCCGTCTCCCCGCCCTCGTGGCGACGTCCTCGCTCGAGCTCGGGATCGACATGGGCGCCGTGGACCTCGTCGTCCAGATCGAGACGCCCACGTCGGTCGCGAGCGGGATGCAGCGGATCGGGCGCGCCAGCCACCAGGTGGAAGGGGTCTCGCGCGGCATCATCTTCCCGAAGTACCGGGGAGATCTCCTGGCGAGCGCCGCGATCACGAAGGCGATGAAGGAGGGCGCGGTCGAGCCGACGCGCGTCCCCCAGAACCCCCTCGACGTCCTCGCCCAGCAGCTCGCGGCGATGGTCGCCCTGGGCGAGCGGAAGGTGGACGAGCTGTACGCCCTCACGCGCCGCGCCGCGCCCTACGCGGCGCTGGGCCGGGCGCAGTTCGAGGGTGTGCTCGACATGCTCTCGGGCCGGTACCCGTCGGACGAGTTCGCGGAGCTGCGGCCGCGCGTCGTGTGGGACCGCCTGCGCGGGGTGGTCAGGCCCCGCGAGAGCACGCAGCGGCTCGTCGTGCAGAACGCCGGCACCATCCCCGACCGGGGCTCTACGGGGTCTTCCTCGCCGACGGCCTGGGCGGGACGAAGCGCGTCGGCGAGCTCGACGAGGAGATGGTCTTCGAGAGCCGCGCCGGCGAGGTCTTCGTCCTCGGCGCCACCAGCTGGCGGATCACCGAGATCACGCGCGACCGGGTGCTGGTCGTGCCCGCCCCCGGCGAGCCCGGCAAGATGCCGTTCTGGAAGGCCGACCGCGGCGGGCGGCCGGTGGAGATGGGCCGCGCGATCGGCCGCCTGACCCGCGAGCTCCTGGCGACCACCCGGGACGAGGCCACCGAGCGGCTGCAGCGCGACCACGACCTCGACCCCCTGGCCGCGCAGAACCTCCTCGCCTACCTCGAGGACCAGCGCGAGGCGACCGGTGTCCTGCCCGACGACCGCACGATCGTGCTCGAGCGGACGCGCGACGAGATGGGCGACTGGCGCCTCTGCCTCCTCTCGCCGTGGGGCGGGCGCGTCCACGCGCCGTGGGCGACCGCCCTCGAGGCGCGCCTGCGGCAGGCGGGCGAGGCCGAGGTCGAGTCGATCTGGAGCGACGACGGGATCGTCCTCCGCCTGCCCGAGCGCGAGCGCCCCCCGGAGGCCGCGGACCTCCTGCCCGAGCCCGAGGAGATCGAGGACCTCGTGGTCCGCGAGCTCGGGGGCACGAGCCTCTTCGCCGCGCGCTTCCGGGAAGCGGCGGCCCGGGCGCTTCTCCTCCCGCGGCGGAGGCCGGGCCACCGGACGCCGCTGTGGATGCAGAGAAAGCGCGCCCACGACCTGCTGCAGGTGGCCGCGCGCTACCCGTCCTTCCCGATCGTGCTCGAGGCCTACCGCGAGTGCCTGCGCGACGTGTTCGACCTGCCGGGGCTGGTGGAGATCGCCTCCCGCGTCCGCCGCCGCGAGATCCGGCTCGTCACCGTGGACACGCAATCGCCCTCGCCCTTCTCGGCGTCTCTCCTCTTCGGCTACGTGGCCAACTACCTCTACGAGGGGGACGCGCCTCTGGCCGAGCGGCGCGCGCAGGCCCTCGCCGTCGACCAGGCCCAGCTGCGCGAGCTCCTCGGCGAGGCGGAGCTGCGGGAGCTCATCGACCGCCGGGCCCTCGGCGAGCTGGAGCTCACGCTGCAGTGCCTGGACGCCGCCCACCAGGCCACGAGCCCCGAGCGCCTCCACGACCTGCTGCTCCGCCTCGGCGACCTCTCGCCGGAAGAGGCGGCGGCGCGCGTTCGCCCGCTCCCGGAGGGCGACGCCGCGGCGGCGGCGGACGCGTGGCTCGGCGCGCTCGAGCGGGAGCGCCGCGCCATCCGCATCCGCGTCGCGGGCGAGGAGCGCTGGGCCGCCGCCGAGGACGCGGGGCGCCTGCGCGACGCGCTCGGCATCGCCCCGCCGCCCGGCCTTCCCGACGCCTTTCTCGAGCGGCAACCCCACGCCCTGCGCGAGGTCGTCTCGCGCTACGCGCGCACGCACGGTCCCTTCACGCCGATCGACGTCGCCCGGCGCTACGCGACCGGCGAGGCGCCCGTTCTCGCCGCCCTCGCCGAGCTCCTGAAGGACGGCCGCGTGCTCGAGGGCGAGTTCCGGCCCGGGGGCCACGGCCGCGAGTGGTGCGGGGCGGACGTCCTCGCCACGCTGCGCCGGCGCTCGCTCGCCGCCCTGCGCAAGCAGGTCGAGCCCGCCGAGCCGACGGCGCTCGCCCGGCTCCTCGCGGACTGGCAGGGGGTCGCTCACCCGCGCCGCCACGCGGCGCGGCCCCGAAGCCCTCCTCGACGTCGTGGAGCAGCTGCAGGGCGCGGCCCTTCCCGCCTCGATCCTCGAGCGCGACGTGCTGCCCGCGCGCATCCCCGGCTATCGGCCCGAGGACCTCGACACGCTGTCCGCGGCCGGGCGAGGTCGTCTGGGTGGGTCTCGGCGCGCTCGGCGACCGCGACGGGCGCCTCGCCCTCTTCCTCGCCGACGACCTTCCGCTCCTCCTGCCGCCGCGGCCCGAGCCCCCGCGGGGCGACGTCCACGACCGGATTCGCGAGCACCTCGCCGGTCACGGGGCGTCCTTCTTCGAAGGAGTCCTCGACGCGGCCGCGGGCGGGCTCGCGCGGCCGGTCGTGGACGCGCTGTGGGACCTCGCCTGGGCGGGCGAGGTCACGAACGACACGCCGGAGGCGCTGCGCGCCTTCCTCTCGGCGCACGCGGCGCGCGCGGAGAGAAGGGGCCGCGTGTCGAGCTTCCGCTCGCGCCGGCAGGTCCCGCCCTCGGCGGTGGGCCGCTGGAGCCTCCTGCCGGCGCCGCGCCGGGCCCCGAGCGCCACCGAGAGGACGAAAGCCCTCGCCGAGCAGCTGCTGAAGCGCCACGGCGTCCTGACCCGCGACGCCGTCGCGTTCGAGGAGGTCCCGGGCGGGTTCTCGGCGGTCTACCCGGTGCTGAAGGCCCTCGAAGAGGCCGGCCGCATCCGCCGCGGCTACTTCGTGGCCGGCCTCGGCGGCCTCCAGTTCGCGGACCCCGGCGCGCTCGACCGGCTGCGCGCGCTCCGCGAGCCCGATCCCGACGAGCCGCAAGCCGTCGTTCTCGCCGCCGCCGACCCCGCGAACCCCTACGGCGCGGCGGTGCGCGTGGCCGAAGAGCGACGACGCGCGCCTCGCGCGGGCGGCGGGCCCCCACGTCGTCCTCGTGGACGGGGCGGTCGCGGCGGTGGTGAGCCGTGGCGCGCGGCAGGTGACGGCCCTCCTGCCGGACGAAGAGCCCGCCCGGTCCCGCGCCGCCGCCGCCGCCGCGCGGGCCCTGCGGCACTGGTGTGAGGCCACCTCGCGCCCGGCCCTGGGGTGGGCGGTGGGCGAGGGCCCGGCGCTCGCCGAGAGCCCGCTCGCCCCGTTCCTCACCGAGGCCGGCTTCGTCCGGTCGGGCCCCGGGTTTCGCACCCCTCGGGATTCCAGCGGAACGAATCCCGAGGGGCTCTGGCCTCGAGAGCCCTGAGGAAGGCCGGCCCCGTCCATGCCCGAGGGCGACACCATCTGGCGCACCGCGCGGGCCCTCCACGCGGCGCTCGCCGGCCAGGCCGTCCTCGCCTTCGACTCGTCGCTCGTCGCGGTGGCCGCCGCGGCGCGACGGCTGGGCGTCGTCGGGCAGACGATCGAGGCCGTCGAGGCGCGCGGCAAGCACCTCCTCGTGCGCTTCGCCGGAGGTGCCGTGCTCCACACCCACCAGGGGATGCGGGGGAGCTGGAGGCTCGCCCGAAGGCCCGGTGCCGCTCGCCGGCCCCGCGCGCCGGCCCGCGCCGTGATCGAGACCGCCGACGTCGTCGCCGTCTGCTCCCTCGCACCGGTCGTCGAGCTGCTGTCTTCTTCGCAGGCCGCGACTCACCCGGCCCTCTCCCGGCTCGGCCCCGACCTGCTGAAGCCCGACTTCGACCCTGCCGCGGCCCGCCGGCGCCTGCGCCAGCGCGGCGAGCTCCCGATCGGCGTCGCCCTCCTGGACCAGACGGCGCTCGCCGGCATCGGCAACGTGTACAAG
This sequence comes from uncultured Acidobacteriota bacterium, assembly GCA_963818355.1. Classification (GTDB taxonomy): domain Bacteria; phylum Acidobacteriota; class Vicinamibacteria; order Fen-336; family Fen-336; genus DATBSL01. Next base: position 74,144 of record CAWFSB010000030.1, on the reverse strand, counting down.
TCGGAGGTTCTCTTCCTGTGCGGGGTCTCGCCCTTCGCCCGCGTCCGCGACCTCGACGACGTGACGATCGATCGCCTCGTCGCGAAGGCGAGGGGAGCTCCTCCGCCGCAACCTGGGTCCCGGACCGCGCCGGACGACGTCGGCCCTGTCGCCGGTGCGGCTGTGGGTCTACCGCCGGTCCCGCGAGCCCTGCCGGAAGTGCGGCACGGCGATCGAGCGCGTCGTGCAGGGCGACGAGGCCCGCTCGACGTACTTCTGCCCGGCCTGCCAGCGCTGAGCGCTACTTCCCGCGCAGTGCCGCCACCTTTCCGTCGACGCCCGCCGGCGGCTGCTCGTCGGCGAAGCGGTCGTCGTCCTGCAGCTCGGCCCGCAGCCGCGCGAGCGTCGCCTTCAGCTCCGCGGTCACCGCCTCCTGCCCTGGCTGGCCGTAGAGGTTGCGAAGCTCCGCGGGGTCGGAGCGCAGGTCGAACAGCTCCCACTGGTTCTTCTTCCAGTAGTAGATGAGCTTGTGCGTCGCCGTCCGGACGCCGTAGTGGGCGCGCGTGTTGTGGTGCCCGGGGTCGTGGTAGTAGCGGTAGTAGATCGCGGTGCGCCAGTCCGCCGGCGTCTCCCCGCGGAGCAGCGGCAGGAGGCTCCGGCCCTGCACCGAGGTGGGCACCGCCACCCCGGCGGCCTCCAGGAAGGTGGGGGCGAAGTCCACGTTGAGGGCCATCGCCTCCGCCCGCGAGCCCGGCCGCACCGCCGCCGGCCACCGCACGAGGAGCGGCATGCGCAGGCTCTCCTCGTACATGAAGCGCTTGTCGTAGAGGCCGTGGTCGCCGAGGAAGAAGCCCTGGTCGCTCGTGTAGACGACGATCGTGTCCCGCTCGAGGCCGCTTCGCTTCAGGAAGTCGAGGAGGCGCCCCATGTTGTCGTCGATCGACTGCACGCAGGCGAGGTAGTCCTGCATGTAGCGCTGGTACTTCCAGCGGGCGAGGGCCTCGCCGGTGAGGGTCGTCGTCTTCCCGTCCGCGATCAGGGCGACCTCGGTCGGCTTCACGGAGAGCCACGCCTCGCGGTCCTGGCCCGCGAGCCCCGACGGCGGCTCGAGCTTCAGGTCGCGGCGCGTCAGGTCGTCGGCCACCCGCTGCTGGTTCTCGCGCAGCGCGTCCGTGCGCGTGGCGTAGTCGTCCCACAGCGTCGGCGCCTCGGGGATCGTCCGGCCCTCGAACATCCGGCGGTGCTTCGTCGTCGGGCGTCCACTCCCGGTGCGGCGCCTTGTGGTGGAGCATCAGGAAGAAGGGCCGGTCCTTCGGGCGCTCGCGGATGAAGTCGATCCCGAGGTCGGTGATCACGTCGGTGACGTAGCGCCCGGAGTAGGTCCTCTCGCCCGTCGCGGTGTAGAGCACGGGGTCGTGGTAGACGCCCTGGCCGGGCAGGATCTCCCAGCGGTCGAAGCCCGTCGGGTCGCTCCCGAGGTGCCACTTGCCGATCATGCCGGTGTGGTAGCCGGCGGCCTGCAGGAGCTTCGCCACCGTCGTCTGCGAGCCGTCGAAGCGGTTGAAGACGGGGACCCCGTTCTTGTGGGAGTAGGCGCCGGTCAGGATCGCGGCTCGGCTCGGGGTGCAGATCGAGTTCGTGACGAAGGTGTTCGCGAAGAGCATCCCCTCCCGGGCCAGCCGGTCGAGGTTCGGGGTCTGGTTGACCCGCGAGCCGTAGGCGGAGATCGCGTGGGCGGCGTGGTCGTCCGCCATGACGAAGACGACGTTCGGGCGGGGCGCGGGCGCGGCCGCCGCCAGGAAGGCCACGGCGAGAGCGAGAGTCATGCCGCGACTCTAGAGCCGGGCCGGGCCGCGGCGCAACCCTCTCGGTCCGGGCTCGAGCCGCGCTCACGCGCGGACGAGCGACGCGCCCCAGGTCATGCCCGCGCCGAAGGCGACCATCAGCGACGAGGTCGCCCGGCTGCGAGGCGCCCGTCGCGCACGCACTCGTCCCACAGCAGGGGGATGGTGGCGGCGGTGGTGTTGCCGTACTTGTGGATGTTGTGGGGGACCTGGTCCTCGCGCAGCCCCAGCGACTTCGCGCAGTACTCGTTGATGCGCTTGTTGGCCTGGTGCATGAGCACGAGCTTCAGCTCGTCGGGCGCGACCCCGTTCTTCTGCAGGACCGACCGTGCCACCTCGACCATGCTGGTGGTGGCCATCTTGAACACGTGGCGCCCGTCCATGACCGGGATGTGGTCGCCCCGCTTGAACTGCTCGGGGTCCGTGTAGGGGCGGTGCTTGAAGCCGGTGCCGGGCACGTAGAGCTTCTCGTAGTCTGCGCCCGCCCCGTGCAGCTCGTGGTCGAGGACGCCCCCGGTCGCCGCCCTCCGACCGCCCGCAGGACGACGGCCGCCCCGGCGTCGCCGAAGAGGACCGCGAGGTGCCGGAAACGGGTGTTCCAGTCCCACTCCTCCTTCGTGGGCGGCACGTCCGACTCGCCGAGCGCGTAGGCGTAGTTCTCCTGCGTCCATTGCCCGAAGCCGCTGTGGACCTCGGCCCCGACGAGGAGCACGGTCTTCGCCAGGCCCGCCCGCACGTGCGCGTCCGCGAGCTGCAGCCCGTAGAGGAAACCCGAGCACTGCTGCCGGATGTCGAAGCAGGGCACCGTCCGCAGGCCCAGCTTGTGCTGGAGGAGCGTGCCGCAGCCGGGGAAGTAGTGGTCGGGGGTCATGGTGGCGAAGACCACCAGGTCGACCTCCTCCTTCGCCACTCCGGCCGCGGCGAGGGCCTTCCCGGCCGCCGCCACCCCGAGGTCGGAGGTGGCGATGTCGGCCGTGGCGAAGTAGCGCTGCTCGACCCCGCTGCGCTCCCGGATCCACTCGTCGCTCGTGTCCATGATCCGGGCCATCTGCGCGTTGGTGACGCGCGTAGGCGCGATCTCGCTCCCACTGCCGACGATGACGGCCCGTGCCATGAAACCTCCCGGGTGCGCCGGCTCACGTTCCGGCCACGGCGGCGAATGATACCCTCCTGGCGCCTCCCCCGGAGGGGTGCCTTGCCGCCGGCGCGCCGCCGTGGACAATAGAGCCGCCCGATGCTGACCGACATCGCCAGGAGCCCGATCGCCGAGACCGTCCGCAGGCTCTCCGCCGAGCGGCGCAGCGGCGACCTGCAGGTGCGCTCCGGCCGCATGGTCAAGATCGCCTTCTTCGACCACGGCCGGCTGGTCTTCGCCGCGAGCAACCTGCGCCGGGACCGCCTGGGGGAGGCCCTGGTCGCCGACGGCCGCATCACCCAGCAGGACTTCGACCGCGTCTCCGCGCTGATGCGCGCGGACCGCGGGCGCCGGTTCGGCGAGGCCCTCGTGCAGGCCGGGGTCATGGACCGCTACGAGGTGGGCACCGCCGTCGCGCGCCAGGTCCGGCGCCTGGCGCTCTCCCTCTTCGAGCTCACCGACGGGGCCGCGCTCTTCGAGGAACGGGCCTGCTCCATCCCCCTCGAGTACATGATCAGCCTCTCCGTGCACCGCCTCCTCTACGACGGCATCCGCGGCATGAAGGACCAGGACCTCCTCCTGAAGGGCCTCGGGTTCCTCGACCGCGGAGTCGTCCTGGCGGAGATCCCCCCCTTCCCTTACGAGCCGAAGGGCCGCTCGACGGAGGAGCTGGAGATCCTCGACCTCGCCCAGCGGCGCGTCACCGTCCGGCGGCTCGGCTGGGCCGAGGGCGGGCTGACCTTTCCGCGCCTGCGGGCGGTCTACGCGCTCCTCGCCGCCGGAATCCTGAGGGAGGCGGACACGGCCTCCGCCCCGCAGCCGGTGGTCCAGACCGAGACCGGCATGTTCCTCCTCTCGGCGCTCCACAACCGGCCCGACCCCTCACTGCGCGAGGCGATCCGCCGGGAGGTCCAGCAGGAGCTGCAGCACTCGGCTCGCCTCGACCGCGACGCGTGGCTCAAGCTCGCGCGCGCGGCCCCGCGTGACGAGCTCGTCCGGGCGCTCGAGGAGAAGATGGAGCGCTACCACGCGCTGCGGGACGGCGTCTCCGAGGACGACTCGCTGCGCACGGACATCGACGTGATCCTCGGGCGTGCCTCCTCCGCGCTCCGCCTGGCCCGCCAGGCGCCCGAGACGGCGAGTGCCGACGCCGTCCTCGCCCGCCACGCGGTCGAGGCCGAGGCCGCCCTACGCCAGACCGTGCCGCCGCCCGTCGCGGCCCCGCGCCGGACCCCGCGGCGGAGGAACCCGAGCCGGAGGAGAGAGTCGTCCGCCCGCCGTCGCCGGCCGACCGGCCGCTGGACCAGACGCAGCCCCCGGTTCGGGAGGCGCGCACCCCCGACCAGACCCATCCGCCCACGGGCCGGCCCGACGAGTCGATGCGCACCGCCGGCCCCGGAGCGAGCGGCTTCGAGGGCCAGGCGCAGATCGAGCACCTCCTGATGGAGGGCGAGGTCCGCATGACCGTCGCGGACTACGCGAACGCGGTGAAGGTGTACGAGAAGCTGGTGATGACCGCGCCCCGCGTGGCCGCGTTCCACCTCCGCCTCGCGGTCGCGATGGCCTGCTACCCGCGCGCCTCGAAGCTCGCCGAGCGCGAGTTCTACGAGGCGGCGCGGCTCGAGCCCGAGAACGCCGAGATCCACTACCAGTGGGGGCTCTACTACAAGGTCATGAAGATCAAGAGCCGCGCGGTCGCCGAGATGCGCACCGCGGTGCGTCTGAGCCCGAAGCACAAGGCCGCCCGCGCCGAGCTCGAGTCCATGTCCCCCAAGGACTCGGCCCTCACCAGCTTCAAGAAGCTGTTTCGCTAGCGGCGCTCACCAGGGCCGCACCGCGAACTCGTAGAGAAACGCCACCGTCACGAACACGAGGGCGAGCTGCGCTTCGTGGGGCGCCCGGTGCTTGGCCGTGCGCCACAGCCACGCGGCGGCGAGCAGCACCGGGACGAGCAGGAGCAGCACCCCGAAGGCGCCGAGAGGGCCCATCTGGCCGTGCCACCGCACGAGCGGCGAGTCGCCGAACACACCCCCGAACAGCAGGTACAGGTGCAGCACGTAGACGAGGAGGGTCTCGTGGCCGAGCAAGCGCGAGGGTGCTCATGCCCGGCACGCGTGCGTTCGCGGCCGCCTCGACCAGGCGCAGCAGGAGCAGCAGCCCGCCGAGGCGCACGAAGGCGTAGGCCGGTGAAGCGCCCCAGTAGTCCACCCGGCCCGCGAGCGCGCGGCTCAGCACCACCCCGAGGGCCACGAGACCCAGTCCCCACGCGACCGCGCGCTGGTGGCGCTTCTTCGGCTCGGCCCGGCCGAGGGTCGCCCCGGCGAGCGTGCCGGCCAGCACGAACGCCGCGAACGGAAAGACGGGGAAGCGCGAGCCCGTGCTCTCGTCGACCCAGGGGGCGAGGGCCTCGGGCAGGTGCCGAGAGAGGCCCGAGGACCAGACGAGCGGGGTCGCCGCGATCACGGCGACGGCGAGGGCGCCCGCCCACCGGGTCCAGTGCCGCCCCGCCACCCACTGCAGGAGGAGCACGAACAGCTGCGTGGCGGCGATCACCTGGAGCGCGTCGCACGCGAAGAACAGCGCGCGCTCGGCCGGGCTCGTCGCCCCGACCGTCTTCCACAGCGAGAAATAGGGAAGGTGCAGGAAGTAGCCGACGCCGAAGACGAAGAGAAGCCGCCGGGCCCGGCGCAGGCTCGCGCGCAACGACAGCGGCGCGCGCGGGAGCCCGGCCACGAAACCCGAGGCGAAGAGGAAGCCCGGCGCCGTCGAGCCGTGGAACATCTGCTGGAACACGTACCAGGGCTGGACCTGTACCGCTTTCGCGAGCAGGGCGTCCGTGAAGTGGCCCTGCACCATCGCGAGAGCCATCAGGCCCCGGAACGCGTCGATGTAGAGCTCCCTCTGAGAAGGGGGGTGCTGCGCCGCACCCCCTGACCCCGCTGCGCCCGAGTGAATCGGGCTTCGCTCGCCGCCCGTTGGTTCTGAGCCGCTGCGCCGCACCCCCTCCCCCGCTCGCTACGGGGGAGTGAATCCCCCTCCGCTCGCAGTCCGTTGCTCGAGGACAGGTGCTGCGTCGCACCCTCCTTGGACCCCCCGCTCGCTGCGCCCGAGTGAATCGGGCTGCGCTCGCCGCCCGTTGCCTCTGATCCGTGCGGTGTCGCCTGGGGAGGCACGGAGGCTAGACCCAGCTCGGGAACCAGGTCCACAGGCCTCCCCCGCCCGGGAAGCGGAAGCCCCACAGCTCGGAGGACACCGTCATCGCGGTCAGGAAGGGCAGGAAGAGGAGGAAGAGCGCGATCACCACGAGCACGTAGCCCCGCGGGACGAGCGGGTGGCGGCCGTCCCAGCCGCGGTCGAGGAGGATGCCCAGCGAGAGGCAGGCGTAGGGGATGGCCTCGAAGAGGTAGTGGTTGAAGTTGAGGGTGCGGGGCGAGAGGCCCCACGGGAGGTACAGCAGGAAGAACCCTGCCCCCGCGAAGACGCGCCGTGGGTCGCGCCAGCGCACGCCCGTTGCGAGCGCCCACGCCGACACGGGCACCGAGGCCCACCAGACGGCGGGGTTGCCGAGGGCCACGATGCCCCGCACGACCCCGTCGCCCGACCACCAGTAGTACCAGGTGGGCCGCCAGAGCCAGGGCCAGGTCCACCACGGGCTGAAGTAGGTGTGGGTGGCGGTGAGGTTCGCGTGGTAGCTCCAGATCGCCTTCTGCAAAGCGACCGCCTCCCCGACCGTGTGGCCCTGCCGCATCCAGGGCACGTAGCTGAGGAGGTAGACGCCGGCGGGGACGATCGCGAAGGTGAGCGCGCCGAGGGCGAGCTCGTGCCCGCGGAAGGCCCGCGCCCGGCGCATGGCCAGGTAGACGAGGCCGAGGAAGCCCCAGGCGAAGAGGCTCGTCCACCGCGTCGAGAGGGCGAGCCCCAGGGCGAGGCCCGCCGCCGCCATCGGTGCGAGGCGGAGCCGCTCCTCGCTCGCCGCGCGCACCAGCAGGAGCGCGGAGAGCAACTGGAAGAGCACGGCGAAGACGTTGGTCATCGCCACGCGGCTCTGCACGAGGTAGACGCCGTCGAGCAGGAGCAGGAGCGTGGCGATGAGCGCCGCGCGCTCGGTGGCGAGCACGCGGCGGGCCAGCAGGAAGAAGACGGGGGCGAGCAGCGTGCCCGCGAGCGCCGGGGCCAGGCGCCAGGCCCAGGGCGCGTACCCGAAGAGCGCGACGCCGACCGCGATCAGGAGCTTTGCGGTCGGGGGGTGGACCCACTCCGTCGGCGGCTCGCCGCGCAGGTACTGCAGCGCCGTTTTCGCGTGGTACACCTCGTCGAAGTACTCCTCGCCGGGAGTGCCGAGGCCCGGGAAGCGGAAGAGGGCCGCGGCCAGGGCGATCACGCCGAGGAGGACGAGCGTGCGCCGCGGCTCGGCGGGCAGGCGCTCCAGAAAGCGGTCGAGCACGGGGAATGCTCAGCGGCCGACGACGAAGTCGCTCACTCCGGGCGCGCCGATCCGCCGGGAGACCGGCGCCTCGGCCAGCATCGCCCAGTTGGAAGAGCCGATGCGCACGAAGACCTCGACCCGCGGGTCCTTGAACGCGGGGGAGCGCAGGATCTCCTCGGGGTCCGTCGGCGCGTGGTAGCGGCCGGCGGAGCGCACCGTCACGACCGCTTCCTTGCCGGGCTCGAGGGGCTGGCTCCAGGTGCTGACCTGCTCCTGGATCGAGCCCCACGCCTCGTCCTGGTCCGGGGAGGGGAAGCGCGCGCGAGCCTGGACCGAGCCGATCGTGCCGGGGCTCACGTTCTTCAGCCGGAAACGCACGGCGGGGGCGATGAAGTTCTGCCCCTGCTGCGGCGAGTCCACGATCCAGAACGTCTCGACTCCGCTGATCGCGAGCTCCTTCGCCGCGTCGTGTCTCTGGCAGGCGACGGCGAGGAGGGCAAGGGCGCCGAGCACGGCGCCGACGAGGGGACGCATGAGGGGATTCTACCTCGCGGCCGCGGGCTTGCCCTCGGGCGGAGGGACGAGGGGCAGGGCGACGCGGAAGCTGGCGCCGCAGGCCGGGGGCGCTTCGGCCGCGAGCAGCTCCAGGCTGCCGCCGTGGTCCTCGACGAAGCGCCTGGCCACGGCGAGGCCGAGGCCGGTGCCGCGCTTCTTGCCGAGGGTGACGAACGGCTCGAAGACACGCTCGCGGATCTCCGGGGAGACACCCGGCCCCTCGTCGGTCAGGACGAGCACGAGGTGCTCGGCCGGTCCGTCCGCCCCCGCGAGCGTCTCGACCCGCGCGGAGAAGCGAATCTGCCCGCGCCCGCCCATCGCGTCTCTCGCGTTCGCGGCGACGTTCGAGACGGCACGGCGGATCTTGTCCACGTCGAGGCTCCCTCGACGGGCGCCGTCGACGTCGAAGTCCCGAAGGACGGCGAGGCCGGGAAGCTCCGCCTCGATCCCCGCGGCGAGGTCGGCGAGCAGCACGCCCAGCGACACGGAGCGCAGGACCAGCCGCTGCGCCCCCCGCGCGAAGTCGAGCGTCTCGGTCGTCATCCGCTCGAGCCGGTCCACCGCCTCCACGATGAACCGCGCGCGCTCCGCGGCCTCCGTGGGGGGCACGTCGCCGTCGAGCAGCGTCTCCGCCCAGCCCCGGATGAGGGTCATGGGGCCGCGGAAATCGTGGACCAACATGCCCGCCATGGTGCCGAGCGCCGCGAGGCGCTCGGAGGCGATCAGCTCCTTCTGGTAGGCGTGGTTCTCCACGGCGAGGGCGGAGCGGCCGGCGATGAGCGAGACGAGCCGGGCCTCCGCGTCGGAGACGGGCCTCTTCCGCCGGGGCGCGTGGCCGAGGACCAGCATCCCGGCGAGGCCGCTGCGCGCCAGCAGGGGCACCAGCATGCCCTCCTGTGCCCCCGGTGCCGTTTCCAGGAGCTGGCCCTCGGAGAGCAGCCACCGCGTCTTCGGCCCCGCGGGGCCGGTCGACTCGGGTGCGAACGTGCGCAGCCTTCCCCCCTCGGTGAGGGCGAGGCCCTCGAAGCTCTCGAGACGACGGTCCCACAGCAGGAGCGTCGCGTCGCGCGCCTGCAGCGCCCGGGGCAGCTCCTCCGTCAGCAGCCGCGTGAGCGACGGCAAGTCGGGCGCTTCGAGGACCCGCTCGGCCAGACGGGCGAGGACCGCGCGGCTGGAGATGAATCGGAAGGCGGGCATCAAGCTCCCGTTTGACAGCCGAAAAAAACCGTCGCTATGATACTGGTACCGAGAAGGGGGCCGCACGCCGCACGCGGCGCAGCCTCCTGCGGGGCAGGCGTTCCCGACACAGCCCTCCATCGTCGAGAATGGCGTGTTCGCGGCCCCGCCGGATCCTGGTCCTGGCGTGGACCGGCCTGCGAGGCGCCTTCGGGGGTTCTCCCGACCGGCGCGGGGTCGGGCGCGTCCAAGGCACAGAACACGGGAGAAGCAACCGAATGATCGAGGTCGAGAGCCTCACCAAGAGGTACGGCCGCACGACGGCGGTGGACGGGGTCTCGTTCCGCGTCGAGCGGGGCGAGATCCTCGGCTTCCTGGGGCCCAACGGGGCCGGGAAGACGACGACCATGCGGATTCTCACCTGCTACCTGCCCCCCACCGAGGGTACCGCGCGGGTGGCCGGCTACGACGTCTTCTCGCAGCCGATGGAGGTCAAGCGCCGGGTCGGCTACCTGCCGGAGACCCCTCCTCTGTATCCCGACATGAGCGTCCGCGAGTACCTGGACTTCTGCTCGCGGATCAAGGGCGTTCCCGCGAAGGAACGCAAGACCCGCGTCTCGGCCGCGATCGAGAAGTGCCGCGTCGGCGACGTGCGGGACAAGCTGATCGCGAAGCTCTCCAAGGGCTACCGCCAGCGGGTGGGCCTCGCCCAGGCGATCCTGCACAACCCGGACGTGCTCATCCTCGACGAGCCGACGGCCGGGCTCGACCCCAAGCAGATCATCGAGACCCGCGAGCTCATCCGCTCCCTCGCCGGCGACCACACCGTCATCCTCTCCACCCACATCCTCCCCGAGGTCTCCATGACCTGCGGGCGGGTGGTGATCATCAACAAGGGCCGGGTGGTCGCGGAGGACACCCCGGACAACCTGACCCGCCGTCTCAAGGGCGCGGGCACCATCCGCGTCGAGGCGAGGGGCGAGGCGGCATCGGTCCTGGAGGCGGTCCGGGCCGTCCCCGGCGTCCTCGCCGTGCACCCGCGCGGCGGCCACGACGGCGCCGTGATCGTGGACGTCGAGGCCGAGGCGGGGCGGGACGTCCGGGCCGAGCTGGCGTGGGCGGTGGTCACGAAGGGCCACGCCCTCCTCGGCCTGCAACAGATGGGCATGAGCCTGGAGGAGATCTTCCTCCACCTCACCACCACGGACGCCGCGGACGCGGCGCCCGCCGCCTGACGGCAAGGAGAAAGGCACCGTGACCGCGCTTCGCAACGTCTTTGCCATCGTCGGGAAGGAGTGGCGCCACTACTTCGGCACTCCCGTCGCGTGGGTGGCCCTCTTCGTCTGGACGGTCCTCTTCGGCATCTTCTACTACTTCGCCTTCACCTTCTTCCTCGAGCAGTCGATGCGCGTGGCGCAGCAGGGGATGGAGATGGGCGGCGGAGGGATGAAGCTGTCGCTCAACGAGTACCTCGTCCGCCCGCTCTTCCAGAACATGGCGGTGGTGGCTCTGTTCATCGCCCCGATGCTGACCATGCGCCTCTTCGCCGAGGAGAAGCGGCAGGGCACGATCGAGCTGCTGGCCACCTCGCCGGTGAGCGACCTCCAGGTGGTGATGGGGAAGTTCCTCGCCGCCGCGGGCCTGTACGCGCTCATGATCCTGTCCGGGCTCGTCAACGTGGCCCTCATCTGGACCTACGCGTCGAGCCCCCCGGAGTGGAAGCCCATCCTGACCGGCGCTCTCGGGCTCTTCCTGCTCGGCAGCAGCTTCCTGGCCATGGGCACCTTCGTCTCGACGCTGACGAAGAACCAGATCGTGGCCGGAATCCTCTCGTTCTGCCTCTTCCTCGGGATGTGGACGCTCGGCTGGGCGGAGGACCCCATGGGGGGGCCCGTCTCGCGGGTCGTGGCCTACCTTGGCGTCACGACGCACCTCGAGGACCTCGTCAAGGGGATCGTGGACCTCAAGGACATCGTGTTCTACCTCAGCGTCGTCACCTTCGGCCTCTTCCTGGCCCACCAGTCCGTGCAGAGCCAGCGGTGGAGGGCGTAGCGCCATGAGCTTCCTCAAGAGACTCGTCGATTTCCTGGCCCCCCTCGGCTTCCTGCTGGCGGTCGGCACCCTCGCCTGGACGCGCTACGGCAAGACGCTGCCCGGCGGCCTGCGCCCCTGGCTCATCGCGGCCCTCGCCCTCGTGCTGCTCCACCTGATCCTGCGCTGGGAGGACGTGGCGCGCGGCCTGGGCCGCCGGCAGCTCAAGTACGGCACGAACACGGTGGTGCTCGTGCTCGTCGTGCTGGGCATCCTGGGCGCCGCGAACTACCTCGTGGTGCGCCACCCGAAGCGCTTCGACCTCACGAAGGACCAGCGCTACAGCCTCTCCGACCAGACCCGCAAGGTGGTGGCCGGCCTGAAGGACGACGTCAAGATCACCTACTTCCAGCGCCAGCGCGACATGGCGCGGGGCCAGGACCGCCTGAAGGAGTACCAGGCGCTCTCGCCCCGGATCAAGGTCGACTTCGTCGACCCGGTGCAGAGCCCGACGAAGGCGCAGGCCTACGACGTGCGCGGGCCCTGGCCGATCCTCGTGGTGGAGAAGGGCGACAGGCGCGAGCGGGTCGCGAACGACGGCGAGCAGGACGTCACGAACGCGCTCCTCAAGGTGACCCGCGAGGGCCGGAAGACGGTCTGCCTGCTGGAGGGGGAGGGAGAACGCTCCGGCGAGGAGAGCGGCGACCGTGGCTTCTCCGGGGCCAAGGCCTCGCTCACCAAGAGCCTCTACGACGTCAAGAGCGTCTTCCTGATGCGTGAGAAGGCCGTCCCCGCCGACTGCACGATCCTGGTGGTCGGCGGCCCGGACAAGGACCTCCTGCCCGAGACGACCGGCGCCATCCGCGACTTCGTGAAAGCGGGAGGCAAGGCCTTCGTCATGGTCGAGCCGGAGCTGAAGGAGCCCTACCCGAACCTCGTCGCCCTTCTCAAGGACTGGAACATCGAGGCGGGCCAGGACGTGGTGGTGGACGTGTCCGGGATGGGACAGATCTTCGGCTTCTCCGAGCTGGCCCCGCTCGCCATGGAGTACCCCTGGCACCCGATCACCAAGGATTTCCGGCTGCCCACCCTGTACGGGGGGGCACGCAGCGTGGCGGCGGGCCAGGGCACGGTCGAGGGCGTCTCCGCCCAGGACCTCGTCAAGACCTCCGCCCAGTCGTGGGCGGAGAGCGACCTCACCCTCAAGGACCCGATCAAGTTCGACGAGGGCAAGGACCGCATGGGGCCGATCTCGCTCGCCGCGGTGGCGACGGTGAAGGGCCCGACCCCCGCCCCGACGCCCACCCCGTCGCCCGCGCCTTCCCCCGCGCCGGAAGAGCCGAAGGCCCGGGAGGGCCGCGTGGTCGCGGTCGGCGACGCCGACTTCGCGTCGAACTCCCTCCTCGGCTTCCAGGGCAACCAGGACTTCTTCCTGAACGTCGTGGCCTGGCTGGCGGAGGACGCCGATCTCATCTCGATCCGCCCGAAGGAGCCGGAGAACCAGGCGCTCTTCCTGAGCCGCCAGGTCCAGCAGAACGTGGCCTGGATCGCCCTCGTTCTCCTGCCCGGCCTCTTCGTGATCCTGGGGATCGTCAGCTGGTGGCGGAGGCGATAGCCCCGTGAAGCTCCCCGAGTTCTGGAAGACGGGCGCGGCCGTCCTGGTCCTCGCCGGCCTCGGCTCCTACATCTGGTTCGTCGAGCGCAAGCACGAGCCGAAGGCGGAAGGCGAGCGGGAGAAGGTCACGGTCCTCGCCGTGGACAAGGCGAAGGCGAAGGAGATCTCCCTCGCCACCGCCGCCGGCGAGACGATCCGGCTGGTCAAGGAGGGCGCCGGCTGGAAAGTCACGGCCCCGTTCACCGCGCCCGCCGACACCTCCGCCGTCGAGACCCTGCTCACGAGCCTCGAGAAGCTCGAGGCGGACGAGGTCGTGGTCGAGCAGGCGGCGAGCCTCGCGGAGTACGGTCTCGACAAGCCCGGCCGCACGATCACCGCGGTGGTCGAGGGCGCCCCCGCCCCGTTCTCCGTCCAGTTCGGGGCCAAGTCGCCGGACGGCTCCAGCGTCTACGCCCGGACGGGGGCGGCGCCGAAGGTCTACCTCGTGCCCCAGTGGGTCGAGGGCAGCTTCGACAAGAAGGCCTTCGACCTGCGCGACCGGGACCTCCTCCACGTCAAGCGCGACGACGTCCGGTCCCTGGAGGTCGCGGGGCCGGAGGGGAGCTACGCCCTCGCGCGGACGGACGCCGGCGAGTGGGCCTTCACGAAGCCCGTCGCCACGCGCGCCGGCCGCTGGTCGGTGGACGGTCTTCTGGGCACGATCGAGAACCTGCGCATGGAGTCGGTGGCGGTGGACGGCGCGCCCGACGCGAAGCCCTTCGGCCTCGACCCGCCCGCGCGGGCGGTCACCCTCGTGTTGAAGGACGGCGCGACCCGGACGCTCGAGATCGGCGCCGGCGCCCCGGATCCGACGGCCGCCCCGACTCCTTCGCCCTCGCCCGCGGCAATGAGCGAGAAGGCGGCGCCCCTCAAGCCGACGAAGTACTACGCGCGGCAGAAGGGCACCGGGCTCGTGGCGGTGGTGCCCGCGACGCTCGCCGACGACCTGGCCAAGGGCATGGGCGAGCTGCGGGCGAAGCGCCTCCTCGAGGTCGCGACCTACGAGACCGAGGGCTTCGACGTGGCGGCCGGGGCGACGAAGAAGACGTACGTCAAGAGCTCGACGAAGGACAAGGAAGGCCTCGACCAGACGCAGTGGAAGCGCACCGCCCCCGACGCGAAGGAGCTCGAGACCACGAAGGTCGAGGACGCGCTCTTCAAGATGGGCGGGGTCGAGGTGGCCGAGTTCGTGGACCAGCCGCAGGCGCTGGCCGCCTACGGGCTCGACGCCCCCGTCCTCAAGGTGACGGTGAAGGCCAAGGGCGAGAGCTGGATCGAGGTGGGGAAGAAGGACGGGGCCGTCTACGCCCGCCGCAGCGGCGACGCGGCCGTCCTGAAGCTCGACCCGGCCAAGGCGGAAGAGCTGCTGAAGGTCTTCTCCGAGCTCTAGCCTACGGCTTGGGGGGCTCCGCCGCGGCCGCCGGCTCCGGAGCCTTCACCTCCCGCGCCTTCTTGATCACGACGGCCATCTGCGGAACGTTCTCGTGCGCCCCGCGGCTCGCGGTGGGCACCGCCGCGATGCGATCGACCACGTCCATCCCCTCGACGACCTGGCCGAAGACGGCGTAGCCGGCCCCGCCGATCCCGTAGTCCAGCCGGTGGTTGTCGCGCAGGTTGACGAAGAACTGGCCGTCCGCGCTGTCGGGGTCGTTCTTGCGCGCCATGGCGACCGCGCCGCGCGAGTTGCGCAGGCCGTTCTTCGCCTCGTTCTTGATCGGGCCCAGGGTGGGCTTCTCTTCCAGCTCGGGGGTGAAGCCCCCGCCCTGGATCATGAAGCCCGGCATCACGCGGTGGAACACCGTGCCTTCGTAGTGACCGGACCGCACGTACTTCAGGAAGTTCTGGACGCTGAGCGGGGCTTTCTCCGGGTCGAGGGCGATGGTGATGGTGCCGAAGGCCGTCCGTCCCTGCGCCACGTCGAAGGCCACGAACGGCCCGGTCGGAGCGGGCTGGGGCGCGGGCGCCGCCGGCGGGGCGGCCGCCGGGGTCGTGGCCTGGGCGAGGACGAGGGCGAGGGCGAGCAGCTGCATGGGCACGAGCCTCCGGCGACGATTCTAGCAGCCCTCGGGTTGCACGCCCTCGATGGGGGTCCTAGAATGCCCGTAACCGCATGGTGCTCTTCAACTACTCGACCAAGGAGCTGACGGCCAAGGTCGTCTACTACGGCCCGGGCCTCTGCGGGAAGACCACCAACCTCCAGTGGGTCCACGAGAAGCTGCCCATCAAGAACAAGGGCAAGATGCTCTCGCTGGCCACGGAGACGGACCGCACCCTCTTCTTCGACTTCCTGCCGATCGAGATCGGGACCATCCGGGGGATGAAGACCCGGATCCAGCTCTACACCGTCCCCGGGCAGGTCTTCTACAACGCCACCCGCCGCATGGTGCTGAAGGGCGCGGACGCGGTCTGCTTCGTGTGCGACTCGCAGGAGGCGATGCTCGACGCCAACCTCGAGAGCTACGAGAACATGCGGCAGAACCTCGAGGCCAACGAGATCGACGCCGACGAGATCCCGGTGGTCCTGCAGTACAACAAGAGGGACCTGCCGAACGCGCTGCCGATCGAGATCCTCAACGAGCGGATGAACCCGCACAACTACCCCTTCTACGAGGCGATCGCGGTGAAGGGGATCGGGGTCGAGGACACCCTCAAGGCCGTCACCAAGCTCGTCTTCAAGGCGCTCTCGGTCCGGTACGGTGACGGGGCGGCGGCCCCCTCGCCCCCGGGGCGAGCCCCCGGCCCGCCGCGATCGATGCCGGCCCCGGTGCCGCCCACCCCTGCGCCCCCGCTCGCCCTCTCGACCGACGACCTGCTGGGCGAGCTCGACCTGGGCATGCCCGAGCCGGAGGAAGTGCCGGCGCCCCCGGCCCCCGAGCTGCCGCCGATCGAGTTCGACGAGGACACGCCCGTCGGGTCGGTCTATTCGGAGGATGGGCCGGTTCGTCGGGTCACTCCGGCGCCTCCCGTCGCGAGGCCCGCCCCCGCCCCGGTGGCCCCGCCGCCCCCCTTCGTGCCGGCGGAGCCCACCCGTCCCCCCCTCGCGGCGCACCGCCCGCAGAACACGCTCGTCTCGAGCCGGGACGAGGCCGACGACCTGCGCCTGCGCATCTCCGCGCCCGGGATGCCCGCGGACGACGTCGAGATGGACCTCGAGGAGGTCGACGAGGAGGTCGACGACTTCGACCACCCGACCCACGCCAAGCTCGTGCCGGGCCATGCGTCGGACACCACGGCGCCCGAGCCCGTGCTCCAGCCCGAGAGGACGGGCACCACCGAGGTCGAGGTGCCGATCGACATCGAGGTGGCCCCCGGCACCACCCGGATCAGCCTCAACATCAAGCTCCTGCTGAGCCTGAGGCGGCGTTAAGCCCCCGAGCGTGCTCCAGTCCCTTCGCGAGCCCCCGTCGAGCGGGCTCGCGAAGGATCTCGAAAGCCCCGGGGAAGGCCCTTCCCCGACTCCCCCGTACAATGGCCAAGTGATCTCTCGCCGCAGCACCCTCGCCCTGGTCGTCGCGCTCGCCGTCCTGGCGCCCCTCGCCGTCGCCGAGCGCCCAATCCAGCCCCTCGACCTCGACCGCGGCGCGAGCGGCCTCGCGCTCGCCCTGCGCCGGGTCGGTGTCTCGGGCCGCGTCCTCTTCGTCACCGCCCACCCCGACGACGAGCACAACGGGGTGCTCGTCCGCCTCTCGCGCGGACTCGGGCTGCACACGGCGCTCCTCACCGTGACCCGCGGCGAGGGCGGGCAGAACGCGATCGGCCCCGAGCTGTTCGAGGCCCTCGGCGTGCTGCGGACCGGGGAGCTGATGGCGATCCACCGCTACGACGGAGTCGAGCAGTACTTCGGCCGCGCCTACGAGTTCGGCTTCTCGTTCAGCGTGGAGGAGACCCTCGCGAAGTGGGGCCGCGAGGAGACGCTCGGCGACGTCGTGCGCGTCGTCCGCGTCCTTCCGCCCCGACGTGATCCTCACCCTGCCCCTCGAGGGCGAGGGCGGCGGCCAGCACCACCAGGCGGTGGGGCGGCTCGCCCGCGAGGCCTTCCGCGCGGCGGCCGACCCGGCTCGCTTCCCGGAGCAGCGGCGCGAGGGGCTGCGGCCGTGGCAGGCGCGGAAGATCTACCAGGGCGGGGTCGGGGGCTACGGTGAGGTGCCGGGCACGCCGGTCCGCGTGCCGACCGGCGTCTACGACCCGGTGCTCGGGATGACGTGGCAGCAGCTGGGCGCCCGCGCGCGGGCGATGCACCGCTGCCAGGGGGCGGGACAGCTCGGGGCCGACCCCGGTCCGGCGGAAGGCGTGTTCAGCCTGCTCGACGCGGAGCCGGCGGTCGCCGCGCCCGAGAGTGACGTCCTCGACGGCCTCGACACGACACTCGCGGCGCTCGCCCCCGCGCCCTCCCTCCTCGCTCCCGAGCTCTCCGCGCTCCAGGGGAAGGCCGAGCGCCGCCCGGGCGGCGTTCGATCCCGCAGCGCCCGAGAGGGCCGTGCCGGCCCTGGCCGAGGCCCTCGATGCCGCGCGCGCGCTCGCGAAGGGGCTCGACACCCGGGTGGCCGATGCCGCCGCGCGCGCCGAGCTCGAGGGGCGCCTGCGGGAGGAGGAGGCGGACGTCGAGGCCGCGCTCGCCCTCGCGCAGGGCCTCGTGCTCGAAGCGCGCGCCGACGACGGGCTCGTGACGCCCGGCGAGGAGATGGGTGTCGCGGTGTCGCTGTTCAACAGCGGGGGGACCGGGCTCGAGGTGGAAGAGCTCCAGCTCGAGGCGCCCCCGGGCTGGACGGTCGCGCGTCGCGAGGGCGAGGCCGGCCCGCTTCCCGGCGGGGGCGCTCGGCGGTCGCGCTTCACCGTGGTCGTCGCCCCTGACGCCCCCCCGTCGCAGCCCTACTGGCGCCGGGAAGGGGACCGCGACCGCAACGAGCTTCTCGTCCCCGCGGACGAGACGCGCCCGTGGAGCCCGCCCGTTCTCGTCGCCCGGGCTCGCTGCCGCGCGAACGGGGTCGTGACGACCCTGCGCACGCCGGTCGCCTGGCGGTACGAGGGCCCGTTCGTGGGCGGGGAGCGTCGGCACGAGGTGCAGGTCGTGCCCGCGCTGTCGGTCCGCGTCTCGCCGGAGATCACCGCGGTCCCGCTCGCCGGGCTCCGCCGGCCCGTCGAGGTCCGCGTCTTCGCGCGCCACCTCGCGCCCGGCGCGGCCACGGCCGACGTCCGCCTCGAGGCGCCGCCGGGCTGGTCGGTCGACCCGCCGTCTTCCCCCCTGCGCTTCTCCTACGAGGGGGAGGAAGCGGGCGCCCGCTTCACCGTCACTCCGCCCACCGTCCTCCACGCCGCGACGTTCGCCCTGCGGGCCGTGGCACGTGCGCGACGGCCGCGAGTACCGCGAGGCGGTCCAGGCCGTCGAGTACGACCACGTCGAGCGCCGGCAGCTGCTGCGCCCGGCGCGAGACGCGCGTCCTCGTCCTCGACGTGCGCACGGCCCCCGGCGTCTCCGTCGGCTACGTCATGGGCTCGGGCGACGCGCTCGCCGACGCCATCCGGCAGATGGGCGTTCCCCTGACGCTGCTCACCGCCGACGATCTGGCCTTCGGCGACCTGTCCCGCTTCACGACGATCGTCACCGGCATCCGCGCCTACGAGACACGGCCCGACCTGCGCTCGGCCCACGGGCGGCTCCTGCGATGGGTCGAGGGAGGCGGCCACCTCGTCGTGCAGTACAACCGGGCCGCGTTCAACCGCCTCGCCCCGGACGCGCCCGCCCTCCCGGCCGACGCCCCGAGCCCCTACGCGCCGTTTCCCGCGTCCGTCACCTCGGAGCGGATCAGCGACGAGACGGCGGCGATGCGCGGGCTCGTCCCCGCGCACCCCCTGCTCACCACGCCGAACCGCATCGGCGCCGCCGACTGGGAGGGCTGGGTGCAGGAGCGCGGGATCCAGTTCCTCGCCGCGCGCGACCCTCGCTACGCGGAGCTCCTGGCCGCGACGGATCCCTTCCCCTACAACCCCGGCGAGAAGCGGGGGATCCTCGTCGAGGCGAAGGTGGGCAAGGGGACGTGGACCTACGTCGGGCTCGCGCTCTTCCGCCAGGTGCCGGCCGGCGTGCCCGGCGGCTGGCGGCTCCTCGCCAACCTCGTCAGCCGCTGAGCGGGCGGCTCAGGGCTTCCCGTAGAGCAGCTTGCCGTCCACGATCGTGGCCACGACCTCGGTCTTCATGAGCGCGTCGTCCGGGACCGAAAGCAGGTCCTGCGACAGCACGACGAGGTCGGCGAGCTTGCCGACCTCGATCGACCCCTTCTCCGACTCGGCGAAGCTGCCGTAGGCGGCGTCGAGCGTCATCGTGCGCAGCGCCTCCGCGCGGGTGAGCTTCTGGTCGGGGTCGAAGCCGCCCGGTGGCCGGCCCTCCGCGTCCTGGCGCGTCACGGTCGCGTGGAAGTTCTGGATCGGCGAGACGTCCTCGACCGGCGCGTCGGTGCCGTTGAGGATGCGGGCTCCCGTGTCGAGCAGCTTCCGCCACACGTAGGCCCCCTCGGCGACGCGCGCGTCACCCAGCCGCTTCGGGGCCCAGGGCCGGTCGGACGGGCAGTGGATCCCCTGCATCACGGCGAGGACGCCGAGCGTCCCGAAGCGCGGGATGTCCGCGGCGTCGAGGATCTGCGCGTGCTCGACGCGGAAGCGCGGGTCCTTCGCCGTCCGGATTCTCGCCGAAGGCGGTCTGGTAGGCATCCAGCACGATCCGGTTCGCGCGGTCCCCGATCGCGTGGGTCCCGACCTGGAAGCCGTGGGCGAGGGCGAAGCGCGCGGCCTCCAGGATCCCCTCGGGCGGCGTGACGAGCAGGCCCGAGTTGCCGGGGTCGTCCGAGTAGGGCTCGAGGAGCGCGGCGCCCCGCGAGCCGAGCGCGCCGTCGGCGTAGAGCTTGACCGCGCGGACGGCCAGCATCCCGTGGCCGGGGTCCGGCCGGCCGAGCGCCCGCATCGTCGGCAGGCCCGCGGCCATGACGTAAAGACGCGTGCGCAGCGTGCCCGCGGCGGCGGCCTCCCGGTAGAGGGCGATGACGTCGGTGCCGGCCCCGGCGTCGGTGAGGCTGGTGACGCCCTTGGCGAGGCACTCGTCCATCGCGAGCTCGAGCGCGCGGCGGACCTCGTCCGGCGTGCGCTCGGGCGGCTCGACGAGCCCCTCCGCGTTGTCGACGAACACACCCGTCGCCTCGCCCGCCAGGGTCCGGAGGATCTCGCCGCCCGCGGGCGGCCGGGTCTCGCGCGTGATCCCCTTCCGCGCCATCGCCTTCGCGTTGGCGAGCACGGCGTGGCCGTCGGCCCGCTCGAGGACGACCGGGTTGTCGGGCGACACCGCGCTCAGCGCGTCGTGCGTCGGGAAGCCGCGGACGGCGCCGGGCGCCGGGGCATCCCACTTGCCCTCGTGCCAGCCGCGGCCGCGGACCCACTCGCCGGGCCGGCGCGTCTTCACGGCCTTCGCCACCCGGTCGACCACCTCGGCGTAGCTGCGCGTCCCCACGAGGTCCACGTCGAGCCGCGCGAAGCCGATGCCGAGCAGGTGCGCGTGCGAGTCGTCGAAGCCGGGGACGACGGTGCGGCCCGCGAGGTCGAGGACGCGCGTCTTCGGCCCGACCAGGGGCAGGACGTCGGCGTTCGCGCCGACCGCCACGATGCGGTTCGCGCGCACGGCGACCGCCTCGGCGCGGGGACGCTTCGCGTCCACCGTGTGGACGATCGCGTTCTTCAGGACCAGGTCGGCCGGAGGTGGGGCGGCCGCGGCGGGCGCGGCGAGAGCCAGCACCCCGAGCGACACGGCCAGGCGAAGAGACATCGGGACTCCTCCTCGAAACGGGAGACATGCAGTATAGCCGCGGTGTATCGTCCCGCCGTGCGTCACGCGCGTCGGCGCGCGCCGGGCGAGTTCGACACCTTCCTCTTCGCCGACTACAGCGGCGCGGCTTCGCCTTCCGCGCAGAGGCGGGCGATCGTGCTCTGGCGGCTCGACCGGGGTCGCCCTCCGCGCAAGGTGACGGGGCCCTTCACGCGGGAGACGCTGCGCGGGGCTCTGCTCCGCACGCTGGTCGAGGCGACGCGCGCCGGCCGCCGCGTCCTCTTCGGCATCGACCACCAGTGGTCGTGGCCGCGCGACCTCTGGGTCGCCGCGGGCCTGGCCGGAAGGCCCTGGCGCCCGGCGTTGCGGGCACTCGTCCTCGGCGAAGGCGGCCGGCCGCCCCTCGGCCCCGCGCACGTCTTCCCGGCCGCGTTCAACGCCTGGGCGGGCGCCGCCGTCTTCCACTGTCGGGTGAAGGGGCTCGCTCGCGCGTACGGAGTACCGACCACGCCCGACTGGAGGGGCGACCCGGTCCGGCTCGCCGAGCGGGCGATGCCGGGGGCGAAGCCGGCCACGCGCCTGGGCGGCACCGGCGCGGTGGCGGGCCAGACGCTCGTCGGCCTCGTGGAGCTGCACGGGCTGCTCGAGGACGCGCGCCGCCTCGGTGTGCCGGTCCTCGCCTGGCCGATGGACGCGCTCGCGGACGACGGACGGAGCCACGTCGGCGCCGAGATCTACCCGAGCTTCTGCCGGCCATCCCACGTCCGCAAGACGGACGACGCCGACGCGCGGTGGACCTGCCTGTGGGCCTCGCGCGCCGACCTCGCCACGGCCCTCGACCTGACCCGTGCGCCGGCACGGGTGCGGAGGGCGGCGCGGCTCGAGGGCTGGATCCTGGGAGCCGCCTGCCTTGACACGCAACACCGTCGCTTCTAGTGTTCGGTCATCTTCCCGGAGGTCTTCCGTGCCCGACACCCTTCTCGAGATCTTCGAAGCCACGGCGCAAGTCCACGCGGACCGGCCGGCGATGGCCAGGAAGCGCGCCGGCGCCTGGGAGAAGACCACCTGGCGCGAGTACCGTGACGCGGTGCGTCAGGCGGCCCGCGCCCTCGTGGCCTCGGGCGTCGAGCCGGGCCAGGGGGTCGTCATCCTGGCCTTCAATCGGCCCGAGTGGTACGTCGCGAACCTCGCCACGATCGCGGTGGGCGCCCGGCCCGCCGGCATCTACACGAACACGACACCCGAGCAGTGCCGCTACATCACGGAGCACGCGGAGGCGGCGGTGGCCGTGGTCGAGAACCGCGACTCGCTCGCGCGGCTCCAGGCCGCCGGAGGGCGGCCGGCCGGGCTCAAGGTGATCGTGCTGATGGACGGCGAGGCCACGGAGCCGGGCGTCGCTCACCTGGAAGGACTTCCTCGCCCGGGGCCGACGACTCGCACGACGCCGAGGTGGACCGCCGCACCGCCGCCGCGAAGCCGGACGACGTGGCGACCCTGATCTACACCTCGGGCACCACCGGCACCCCGAAGGGCGTGATGCTGACGCAGCGCAACCTCACCTTCATCGCGGAGAAGGCCAGAGAGATCCTGCCCGTGGGCGCCGGGGACCGCCTCATCAGCTACCTGCCGCTCTCCCACATCGCGGAGCAGGTCGTCTCGCACCTGCTCTCGCTCGCGAGCGGGGCCTGCGTCCACTTCGCGGAGAGCCTCGAGAAGCTGCCGGAGAACCTGCGCGAGGTGCGCCCGCACCTCTTCCTGGGCGTGCCCGCGGGTGTGGGAGAAGATCCAGGCCGGCATGCAGGCGGCCGGGGCCCAGGCGAGCCCGCTCCGGCGCCGGATCGCGGCCTGGGCGAAGGGGGTCGGCCTCGCCGGAGGCTACGCGGACCAGGAGGGCCGGCCGCGGCCCTGGAACTACGGCCTCGCGGACCACCTCGTCTTCTCGAAGGTGCGCCAGAGGCTGGGCTTCGACGAGATCCGCATGCTCGTCGTCTCCGCCGCCCCCATCGCCAAGGAGACGCTCGACTACTTCCAGAGCCTGGGCCTGCCCATCATGGAGGTCTACGGCATGAGCGAGTGCACGGGGCCGACCACGATGTCGCTGCCGAAGCGCTACCGCCTGGGCCGCGCGGGGTACGCGCTGCCCGGGACCGAGCTCGAGGTGGCGGAGGACGGCGAGATCCTGATCCGCGGGCCGCACGTCTTCAAGGGCTACTACAAGAACGAGGACGCCACGCGCGAGTCGCTCGACGCCCAGGGCTGGATCCACTCCGGCGACGTGGGCGAGATCGACGCCGACGGCTTCCTCCGCGTGACCGATCGCAAGAAGGAGCTGCTCATCACGTCGGGCGGGAAGAACATCGCCCCCCAGCACCTCGAAGGCAAGCTCAAGCAGATCGCGGCGGTCTCGCAGGCGGTCGCGATCGGCGACCGCCGGCCGTACGTGGTGGCCCTCCTGACCCTCGACCCACTTCGCGTCGCCGCGGAGGCCGAGAAGGCGGGGAGCCCGGCCCGCACCCCCGAGGACGCCGCCCGCTGCCCCGTCTTCAAGGCCTACGTGGAGAAGCAGGTCGAGGAGATCAACAAGGGACTGGCCCGGTACGAGTCGATCAAGAAGGTGGCGCTCCTCCCGAAGGAGCTCTCGGTCGAGACCGGGGAGCTGACCCCGACCCTCAAGCTCAAGCGCCGCGTCATCCTCGAGCGCCACAAGGACGCGATCGACGCCCTGTACGCCCAGGGAGCCTGATTCTCCAGCTTTCCGCCTTGACCTGCGTGCGCGCCGGGGCGTAGTCTCAGGCCCGGTCGTCCCCGAGACACTGAGGTCCACGCGCGCCATGCCCCCCTCTGTTGGCATGCGGTTCGGACGCTACGAGCTCCTCTCCCGGCTGGGCGCAGGGGGGATGGGAGAGGTCTGGCGCGCGCGCGACCACGACCTGCACCGCGACGTCGCGGTGAAGTTCCTGCCCGAGAAGTTCGCCGCCGACCCGGGCCGCATGGGCCGCTTCGCGCAGGAGGCCCGCGCCGCCTCCTCGCTCAACCACCCCAACATCGTCACCATCCACGAGATCGGCGAGACCTCCGGCCTGCCCTACATCGTCATGGAGCTGGTCGAGGGGCACACGCTGCGCGAGCTGATCCCGGGAGGCGCACCCCCCGGGCGTTCGCCGGCTGCTCGAGATCGGCGCCCAGATCGCGGACGGTCTCGCCAAGGCCCACGCCGCCGGCATCGTCCACCGGGACCTGAAGCCCGAGAACGTCATGGTGACGGCCGACGGCTACGTCAAGATCCTCGACTTCGGTCTCGCCAAGCTGCGCAGCGACGGCTCGGGCGAACAGGAGCAGTGGTTCGACTCCGCGGCCCCCACCTGGCCGGAGTCGCCCTCGCCCCAGACCGCCGTCGGGGCGGTACTGGGGACCGCCGGCTACATGTCCCCGGAGCAGGCGCGCGGGCGGCCGGTGGACTACCGCTCCGACCAGTTCGCCCTCGGGGCGATCCTCTACGAGATGGCGACGAACCGCCAGCCCTTCCGCCGCGAGACGCCGGCCCAGACCATCGCCGCGATCATCGACGACACGCCCGAGTCGCTCGAGACGCTCGCGCCCGCCCTGCCCCCGCCCTTGCGCTGGTTGATCGAGCGCTGCCTCGCCAAGGACCCGGCCGAGCGCTACGCCTCGACCCTCGATCTCGCCCGCGAGCTCCGCAACGTGCGCGAGCGCCTGCCCGAGGGGGGCTCCTCCTCCGCTCCCCGCGCCGGGGCCGCCACGCCCCACCGTCGA
The DNA here is from genome assembly GCA_963818355.1 of uncultured Acidobacteriota bacterium. GTDB lineage: Bacteria > Acidobacteriota > Vicinamibacteria > Fen-336 > Fen-336 > DATBSL01. The sequence goes on along the minus strand of CAWFSB010000030.1, from coordinate 49,763 downwards.
CTGGCGCCGCGCGGCGCGCATCGGCACGACGGCCCTCGCGGTCCTCGCCCTCGCCTGGGGCGCGACGAGGCTCGGAAGCGCCTCCGCCGCCGTCCCGCCCCCCGGTCGTCGCCGTCCTGCCGCTCACGAACCTGACCGGCCAGCCGGAGTACGACGCCACCGCGGTCGGCATCGCGGAGGTCGTGGTCTCCGGCCTCGCCGAGATCGACGGGATCCAGGTCCTCTCGCGCCTGGCCACCACCGGCTACCGCGACCGCAAGGGCGACCTTCCCGTCATCGCCCGCGAGCTCGACGCGAGCCTACCTCCTGGACGGCGTCCTGCAGCGCTCGGAGCAGCACCTGCGGGTGAGCTTCAGCCTCGTCCAGCTCCCCACGAACGTCGTCGCGGTGGAGCGGGACCTTCGACGGGGCTTTTCCCCAGATCTTCGAGCTGCAGTCCCGGGTCGCGGACGGCGTCGCCGGCGCCCTGCGTGCCTCGATCACCGCCCCGCGAGCGGGAGAAGATCGAGGCCCGCCCCACGGCGAGCCCGTCGGCCTGGGAGGACTACACCGCGGCCCTCGTCCTCCTCGATCGGGTGGACCGGCCGGAGCAACGCTCGGACGGGCGATCGGGCGCCTGCGAGGCCGCGCTGCGCGCGGACCCGCGCTTCGCCGCGCGCCCACGCCGCCCTCGGGCGCGCCTACTGGGACCGCTACGGGAGACGGCCGACGCCGCGTGGGCGGACCGCGCCCGCGACGCCGTGCAGGAGGCCCTTCGCCTCGCGCCCGAGGACGCCGAGGTGCGCGCTGGCTCTCGCGCGTCATCTACCGGGGCCGGGGAAAGACCCCCGAGGCGCTCGAGGAGGTCAGGAAGGCGCTGGCCCTGCGGCCGAACTCCGACGACGTCCAGCGCCAGCTCAGCCTACCTCCTGCTGGAGGACGGCCAGGGCGACGCCGCGCTCGAGGCGGCGCGGCGGGCCGTGGCGCTTGCGCGATGGCTTCGGCGAGAACCACAACGCCATGGGATGGGTGCTCTACCAGGCCGGCCGCTTCGCCGAGGCGGCCGCCGCCTACCGACGGCAGACGGAGCTGCAGCCCGACAACGCCTGGGCCTTCCAGATGCTCGGTACCTCGCTCCATGATGCGGGGCGACCTCGACGGCGCGGTGGCCCCCTATCGCGAGGCGATCCGCCTCGCCCCGGACGCTCGGGCCTGGGCGAACCTCGGCAACGTCTACTACGCGCAGGGACGGCTCTCCGGAAGCGGTGCGCGCCTACGAGGAAGCGGCGCGCCTCGAGCCCGCCTCGGGTACGATCCGCCGCAGCCTCGGCGACGCCCGCGCCAAGGCCGGCGACGCGGCCGGGCGCGCGCGCGGACTGGCAGGCCGCGGTCGATCTCAGCCGGAAGGCCCTGGAGATCGAACCCCCGCGACCCGCGGCAGCTCAAGAACGTCGCCCTCTGCCTGGCCAAGCTCGGCGAGCGGGACGAGGCGCTGCGAGCCGCCGCCGCCGCGCTCGAGGCCGGGCCGGCGAGCGCGGACACGCGCTACGGCGTGGCGGCCGTCCACGCTCTCGTGGGCGACCCCGGCCAGGCGCTGGTCCTTCTCGAGCAGGCGCTCGACCTGGGGGCGAGCCCCAGTCTGGCCGAGCAGGACGACGAGTTCGCCGCCGTCCGGGCCCTGCCCGGGTTCCGCTCGGTGATGAGCAAGGCAAGAGCCGCTCGCATCAAGGAGGTGAAACGTGCGTCGTGAAGTCATGGTCGCCGCGCTCGTCGCGTTCCCCGTGCTCGCCTGCAGCCCGACGGCGCAGGGGGACGGCCAGGCCCCGGCCGCGGAGCGGGGCACCGGGGCCGTCGCGGCAGCGCCCCAGGGCCTGAAGTCCGACGTCGTGTCGGGGTGCGTGAAGGGCGCGCCGCTGGTCAAGGTCCTGGTCCGTCTGCTCCCGAGCGACACGGCCAAGGGGTGCACGCGCCGAGGTCACACCCGCCTCGGTCTGCGTGGCGCCGGGGGGTGTTGTCCGCTTCAGGGTCGACAATAAGTGCACGGGCCGGTCGCCGATCGAGATCGCGCAGCCGACCCCAGGAAGAAGCTCGACGGCATGCCCGCAAGGCCCGCGACAAGGCGGACCCCCGCCCGAGGACCGGAAGGTGCTCGCGACCTGCGCCCTGAAGGTGCCGAGCGCACGGGCGGAGATCCTTCCGCTGCGACGTCGGCTCCGGAGTGTCAGCGACGGCTTCTACAAGTACGACGTCTACGGAGACGAGGATCGACGGGCTGCGACCCCGACGTCGAGGTCCGGGGCGGCCGCTAGACGTTCAGCGCGGCGGCTTGTCGGAGGGGTTGCGGCGCTCGCGGCGGCCGAGGAGGCTCGCGCGGGTGATCGCCTCGTCCCCGAAACGCTTCGTCACCTCGTCGCGGACCTTGTCGAGCGGCGAGGGAGCCTTGGGCTCGTCGAAGAGGGCGAGCTGGGGCTTTGCCTCGCCGAAGTGGGAGGCGTAGATCCCGAGCAGCCGCACCTTCTTCCCGCGGTGCACCTCGGCGTAGAGCTCCGAGGCCACGCGGAAGAGCGCGTTCCCGGAGTCGGTGGCCGCCGCGAGCGTGCGGGCGTGCGTGGTCGTCTGGAAGTCCTCGTCCCGGTACTTGAGCGTCACCGTGCGAGCCCGCAGGCCGTGGGCGCGCAGCCGCCCGGCGACGCCGTCCGCGAGCGCCAGCAGCGTGGCCCGCAACCGCGTGGCGTCGGCGGTGTCGCGATCGTAGGTGTGCTCCTGCCCCAGGCTCTTCGCCTCGGCCGACTCCGCCGTCACCTCCCGCTCGTCGTCGCCGCGCGCCAGGCGCTGCAGGTCGTGGCCGTGCGTCCCGAGGCGCCGCTCGAGGCGCCCCGGGTCGAGCGCCGCCAGGTCCCCGATCGTCACGACCCCGAGCTTCGCGAGCGTCTCCTCCATCTTCGGCCCCACGCCCCACAGCCGCCGCACCGGAAGGGGCGCGAGGAAGGCCGCCTCCGCCCCCGGCGGGACGACCACGAGGCCGTCCGGCTTCTTCATGTCGGAGGCGACCTTGGCCACGAGCTTCGAGGTCGCGACGCCGACCGAGGCGGTGAGCTCGGTCTCGTCCCGGATCGCCCGCTTGAGCTTCCGCCCGATCTCCGCGCCGGTCCCCATCGCCCGCGCGCTGCCCGTGACGTCGAGGAACGCCTCGTCGATCGAGACCGGCTCCACGAGGTCGGTGAAGCGGTGGAAGACCTCCATGATCCGCTCCGACTCGCGGGCGTACTTCCCCATGTCCGGTTGGACGAAGACGCCGTGCGGGCAGCGGCGCCAGGCCTCCGAGATCGGCATCGCGCTGCCGACCCCGAAGCGGCGCGCCTCGTAGGACGCGGTCGAGACGACACCCCGTCCGCGCCCCCCCTTCGGGTCGGCCCCGATGATGACGGGCTTCCCCCGCAGCTCCGGGCGGTCGCGCTGCTCGACCGCCGCGAAGAACGCGTCCATGTCGACGTGGAGAATCGTGCGCGGGCGTGACGGAACGGTTGGCATGGGCGGGCCCGGGTCCAGCATACCGGGGGCGAGGGGCGGGAGGGGTCCGGCGCCCGGCTTTCATCGGGGCTTTCCCGGGAGGCTACGAACGGGAGGGGGGGAGAAACGGACAACGGACAACGGACAACGGACACGAACGGATCAGATACCCTTCGGAGCCCCACTCGCACGACCGGAGGGCTCCGAAGGGTGGCGTCAGTGCATTCCCGATCCCCCGGAGAGCTGCTTGACGAGGTCGCCCACCACCGCCTTCGCGTCCCCGAAGAGCATGTAGGTGCGGTCGGCGAAGTAGAGCTCGTTCTCGATGCCGGCGAAGCCGGGGTTCATCGAGCGCTTGATGGCGAGGCACATGCGGGCCTTGTCCGCGTCGATGATCGGCATCCCGAAGATCGGGCTCGTCTTGTCGTGGCGCGCCGCGGGGTTCACCACGTCGTTCGCCCCGATCACGAGCACCACGTCCGTCTGCGCCATCTCCGGGTTGATGTCGTCCATCTCGATGAGCTTGTCGTAGGGGATGTCGGCCTCGGCGAGGAGCACGTTCATGTGGCCCGGCATGCGCCCGGCCACCGGGTGGATGGCGAACTTCACCTCGATCTTGCGCTTCGTGAGCTCGTCGTAGAGCTCGCGCACGCGCTGCTGGGCCTGGGCCACCGCCATCCCGTAGCCGGGGACGATGACCACCTGGCTCGCCATCTCCAGGATCTGCGCGGCCCCCTCCGCCGTCTCCTTCTTGGCCGTCCGCGTCTCGGCGGCGCCCGTCTTGGCCTGCACCTGCCCGAAGGCCCCGAAGAGCACGTTCGTGAACGAGCGGTTCATGGCCCGGCACATGATGATCGACAGGATGAGGCCGGAGCTTCCGTCGAGGGCGCCCGCGATCACGAGCAGCTTGTTGTCGAGCACGAAGCCCATCGCCACCGCGGAGAGCCCCGCGTAGGAGTTGAGGAGCGAGATCACGGTGGGCATGTCCGCCCCGCCGATCGGGATGATGAGCAGGATCCCGAAGGCCAGCGCGAGGGCGATGATCAACGGGAAGAGGAACGCGAGCTCGAGCGGCTTCCAGACCAGGGCCAGGCCGCAGGCCACCGCCACGCCGAGGAGTCCGAGGTTGATCGTGTTCTGGAAGGGGTAGGTGACGGGCCGCTGGGGGATCCACTTCACCTCCTGGAGCTTCCCCGCCGCGAGCAGGCTGCCGGTGAAGGTGAGGAACCCCAGGATGACCTCGGCCACGAGCGCGAAGGTGCGAAACGCCGTGAAGCTCCGCGGCTCGGCCTGCCACAGGTAGAACTCCGCGACCCCCACGAGGCCGGCGGCGAGCCCGCCGAAGGCGTGGGACACCGCGGTCCGCTGCGGCACCGCGGTGAGGGGGACCCAGGAGAGCGGCACGCCGATCACGACGCCGGCCGCGACCGCCCCCGCGATGAAGCCCCAGTGCACGATGCCGGGGTTGAAGAGGGTCCCGACGATAGCGAGGGCCATGGCGGCGACGCCGGCCCCCACGCCGCGCCGCGCGGTCTTCGGGTCGTTCATCCAGTAGAGCGACATCACGAAGAGCGCGGAGGCGACGAGGTACGCGATCTCGATGATCCAGAAGCTCACGAGCGCTTCTCCTCGCCGGGCCGCTTGAACATCTTCAGCATCCGGTCGGTGATGAGGAAGCCGCTCACGATGTTGGTCATGGAGGCGGCGAGCGCGATCGCGCCGAGGATGTTGATGACGCTCGGGTGGTCCCGGCCCGTGATCACGATCGAGGCCACCACCGCGATCGCGGAGATCGCGTTGGTGAGCGACATGAGCGGGGTGTGCAGCAGGCGCGAGACCCGCGTGACGACGCCCAGCCCGATGAAGGTGGCGAGCAGGAAGACGAAGAGCAGGGAGGCGAAAGCGGCGTCCGCCTCGCCGGCCCCCGTGCCCGCGGAGGCGAGGAGCGGCTCGAAGAGCATGTGCGTTCTCCCGTTCGGCCCGCCGGTGCGGCGGGCCGGACTGCAGGTGACTCGGGGATTCTAGCCCTGTCGGGGCGTCTCGGGCGGCTTCGTCTGGCCCCCGAGCCGGCGGGCCTCGTCGCTCACGACGCCCGGGCCACGGCGGCGAGCGCCTTGTCGCGGCAGGCGGCGGAGCAGAAGTGCTCCTCCCGGCCCGACACCCTCGCGGTCAGGGCCCTGGAGAGCGGCACGTGGGTGTGGCACACGCGGTCGAGGACGAGGTCCTCGGGCGCTCGCACCTGCGCTCGCGGCGGGGCGGCGGCGGCGCGGGGCCCCGGCGGGGCGGGCGAGAATGCGCGGGCCACGGCCCGCACGACCATGCGCAGCACGAACATCCAGAAGAGGAACTGCAGGACGTTGAGCAGCCCGCGCATCACTTCCCGGCCCCTGCCGTCGCCCGGATCTGCTCGATCCGCCCCCGCAGGCCCTGGAGTTGCGGGTCGTCGGGGTGACGCTTGAGCAGCTCTTCCCAGGCCGCCGCGGCCTCGCCCGCGCGGCCCATCTGCAGGAGCGCGATGCCCTTGTTGTAGAGGGCGTTGCGGTGGCCCGGGTCGCCCGCGAGCACGCCCTCGAACTCCGCGAGGCCCTCCGCCGGCCGGCCGGAGCTGACCAGGCACGCCCCGACGTCCGTCCTCGTCTCGACGAGCGCGGGGTTGACGGCGAGCGCCTCCCGGTACCAGCGGATGGCCTCGTCCCAGCGCTCGGCGTCCATGTAGAGGTTGCCGAGCTCGACGCGCACGGCCGTGTCGCCGGGCTGGCGCGCGGCGAGCGACTCCAGGGCCGCCGCCTCGTCGGGGTTCAGGCTCTTCGTGGCCGGGGCCACCGGCGCCGGGGCCGCCGCGGCCGGCCCACCAGCCGCCGCCGGACGCGGGACGACGTCCCAACTCGCGGCCATGTAGCCCACCACGAGGCCGAAGACGATGCCGGCCACGGCGAAGACGAGGGTATCGCGTCTCATCGAGGGGTCAGGATAACACCTTCACGCGGCCCCGGTCCGGGGCTAGAATCCTGCTGCCGGGCCTTTCGCGGAGGTGGGTCGTGATCAAGATGAAGAAGGTCCTCGTCCCCACCGACTTCTCGGACAGCGCCCGCCACGCTCTCACCTACGGCGTGTCTTTCGCGAAGGAGTACGGGGCCGAGCTCGTGCTCCTGCACGTGGTCGAGAACATCACCGTGGGCTACGCGAGCGACCTCTTCCCGGTGCCGATGGCCGAGGTCTTCCAGGAGATCTCCGGCTACGCGAAGACCGAGCTCGCGAAGCTCGCGGCCGAGGCCCGGGACAAGGGCATCGCCGTCACCGAGCTGGTCGTCCAGGGCAAGCCCTCGGCCGAGATCATCCGCCACGCCGCGGAGAGCGCGGTGGACATGATCGTCCTCGGCACGCACGGCAAGGGGATGCTCGACCAGGCGCTCTTCGGCTCGACCACCGAGAGGGTCGTGCGGCGCGCGCCCTGCCCGGTCCTCACCGTGCCCATGGCCGGGCACGAGTTCGTCCAGGGCGACGCCTAGCCGGGGCTAGTCCCAGCTCACCCCGGACCAGCGCAGCAGCACCGAGCCGACGGTGAAGCCCGCCCCGACCGCGGCGAGGAGCACCAGGTTCCCCTTCGTGAGCTTCTTCTGGTCGAGGGCCGTCTTCATCGCGAGGGGGATGGTGGCCGCCGTCGTGTTGCCGTACTCGTGGATGTTCTTGATGACCTTCGAGTCCGGCAGCCCCATCCGGTGCTGCGCCGCCTCGATGATCCGGATGTTGGCCTGGTGGGCGACGAAGAGGTCCACGTCGGTGCCGGTGAAGTCGTTGCGCAGGAGGATCTGCTCGCTCGTGTCCGCGAACTTGCGGACCGCGTACTTGAAGACGTGCTGCCCCTGCTGCTTGAGGGTGTGCATCTTCCGGTCGACGGTCTCGTGCGTCGCGGGGTGCAGGCTCCCGCCGCCGGGCATGCTCAGGTAGGGGGCGCCGGAGCCGTCCACCTCGTGCGCGAAGTCGAGGATGCCCGTGCCGTCCTCGCGGGGCTCGAGGATCACCGCCCCCGCGGCGTCGCCGAAGAGGATGCAGGTGGCGCGGTCCTCGTAGTCGAGGATCGACGTCATCACGTCGGCGCCGATCACCATCACCTTCTTGTGCCGCCCGCTCTCGACGAACTGCGCCCCGACGGTGAGCGCGTAGACGAAGCCCGAGCAGGCGGCGGAGAGGTCGAAGCCCCAGGCCCTCTTCGCGCCGATCCGGTCCTGGACGAGGCAGGCGGTGGCGGGGAAGAGCATGTCCGGGGTGACGGTGGCGACGACGATGAGGTCGAGCTCCTCCGCCCCGATGCCGCGCCGACGCAGCGCGTCCTGGGCGGCGAGCGCCGCGATGACGCTCGTCGGCGTGCCCGGCTCGACCACGTGGCGCTCCTGGATCCCCGTGCGGGTCCGGATCCACTCGTCGGTGGTGTCGACGATCTTCTCGAGGTCGGCGTTGGTCACCACCCGCTCGGGGACGTGGGTCCCGAGGGCGGTGATCGCGGCCCGTCTCTGGCTCATGCGGCTCTCGTCCTCCGGCCCGCCCGCGTCCGGTGGCCGTCACGCGGGGAAGGCGATCCGGGTATTAGACCCATCCCAGCCGAAGGGGTCAAGCCAACCGGGCGCTCACGAAGCGCGAGCGGCCTCCGTTGCCGCCCGTCGAATGCCCTTCAGCATCCCGCGGAAGACGATCCCGTGCAGCGGCAGGACGGCGTACCAGTAGGCGAGGCCCGCCAGCCCCCGGGGCAGGAAGCGCGCCGTCTGCGTCAGGCGGGTCCCGGCCGCCTCGGGCTCGAGCGAGAACTCGAGGAGGGCCTCGCCCGGCAGCTTCATCTCGGCTCGCAGCGAGAGGCGGCGGTTCTTCTCGATCCCGGTCACCCGCCAGAAGTCGAGCGCCTCGCCGTAGCCGACCTCGTCGGGGTCGCGGCGGCCGCGACGCAGGCCAGGGCCGCCCACCAGCCGGTCCATCCACCCCCGCAGCCGCCAGAGCCCGTCGGCCGCGTACCAGCCGTGGCCCCCGCCGATGCGCACGACCGCGCGCCAGACCGCCTCGGGCGGCGCCTCGACCACGAGCGAGCGGCGATCCGTGAACACGGTGCCCCCCGCCCAGTCCGGGTCGCCGGGGATCTTCCCCGCCATCGACCAGGTCGTCTCGACGTCGTCGTGGGCGACCCGGTCGAGCGCGGCGCGGATCGCCTCCCGCACGCTCAGGAGCTCCTGCGGCATCAGGCGCTGGGCCTCGTCGTCCCGGCAGACGACGCGGTTGCGCAGGCCCTCGGCGAGGGGCCGGGCGATGCGGTGGGAGAGGGGCGTCACGAGGTGGATCCAGAGCGAGCTCAGCCGCGGCGTCAGCACCGGCACCGGGACGACGTAGCGCCGGCGCAGGCCGCGCTCCTCGGCCATGATCCGCATGAGGTCGCGGTAGGAGAGGACGTCGGGCCCGCCGATGTCGAGGGTGCGGCCCGCCGTCTCCGGGACGGCCAGGCAGTCCACGAGGTACTGGACCACGTTGCGCACCGCGATGGGCTGGGACTCCGTCGTCACCCAGCGCGGGGTGATCATGACCGGCAGCCGCTCCACGAGGTAGCGCAGGATCTCGAAGGAGGCCGAGCCCGAGCCGATGATCATGGCCGCGCGCAGCACGGTCACGGGCGTCTGCCCCGAGGCGAGGAGCTCCTCGACCTCGCGCCGCGAGGCGAGGTGCTCGGAGAGCCCCGCGCCCAGCTCTCCCAGGCCGCCGAGGTACACGATGCGCTCGAGGCCGGTGTCCTCGGCCGCGCGCGCGAAGGCCTTGGCCATGGTCCGGTCGCGCTCGGCGTACTCGTGGCCGGCCGCCACCATCGAGTGCACGAGGTAGAAGGCCGCCCCGCAGCCCTCCAGGGCTCGCCGCAGCGACGCGATGTCGGACGTGTCGCCGGCCACGATCTCGACGCGCGGGTCGCCCGCCCAGGGCCGCCCGTCGAGCTTGCGCGGCTCGCGGGCGAGGCACCGGACGCGGTAGCCGGCCTCGAGCAGGCGCGGCACGAGCCGGCCCCCGATGTAGCCGGTCGCGCCGGTGACGAGGACGGGCTTCGTGCCTGCGGGAGAACCCATGCCTCAACCTAGCACGACCTCTACTTGCGGGAGGAGCCGCGGCTGCAGGCGGGGATCGCGCGGCTCATTCCGGGTGCTCACCGACCCCGGCGGGCCTCGGACTGGCTTCTTCACACCGTCTCCACGCCGGCAACCAGCGCAGTATCATGGAGGCCGTGTTGAGACTGCCGCGGCTGAGCCTGTCCGCCTGGATCCTGATCGGCCTGGGGCTGGGCATCTTCACCGGCCTCTTCTTCGGCGAGTCGGCGACGGCGCTCCAGACCGTGGCCGACATCTACATCCGCCTGATGCAGATGACGGTGCTGCCGTATCTCGTGCTGGCCCTCATCATCGGCTTCGGGCAGCTCGAGGCGGAACAGGCGAGACGGCTCGCGAAGCGGGCCGGCGCGCTGCTGCTGCTCACCTGGGGCCTGACGTTCGGGGTGGTCGCAGCCATGCCGGCCGCGTTCCCCGGCATCCAGACCGCATCGTTCTTCAGCAATGCGCTGGTCGAGCCCGGGCAGCCGTTCTCGATCCCCGACATCTACTTCACGGCCAACCCGTTCAACTCCCTCGCCAACGCCGCGGTTCCCGCCGTCGTCCTGTTCAGCTCGATGCTCGGCATCGGCCTGATCGGGGTCGAACAACGGGAGCGTCTGCTCGCCCCGCTGCGCGTGGTGAACGCCGCCGTGGTGAGCATCACGAAGTTCGTCATCCGCCTGACCCCCGTCGGCGTGTTCGCCATCGGCGCCGTCACGGCCGGGACGATGGACCCGGACACGCTCTCGCGGCTCGAGGTGTACTTCGTCGCCTTCGCGGCCGCGTCGATCGTGCTGGGGTTCGTGATCCTGCCCCTGCTGGTCACGGCCATGACGCCGTTCACCTACCGCGAGGTGATGTGGGTCGGCAAAGACGCGTTGATCACCGCCTTCGTCGCCAGCAACGCGTTCATCGTCCTGCCCGTCCTGGTGGAACGGTCCAAGACGCTGCTCGAGAAACGGGGGTTGCTCAACGCCGAGAGCGACTCCGCGGCCGAGATCCTCATCCCCATCCTGTTCAACTTCCCGAATGCCGGGCGTTTGCTGACGCTGCTCTTCGTCCCGTTCGCCGCCTGGCTCGCTGGCAGTCCGCTCGGGCCGGCCGGCATGGCGAAACTCGCGGCCGTCGGTATTCCCAGCTACTTCGCCAAGGCCCAGGTGGCGCTGCCCTTCCTGCTCGACGTCTTCAAGCTGCCGCAGGACCTGTTCCAGCTCTACGTCCCGACCACCATCATCACGGGCAAGTTCGACTCGATGGTGACGGCCATGAACCTGCTCGTCTTCGCGCTCCTCGGCGCCGGCGCCATGGGCGGGTTCCTCCAGGTGAAGCGGAAGCGCGTCGTCACGGCCGGCCTGGCGATGCTGGCCGTCACGGCCGTGATGGTGGTGGGGGTGCGGGCGCTGCTCTTCGCCTCGGTGGACACGACCTATCACCGCGGTGAAGCCCTGAAGCGGATGCACGCGTCGCGGTCGACATCCGCGGCCATCGTGCACAAGGAGCGCCCGGTGCGGGACGCGGTGCCGGCCGCCGGCGGCGGCGTGCTCGAGCGCGCCCGCCAGCGCGGCACGCTGCGCGTGGGCTACGACCCGCAGAACGTGCCATTCAGCTTCTTCAACGCCGACCAACAGCTGGTCGGCTTCGACGTGGAGCTCGCCCAGAACCTCGCGGAGTCGCTCGGGCTCAAGGCCGAGTTCGTGCCCGTCACGTGGCCGGACATGCCGGCGATGCTGGCGAACGGCGAGATCGACGTGATGCCGGGCATCTGGGTCCGCCCGTACTGGTTCTCCACGATTCAGATGTCCGCGCCGTACTTCACGGGCACGGTCGGCCTTGTCGTGCGCGACGAGCGCCGGGAAGAGTTCGCGGACGTCGACGCGCTGCGGCGCGCGCGCGACCTGAAGGTGGGCGTGCCCCTCGACGCCTCCCAGCTGGCGGTCAGCCTGCAGCGGTACTTCGGAGGCAGCCGCGTGGACGTCGTCACGTTCGGAAGCACCGCGGATTTCTTCGCGAAGCGGCCCCGGGAGATCGACGCGTTTCTGACGCCCGCGGAAGGGGCGGCCGCGTTCACGCTGCTGCACCCGGAATTCACGGTGGTCGTGCCGCAGCCGAACCCGGTGAAGCTGCCCTACGCCGTCGGTCTGGCCCCGGATGCCGAGCGACTCGCCGACGCCGTGAACGAGTGGATCGTGTTCGCGCAGAGCGAAGGCGCGGTCACGCGCGCCTACAACTACTGGATCCTCGGGCAGGGCGCGGGCCGAGCCGGCCCGCGCTGGTCGATTCTGCGCGACGTGCTCGGGTGGGCGCGTAGCTAATACGAGGCCGGCACCGGTCCGCAGCCCGGCGCAGGCCGGCCCACTCTCCGTCGGCGCCCTGCAGGGGCAGGGTGCAGCGCCGACCGGGTCCCGGCTCAAGCCGGACTATAATCGCGACGAATCTTCCGAGCCGCTGCACTTCATCCGGTCGCCTCATCCGGCCTTCGCGCCATCCTGGCGACGAGGCCGCGAGAGTTCCTGTCTGAAGAGGTCGTGACGGGCAAGGAGAAATCGACGCCCCATGAGCAGCCAAGTCGAGAAGACCGGCGTCCTTCCCGGCGACTTCCCCTTCCCCATCACCACGGGGCGGAAGGAGTCGCGGTACCTCACCTGGATCCGCAATCACTCGAACTACATGGCGGTTCGGGGGCCGGTCGACTACCTCCGGGCGGTCGGGATCCTCGTGCGCGGGGCCATCATCAACTTCCTGATCGCCCTGCCCTACCTCCTCGTCGCCGCCGTCCTGGTGGCGACGCTCAACCTGCTGCCGGACACCCCGGGCTTCTACGTGACCCCGGTCGTCCTGGCCCTGGCCCTGGGCTGGGTGCTCCTCTTCCCGCTCGTGACCCTGCTGTTCCGGATCACGCGTCACCGGAGAAGCCTCGCGACCGGGACCGACAGCTCGGTCAAGCTGCGCGACCGCTACGAGCGCTCCTTCGGCACCGTCCTCGTCGCGCTCGTCGGCGCCGCGGCCTTCGAGTCCCTGCCGTACTTCCTCGACCGCTTCCACTTCTGGGCCCACGAGCGCGGCATAGGGTGGCCGGACCTCGCGGCGGCCATGGCGGCGGCGACGGTGGCCTACAGCGTGTCCGACAAGGTGCTGTCGCTCCTCGGCGGGGTGGCCCGGAAGGCGGCGCTCGCGGCCATCGGGGCGATCGGCCTGATCGTGCCGCTCCTCGTGGTCCTCTTCGTGGCGGACTTCCTCGTCTTCGCCGACCTCGTGAACTGGGACTTCACCGTTCCCCTCATGGTCGCGATCGCCGCGCTTCCCCTCGGGATCGTGGTGGGGATCGCCCTCGGCGTCCTGAACCGCGCCTTCGCCTGGAGGGACCTCGCGAAGGTGTCCCTGCTCCTGCTCGGGTCGGTCGCGTTGCTGCTGGTCTTCGGATGGGGCGCGGCCGCGGTGCACGAGAAGAAGGCGGAGGTCGAGGCGGAGCTCACCCTCGCGGTCGAGGGCCTGTGGGCCCCGGGGGAGCAGTCCAAGGCGTTCAGCAAGCTGACCCGGGACGTGGCCGAGCGGCCCGGCCCCGCGGTCCGGCAGCTCGGCCAGGTGATCGAGGAAGTCCGCGCGCTGGCCGAGGGCGGCCCCATCGAGCCCGTGGCCGCAGCACCCGATGCCGGCCTTCGCGATCAACTCGAGGGGCTCCTGGCCGTCACCCGCGTGGTCTACCTGCCGGGTGTCTACAAGCTGGTGGACGAGATCCGCGCCGGTTCGGAGGCGCTCGACCCGGCCGCGGAGGTCGAGCTGGCGGGCGAGGTGGGTCACCTGTTGGGTCGCGCCGCCCTCCTGCCCCCCCTGCTCGTGGACCAGCCGCCCGCGGACCTGGTGGCCCACGTGCTGTGGATTCCCGACGCGGACGTCGCGGCCCTCGAGGGCGGGGGCGGCTCCCCGAGGCTCCAGGCCCTCGGCGCGTTCCACGACGCCGAGCAGGACCTCGGCTACTGGGGGTACCTGCTCCGGGAGGCGCGGCGGGAGGTCACGGTCAGGGGGGTCTACTCGCCCACGCGGTACCCGGAGATCTACCGGACGGAGGCGGCCAAGAAGGTCCGGATGGCGGCCTTCTGGCCCAAGGTGATCTTCGTCTCGATGCTCGCCGTCCTCGTGTGGCTGTTCTGCTGGCTCGCCGTCGACGTCAACCTGACCTCGATCCACGGCCTCTACCGGGACCGGCTGGCCTCGGCGTTCCTGATCGGCGCGGACACCCGGGGGGACGTCGACGTCGAGGAGGACCTCGACCTCGGCGAGATCTGCTGCCACGAGGCCGGCTCGACGGCGCCCTACCACCTGATCAACGTGGCCCTGAACCTCCAGGGCAGCCGGGACATCGGCGTCCGCGACCGCCGGAGCGACTTCTTCGTCTTCAGCAAGAGGTTCGTCGGGGGGGAGCGAACGGGCTACTGCAGCGGCGAGACCATGGAGCGGGCTTTCCCGCAGATGAGCCTCTCGACGGCCATGGCCATCTCCGCCGCCGCGGCGGCGCCCAACATGGGCCGGGCCACGAGCCCCGCGCTGGTCGCCGTCATGACGCTGCTCAACGTGCGCCTGGGGTCGTGGATCCCGAACCCGGGCCTGCTGGAGGAGAAGGTCGGCCGCAAGGCCAAGCCCGAGGCGGAGGCGGGTGGGGCTCCCGGCTTCTCGTTCCGGGAGGTCTTCCGGGAGGAGCTCAAGGAGGTCCGGAGGCGGTGGGAGCAGCTGCCCGGCGGCTCGACGCGACGCCTGGCGACCGAGGCAGGCTCCAGTGAAGGGTCGATCGGCGAGCCGACGGTTCGGCACGGCCTGGTCGGCATCGGCTTCTCCGGGGGCGGCATTCGCTCCGCCACGCTCAACCTGGGGATCGCCCAGGCGCTTCACCGGCGGGGTGTCTTCGACCACGTCGACTACATGTCCACGGTCTCGGGCGGCGGGTACCTGGGCTCCAGCATCAGCAGCCTCATGCGCCGGCGGACCCGGACGGTGAGCGAGATCGCGGGCCGCGTGAGCCTCGGGACGGGCGAAGCGGGCGAGAAGGTGGTGACGGTCTCGCCGGAGGAGCCGGGCGGGCTCGCGCGCTTCCTGGCGTGGGCGCGCCGGTCGAGCCCGCGGGGGGCCGAGCCGCGCCAGTACCGCTACGCGAGCTACGCCCGTCTCGCGGTCGAGAGCGGCCAGAGAGTCGTGCCCGGGCAACGGCTCCTCGCGCTGGCAGAGTCCACGGCGGGGGGACGGAGCACGTTCGGCGACCGCTTCCGGTGGCGGGTGCGCCCGGGCGCCCTGCTGCTGGAGGCGACGGGCCGGCTCGACGAGACCCACCGCTGGGTCAACGTCTCCGACGGCGGGCACATCGAGAACCTGGCCGGGATCGAGCTCCTCCGCCGGCACTGCCGGTACGTCATCCTCGGCGACGGCGAGGCCGACCCCGAGCACCGCTTCAACGGCCTCGCCACGCTGATCCGGTCGGCCCGCATCGACCTCGGGATCCACGTCGACATCGACGTCGACGCGCTGCGGCTCGACGAGCGACGGCGGAGCGCGAGGCACTGGGCGGTGGGGCGTATCCACTACCCCGGCGAGACCGAGCCCGGCCACCTCCTGTACCTCAAGTCGTCGGTCACCGGAGACGAGGACGAGGTGATCCGGGAGTACCGTCACGGGCAGCCTTCCTTCCCCCACGAGTCGACCGCCGACCAGTTCTTCGACGAGGGCCAGTTCGAGGCCTACCGCAGCCTCGGCCAGCACGTCGGCGAGGAAGCCCTCGAGCACCTCGCCCGGGCGGGCGACCCGGACGACGGGGACCGGACGCCGTTCTCCGAGCTCGGGCCGTGGTTCGAGAGGCTGAACGAGGCCGCGGCCTCTCTAGGCTCGCGAGGAAGCGCTCGGCGAACGCCGGCCGCCGCTTCATGAGCCACAGGGCCGGCGCGTAGGTCATACGAGGCCGGTCCACTCGTCAACAACCCTCCTCGGGACGGCTCATTCCGGGCGCTCACCGAACCCGGCGGGCCTTGGACTGGCTCGCCAGGCGGCACAGAGAAGCGCCCGCCCGCGTGGCCGCGTGCAAGGTGAACCCGTCGAGCGATGCACACAGCGGCTTGTCGTAAGCGAGCGGGACGTAGGGCGGGTTCGACACCACGAGGTCGAAACGCTCGCCGGCCACGGGGGCGAAGAGGGCGAAGGCGAGTGCGCGGGGGTTCAGGTCGACCCCCACGACTTTCTCCGCATGGCGCGCGGCGAGGAGCGCCTGCACGCCCCCGCCGCAGCCCAGGTCGAGGACGCGCCCGGCCGCCGCTCGAACGGTGAGACGCGCCAGGAGAAGCGCGGGCGGGCGCACCCCGAGCACGTGGTCCGGCTGGACCCGCAGGTCGGCGGCGTCCCCGTGCAGGGCGAGGAGCCGTCGCTGCACGTTCTGGAGTAACGTTGACCGAGCGCCGCCCGCATATGCTGCGCGCCGGATCACGGAGGACCCATGACCCGCACCCGCGTCGCGCTCGCCTCTGTGGCGCTCGCCCTCGTCGCCCTCGCGCCGTCCGCGTCCGAACCGCCCGCCCCGCTCTCGTCCCTGCCCTCCTACATGAGCGTGCTGGTCGACTGGGGGGTTCGGCCGGACTGGTCGCGCGACGGGCGGAAGCTGCTGTTCATGGAGCGCGGCCTCGGCGACGCCTACAGCGTCGACGCGAAGACCCGCGAGCTGAAGCCGCTCACGGCGCACTTCTACAACCCGGGGTTCGACCGCGTGCTGGCACTCGCGAACGGCGACTACCTGCTGACCGGGCCGCGCGAGGTCGACCCGAAGGACCCCTGGAGCGGGCGCCACTCGCGCTTCGAGATGTTCGTGCTCGACCGCAGCCTGACGAAGCCCCCGGTGCCGCTCGGCGCCTTCCTCGACGAGGGGCCGGCCGTCTCGCGCACCCGCATGCACGTGGCGTGGACCCTGCCCGGCCAGCGCGAGATGCGCGAGGCCGACATCGTCTACGAGAACGGCGTGCCGAAGCTCGCGAACGAGCGGCTCGTCCTCTCGTACGCCGACCGGCCGCAGACCGAGCGGCTCGAGACGCAGGACTTTCGGCCGCCGGACGAGCGGGAGCTGCTCTTCAGCTGCTACAGCGGAACGGTGGAGGAGCCGTTCTTCTTCTCCGACGTGTGCGGGATCGACCTCGCGAGCGGCCGCATCGCGAACTACACGCGGACCCCCGAGCAGTACGACGAGCCCGAGCAGGTCTTCCCGGACGGCCGGCACATGATGGTCGAAAGCGACCGCCACGGCGTGAACCGGAAGTGGAAGATCGACATCTACCGGCTCGCGCTCGACGGCACGAACGAGTCCGAGCGCGTGACGTTCTTCGACTCGTCGGGCGGCCCGTTCCACGGCTCGAACCCGGTCGTGAGCCCGGACGGCCGCTGGGCCGCGGTGCAGCTCGGCATCCACGGCATGGGCGCCGGCCAGGGCCGCGGCATCGTGCTCGTCGACCTCGCCGCGTGGGAGAAGACGCTCGCGCACTGACGCGTGCCGGCTCATCGCCCGGCCACGGGCGGGCGGGCCGCCTCGTGGCGTCCGGAGCTGGAGCAGGTCACCAGCCGTTGAACTCACAGGGATGCGAGGCCTCGTGGCCGACGTTCCCGTCGCCGCCGCCCGCGCCAGGAGCTCCGCCCACGGGCGGTATCCGCCGGCCGGCCGCGTTCGGTCGGGCTCGGCGCTCGCTGCGGCCGGCTCCTCCGTGGGCGGCATCGGCGCGATCCTTGCGGCCTCCACGGGCTGGCCGCCGCGAGCACGCCCGCGTACCGCACGGTGTGGAAGCGTGGCGGAGGCACCGCTGGCTGGGCCAGGCGGCACAGCAGCGACGCGCGGTCCATGTCCACCGCGACCGGTCCCGTCGGTGTACGCCTTCTTCGGGAGGAACCGGCAACTCATCCCCCAGAACCGGCAGCTCAGCCCCGGGCCGCCGTCGGCGCCTTCTGCTACAGTGGCGGTCGCCTTGCGCCTGCTCGTCGTCCTCGCCCTGCGCAACCTCCTGCGTCACAAGCGGCGCACTCTGCTGACCGCGGCCGCCCTCGTGATGGGCATCGCCATCATGATCCTGGGGCGCGCCTGGCAAGACGCCACCTCGAGGGCGGTGGTGGAGCCGGCCAAGCTCTCGACCCTCGGCCACGTGCAGGTGTTCGCCGAGGACGCGGCGGCGGACGAGGGCGGCGAGATCTCGTTCATCGCGCCGCAGAACAACTACCGCCTCATCCCGGAGCCGCAGAAGGTCATCGACACCGTCCTGCGCGAGGAGCCGCGGCTCCAGGCCGGGATCGCGCGGCTCATGGTGGGGGCGCTGCTTTCGTCGGGCGACGTGTCGATGGAGGGTCTGCTCATCGGCATCGACCCGCGGGCCCGCGCCGCGGCCTATCCCGCCCTCGACCTGCGCGAGGGCCGCTTCTTCGAGCCGGGGGAGAAGGGCATCCTGCTCAACCGCGGCGTCGCGCGGAAGCTGGGGGTGGGGGTGGGCGGTACGGTCGTCGCCCTCGGCACCACGTCCGACGGGCGCCTGTCCGGCGTCAAGCTCACCGTGACCGGCGTCTGGAAGGTGGGCGGCCTCGACGCCTACGAGTGGGGCTCGTGCTTCGTCGACCTCGCCGCGATCCAGGAGCTCCTCGACGCGGGCGACGCGGCCGGCGTCCTCGTCTTCCGGCAACGAGACGGCGACCTTCCGTCCGCGCCGGTGGCGGCGTCGGTGACCGCGGCCCTGCGCCGGCACGGGATCCGGGCGCGTGCCTGGACGTGGGAGGAGATGGGCGGGCCCTTCCTCGGCGGGATGATCGTCACCCGCTTCGTGGGCGGGATCCTGCACGCGGTGCTCGCCCTCATCGCCGCCGCCGGGGTTCTGAACACCGCCCTCATGTCGGTCTTCGAGCGGACGCGGGAGATCGGGACGATCCGGGCGGTCGGCTCCCGGCGCTCCCGCGTGGTGGGGCTCTTCCTGCTCGAGGGCCTCTTCCTCGGGGTGGTCGGGGCGGCGGGCGGCGCGCTCCTCGGCGCCTCGCTCGTGCACTGGTTCTCCGTCCACGGCATCCCGGCCTTCAGCGAGGCGCAGCGCTACTCCTACGGCGGGGACTACCTCTACACGGCTCTCGCCTGGCGCGACCTCGTCTCCGTCCCGGCGATGATGATCGGCGTCTGCGTCCTCGCGTCGCTCGGGCCCGCGGTCATGGCCGCGCGCATGCGGCCCGCCGACGCCCTGCGGCACGTCTAGCCATGACCCTGCGGCTCCTCGCCATGGCCTTCCGGAACCTGCTCCGCGCGAAGCGCCGCAACGCGCTCGCCGGGGGCTCGATGGCGCTCGGCACCGCCGCGCTCGTCCTCGCCTCCGGGCTCGCCGACGGCATCACCCGCCAGCTCTCCGACAACCTCGTCGCGATCCAGACCGGCCACCTGCAGGTCGTGGTCCGGCCCGACGACTTCGTGGCGCAGAACAACCCCTTCGACGCCTACGGCCAGGACCGCCTGCCCGACGCGCGAGCGCTCGCACAGCGGATCGAGGAGGAAGGCCGCCAGGCGGGCGTCGCGCGCGCCGTGCCGTACCTCTTCCTGCGCGGCTCGGCGGTGGCCGGGTCGCGCTCGAGCGTCGCGTGGATCGTCGGGATCTCGCCCGCGCAGGAGACGGGAGCTGCGCGCCGCGCAGCCGCCCGCCGAGGGGATCTTCCTGCCCGAGGACGATCCCCTCGCCGTCTACGTGGCCGAGCCCGCGGCCCGCAAGCTCCGCGTCGGCGTCGGGGACGAGGTGTCCTTCGTCGTCCAGACCCCGCAGGGGGCCGTCAACAGCCTGGACGCCACCGTGTGCGGGATCTTCCGCAAGGGGGCGCCCTGGTACGACAACGCCTTCTACGTGACCCTCGGCGCCGCGCAGGCGCTCGTGGACTGGCCGGGCGGGGCCACGAACGTGAAGGTGCTCCTCGAGGACGCGCGTGCCCTCGCCCGCGCCCGGGCGGCGGTGGAGGCGTCGGTCGACGCCGCGCGGCCGGGGCCGCTCGCGAAGGGGACGCGGGTCCGGGTCGAGAGCTACACCGAGGCCGGCCGCTTCTCCTGGGCGATCATCCAGGCCAACGAGGCCGCGCTCGTCATGCTCTCGGGCTTCCTCTTCGCCGCGGCCGGGGTCGGGGTGGTGAACGCCATGCTCATGAGCGTGCGCGAGCGGACGCGGGAGATCGGCACGATGCGCGCGCTCGGCATGCGCCGCTCGCGCGTGGTGCGCCTCTTCGTCCTCGAGGGCCTGGCCCTCGGGGTCGTGTCGGCGATCGCGGGCGCTGTGGCCGGGGGCGTCGTGGTCGCCTACCTGGCGGCGACCGGCATCCCCATGACGGTCTCCTCGCTCGCCTGGATGGTCGGGAGCGACGTGCTCTACCCCGCGCTGGTGCCGGAGAGCCTCCTGCGCGCGACCCTCTCGATCGTGCTCCTCTCCACCCTGGCCGCCGTGTACCCGGCCTTCTCCGCCAGCCGCCTCGAGCCCCGGGAGGCCCTCCACCATGTCTAGACGCGTCTTCCGTGCGCCGCCCGTTGCTCGTCTGCCTCCTCGCGATCGGCGTCGTCCCTCTACGCTCGCGGCGGCGCCGCCCGACGCCGCGACCATCCTGCGACGGGCCGACCGCGCCGTCCTCGGCGAGGCCGCCGCCTACACCCTGCGCATGACCGTCGTCCGCCCGAACAAGCCCGAGCGGGTCGTCGAGATGAAGGGCTGGAAGAAGGGGGACGACCAGGGCCTCGTGCGCTACACCGCCCCCGCCAAGGAGCGGGGCACCGCGTACCTGCGCAGCGGCGAGAGCACGTGGCTCTTCCTGCCCTCGGCCGAGAAGGTCGTCCGCGTGGGGGCGAAGCAGAACTTCGGCGGCGGGGACTTCTCGAACGCCGACATCTTCCGCCTCTCGCTCGTGAGGGACTACGACCCGACCCTCGCGGGGGAGGAGACGGTGGAGGGCGAGGCCTGCTACAAGCTCGAGCTCAAGGCGAAGGACCGCTCCGTCGCCTACGACCGGGTCGTCTACTGGGTGCGCAGCGACGGGACCTTCTACCCGGTGAAGGCCGACTACTACACCCTCTCCGGCAAGAACCTGAAGTCGCTCCTGCTCTCCCAGGTGAAGCCGATCGGCGGCCGCCCGCGGCCCACGCTCCTGACGATGGAGAGCCGCGTCGACGAGGGCTCGCGCACCCGGCTCGAGTTCCTGACCATCCAGGACGACCCGAAGCTCGACGACCGGCTCTTCTCCCCCGGCTCGCTGGAACGCGGGGAGTAGGGCTGCCGTTGTCATTCCGAGGGACTTCGGCGGGACGGGTCCCGAGGAATCCGCCGGCGTCGTCCGCCGGCGGGACGGCGGATTCCTCGTCGCCCGGCGAGACGAAGCTCCTCGGAATGACAGGGTTTTCGGGCCTCGCCCCGCCGAAGGCCCTTGGGATGACGGTCCTCCTCGCCTTCCTCCCCGTGGTCGCTCACCCCCAGTCCCGCCAGATCGAAATCGGCCTCGAGGGCTTCGGCTACCGCAGCGCCACGACGCCGCTCAACCGGGACAACGTCCTCGGCCTCGACGCCTACCCCGGCCTCGGCCGTCTCGCCGTCGGCTGGAGGGAGACCCACGGCTCCTTCCGGGCCGTCTTCCGCGGCTACGTCGAGCGCGACGTGGGGCACGCAGGGCGACGAGACCGACTGGGTCGTCCGGCAGGGCTACGTCCAGTACTGGTGGGGCGAGAAGGTGGGCCTGCGCGTCGGCAAGCAGCGCATCGCCTGGGGCTCGGGCTTCGCCTGGAACCCGACGAACCGCCTCGAGCCGCCGAAGAACGCGCTCAACACCACGCTCGAGCAGGAAGGGGCCCTCGCCGCGCGGCTCGACTGGGCGCCCGCGGCGTGGGCGAGCCTCGTTCTCGTCGGCGCCACGACCGACGCGACTCCCCGCGACCTCCCGGTGGCCGCGGCCGAAGTCGAGCGCCGCGACTCCCTCGCCCTCCGCGCGCGCTTCCTGGTGAAGGACACGGACCTGGCCGTCGTCGCCTCCGGCGGAAAGAACCAGCGCACCCTCTTCGGCCTCGACGTCGGGCGCGACCTCGGGTGGGCGGCGGTTCACGCCGAGGCCGCCCTCTACGAGGGCGCCGAGATGTTCCCGCCCCGCGACGACACTCTCTTCTTCCGCGTCGTGGCGGGCGCGCTTCGGACGAGCGGGGAGAACGCCTTCGCGCTCGAGTACTTCTACAACGGCGAGGGCTACTCCGACGCGGGCACCTCGCGCTGGCTCGACGTTCTCGACCGGTCCTGGGCCGCGGCGCAGAACCCCGTCCTCCCGCCCGAGCTGCAGCAGCAGGCGCTCGCGACGTACGCCGCCGGAGCGTCCATCCCGTACGCCGGCGGCCTCGGCCTGCGCCGCCACTACCTGCACGCGTCCTGGTCGCGCGGAGGCGCGACCTCGGTCTGGACGGGCGCCGTGCGCACGGTCGTCGGTCTCTCCGACGGTGCTCTCGCCCTGACGCCCGGCGTCGGCTGGGCCCCGCGCGGCAACGTCACGCTGAACGTCGACGCGATCCTGCTCCTCGGCCCGGAGGACAGCGAGTACCGCCTCGCCCCCGTCCGGGGCGCGCTGCAGGCGCGGCTGAAGGTGCTGTTCTAGGCGCGGGCGAGCGACGGAACGAGAGCCCGCAATATAGAAGCCGCACTTCCATGTTGCCGTCGTGCTGACCCGGGGCTACCGGACCTCCCGCTGATCGCCTCCTGACCGAATCTCGACGAGGCTTGACAATAAAGTTGTCATCTACTGCTCGTTCGTGCTCGACATCCAGGTCATCGAAGATCCGGCAGCGGCGACCGTGGCCTTCGAGCCGACGCGGAGTCGTCTCCTCTCGGAGCTGGCCGCGCCCGCCTCGGCGGCGACGTTGGCCGCGCGGGTCGGTCTGGCTCGGCAGAAGGTCAACTACCACCTGAACGCGCTGGAGGCGCACGGGCTGGTGCGGCTGGCCCAGGAACGCCGGTGGGGCGGGCTGACGGAACGGCTGCTCGTGGCGACGGCCGCGTCCTACGTCGTGTCGCCGGGCGCGCTGGGCCCGATCGCCGCCGATCCGAACCGGGAAATCGACCGGCTGTCCGCGAGCTACCTCATCGCCCTGGGCGCACGGGTCGTCCGCGAGGTGGGCGATCTCGTTCGTCGCGCGAACGAGGCGGGCAAGCGCCTGGCGACCCTGGCGGTGGATACCGAGGTTCGCTTCCGGTCGGCGGCGGACCGGGCGGCTTCAGCAACGAGCTCACCGAGGCCATCACGAAGCTGGTTTCGAAGTACCACGATGAATCCGCCCGCGGCGGCCGCGCGCATCGCCTGGTGGTCGTGGCGCACCCTCTGCCGCAGAAATCCGATCCCAAGGAGCCATCATGAGCGTGAAGAAAGAAGCTTCCGGCCGCCGTTCGGTCCAGGTCGAAACCGAGGTTCCCGGTACGCCGGAGGAAGTCTGGCAGGCCATCGCCACCGGGCCGGGTATCTCGTCCTGGTTCGTGCCGACGGAGTTCGAGGAGCGCGACGGGAAGCCCGTCGCGGTGACGGCGAATTTCGGCCCGGGCATGGTGTCCCGGTCGTGCCGTCACGGCCTGGGATCCACCGCGGATGTTCGCCGCGCAGGGCGAGGGCTGGGGTGGCTCGCCGCCCATCGCAACCGAGTGGAGCGTCGAAGCGCGCGGCGGGTGGCGTGTGCCTCGTCCGTGTGGTGCATAGCCTCTTCGCCAGCACCGACGACTGGGACAACCAGCTGGAAAGTACCGAACTCGGCTGGCCCGGCTTCTTCCGCACCCTGCGGATCTATCTCACGCACTTCCGCGGCCAACGCTCCGCGATCATGCAGTTCGTGGCTCCCGTCGCGGGAACGGAGGCGGAGGCGTGGGAAACGCTGACCGCGGCGATGGGCACGAGAGGCTTGAGCGTCGGGCAGCGTTGGACGGCGCCCGCGGGTGTCCCGGCGTTCAGCGGCCTGGCGGAGTACGTCAGCCAGAGTCCGTACGACGCCCTGCTGCGGCTCGACAAGCCGGGGCCCGGCGTAGGCGCCCTTGGCGCCTTCAACGTCGGCGGCCAGAGCATGGTTGCGCTGAACCTCTACCTTTACGGCGATCAGGCGGCCGAGACCGTCGCCCGCAGACACCGCTGTGGCAAGCGTGGATTCAAGAACGCTTCCCGATGCCGTCGGAGACGAGCCAGAGCGAATGATCTCCGTACTCGCGGAGGGGAGGCTCGTCCAGCAGTAGCGCGCTACTTCAGCTCCAGCACGTCGCGCGGCGGCAGCGCCGGGAACGGCGCGTGCGGCTCGGCCTGGTACCAGTAGGCGACCGACGCGATGTCGTCCCGCAGCAGCTGGTAGCGCCCGTCGGCGCGCCAGCCGAGCGCCTGGATCGTGACCCGCAGGTCCGACTCGAAGCGCACCGGGTCCATGATGTGCCAGCGGTAGAGCGAGAACCGCTGCTGCGAGCTGTAGAGCCCGTCCGGGCGGATCACCTGGGAGAGGCCCGTGTACGGGGTCGTGAACTCCTGGTAGCGCTTCGTCGGCCTTGTTCTCGAAGTTGTAGGAGCCGCCGAAGTAGTCCTCGGTGCCCGTCCCGGCGATCGTCGGGAACTCGCGGTCGCCGTCCAGGTAGAACTTGATCTCGCCCTCGCCCCACCAGCCGTTGCTGTGGACACCCCACGCGAGGTAGGTCCCGACGTAGTGGCCCATCCCGCTTGCACGCCGTCGAGGATCGTGTAGACCTCCTTCTCGGGCAGCGGGTTCACCCGGCGGAACTGCGCGTGGAAGTAGGCGGCGTCCTTCGGCACCTCGGTGAGCGCGTAGTCGATCTGGTAGTAGAGCGTCATCTCGTCGTCGCCCAGGTTCTCGGCGGTGACCCGGAAGCCCTTGCGGAACGGCATCTCCCAGTAGCTGTTGAAGGCGCTGCCGGGGTTCACGCACACCGCGAGCGAGGAGATCTGCGCGTAGCCGCCCCAGCCGGAGGCGAAGAAGTCGCCGGCCGGCACCTCGACGGAGGGCGTCGTCTTCCCCGTCCCAGTAGAACCGCAGGATCAGGTAGCGCCAGGGGCCGGTCGGCGTCATCCAGATGTGCTGGATGGCGCCCTGCCCCGCGACGTCGGCCATCGTGAACGTGGTCTTCCCCTTGATGCGCACGGACGGCGACACCTTCCAGCCCTGGCCGAGGTCGCGCGCGGCCTTCGCTCCCGTCCCCTCGGTGGCCATGCCCGCCTTGCCCTTCTCCCCGGTGAAGCTCTCCGGGCTGATCGAGCGGGTCTTGGCGCGGGAGAGCCTCGACAGGTGGCCGAGGCCGAGGCCCAGGCCGTCGAAGGCGGGCTGGGCGAGAAGGGGCGTCGCGGAGAGCAGGGCAACGAAGGGAAGCGCGAGACGGAGCGAGTGCTTCATGGAGTCCTCCTTCGAGCCGCCGGAGTCGGGCGGGCGGGCCAAGCTTACTCGCATCCCGTCCTTTGCTATCCTGACGGACTCAGGCCATGAGCTCGGTGCGGGTCGAGAACGCCACCAAGGACTACCAGCTCGGGCGGACGACCGTCCCGGCGCTGCGCGGGGTCTCGCTCGACGGTCGAGCAGGGCGAGTTCATGACCGTCGCCGGTCCCTCCGGCTCGGGCAAGTCCACCCTCCTCAACCTGATCGGCTGCCTGGACCACCCGACCTCGGGTCGGGTCCTGATCGGCGACGAGGACGTGGCGACCCTCGGCGACGACGCCCTCTCGGACCTGCGCGCCGAGAAGATCGGCTTCATCTTCCAGACCTTCAACCTCATCCCGGTGCTCTCCGCCCTCGAGAACGTGGAGTTCCCGCTGCTCGTCCGGCCGTCGTCGGCGAGGGGCGCGCAGGGCGAGCGCCCGCGACCGCGCCCGCCGGGCGCTCGCCGAGGTGGGGCTCGCCGAGCTTCGCCCACCACCGGCCGGACGAGCTCTCGGGCGGCCAGCGCCAGCGCGTGGCGGTGGCGCGGGCCCTGGTGACCGACCCGGTGATCGTCCTCGCCGACGAGCCCACCGCCAACCTCGACTCGGTGACCGGCGAGACGATCGTGGCCCTCATGGAGGAGATCAACCGCCGCGACGGGACGACCTTCATCTTCTCGACCCACGACCCGCGGGTGATGGGCCGCGCCCACCGCGTCCTGCGCCTCGCCGACGGAAGGATCGAGGCGTGAAGGAGAAGGACGCCCCCCTCGACGCGCTGCGGCTCATGTGGGAGCAGGCGCCGTTCAACCGGCTCCTCGGTCTGAAGGGGGAGAGCCTCGAGGCCGGGCACGCGGTGATCACGCTCCCCGTGCGGGAGGACTTCGTCGGGGACCCGCGGCGGCCCGCGCTCCACGGCGGCGTCGTTTCGTCGCTCATCGACACCACCGGGGGCGCCGCGGCCTGGGCCGCGCTCGGGCCAGGGGAGTCGGTCTCGACGGTGGACCTGCGCGTCGACTTCCTGGAGCCGGCGCGGCTCGCCGGTCCCCTGCGGGCCGAGGCGAAGCTGCTGCGCAAGGGGAACCGCGTCTGCCACGTGCGGACGAGCGTGACCCAGGACGGGGTGCTCGTCGCCGAGGGCTCCGCCGTCTACAACATCCACCGGAGGAGAACCGAGGCGTGACCCGAATCCCCCTGCCCGTGCTCGCCCTGGACCGCCCGCTCGTCGAGTGCACCGACTGCGGCCGGTGCTGCACCTACGTGGGCGTGGGCATCAACCCGCCCACCAGCCCGCGCTACGCGACCGACGTGCTGTGGTACCTCTACCACCACGGGGTCTACGTCTACGTGGACGGCGAGGGCGAGTGGTCGGTGCACTTCGAGGCCCGCTGCCGCCACCTGGGCCCCGACCTGCGCTGCGGGGTCTACGTGGACCGCCCGCACATCTGCCGCACCTTCGACAACCGCACCTGCGAGGTGAACGACCCCGTGCACGACTCGCTCACCTTCCGCGAGCCTCTCGAGTTCCTCGAGTGGCTGCGGGAGACGAAGCCACGCCTGTACGCGAAGATCGAGAAGGGACACGTACCCAAGGCGCTGCGCCCGAGGGAGGAGGCGACCGCGCGCACGGCGCGGGCCGCGCGCCGCCGGGCAGTGGCGCGGAAGGCGAGGACCTGAAGCCATGGCCGAAGACAACAAGCCCCTCGTGGGCATCCTCATGGGCAGCAAGTCGGACTGGGAGACCATGAAGAACGCGAGCGACACGCTCGCGCGCTTCGGGGTCGCCCACGAGTGCCGCGTGCTCTCCGCGCACCGCACGCCGGGCGCCACCGTCGAGTACGTGGGCGCGGCCGAGTCCCGGGGCATCGAGGTGATGATCGCCGCCGCCGGCGGCGCCGCCCACCTGGCCGGCGTCGTGGCCGCGCACACGATCCTGCCCGTGCTCGGGGTGCCGATGGAGAGCGCCTCGCTCAAGGGCCTCGACTCGCTGCTCTCCACCGTGCAGATGCCGGGCGGCATCCCGGTGGGGACGCTCGCCATCGGCAAGCCGGGGGCCACGAACGCGGCCCTCCTGGCCGTGGCCATCCTCGCCGGGAAGCGGCCCGAGCTGCGCCAGAAGCTCCGGGCCTTCCGCGAGGAGCAGACCGCCAAGGTGCTGAAGGAGACGCTGCCCTGAAGGTCCTCGTCGTCGGCGGGACGCGCTTCCTCGGCCACGAGCTCGCGTGGCGGCTCCTCGCCGCCGGCCACGAGGTGACGCTCTTCAACCGGGGCACGCTCCCCGACACCCTGGGCTCGCGCGTCGAACGCCTCCGGGGCGACCGCACGACGGCCGACCTCGAGCGCCTGCTGTCCGGGCGCTCCTTCGACGCGGCGGTGGACTTCGCCGCCTACGACGGCACCGACGGGCGGCGCGCGGCCGAGGTCCTCGGCGGGCGCGTCTCTCACTACGTCGTGATCAGCACCGGCCAGGTCTATCTCGTCCGGCAGGGGTGTCCCCGCCCGGCACGGGAGGGCGACTACGACGGCCCGCTGATGCCGGAGCCCACGGACGCCTTCGACAAGGGCCAGTGGGACTACGGGGTGAAGAAGCGCGCGCTCGAGGACGCCCTCGCGGAGGCCTGGTCGACGAGCCGGTTCCCGGCCACGCGGCTGCGCATCCCGATGGTGAGCGGCGAGCGGGACCACTTCCGCCGCCTCGAGCGGTACCTGTGGCGAATGCTCGACGGCGGCCCGGTCCTCCTGCCGGACGGCGGCGACCGCGTGACGCGCCACGTCTACTCGGGGTCGGTGGTGAGGGCGATCCTCGCGCTCCTGGGCCGCGCGGACACGTTCGGGCAGGCCTACAACCTCGCCCAGGACGAGACGCCGACGCTGCGTGAGCTGCTCACGCTGGTCGCGGAGCGGCTCGGCGCGCCACCCCGGTTCGTGGACGTCCCCGCGGGGCGCGTTCGGGATGCCGGCCTCGACCCGCTCCTCATCTCGCCCTTCAGCGGAACCTGGATGTCGTTCCTCGACCCCTCGCGGGCGAAGTCGGAGCTCGGCTTCCGCCACGAGCCGCTCGGCTCCTACCTCGACAAGATCGTGACGAGCTTCCTGGCCCACCCGCCCGCCGAGGCGCCCCCGGGTTACGAGCCGCGAGCCGTCGAGCTTCAACTCGCAGCCAGCTGATTCTAGGCCGCGGCCATCGGCTCCGCGGCGGGTCCCACGCGCCCCCCGTCCCCCGGGACAACGTCCGACTCGAGCCGATGAGCCCCGGGGAGGGAGGCTCTCCGTGGGAGCCCGCCGCTACCAGCGGCCCTCGGCCCCAATGCGGCCCCCGCGGCAGCGCCCTTGCGCGCGCCCGTTGACGTGATGCCTCGGGCGGAGCAGGATCACGGCCATGACCGACACGCTTGCTGCCCTCGCCCGCCTCGCCCTCCTGGTCGCACTCGCCGCGGTTGCCGCCTCGGCCGTCGCCGCGCCGGCCGCCAAGCCCGGCCCCGTCACCGTCTACGTCGGCACCTACACCGACGGCACGAGCCGCGGGATCTACCGCTTCACCTTCGACACCGCCACCGGCGCGACGAGCGAGCCCGTTCTCGCGGCCGAGACGAGGAACCCCACCTTCCTCGCCCTCCACCCGAGCGGCCGCTTCCTCTACGCGGTGGGGGAGGTGTCGAGCTTCGAGGGCGCGAAGACGGGCGCGGTGAGCGCCTTCGCGATCGACCCGAAGACCGGCGATCTGACGCTCCTCAACCAGCAGCCGTCGGAAGGGACGGGGCCGTGCCACCTCGTCGTGGACAAGACCGGCCGAAACGTCCTCGTCGCGAACTACGGCGGCGGCAACGTGGCGGTCCTGCCCATCGGGCCCGACGGGCGCCTGAAGCCCGCCTCGTCGGTGCGCGCCCACGAGGGCTCCGGCCCGAACACGGGCCGGCAGGAGAAGCCTCACGCCCACGGCATCTACCTCGATGCCGCCGAGCGCTTCGCCCTCTCGCCCGACCTCGGGGCCGACCGGGTCTTCGTGTACCGCTTCGACGCCGCGAAGGGCACGCTCGAGCCCCACGGGGCGGCCCCCCTCGCCCCCGGCTCCGGGCCCCGCCACCTCGCGTTCCACCCGTCCGGGACGCACCTCTACGTGATCAACGAGCTCCTCTCGACCGTCACCGCGTTCTCCTACGACGCGGACAAGGGCGCCCTCACGTCGCTCCAGACGGTGAGCGCCCTGCCCGCGGGCTTCGCCGGGACGAGCTCGACGGCCGAGATCGCGGTATCGGCCGACGGCCGCTTCGTCTACGGCTCGAACCGCGGCGACGACAGCCTCGCCGTCTTCGCCGTCGACAAGGCGACCGGCCGCCTCACGCCGGCGGGGCACGCGAGCGTCGGCGGGAAGAACCCGCGGCACTTCACGATCGACCCGACCGGCCGGTGGATCCTCGCCGGCCACCAGGGCTCGGGGACGATCGCCGTCCTGCGGCCTCGACTCCGCGACCGGCATGCCGGCGCTCGTCGGCTCGCCGGTGAAGGTGGACAAGCCGGTCTGCCTCCTCCCGGTGCCGCAGCGCTGAGGCCTGCGCCATGCCCACCTCCCTCGACCCGCAGCTCGTCTGGGGCCTCGCCTCGGCCCTCCTCATCGGCGTCCCTCGTCGGGATCGAGCGCGAGAGGAGCAAGGCCCTCTCCGGGAACGTCGGCATCGGCGGCGCTGCGCACCTTCATCCTCTTCTCGCTGATCGGCGCCGTCGCCGCCTGGCTCTCGCAGAGCCTCGGCAACGCGTGGGTCTTCGTCACCGCGGTCGCCGCGGTCGCCGCGCTCACCGTGGCGGGCTACGTCGTGCAGGCCCGGGTGAAGCCGAACGCGATCGGGCTCACCACGGAGACGGCGGCGGTCGGCGTGTGCCTGCTCGGCGGGGCCTGCACCGCGGGCTACGCCGAGGCGGCGCTCGCGGTCGGGATCGCGATCTCCGCCGTCCTCGCCTACAAGGAGCCGATGCACGGGCTCGTGGCGAAGCTCGGCCCCGACGACATCTCGGCCGGGGTGAAGCTGCTCGCCGCCACGTTCATCGTCCTGCCGCTCCTGCCCACCGCCGCCGTCGATCCCTGGGGGGCGCTCAAGCCCCGCTCGCTCTGGACACTCGTCATCCTCATCGCCGCCCTCTCGCTCGTCGGCTACGTCGCGACGCGCGCCCTCGGACCGCAGCGGGGCACCGCGGTCACCGGGCTCTCGGGCGGCCTCGTCTCCTCGACCGCCGTCACCCTCGCCTTCGCGAAGCAGAGCCGCGAGGAAGGGGGGAAGACCGACGACGCGCTCGCCGGGGGGCTGCTCCTCGCCTGGGCCGTGATGGGCGTCCGGATCGTCGTCCTGGCGGCCATCCTCTTCCCGCCCCTCGTCCGGCCGCTGCTCCTGCCCTTCGGGGCGATGACCGCGGTCACCCTCGGGGCGGCCGTCGTCTTCCTGCGTCGCGGCCGCGCGGAGCAGCCGGCCGCGGCCGGCGAGGTCGTGCTCAAGAACCCGTTCAGCCTGACCGCCGCCATCAAGTTCGGCCTGCTGTTCGCGGTGGTCCTGCTCGTGGTGGCGGCCGTCGAGCGCTACTTCCCCGGCCAGGGCTACTACCTCGTGGCCGCCCTGGCCGGCCTCACCGACGTGGACGCCATCACCCTGTCGATGGCCGGCGTCGCCCGCAGCGGGGGGGCCCCTCTCGCCACCGTGGTGGGGGCGCTGGTCGTGGCCGCCCTCGCGAACACGCTCGTGAAGTGCGGCCTGGTCGTGGCCGCGGCCGGGGCGAAGCTGCGCCGCTCGATCGTCGCGGTGACCGCCGTCCTCGTCGTGGTCGGGGTGGCCGCGATCCTGCTGGCCTGAAAAGGCTTCAGTCCACGCGGTAGCCGACGAGCACGAAGCGGCCCTCGCTCTGCTTCTCCTTGACGGGGACGCTGGCCGCGGGCTGCCCGCTCGCCCCGTCGCGCAGCACGAGGTTGTAGACGTGGCCCTCGGTGGTCGACCACTCGACGAGGTAGAGCGCCCCGCTCTGGTCGATGGGGAGGTCGACCCCGCTCGCGTCGGGGGTGAGCTCGAGCTCGGCCACCGTGCGCACGGCCGTGGCCTCGACCCGCCGGAGCTTCAGCACGACCGTGTCGTGGCGCAGGAAGGACTCCACCTCGACCCGCGGCGCGAGGAGCGCTCCCTTCGCGACCCCGAGCTTGTCGGAGCCCGCGGGCGGCGCGGCGAGGAACGGGGCGGCCACCGGCTGCGGCCGGTCCCGAAGCTCGCGCAGGTCCTCGCGCACGCCGACGAGCTCCTGGCGCACGGTGCCGAGGAACTCGTCGCGCTCTCGCAGGGCGCCCCGCAGCAGCGCCACCTCGGACTGCAGCCGCGTCACCTCGGAGCGCAGGGCGTCCGGCTCCTGGACGGGACCGAGCAGCAGCAGCAGAACGAAGGCGTGCATGGGAGATCCTCCCTCCCGGGATTCTATCCTCGCCCTCCGCCTCGCCGGCTTGTGGGCGGAAGCGTCAGAGGGCATCATGAACGGTCCTCATGGTCCTTCTCGGAGTCGCCTTCTTCCTCAGCGGCGCCGCCGCGCTCGTCTACCAGGTCGTCTGGCAGCGCATCCTCACGCTGCACACCGGGATCGGTGTCGTCTCGGTGTCTCTCATCGTGGCCGCGTTCATGGCCGGTCTCGGCCTGGGCAGCCATCTCGGCGGGGTGCTGAGCGCGCGCGTCTCGCCGCGGCGAGCGCTGCGCGTCTTCGCCCTGCTGGAGCTCGGGGTGGGCCTCTTCGCCGCGATCAGCTGCCGGCTCTACTACGACGGTCTCGGCTCTTTCGCTGCGGGCCTCTACGCGACGACCGCCGGCGCGGCGGTGGCGCACTTCACCGCCTTCCTGCTGCCCACGACCCTGATGGGCATGTCGCTGCCCTTCCTCGTGCGCGCCACGGTCCGCGAGACGGCTTCGGCCTCCCGCGTCATTGGCGTTCTCTACGGCGTCAACGTGCTGGGAGCGGCCACCGGCGCACTTCTCGCGCCCTGGGTGCTCATCCGCTTCCTCGGGCTCCCCGGCGCGGCGCTCACGGGCGCCGTTGCCAACCTCGTGGCCGCGGCGGCGGCGCTCGCCGCGGGCCACCGGACCGTTCCCGTGGACGAGGCGGCGGCGAAGGTGCCTTCCCCGCCGGCCGCCCCGGCCGTCGAAGCGCTCTCTCCCGGGTCCTTCCGCCTGTGGACGCTGCTCTACGCCCTCTCCGGCTTCCTCGCCCTCTCGCTCGAGATCGCCTGGTTCCGGCTGATGGATGTCGGGGTGAAGAGCACGGCCTACACCTTCGGGACCGTCCTGTGCCTCTACCTGCTCGGCCTCGGTGCGGGCAGTCTCGTCGGCGGCCGCCGCGCGGAGCGCCTCGCGCGCCCCCTCGAGGCCTTCCTCGACTACCAGCTCCTCCTGATCGCCTGCGCGGGGGCGGCCGTCGCTCTCCTCGTCGAGGTTGCCCCCCGCGACGCCCGTCTACGGGTGGCTCTTCGACTACTGGCAGCACGAGCCGTTCTTTCACCTCGGCGCGGACTGGAACGCGGGCGCTCTCCTGCGTCTCTACGGCCTGCTGCCTCTCGCGCTCTTCGGCGTGCCCACCGTCCTCATGGGGCTCTCGTTCGGGGCGCTGCAGCGCGCGGTGCAGGACGACCCCGCCACGAGCGGCCGCAAGGTCGGGTTCCTCCAGGCCGCCAACATCGCCGGCTGCACCGCCGGGAGCCTCGCCACGGGCCTCGTCCTGCTCGAGCGGATCGGCACCGCCGGCACGGTCCGGCTTCTCGTCGCCGTCTTCGGCCTCGTCTTCCTCCTGGTGCGGGCCCGGACCGCGGGCCTCACCCGCGCCTTCTTCGTCCGGGCCGCCGTCCTGGTCCTCGTGCTCCTGGCGCTGCCCTCGAACGAGCGCCTGTGGAAGCGGCTCCACGGCGTGACCGCGAACGAGCCCCCGTCCTTCATCGGCGAGGACGCGAGCGCGGTGAGCGCCATCTTCCCGGGCGAAGGGGAGCGCTGGCGCGTCACGGTCAACGGCCTGCCCCACAGCTGGCTTCCCTTCGAGGGCATCCACACCCTGCTCGGCGCCGTGCCCGCCCTGATCCACCCGGCGCCCGTCGACATCGCCGTGATCGGGCTGGGGTCGGGTGAGACGGCGTGGGCCGTCGCGTGCCGGGAGGAGACGCGCCGCGTGCGGGTCTTCGAGATCGCCGCGAGCCAGCACCGGCTCCTCGAGCAGGTCGCGGTGGTGGCGCCCTTCCCCTCGCTCCTCGAGCTGCTGTCGGACCGGCGGGTGACGCTCGAGGTGGCGGACGGGCGCCAGGCGCTCGCCCGCGACGAGCGGCGCTACGACGTGATCGAGATCGACGCCCTCTACCTGACCAGCGCCGGGAGCGGCAACCTGTACTCGGTCGAGTTCTTCGAGCTGTGCGCGCGCCGCCTGAAGCCGGGGGGCGTCCTCTGCTCGCAGAAGCCGGCCCGCCGTGTCGGCCTCACCTTCGCCGAGGCGATGCCGCACGCCCTCGACTTCGGCAACATGATGGTGGGGAGCAACGAGCCGCTGCCGATCGACCCTGCCGCGTGGGAGGCGCGCCTGCGGCAGCCGCAGGTCGCGCGCCGTTTCGACGCGGAGACACTCGAGGGCATTCGCGAGCGGCTGTACGATGCCCGCCCCGCGCGTCGCAACCCCACCGCCCGGGTGGGCCTCAACCGCGACCTCTTCCCGCGCGACGAGTTCGGGACGCCGGCGGGCTGGGGGAACTAGGCGGGGAGGTCCGGGGCCGGCTCGACGTCGTGGAGCTTGCGCATGTCGACACCCACGAGCCCCTCCCCGGTGCGCAGGAACATGTCGGCGAAACGGGCGCCCCAGGCCACCTCCCCCGCGCGGTAGGAGGAGCGCGCGTGGACCACCTGGGAGAAGGTGTCGTCCGTGCCGGACACGAGGACGAGGATCTCGGGCTCCAGCGACGGGAACGTCTCGGCGGTGACGCCGAGAAGAGGGCTCGCCTCGTCGATCGGGTGGACGATCACCCAGTGCAGCGGCAGGAACACGACGCGGGGGCGGTCGAGCCGCATCTCGCGAAAGCGCCTCAGGGGGCCGGTGGGCGAGTCCTCCGTGAAGCTCAGGCTGACGGTGGCCGAGACCTCGGTCAGCTGGTTGTTCCGCTCGTTGGCCACGCGGATCATGAGCGCGCGACCCCCGCGGAAGGGGGCGACCACCGCCCTCTCGCTGAACACGATCCGCGCGGTGGGCCGCGAGAAGCGGGCGAAGAGGATCCCGGTGGCGAGGGCGAAGCCCATGAGGCCGAGGAGGGCCTCCGCGGTCACGATCGTGTTGGCGGCCGTGCCCCGCGGGGTCATTCGCCCGTAGCCGATCGTGGCCAGGGTCTGCACGCTGAAGAAGAAGGCGTCCTCGAACCGCGCCACGAGGCTTCCGGTCCGAGCGCCCTCGAGGGCCCCTTCGCCGCACAGGAGGTAGAGCCCGGCAAAGAGCAGGTTGACGACGAGGTACCCGGCGGCGACCGCCGCGAAGAAGCGGGGCCACGAGGTCGTGAGCAGGGCGTGGTAGGCCGAGAGCGAGCGGTGGAAGGGCAGGCCCTCGCGCACGACGTTGAAGCTGCCGTCGCGGTTCAGGAGGCGCCGCGCGCTCTGCTGCGCGACCCGGGTCCCGAAGCCGAGATCGCCGCGGGCGTCCTCCGCCGGTCCCGTGGGGCGGGCGACGTCTTTCGGGGTCTGCGCCACACGCCCCTCTCGCGCTACTTCAGCAGCAGGCTCTTCCAGTCGGGGGCCCTGGGGGTCCCTTCCTTCGACAGGGCCTTCTCGATCGCGAAGGTCGCCATCTTCTCCACCGCCCACGGGAAGTGCGCGTCCTTGAGGCTGCGGTAGTCGAGATCCGGCGTGTAGTTCGTGAGGTCGATGCCGTAGTACTTGCCGTCCTTCACCGCGAACTCGAGCGCGTTCATGTCGTAGCCGAGGGCCACGTTGTACTGGAGGGAGAGCTCCTCCGCCTTGTCCCGCATGGCCCGCGGCAGGACGTCGTAGTCCTGGTTGTAGCCGCCCATGCCCCCGGGGGCGGGGTCGTAGCGGATGGCGCGCGCCCAGCGGCGCCCGATGGTGGGAACCCGGATGTAGGTGTCCCAGGAGATGAACTCCTGCAGCATCAGGGTGAGGGTCCCCGACT
Organism: uncultured Acidobacteriota bacterium; assembly: GCA_963818355.1. Classification (GTDB taxonomy): domain Bacteria; phylum Acidobacteriota; class Vicinamibacteria; order Fen-336; family Fen-336; genus DATBSL01. The sequence continues at coordinate 14,585 of CAWFSB010000030.1, read as the reverse complement.
CGTTGTAGTGGTGGAGCAGCTCGTCGAGGGAGTGGATCTTGTTGACGTTCTTCCAGCCCCCGCCGAAGGCGGGCTTCATGATGCACGGGCAGCCCACGTAGTCGAGGTACATCGAGAAGTCGGTGGGCCACAGGTTGCGCAGGCTCTCCGCCGTCACGTCGTCCACGTAGGAGCGGTTGGGGAGGACGACCGTCTTCGGCTCCGCGATGCCGAGCTTCTCCGCCGCCGCGTAGCCGAAGAACTTGTCGTCGGCGGTGCGCCAGAAGATGTTGTTGATGCAGTAGGTGCCCTGCAGGGCGGCCATCTTGAGGTACACGGAGTAGTACGGCACCTCGTGGCTCATCCGGTCGAGGATGACGCGGTACGGCACGGGCTCGTTGAGCTTGGTGCCGCCGAGCTGCACGAACTCCGCGGTCACTCCCTTGCCCGCCGAGTTGACCTTCGCCACGAACGCGTCGGGGAAGGAGTTCTCCCGGCCCCGCAGGACGCCGATGCGCACGCCGTTCTCCGCCATGGGGCTCACCTCGTTGGCGCGGATTCTAGCACCGGCTAGAGGTGCTTCAGGCCGTCCTCGTCCTCCGGCCCCCGCCGGCGCAGGAGCCGCTCGAGCGACTCGCGGGCGATCTCCTTGCCCGCGAGGCCGAAGGCGAGGGCGAGCGCCAGCACCACGCCGCCGAACGAGATGGCGAAGGCGGTGAGCACGACCCTCTGGCCCAGCCCCACTTCCTCGAGGGCCATCGCCGCGAACAGCACGAAGAGCGCGGCGTGCGCCCCGGAGGAGAGGAGACGCGCCGACGGCAGCCCCGCGTTCACCGCCGCGATCAGCACGCTGCGCCGGGCGAATCCGGCCACGAGCCCGCCCGCGAGCAGCAGCGCCACCGCCACGAGGAGGTGGGGCAGCCAGGCGAAGGCCCGCGAGACGAGGTCCACCGCGACCCGGACGTCGAGGGCCGCGACCGCCAGCAGGAAGAAGACCGCGAGCACCACCCACGCCGCGGCGAGGGAGATGGTGCGGGAGGGTCGGCGCGTCAGGCCGGCCCGGCGGGCCACGTCGCCGAGGCCGCTGCGCTCGGCGAAGCGGTCCACCCCGAGCCGGGGCAGCAGGAACGCGAGTCCAAAGCGGACCGCCCCCGCGGCCAGGGCGCCGACGAGGAGGACCACCAGCATGGCCAGGATGTTCGGGGCGAACCCGCGCACCCGGTCGCCGAACTCCACGAGCGTCGTTCGGATGACTTCGTTCAGCATCGTTCCTCACGCCTCCTCTCTGCCGCGTAGGCGACTCATCGCCAGCGGTCGCACAGGTCGGCCTTCTGCCGGACGAACTCGTCGGCGAGGCCCTGGATGGCGGCCTCCACCTCCTCCGCCCGGCTCTGCGCGGTGGCCAGCACGAACGAAGCGGTCCGGCCCAGGTACAGGGGCACCAGCGACCGCAGGAGCTGCTCCCGCGGCAGCACGCCCCGCCGGTACGCGAGCGCGAAGTCGTGGACGACCCGCACCCAGACCGCGTCGGGGAAGCGGAAGCCCGGCTCGTCCGCCGCCGCGAGGGCGGCCACGTCGCTCAGGGTGCCCGGCGCGAGCGCCCGGCCCCACGGGTCGCCGAGGTCCCGGACCCCCTGGGCGAAGATGCCGAGCATCCGAGTCACGTTCACACTCACCGGCTCGAGCCCGACCCCGTGCGGGAAGCCGAAGAGAGGCACTGCCTCCGCCCCCTGAACGGTGGCCCACCGCTCGTGGTAGGTCTCCATCAGGTCGAACACCGCGGACACGACCTGCACCAGCATCGCGGCGAGGTCGGCCCCGGGGTCCTTGGGGTCGTGGATCTTGGCCCCGAGGAACGACTCGCACACGCGGAAGCCGTCCGCCACCGCGGTCGTCGTCATCCAGATGTCGATCCCGAAGCGGGCCACCTCGGTCTCCCACACCGGGCGGCGGAGGTAGTGCGAGGCCAGCCGGCCGGAGAAGCCGAACTCGCCGCCGATCGGCTGCCGCACGTCCCGCCCGTAGAGCGAGCGGGTGAGCGGGTACACGATCGAGTTCGTGATCGTGCCGTCGTACTTGTGGCGCAGGTACAGGGGGGCGACGTAGTCGAAGCCGTGCTCGACCTGGGGACCAAGCAGCAGCTCGATCCACTCCGGGGTGATGCTGCGCAGGTCGGAGTCCACGACCGCGCAGGCGCGGGCGCCCAGCCGCTCGGCGATGGCGAAGATCGTCCGCAGCGCGCTGCCCTTACCCGGCAGGCCGTGGTACGGCGTCACGAGCTTGTAGACGGGGTCGACGGGGTGCGAGACCAGGAGGGCCTCGGGCGCGCCGAAGTCCGCCGCCGCCACGACCTCGGCGGTCCCGTCGCGCGACCCGCCGTCCGAGTTCACGATCACCGCCCGGCGTCCCGGGAAGTGCTTGGTCAGGCCGGCCGCAACCGCGCGCACGACGTGGCCGATCGTGGGGGCGTTGTTGAAGCTCGGGATGCCGACGACGAGCTCCGCCGTGCCGAGCTCGCTCACGCGCTCGGCCACCCGCGGGTCCAGGGGGACGCCGCTCACGCCCCCACCCGCGGCAGCGGCTCGCCCGCGAGGGCGGCGAGGACCGCCGCCGACCAGCCCGAGGGTCCCGGCGCCGGGGCGCGCTCCTTCCCGCGGAGGCGCTCGGCGAGGGCCGGGTCGAGCGTGCCGTCGGGGCGCGGCATGACGATCGGGCGGGTCACGGCGAGGAGCAGCGGGAGATCGTTGGCGGCGTCGCCGAGGCCGAGGACCTCGCCCTGAACGCCTCCGGGCCAGCCGTCCACCAGCGCGCGCACGGCCTGCCCCTTGTCCGCCGGTCCGGTGAGGTGATGGACGCGCCCCCCGTGCGTGGCGCGTAACCCACGCCCCCGCGCGGCGCGATCGAGGCGCGCGTCCACCTCGAGGTCGCGTCCGGGCGGGTCCTCGACCACAAACGGCTCGTCGTACTCGCGGCGCATCGCGAGCACCGCCTGTTCGGGCGGGAGGCCGGTGAGCGCCACCACCTCCCCGACCGACATCTCCGCGAACGGCCTCACCCGGACGCCCGCCTCGCGCGCCACCGCCGGGAGCTCGGCGAGGAGCTGTTCGCGCGGCGTGCCCATCAGGAGCACGGAGCTGCCGGTGACGACCGCCCCGCCGTTCTCCACCACGAGCGGTCCCGGGGACGCCGATCGCGGCCGCGAGTGGCTCCATCTCCGCCCGCGTCTTGCTGCTGCACAGGACGAGCGGCACCTGCGCCTCCCGCAGCGCGTCGAGCGCCGGTCGGGCCGGGGCGAAGTCGTAGGTCTCCCGGTCGAGGAGGGTCCCGTCGAGGTCGGTCGCCACGAGCCCGACCCGGCTCATCGCCAGGCCCGCCGCACCGAAGCGTCGCCCTTCGCCACCGCGGCCAGGAGCCTCGCGCCTGCGTCGGGGACTCCGGCCCAGACCCGCGACCAGTTCGGGACGAGGGGCGGGCCCAGCGGGTCGGCCAGGAACTCCTCGGTCGCCGCCCGCAGCGCCTGGGTGAAGACCTGGATGGTGCGCTCCTCCGCGTGACGGTCGAAGCCGATGCCGTTGATGTTGGCCACCGCGTGGCTGTCGCCGACCGCGTCCTCGGCCTCGCGCTGGTAGGCGGCGAGCAGGCTCATGAGGACGCCCGGGGCGAGGTTCACGCCCGCGGCGGCGAGTGTCCGCAGCAGGTGCTTCACCACGTCGCGCGCCATCCGGTTCAGGCCGCGCGAGGGGTCTTCCGCCGAGAGCGCCTGGTGCTTGTGGTCGTAGCGCTCGGCGATCTCCACCTGGCAGATGCGGCCGGCGGCGCGGTGGCGCAGGGCCTCGAAGAGCGTGACGATCTCGAGCCCCCAGTCGCAGGGCAGGCGCATGCGTTCCGCGAGGTCCGACTTGATCGCGAACTCGCCGGAGAGGGCGTAACGGAAGGACGAGAGGTACCGGATGTAGGGATCCTGCCCGATGAGCCGCGTGAACGCCGCCAGGAGCGGAGTCAGCAGCAAGCGGGTCACGCGCCCATGGAGCCGGTCGGAGACGCGCGCGTAGTAGGCCTTGACGAAGTCGAAGTCCACGGTGGGCTCGACCGCCGGTAGGACCAGCCGGGCGAGCATGGCGCGGCTGAAGTTGACGACGTCCGCGTCCTGGAAGGCGATGTAGGCGGCGCGCTCCTCGGCCAGCACCTGGCCGATGGCCAGCCAGCAGGCGCGCCCCTTTCCCGGCTCGCCGGTGTGCAGCCCCGCCGAGGCCATCTCCTCCACGAAGCTCTCGACCGCCGGCGACTCGTTCCAGAGCACCACCTTGCGCCCCGGGTAGCGCTCGAAGTACGCGAGCGCCCGATGGTAGTCGTCGAAGGAAGCGTGGTTGAGGGAGAGCACGAGCGAGTCGAGATAGCTCACCCGGCACAGCTCGTCGAGGATCCCTCCGAGCGCGGGCCGCTCCATCTCGGACGGCACGAGCGGGATCACGAGCGACACCGGGAACCGCGCCGAGAGCGACTCCATGCGTCGCTCCATCTCGTCCGTGTCCCGCGCCACGAGGAGCGGGATGGCGGTGACCGGACCGAACTGGTGGAAATCGCTCACTCTCACCTCCCGGCAGGGGAGCACTCGACGGGGGTGTGCGAGCCGAGTGGTCCGGTGGCCGCGCCAAGGACCCGGATTGACCGCACGTCTACGCTATCAGGCCGGTCCGCTCAGCTCAAGCTACCTCGCCGCGCCGCCGCGCCGGTCAACCGGCGGCCGGCGACCTGCTAGACTCCCAGCCCGATGGGCTCGATCACGCTCTTTCTCTCCACGGCCTCCGGGCACGACGAGCACGCGCGCATCCTGCTCGCTTTCGCCTTCGTCCTCGTGGGCGCCAAGCTGTTCGGCGCGCTCGTCGAGCGCCTCGGCCAGCCCGCCGTCCTCGGCGAGCTGCTCTTCGGCGTCCTGCTCGGCAACCTCGCCCTCCTCGGCGGGCCCAGCCTCGCCGCGCTCGAGGCCAGCGAGACCTTCGCGATCCTCGCCGAGCTCGGCGCGATCCTGCTGCTCTTCGAGGTCGGCCTCGAGTCCACCCCGAAGGACATGATGGCGGTGGGGCTCCCCGCGACGCTGGTGGCCGTGGTGGGGGTCGTGACGCCGATGCTCCTCGGCTACGGCGTCGACCAGCTGATGCACGGCCAGGACTCGTGGATGGCCCACGCCTTCGTGGGGGCGATGCTGGCCGCGACGTCGGTCGGAATCACCGCTCGCGTCCTGCAGGGCGCGAAGGCCATAAGGACGCCCTCCGCGCGGATCATCCTGGGGGCCGCGGTCATCGACGACGTGCTCGGGCTGGTGGTCCTCGCCATCATCGCCGGCGTCATCAAGTCCGCGGCAGCCGGCACCGCCCTCGACGCGATGGGCATCGTGGCCATCGTGGTGAAAGCGTTCGCCTTCCTCTTCGGCGCGATCGTGATCGGCTCCTTCCTCTCCCCCCGCCTCTTCCGCCATGCCCTCGCCATCCGTTCGACCGGGGTCGTGCAGGCCCTCTCCCTGAGCCTGTGCTTCGGCCTGGCGTGGCTCGCCATGCAGGCGGGCCTCGCCGGGATCGTGGGGGCGTTCGCCGCCGGCCTCGTGCTCGAGGACGTCCACTTCGAGGGGCACGTGAAGCGGGGCGAGCAGCCGCTCCACGAGAGCCTCCGCTCGATCACCGCCCTCCTCGTCCCCATCTTCTTCGTCCGGATGGGCATGCTCGTCCACGTGGACAACTTCCTGAAGCCGGGTGTCATGGGCTTCGCCCTCATGCTCACCGTGGCCGCCATGATCGGCAAGTGGGCCTGCGGCCTCGCTGCGCCGCGCGGCGTCTCCCGCGTGACCGTCGCGCTCGGCATGATGCCCCGCGGCGAGGTCGGCCTCATCTTCGCGGGCATCGGGGCGAGCCTCATGATCCAGGGCCACCCCGTGGTCAGCCCCGAGACCTACGCGGCGGCCGTCTTCATGGTCGTGGTGACGACCATGGCCACCCCGCCGCTTCTCCTGTGGTCGCTCAAGCGGGACGAGGCCGCGGCGCCGGCCTGAGCCTGTCTCGAGGCCTGCCAGGCGGCTGTGGCCGGCGGCGGGCCTGCGATACAGTCGCGGTGGAGGCTCTCCCCATGCAGCGCGCCCTCGTCTGGGCCTACCGGCTGTTCCCGTTGGCGCTGCTCCCCCTGATGCTCGTCCTGTCGAGGGACTTCGGCGTGACGTGGGACGAGAAGATCCAGCAGCTCTACGGGGAGAGGGTCTGGCGCTTCCTGACCGAAGGCCTGGACGACGACTGGTTCCACCCCGGTGCGTTGCGCATGTACCTCTACGGCGGCCTGTTCGACGCGGCGTGCGTCGCCGTTCAGCGGGTGTTGTCCGGCGACATCTGGATGACACGCCACTACGTCAATGCCGCGTTCGGCTGGCTGGGCATCGTCTACGTCGGTCGCCTCGGACGGCTCCTGTCCGGACCGGGCACGGGCCTGCTGGCCATGGTCCTTCTCACCCTGTCGCCACGGTACCTCGGCGACGCGATGAACAACCCCAAGGACCTCCCCCTGGCCGCCCTGATGGCGGCCGCGCTCTACTACCTGATGCGCCTGGAGCCGGGGTACCCGCACCTCGGATGGCGGCTGGCCGTCCCCCTCACGCTGGCCATCGGCCTGGCGGTCAACGTGCGGTCGGGCGCCCTCGTGTTGCTGGCGTACCTGGCGATCGCCCTCCTGGGGCTGACGATCGCGGCGCGCCCGTGCTCAAGCGCGCGTGTCGTCGCCACCCTCATGCGGTGGGCGGGCGTCACGATCGCCGTCCTGCTGCTGGGGACGGTGTTCTGGCCGTGGGCACAGGTCCGGCCGCTCACGCGTCCGCTGCAGGGGATGATCACGATCTCACGGCTCCCGTGGAACTTCCCGGTCCTCTTCGACGGCGCCGAGGTGCCGGCGACCGCGCTGCCCTGGACGTACGTCCCGCAGTGGGTGATCATCACGACCCCCCCCGTCGTGCTCGTGGGTGCCCTGCTCTCCTTCCTGCTCGTCGCTCGCCGCGCGACGGCGGGCCCTCTCGCCTGGCGAGTGTGCGCCCTGTGGGGCGTGGCGCTCTTTCCCCTCACGCACGTCGTGCTGAGCGGGGCCACGATCTACGACGGGGTCCGGCACCTGCTCTTCACCTACCCGCCCCTGGTGGTGCTGGCTGCCGCCGGCTGGCGAGGATCTCTCGAGAGCCCATCGAGGAGACGGAAGGCCACCGCCGCGTTGGCCCTGGGGCTCGGCCTCCTGGAGCCCGCGTTCTTCCAGTGGCGCAACCACCCGAACCAGGCCGTCTACTTCAACGCCCTCGCCGGTGGGCCCCGCGGCGCGTTCGGCCGGTACGAGCTCGACTACTGGGGAAACAGCGTGCTCCAGGCGGCCCGGTGGGCGGATCGGGCGGCGCGAGCTTCGGGAATCCGCCTCGTCGTGTCCGGTGCGCCGCACCACGTCGTGCGCGACGACGTGCGGCGTTTCGGCTCGCTCGACTACGCCCGGGAAGAGCTGGACGCTCATCACCTGACGGTCGTGGTCCTGCGCGGTCCCCGCCAGGACGTCCTGGACATGGCCGGTCGCGGCGACGTCCTCCACGCCGTCACCACCGCCGACGGAGCGCCTCTCGCGGTGGTCCTCCCGGGCCCCCGCTACGCCGAGGTGGAAGACGCAATGCGGAAGGCGTCGCCGTCCCGGTCGCGGCCCGAGGTCCGGTAGAGCAGGGCCAGCAGCACCAGGAGACCCGCCAGCCGCCCGAACGACCAGGGGTAGAAGTCGAACGTGGGCATCAGGAACACCAGGAGGTAGGCGAAGCTGAAGACCGCCCATTCTCCCGGCGCCTGCAGCCGCCGTGTGATCACGAGAAACGGCAGCGCGACGAAGACCGGGTGGTGCTCCCACACGAGAGGCGAAGCCAGCACCATGAGCACGGCCAGGGCCGGCCAGGCGTTGAGGACGTCGCTGCCGGGGCCTCGAGGGGACACGAAGGCGCCCCGCCGGATCGAGACTCCCGCGACCGCGAGCGCCGTCGCCAGGACCGACGCCTTGGCCACGAGCCTCACCAGGGGCCGGTCCACCAGGCCGAACGGTCCGCCCAGCACCGCGGCCGTGCTCCGCAGGAACGAGTCGATCGAGTTCTCGCGGAAGCACAGGTCGGCCCACGCGTAGACGCCGCGGGCGTTGTGGAGGAAGTCCAGGAACGGCTGGCCTCCGTGGACGGCGTAGATCGCGGCCGCCACCACGCCCATCCAGGCCACGAAAGCGGCCGTCCAGCGGCGGTTCCATTCCGTGAGGAACGGCAGGACGAGCACGACGGGGGACGACTTGAGGTGAACGGCCAGCGCCAGCGCCAGGGCGGACCCGACAGGCAGCCGCGGGTAGGCGAGCAGGGCCAGGAGGATCAGGTTGGCCACGTGGAGGTTGACCTGCCCGTACATCAGCGTGCGCAGGACGGGCACGTTGACCGCCATGAAGGCCAGGACGAGAACGGCGGACAAGCGTCGGTCGAAGCCGTACCGGACGAGGGTCAGCGACAGGAGCCCGGCGAAAGCAGAGGCCGCGAGCACGTTCCCGATCCACAGGGCCGTTCGCATTCCTCCCCGGCCGAACGGCACGAGCAGCTCGCAGGCGGCGGCCAGCAGCGGAGGGTAGATGTAGCGCTCGTGCAGCGGCCGCCCCTCGCTGAGATCGAAGGCCGCCCGCATGTAGTCGCCGGCGTCGGGGTACTCGCTGCGCTCGCGCAGCACGTTCGCGTACAGGAGAAGCGTCAGGAAGGAGCAGGTGGCGACGAGGCCGAAGCGCGTCCGAAAGGCGGGGTTGCGGAGGAGCGCGAGCACGAGACCGCTGGAGAGCCACACGAGCCCGACCGCGGAGTAGGTCAGCTTCAGGCCCGAGACCGGGCCCACCTGGACGAGAGTGGAGAAGACCTCGGGGCCCTTCGCGAGGAGCAGGGCCCCGTTCGCGACGACGAACGCCGTTGTGGCCACCGCCCACAGGCGCAGCGTCAGGGACAGGAAGCGATCGAGCCCGTTCGGGTCCGGCTGGTCCATGTGCTCTCCGCGGGGGCAGCGGGGAGTATACGGCAGGCGTCGGGCGCCCCTACCCCGCGCCGAGGAGCGCCAGCAGCACGCCCCCCGCCACGACGCTCGCCACCTGGCCGGCGGTGTTGGCCCCCATCGCGTGCATGAGGAGGAAGTTCTCGAAGTCCTCCTCGAGGCCGACCCGGTTGACGACGCGAGCCGCCATGGGGAAAGCGCTGATCCCGGCCGCGCCGAGGAGCGGGTTGAAGCGGCCGCCGCTCGCGGCGTTGAGCGCCTTGGCGAAGAGGATCCCGGCGGCGGTGTCGAGCGCGAAGGCGAGGATGCCGAGGACGAGGATCTTCAGCGTGGTCACGCGCAGGAAGGAGTCCGCCCTCATCGTCGAGCCCACCGCGAGGCCGAGGAAGAGAGTCACCACGTTGGCGAGCTCCTTCGAGGAGGCGCCGGTGAGCCGCTCGACGACGCCCGACTCCTTCATCAGGTTGCCGAGCATGAGCATCCCGATGAGGGGGATCGCCATCGGCACGAGGATGCCCACCACGAGCGTGACCACGAGAGGGAAGAGGACGCGCGTCCGCCGCGAGATGGTCCGCTGGGTGTAGGGCATGCGGATCCGCCGCTCGCGCCGCGTGGTGAGCCAGCGCATGATCGGCGGCTGGATGAGGGGCACGAGCGACATGTAGCTGTACGCGCACACGGTGATGGGCCCGAGCAGGTGGGGCGCCAGCAGGTTGGAGACGTAGATCGAGGTCGGCCCGTCGATGGCGCCGATGATCCCGATCGACGCCGCCTCGTTCAGCTCGAACCCGAGGGCGAGGGCGAGGAGCAGCGTCCCGAAGATGCCGAACTGGCCGGCCGCCCCGAGCAGCATCATCCGCGGGTTCTCGAGGAGCGGGCCGAAGTCGGTCATCGCCCCGATCCCGACGAAGATGAGGAGCGGGAACATCTCGTTCTCGATGCCCATCCGGTAGAGGACGCTGAGCGCCCCGTCCTCCGCGATCATCGGGGAGAGGGGCAGGTTCGCGAAGAGGCAGCCGGCCCCGATCGGGAGGAGCAGCATCGGCTCGTACTCCTTCGCGACCGCGAGGTACACGAGGAGAAGGCCGACGCCGAGCATGAGGACGCCGCCCGGGGTCAGGTGCAGGACGCCCTGGAGGAGCTGGGCGAGGGTGTCGCCTCCCACTCAGGCCTCCTGGAAGACGACGAGCACGTCGCCGTAGCCGACCGCTTGCCCGGGCTGGGCGCGCACCTCCGCCACCACACCGTCCTGCGGGGCCTTGATGGCGTTCGTCATCTTCATGGCCTCGAGCTTCACCACCAGCTGCCCGGTCGACACCCGCTCGCCGGCCGCCACGTGCACCGAGACGATCGTGCCCGGCATGGGGGCCGCGAGCTCGGGGCGAAAGCCGTCCTCGAGCAAGTGGGGCTCGGACGCGAGGGCCGGCAGGCGGGCGGGGACGAGGGGCGGGAGCGTCTCCGGGGCCGGGGGGCGGTAGGGGGCGGCCGTGGGAGAGGCCTCCTCCTCGGGCTCGGCGGGCGCCATCTCGGGGCTGATCAAGGCCTCCGCCACGTCGTGGGCGGAGGCGAGCCGAACCGCGTACTCCTTCCCGCCCACGTGGACCTCGAAGGTGTCGCGGGCGGTCTCCTCCACGTCGATGACGTGGGACTTCCCTCCGACCTCCACGGTGTAGCGCCTCATACGTATCTCCCCCCGGGGGCCCAGCTGCGGTTCTGGCGGGTGCGGCCGCTCGCCACCCAGCGGCTGGGCAACGTGCCGGGCTGGTGGCTGCGCATGGCGGGCGCGGCCTGCTTGCGGCGGACGCGGATGTGCGCGCGCACCGCGATCATGATCGCGGCGAGGAGCGCGGGATCGGGCCCCGCGGCGGAAGGCACCTTCTCCGCCCTGGCCCCGGTCGCCCTCGGCCGGTCGAGCCGCACGAGGCCGCCGATGATCAGCGGCGAGGACCCCGAGGAGGAGGAAGACGATCCCCATCCCGTAGACGGTGAGCCGGAGGCCGACCAGCAGGTTCTCCATGGCTAGACCGGCATCAGCCCGTGCTTGCGGGGCGGATTCTGCTGGACCTTGGTGCGTAGCACCTCGAGCGCGCGCACCAGGCGCGGCCGCGTCTCGCGCGGCTCGATGACCTCGTCGATCTGGCCCACGTCCGCGGCGCGGTAGGGGTTCATGAAGGCCTCGCGGTACTCCTCGACGAAGCGCTGCTCGAGGGCCGCCGCGTCCTTTGCGCCGGCGAGCTCGCGTCGGCGGAGCACGCGCACCGCGCCGTCGGCGCCCATCACCGCGATCTGCGCGGTCGGCCAGGCGAAGGCGAGGTCGCTGCGCATCTGCTTCGAGCTCATGGCCAGGTACGCGCCGCCCATGGCCTTGCGGGTGACGACCTGTATCTTCGGCACCGTGGCCTCGCAGTAGGCGTAGATGACCTTGGCCCCGTGCCGGATGACGCCGTAGTGCTCCTGGTCCACCCCGGGCAGGTAGCCGGGCGTGTCCACGAACGTCACCACCGGGACGTTGAACGCGTCGCAGATGCGCACGTGGCGCGCGATCTTGTCCGAGGAGTCGATGTCGAGGGCCCCCGCGAGGTGGGCCGGCTGGTTGGCCACGACCCCCGTGCACCAGCCGTCGAGCCGGGCGAAGCCCACGATCGCGTTGCGGGCGTAGTAGGGGTGGATCTCGAGGAAGCTGTCGCGGTCGAAGACGGCGTCGAGAACCGAGTGCATGTCGTACGGCTCCGACTCGTCGGCGGGGATGACCGTGTTCAGCGAGTCGTTCATCCGGTCGGGCGGGTCGTGGGGCCGCAGCTGCGGCGGGTCCTCGGTGTTGTTCTGCGGCAGGTAGCTCAGCAGCAGCTTCACGAGCTCGAGGGCCTGCCCCTCCGATTCCGCCAGGAGCTGGGCGACGCCGCTGCGGCTGTTGTGGACGAGGCTGCCGCCGAGATCGCGGGCGGTCACGTCTTCCCCGGTCACCGCCTTGATGACCTCCGGCCCCGTGATGAACATCGAGCTCGTGGGGCGGGTCATGATGACGAAGTCGGTGAGCGCCGGGGAGTAGGCGGCGCCCCCCGCGCAGGGGCCGAGCACGACCGAGATCTGCGGGATGACCCCGGAGGACATCACGTTGCGCGTGAAGACCTCGCCGTAGGCGGCCAGGCTGCGGACGCCCTCCTGGATGCGGGCGCCCCCCGAGTCGTTGAGGCCGATGAGCGGGATCCCGCTCTCGAGCGCGAGGTCCTGGAGCCGGCAGATCTTCTGCGACTGCACGGCCGAGAACGACCCGCCGAGGACGGTGAAGTCGTGGGCGAACACCGCGACCCGGCGGCCGTTGATCTTCCCGAACCCGCAGACGACCCCGTCGCCGGGGAAACGCTTCTCGCCCATGCCGAAGTCGGTGCAGTCGTGGGTGGCGAGGGCGCCGATCTCCTGGAAGGAGCCCTCGTCGAGCAGGAAGGAGAGCCGCTCGCGCGCCGTGCCTTTCCCCTTGGCCTTCTGGTCGGCCACTCGCTCGGGCCCGCCCCCGGCGAGGGCGACCTCCCGCATCTCGCGGAGCTTGGTGAGGTGGTCGGTCATGAGGCTATCCTGCCCCGCGAGGCCGGTTCAGACGCAATGAGGCGGGGGGTTCACTCCGCCGCGCGAGGCCCCGCGGCGCCATAATGCGGCCCATGAGGAGACGAGGACCGGGGCGGGCCGGGGCGCTGCTCACCGACGAGGACATCCACCTCTTCAACGAGGGGACCCACGACCGAGCCTACCTGAAACTCGGCTCGCACCCCGGGACGCGGGGCGGCGAGGACGGGACGGCCTTCGCGGTCTGGGCGCCCGCGGCGGCGCGCGTCTCGGTCGTGGGCGAGTTCAATGAGTGGAAGCCCGACAGCCATCCCCTGCGCCTGCGAGGCCAGTCGGGCCTCTTCGAGGGCTTCGTGCCGGGGCTGGGCCCGGGGGCCGTGTACAAGTACCACGTGGTCTCCCGCCTCGACGGGTACGAGGTCGACAAGGCCGACCCCTTCGCCTACCGCCACGAGACCCCGCCCCGCACCGGCTCCGTCGTCTGGGACCTCGACTACGCGTGGGGCGACCGCGAGTGGATGAGCGAAAGGGGCGCGCGCCAGACGCTCTCCTCCCCGGGCTCGACCTACGAGGTGCACCTCGGCTCCTGGCGCCGCGACCCCGCCCAGCCCGCCCGCTTCCTCACGTACCGCGAGCTGGCACCCGCGCTCGCCGACCACGTCGAGGAGATGGGCTTCACCCACGTCGAGCTCCTGCCGGTGATGGAGCACCCCTTCTACGGGTCGTGGGGCTACCAGAGCCTCGGGTACTTCGCCCCCACCAGCCGCCAGGGCACGCCCCAGGACCTGATGCACCTGGTGGACACCCTCCACCAGCGCGGGATCGGGGTCATCTTCGACTGGGTGCCTTCGCACTTCCCGACAGACGAGCACGGCCTCGCCTACTTCGACGGGACGCACCTCTACGAGCACGCCGACCGCCGCCAGGGCCACCACCCCGACTGGGACAGCTTCATCTTCAACTACGGGCGCCACGAGGTCCGCAGCTTCCTGCTGTCGAGCGCGATGTTCTGGCTCGACGTCTTCCACGCCGACGGCCTGCGGGTGGACGCGGTGGCCTCGATGCTGTACCTCGACTACTCGCGCAAGGCGGGCGAGTGGGTGCCGAACGCCCACGGGGGCCGCGAGAACCTGGAGGCCATCTCCTTCCTGCGCCGGTTGAACGAGGACGTCTACCGCGAGCACCCCGACGTCCAGACCGTGGCCGAGGAGTCGACGGCGTGGCCCATGGTCTCGCGTCCCGCTCTACGTGGGAGGCCTCGGCTTCGGCCTCAAGTGGGACATGGGGTGGATGCACGACACCCTGGCCTACTTCGCGCGCGACCCCGTCTTCCGCAAGTTCCACCACCACGAGCTGACCTTCCGGACCATGTACGCCGGGACCGAGAACTTCGTCCTTCCCCTCTCCCACGACGAGGTCGTGCACGGGAAGGGGTCGCTCCTCGGCAAGATGCCGGGGGACGAGTGGCAGAAGCTCGCCAACCTGCGGCTGCTGTTCGCCTGGATGTGGGCCCAGCCCGGCAAGAAGCTCCTCTTCATGGGCGGCGAGATCGGCCAGTGGCGCGAGTGGGGCCACGACCGTGGCCTCGACTGGCACCTGCTCGACCACGCGCCGCACCGCGGGCTGCGGGACTGGGTGAGGGACCTCAACCGCCTCTACCGGAGCGAGCCGGCGCTCCACGAGCGCGACTGCGAGCCCGGCGGCTTCGAGTGGGTGGACTGCAACGACTCCGAGGCGAGCGTACTCACTTTCCTGCGCCGCGGGCGCTCGCCCGAGGACGTGGTGCTCGTGGCCTGCAACTTCACCCCGCAGCCGCGGCCCGGCTACCGGGTGGGCGTCCCGGTGGACGGCCGCTGGGTAGAGCTGCTCAACAGCGACGCCGCCGCCTACGGCGGCGCCGGCTGGGGCAACATGGGTGGCGTCGACGCGGAGCCCGTGCCCCACCACGGCCGCCCGCTCTCGCTGGCGCTCACGCTTCCGCCGCTCGGC
>CAWFSB010000029.1:0-108629 GCA_963818355.1 uncultured Acidobacteriota bacterium | reverse complement strand
ACCTGTTGTGGCAGCGATGTGCGTGACACTCGTCATCGTGATGACAAACCCGGGCCCCGATCGTCGCTCCCTCGCGCCGAACGGCCCCGCTCACGTTCGAACCCAGTACCGCGCGAGGGAGCAAGATGCCGAGACAGACGGGCTCTACTGACCAGCCGTCCTTCGGGACGACGACCTCCGGCCTGACCCACCGCACGCCGACCCTGGCGTCGGCTCTCACCCGCGGGTGGCGCCGGGAGATCGAGCGCCGGCTCGAGGAGGCCCGCTACCACGTGGGCATCGACCTCGGGACGACGAACTCGTCGGTGGCCATCGTGGACGCGCAGGCCCTGCTGGAGGGGGACACCGACGCCGCCGTCTCGGTGCTGCCGGTCCGGCAGGAGTGCTCGGACGGGACGATCACGAGCCCGCTGCTCGCGTCCGTGGTGGCCGAGGTGGCGCCGGGGGAGTGGTGGGTGGGGCGGGGCGCCCGCGAGGCGCGAAGCCGGGGGCTGCTGCGCGGGAGGCAGATCTTCTACTCCACGAAGTCCGAGATGGGGCTGGGGCGGGAGCCGTTCTACCCTTCCGCCGCCTCGCGCGAGTACGACTCGCCCTTCAAGGTGGCGGGGCGGGTCCTCGCGGAGCTGGCCCGGGCGGTCGAGAACGAGGTGGGGCCCGACCCGCTGGCGCGCGCGGTGGTGACGGTGCCGGCGTCCTTCCAGCTCGCCGCCCGCAAGGACACGTTCCGGGCCGCGGCCTTCGCCGGGCTTCCGCTCTCCGAGGAAGCCCTCCTCGACGAGCCCAACGCGGCCCTCCTCGACTACCTGCTGACCTGCCGCCCCCGCACCGAGGACGGGCGGTTCTTCGACCTGTCCCACCCCCGGACGGTGCTCGTCTTCGACTTCGGCGGGGGGACGTGCGACGTGTCGGTGGTCCGGGTCCACGCGGACCGCGACGAGCAGCAGCTGCACCTCGCCAACCTCTCGATCGCCCGCTACGAGCAGCTCGGGGGCGACAACATCGACGCCGCGATCGTGGAGCGGGTGCTGCTGCCCCAGCTGCTGAGGCAGAACGGGCTCGCGACGCTCGACGTGTCGTTCGCCGAGAAGCAGGAGCGGATCGTCCCGCAGCTGCTGTCCGCGGCCGAGGCCCTGAAGCTGGGCCTGCGCGACGTGCCCCGGAGCCTCCAGGTCGAGCTGCCGGCGCGGGCGGGCGTCCCCCTGCGCACGCTCGCCCTGCGGCACCCGTCGATGACGGCGGCGGCTCTCGACGAGGTGCTGGCGCCCTTCCTGGACGCCGACTGCACCTACCCCCGCGACACGGAGATGAACCGGGTCTCCTCGATCTTCGTCCCGGTGCGGGACGCGCTGCGGCGGGCGCGGCTGGACGCCGGCCAGGTGGACGCGGTCCTCCTCGTGGGGGGCAGCGCGCTCCTGCCGCAGGTCCAGGACGCCCTCTCGGGGTTCTTCCCCCGGGCCGAGGTCCTGCGGTTCCCGGACGACGCGCGGACGCTCTCCGCGGTGGCGCGGGGGGCGGCCCTGCACTCCTTCTTCCTGCACGGCATCGGGCGGCCGCTGCTGCGGCCCATCACGTCGGAGAGCCTGGGGATCCTCACGCAGGAGGGCGGGTACGTCGAGCTCGTCCCCCGGGGCGCCGAGCTGCCGTATCCCGCCGACGGGAAGGCGGCGCGGTCGAGCCGCCTGGTGGTGCCGCGCGACCTGATGTCGAGCGTCGAGATCGTGGTGGCCGCCGAGGGGGCCGACCGGGTGCTGGGGGTGGAGCACCTGACGGTGCCGGTGCTGCGCTCGGCGGGGGAGCCGATCGACGTCGCGGTGCGGCTCGACGGGAACAAGCTGCTGACGGTCGAGGCGACGCTCCCGAACCACCCGGGCGCTCGGTGCGAGGTGCGGCTCGAGAACCCGCTGTGCCCGCCGGACCTCGGCAGCGCTCGCCAGCGGGAGATCGCCGAGACGGAGGACTTCGTGGCCCGCGCCCAGGCCCGGGGCGGGAACCCGGCGGGGATCGCCGACAGCCTGGAGAGGCTGGCGGCGCTGTACCTCGAGGAGAAGAAGTACGAGCGGGCGATCGACCGGGCGCGGGAGTCGATGGAGGTCGACCGGAAGCCGAGCGACTACGCGCTGCAAGCTGATGGGGATCTCGGCCGAGAGGCTGGGCGCGTTGGATCGCGCGGAGAAGTACTACCGGGAGGCGCTGGCCGTGGACCCCGGCGACGCGACGCACCCCTTCAACCTGTCCCTCCTCCTGAACCGGCAGGACAGGACGCGCGAGGCCCTGGAGCTGGCGGAGGAGGCGTTCCGGCTCTGCCCGGCCGAGGGTGTCTACCGCGGGTGGCGCGCCATCGTGCTGCGCCGGTTCGGGTGCGACGGGGAGGTGCTCGTCGAGCTCCAGCGTGCGGCCCTGGACCTCGACGCTCTGCCTTCCCGCGACGCGTGGCGCGAGTACTGGCGCGGTCGTGTCGCGCAGGAGCTGGGGGACCGGGCGTGGAAGGCCCGGCCGAGCGCCGCGGCTTCCGACGCGTCGGGGCCGGCGTACGACGCCTCGCTGCTGCCGGGCCAGCGGGGCGAGCTGGCGCGGAGGGCGTCGTGAAGGGCGAGCCGTCCTGGCGCACGGCGGTCACCGAGGCGGAGAGCGCGCGCCGTCACGTGGCGCAGGCCTCGGAGGCGCTGGAGCGGCTGGCGCGCGAGGTCGCGGCGCTGCGCGAGTGGGGCGAGTCGATGGCCGGGCTGGGCCTCGCGCGGCGGCTGTGCGAGGGTGCGGACGGGGGCGTGCTGACCGCCCTCGTGGTGGCCTCGTCGGACGACTCCTCACCCGTGGCGCTCGAGGGCGGCCGCCGACGCGCTGCTCGAGCGTCTGACGGGGGCGCTCGGGCTGTCGCCGATCGCCCAGCGGGGCGAGCTGCTCGCGCTGTCGGCCGAGGAGCTCGGCGAGTTCGACGTGCGGGGGGTGCGGTCCGGGGCTCTCACGGACGACCGGGGGCTCTACCGCGTCGTGCGGTCCGGCTGGTGGCTCGGCTCGCACGTCGTCGACCGGCCGCTCCTCGAGCCGGTGTCGCCGAGTGACCTGCGATTCTCCGCTCTGCCTGGACGACGCCCGGGACGATTCCCGGGGAGCGCGCGTCCAACCACCCGAGGTGGACCTCGATCTCGACGCCCGGTTCAGCACGGCCCGCATGAAGATCGCGCTGGTCGGCGGGGTCCATCCGAACGCGGACAACCGGCGCTGGACCCTGGTCGCCCGCAACGGGACGCCGACCTCGGTCCTGAAGGGGGCGCGCCTGTACCCGTTCACGAAGGCCGGGCTGCCGGGCCGCCTTCGAGGACGGCCGAGGCCTGCGCGCGCGGCTGAAGCTCGAGGGGGGCTGGACGGTGTTCGCGTCCCGGGTGCTGGTCGAGGGGCCGTGGGAGCGCCCCGAGGCGGTGACCCCGGCGTGGGTCATCGAGGGGCTGGAGCGACCGGTGCCCGTGGACTACCACTTCGACTGAGGAGGACGAGCGTGAGAGCGGGAGGGGGGTGGCCAGGTGAGTGCTGGGTGGCGGGTCCTGATCCTGCTGACGATCGGCGTCGAGGCGCTGGGGGCCGAGGTGACTCGCCAGGGTCCTCCCGGAAAGGACGGGCGGCCCCTGGGCCACACGTACCGTCTCGCGGGGCCGATTCGGCCCGGGGACACGGAGCGGCTGGCCGAGCTCTTCGAAGCGGACGCGCTCGATCCGGAGTCGCCCGTGTCCGCGATCGCGAAGGGGCGCGGGGTTCTCCCCTTGCTCGTCCTGGAGCTCGACAGCCCGAGGGGGGACATGGGAGAGGCCATGCGGCTCGGTCGGTGGCTTCGCGGGAAGTGGGGGAGCGCCGCCGTCCTGCGGGGCGACCGCTGCGCGGGGGCGTGCGTGCTCGTTCTCGCGGGGGCCGTGGCTCGCGAGGCGCCCGGTGAGGTGATCGTGGCGCACCGTCACCTCGACGCGGCGTATCTCTCCGAGATGCACATCCCCACGGGGCTCTCGACCCTGGCTCTCGGGTCGGGTCCCGAGGGCGGGCGAGCTCTCACCGCGGAGGAGAAGCGCGAGTTCCAGTTCGAAGGGTGGGATCTCAGGGCCCGGGAGGAACGGACCGCCTCGCAGGCGCGACGGTACGGCCTCACCCCGAGCGAGTTCCGCCGGTCGCTTCGCGGAGACGCAGGTCGCGTGCGGCAGCGAGGAGCTGGTCAACCGGCAGGTCGTCACGCTCGAGCTCAACCCCGTGGGGGCGGCGCGTGCGTGGGCGCTGTGGGGCGCTTGGTACGACTGCCGTTGGAAGGCGATGGGCGAAGCCAGGGGAGGCAAGTGACGATGAAGACGCTGACGGGGGCGGAAGGGCGAGTGGCCCTGTATGCGCTGGCGTCCGCGACGGGCGAGGTCGTCCTCGCCTTCGGTGTGTCGCGCGAGGAAGCGCAGGCGTTGGCTCGAGCGGGCGCGGAGCTGACTGGGATGCCGCATCCGCCGTCGGTGGTCTTGCTGAAGGACGCCGCGGCTTTCGCCCAGTCCGCGGGACGCCTGCGGTGGAAGTCCATCCCGTCACAGATACTCGTCGACGCCACTGGGATCGAGCGCCCACTCGCCGAGAGGATCGGGGAGCGGCTCTCGACGGTCGCCCCGGTGGTGGTGGCGGTCTCGGAGGTGGAGGACGCGCTGGGCGCGCCGCCAAGCGGATCTCCGGAAGGAGGGTCGTCATCGTGAACCCGCTGGACGTGCCGTTCGAGCAGCTTGTCGTTCCGCCTCCCGTGCAACGGGAGGACCTACACCGTCACCGTCGGGCACTTCTGTTCGCAGCCGCTCGACGAGGGGCTCCTCGAGCACTCGTACAGGATCCCGCGGAATGGGCGGACTGGCTGCAGGACATGCGTGAGGAAGAGCTCGGCCGCATCGAGGAACTGAGACAGCATCTGACGGCCATGTGGGGGCGCGAGGAGTGGACCGTGCTCACCCCACCTCCGCACCACGCCGACGCCGCCTTCCAGAGCGCGGAGAGGCTCTTCGGCCGGCTCTGCGCGGCAATCTTCCGGTCCTGGGACGACTTCTTTCCCACGCCGTATCGCGACGAGATGGGCGAGTCGTCGGCGGACTTCTCCGAGGCGTGCGTGATCTATGCCGTCGGCCGGTCGGAGGGCCTCCTTCCCGAGAGAATCCGGAGGGAGATCTCCTGGGAGGACGTGGCGCGCCCCGGGATCGTCTGAGGGGACGCCGGACCATACGCGACGGCGAAGCTGGCTGACGTGTCGGGCTAGGGGAGAAGCAGTTCTCGCCAGCGCAGGTCGAGGTTGACGAGGCCGTCGCGGCCCCGCTGCCAGACGGTGGCGCCTCCGTGCTCGGCCTGCGCGTAGGCCCAGCCGGCGACTCGCCTCGTGCGTCGGCGTCGTGCGGGAGCGTCCTCGCGTCGAGCGCCGCTGTCCAGTCCGGGCGCGCGTTGCGCGCGCACCAGCGCTCGAGGTGCTCGAAGGCCGCCAGGCGGTCGAGCTTGCCGCCGTTGCAGCGGGCGTCGGCGAGGACGAAGTTGTGGCCGAGGTCGAGCGGGTAGCGAGCCCACGGGACGAAGTGGTCGACGACGGGCTCGCCGCGTATCGCGTCCGCGCAGTAGAAGCAGCGGTTGCCGTCGACCTCTCGCAGGAGGTCCCGCACGGTAGCGGAGCGCCGACCGGTCGGAGCCGAACAGGAACTCGTGCAGGTCCGGCCCCTCGCCGAGGAGGGCGCGGTTCCGCGGCAGGCGGCGGACGAACCGGACCCAGGCTGTCTCGGCCATGTCGCCGATCAGCTCTCGGAAGAGGCGCAGGCAGTAGACCGCCTCGCCGTGGAGCTCGATGCGGTTTCCCTGCCCGACGTTGGGGTAGAGGAAGTCGAGCTTCTCGGGGCCGACGGTCTGGAGCTTCCAGAGAGGCATGATCTCGATCGTCCGCGCCACGTCGCGGAGGAGCCGGCCCCAAGCCGCCTTGTCCCGTCGAAGGCGGGGAAGGGAGCCCTGGAACTGCTCGTGCGCCGCGGCCACCCGGTTGATCACGGCGGCGTCTTTGCCCGTGGCCTGGGCGAGGCGGCCGGTCGTGCCTTCGCTGGCCGTGGACCCACGGGAGGACCTGCCGCCAGTAGAGGTCCACGAACTTCTCCGCGAGGTCCAGCGTGTCGAGGGGGAGCGACTCGGTGGTGTCGTCGCCTCGCTCGACGGCGAGGTCGGCCAGCGCCAGGAGCAGCGCGAACTTGTAGGTGGCGACGAAGCTCCCGTCGGAGATGAGGCGCTGGACGTTGAAGAGGAACTGGACCTGGCGCTCGGGATCGGGCGTGCGCATCACTTGTCGGCCAGGTAGTTGCCCTTGCCGGGGATGACGTGTCTCACGCCGCCTTTCGGGTCGGGGACGTCGCCGGCGTAGCGCGGGATCAGGTGGACGTGCAGGTGGAAGACGGTCTGGCCCGCGGCTTCGCCGACGTTGATGCCGATGTTGAAGCCGTCGGGGCTGTGGCGGCTGGCGATCAGCTCTCGGCCTCGGTCGATGGCGGCGGTCAGGGCCGCCTTTTCCTCGGCGGTGGCGTCGAACCAGGTCGGCACGTGCCGTCGCGGGACGAGGAGCAGGTGGCCTTCGCTCACCGGGAAGGCGTCCCAGAGGGCCCTCGTCAGGCGGTCTTCGAAGGCGATGCGGTCCTCGGCGGGGAAGCAGAAGGGGCACTGGGCGGGTGTCGTCATGGGGTTGTCTTCGGCCTCCTTGTCCGTCGGGTGATCTCGAGCCTTCCGTCGAGGCCTGCGGCGACGCAGGCGGCGCACCGCCAGGCCTTCACCGGCCGACGGGCCTGTCGGCTGGACTGGCAGACGGGGCACCAGTGGTCGTAGGCGATCGACGACTGGGTTCTGGGTGTCGGCTGCTGCTTCGCTTGCTGGCTTCTGCTGAGGACTCTGGCCGGTGCGTCTGTGGCAGGCCCAGTGGGCGCCCGTCGCGTTGGTGTAGCCGGCGAGGGCCATCAGCTCTCGCCATTCGGGTCCGTGGGGTGCCGGGTGGGTGGGGCCGGCCTTCATGGCGAGTACGGCATGCGCGCCCTCGTGCGTCACGACTTCCCGGAGCCTCTTCTCGCTCACGAGGGCCCGCGGGCCGAGTTCGATGCGCCAGGGGCGGCCCACCAGGCGCCCGAGGGTCCGGCTGAGGCGGGGGTTCAGCGCAACGGGGATGTCGGCGAGCGCCGGAGCCTGCCACAGGGCGCCGAGCCGCCGCAGGATCCCGTCGACTGTGCGGGCGTCGGTTGGTCGGAAAGCCCTGGTCCCGGCCCGGGTCATTCCCGCAGATGCTAACAGGCGGGCCGCCGGCGGTCCTCCTCCGGGTTGAGTTTCGGTTTTCTGCGTGACAGCGGGGCCAATCGGACCTGGCCTGTCCAGTCGCCGGGAGACACTCCGGGCCGAGAGGGTGGGCGGCCAGCACCTTGCCTGCCGATAACTGATAGGTTATACATGAAGCGAAGGCCAAAGACGCCCGGACCGCGTTGGACGATCGATGCCTATGAAGCTGAGAGCGGAGAATCACCGGCCTGGTCGTTCATCCGGCAGCTCGAAGGACGTGACAAGGTCGAGGCCATCGCCCTGGTCAAGCTCCTCGAGGAGCAGGGCAGTCAGCTGCGACGGCCTCAATCCGGCGCCCTTGGGAACGGGCTGTTCGAGCTGCGCGGGAAGCAGGTGCGGCTCTTCTACGTGTTCCTTCCCGGGCGGCTGATCGTGCTGCTCGACGGTGAGATCAAGAAGAGGGACGACATCCCCCCGAGGACTCTCGCGAGAATGAGAGTTCTCCAAGCCGAAGTGGCCGGTCGAGGCGCGGCTCCAAAGAGCCGGGAGGCGAAGCGGTGAAGAGGACGGGCGTCATGAAGTGGATCGACGACGAGCTCAAGGCCGACCTGCGCCTTGCGCGTGCCGTCGAGGACCTGATCGCGGAGATGAAGCTGGAGCAGCAGATCGTGGGGCTGCGTGAGAAGCGCGGGCTCACCCAGCGACAGTTCGCCAAGTTGCTCGGCACCAGCCAGCCCTACGTGGCGAAGCTGGAGTCCGGTCGCGTGAAGAACCTGGGCGTCAAGACGCTGGTGAAGTGCGCGCAGGCGCTGGGCGCCTCGGTGTCGATCCGGATGGACCCATTGGGACGCACGTCCCCGACCGCCGGCTCGCGGCTGCGGAGGGTCGGGTAGCGCAGGAATGAAAGCCGTTCTCGAGGCTGGAGGCCGCCTCTAGAATGGCGCTCATGCCCCGAACTTCGGCCGCGAGACGGAAGGACGAGCCGCCCCGGACGTACCTGTTGAAGGTCACGCTCATGGGGACGGACCCCCCGATCTGGCGGCGGCTGGTCGTGCCCGGCGACACGACGCTAGCGGCGCTCGACCGGATCATCCAGGCCGCCATGGGGTGGACGAACTCCCACCTGCACATGTTCACGGCCGGCGGCGTGCTCTACGCGGAGGCCAGCCCAGAGTGGGAGATGGAGGTGAGGGACGAGCGGCGCGCTCGCCTGGCGGACGTCGCCCGCGAGGAGGGCGAGGCGTTCGTCTACGAGTACGACCTGGGCGATTCGTGGCGGCACCAGGTCGTCGTGGAGGAGGTGATCGTCGGGGGGGCGGGCGAGGCAGGCCGGCCTCGATGCCTCGGAGGCGAGAGGGCGTGTCCGCCCGAGGACTCGGGCGGGGTCGGCGGCTACTACGACATGCTCCTCATTCTGCGCGATCCCGAGAACGACGAGCACGAGAGCACGAGGGTCTGGATCGAGTCCATGACCGGTGGCCCTTTCGACCCCGAGGCGTTCGATCTCGTGGCGGCGAACGAGTCGATCGAGGCGCTTCGCTTCCGCCGTCGGCGCGGCTGAACCCCGGGCTGCGCGAAGCGCCCGACCTCGAAGGCCGGTGGACGAGCAGTCGATCCAGGGAACGGGGGGTCCTCCTCGGGAATGATCGGTCGTCCCAGGGGACAGGCCGAGCCAACCGGCTACGCTGTGGCACTGTGAGCGCCCTCGCCGGGCCCGGCTTTCGATCGGACCTGGCGTGCGCATCACTTGTCGGCCACGTAGTTGCCCCTGGCGGGGATGACGTGTCTCACGCCGCCCCGGGGGTCGGGGACGTCGGCCTTGTGGGAGCACAGCAACAACTCACCGAAGACTTGACGTCGAGTGTGATAAGTGGGGAGAGTATTCCCACTTACTCTGCGGAGCGTCAAGTGAAGACAGGGGCCTTCTTCGACCGGCATCCGGTGTTCAGCTTGGAGCAGGCCGGCCGGGCTTTCGGGCAGGAAGACCGCCGGGCCACGATGGAGAGGCTCCGCTACCACGTGTCCACCGGACGGCTCAAGGGGCCCTGGCCGGCATCCTCGATCATCCGCTCTTCGACTACGGTCCGGACCGCTTCGCCCGCGTGAACGACGACGTCGTGCGAACCCAGCTCCATCCGATGCTGACCGCGGGCGACGAGCCGGGCGCGGACGTCCTGCGGGTCGAGGCGTGGGCGGCCGTCGCGCCGTTCCTGGCTGTCGGGGCGGAGGAGCGGGAATACTGCGAACGCCTGCAGCTTGGGGAGTTTCGGCCCGAGCTGCTCTTCCCGGACGGAGGGGGTCTCGCCGACCGCGTCCGGCGACACCCGGCGCTTCGCTGGAAGGCCCACAACGCCAGGCAGCACGCAGGGGGGCGTCAGGGACCGTGACGACATGCGTCTGTAGGCATGCGGTCGACGCCTGAATGAAGACGCTGACGTGAGTCGAGGGCCGCGCGGCCCTTTGCGCGCTTGCTTCCGCGACGGGCGAGGCTCGCCGCGTATGGCGGGCGCGGACCCTGGGGCGCCTGGTCGGCCGCCCCTGGCGCTAACAGGCCGGCCGCTGCCGATGCTGGCCATTCCGGATATCGGCTTCCACTTTTCGCAGGCTCATTCGGACCTGGGCTGTCCAGTCGCCGGGGGACACTTCGGGCCGAGAGGGTGAATGCCTATGGCGACCATGGCGGCGGTGACAGTCGTTCCTGAAATGGGTATGATCATTCCCGAAATGGGAACGATATCCTCCAAGCCACGAGCCGGACTGGCCGACGCGCTGTTCACGCCCGTACAGCAGCGGGTGCTGGGCCTGCTGTTCGGGCAGCCCGATCGACGGTTTCAGAGCGCGGAGCTCATCCGGCTGGCGAAGGGGGGCGTGGGAGCCGTCCACAGGCAGCTGGGCCGCCTCGCCGAGACGGATCTCGTGACCGTGACGCGCTCGGGGAACCAGAAGCACTACCAGGCGCGGCGAGACTCGCCAGTCTTCGAGGAACTGCACTCATTGATCGTCAAGACCGTCGGTGTGGCCGAGCCCCTGCGACAGGCGCTGGCACGCAAGGCCCGCGCGATCCGCGCAGCGTTTGTCTACGGGTCGGTAGCCAAGGGAACCGATCGGGCCAGGAGCGACATCGACCTGATGGTCATTTCCGATTCCCTGAGGTATTCGGACCTCTTCGAAGCCCTTCAGGCGGCCGAGGCAGTGTTGGGACGGACGGTCAATCCCACCGTCATGACGTTGGCCCAATGGCGCGCGAAGCGAGCCCGGGCGGACTCGTTCGCCGCCAGGGTCGCGAGTCAGTCGCGGGTCTTCGTGATCGGGTCCGACGATGACCTCGGCTGAGCTGGAGAACCTGGTTCGCCTGGGCCAGCTGAAGCGCGAGCCGCCGATGGTCTCGGAGATCAGAGGCCTGTTGCGTTCGGGCGAAGCTCGCCTGGCCGATGCAGCGAACCGCGCCCTGTCGCTCGAGAGCCGCTTCGACCTGGCCTACAACGCGGCCCATGCGCTGGCGCTCGCCGTGCTGCGGCTGCGTGGCTACCGCTCCGAGAATCGCTTCCTCGTCTTCCAGGTCTTGCCGCACACGCTGGGGTTGCCTCCCGCGACTTGGCGGGTGCTCTCGAAGGGTCACGAGACGCGCAACATGGCGGAGTACGAGGGCGCCCTCGATGTCGACGAAGGCCTGGTCGCGGACCTGATCAAGGCCGCGGAGGCGGTGCGCGTGGCGCTGCGGGCCGCCGGTCTCCCGCCAGAGGTCTGAGCCGGGCCGTTGCAGGGCGGCCATCGTGTCCCAGGTGATCGCTTCGACGATCGACGTGGGGTTCGTCAGGCCGGATGAGGGCGTCGGCGGGTCACGGCGATTCGCCCGCTACGTGCCGTCCCGGGCGTGAGGCCATTCAAGCGAGACGCCATGCACTGGGGGTGAGCGGTGCGCAAGTGACACGGAGCCAACTAGTTGCCAATTTAAGGGCTTCTCCGCAGATGCCTGATCGGTAGGGAAGGGCTGGAGATTGTCGGGGCAGGTCGCGGCGTCGCTACGAACGGCGGTACGTCTGGAGCAGTGAGGCCAGAGAACCTCGGCTGACCGGCAGCACCTTGTTGACGGGCGGTTCGAGTTGGACCTGCCAGGCTCGACCGACCAGCCGGATCTCCCGAACGCGGCCTGGGTTCACGGCGTGATTACGGTGGATCCGCACGAAGCCTGCCGGGCCGAGTTCCTTCATCACCTCGCCGAGCGAGCGAACGTCGAGCAGCTGGCGCGCGCCCCGCAGGCGTATGTCGGTCTCATCACGCCGCGCCTCGAGGTAGTAGACGTCGTGGGCGTTCACGACCAGGCGCCGACGGTCCTTGAGATGGAGCAGGATCTTCCCGGCAGCGATCGACATGGCTGGCATACGTATCACACGCTGGCGCGCGACGGGAATGAACGGTCGATCCAGGGAACAGGCGGTCGTCCTGGGGAACGAACCGTCGCTCCAGGGAACAGGGGTCGTCAGTCCGGGCCGCCAGAAGCGCGACGACGCTCTTTGCGATCAGGTCGGGCCTGCCGCGGTCGTCCGGCGTAGCCGTCGCGGGACCAGGAGTGTCGGCTACGTGCGTTTGGCGGGCGGATTCGGACCTGAGCTGTCCATGTGCCGGGAGACACTCGGTGCCGAGAGGTTAAGGCACGGATGCGGTTGCTTCCGGCCTGCGGCGGGGCGATCATATGAGCGGTGCGCACAGATCATATGATCAGCGAAATCCGTGATTCTGGCCGAGATCAGGCGCCAGTTGGCGGCCCTGGCCCGGTCCCGCCATTCCCGGACGGTCGGGATCCCGAGCCGGGGTCTGCCCAGCGACTGGCGGCCCTACACGGTGACGAACCCCGAGGCCTCCCTTCACCGAGGCCTCCGCCTGGAGCCTGCTCGTCCAGCTTCTCGACGAAGACCACCCGGTCCTGGAGACTACCCTCGACCATCCCCCGGGGGCGCGGGGCTTCGTGCTCCTCGTCGACCTGGAAGGATCGACGCAGACGCTCTACGTGAAGGTGCAGCTCGGCGCGAACTGCGTGATCGGCAGGAGCTTCCACTACAGCTACGAGCCGGGGCTCCACGGGACCCCGCGGGGCAGGCGACATGAGTAGGCAGAACGTCGTTCACTTCGGGTCCGAGTCGCTGCGGTGTGCCAGTTGCGGCGCATCCGCGGTCGGCACCGAGATGGTCGTGGAGGAGTTCGCGTACGGCACCGGTGAGGATTCCGTGGAGCTGAGGGCGACCGTCCCGCTGAGGACGTGCCGCGAATGTGGGTTCCAGTTCACGGACCACCACGCCGAGGGAGCGCGGCACGAAGCGGTGTGCCGGCACCTCGGGGTCATGACGCCTCGGGAGGTCGTGGCAATCCGCACCCGGCTGGGGATGACGCGTTCGGCGTTTGCCGACCTCACCCGACTCGGCGAGGCCTCGCTCGCACGCTGGGAGAAGGGCCTCCTGATCCAGAACGCCGCCAACGATCAACTGCTCTATCTCCTTCGCTTTCCCGAGAACGTGAAGCGCCTCCGCTCTCGGCCCACTGCGGAGAACGTGGTGGCGAGGGCGGGCTCGTCGTCCTAGAACACAGCAGTGGAGTGAGGATGGCTCTGACGCGCGCGTTCAAGGAAACCGTGCAGGCCCGCATCAAGCGGGACCAGGAGTATCGGGAGGAGCTGCTGCGGGAAGGGGTGGAGTGTCTCCTTGCCGGCGATCTCGATACCGGGAAGGCAATCCTCCGCGAGCTGTCGCTCAGAGCTGCAAGCTAGCCCGGTCAGGCTTCCAGGAGCGCCTCGATCCGCGTGAGCGCCGCGAGCGCTCCCATCGCCAGGCCGATGTGACCGGGCGGCGTCTCGGGCTCGCGGACGTTGATGCGCACCAGCGTGCCGCCGAGGCGGGCGGCCGCGCGTTCGGAGGTGTACCGGACGGTCGGGATCGCCTTCCCCGCACCGCACTCGACGACGCATGTCCCCGGGGGCGCCGTGTCCGTGAACCGCGCGAAACGGAGCGCCTGCTCCCGGCTGCGCGCGTCGTCCCAGCCGCCGTCCCCGAACATGAGGATGTTGGGCCGGGCGAGCGCACCGCACCGTGGGCAGCAGGGGAGCGGCGGGCGCGCGCGGAAGGTCGCGGGGTCGACCGCCACCGTGGCGTCGGCGGGGAAGACGCCGATGCCGCAGCCGCCCAGGCACTGCAGGTGGTGGATCGAGCCGTGACACTCGACGATCGAGTCCTCGGGGAATCCGGCGCGCTGGAACTGGCCGTCGACGTTCGAGGTGAAGACGAAGAAGCGGCCCGCCCGCTCCGCGAGGCGTCGGAGGACCTCGAAGCCCCGGTGAGGAACCGTCCGGCGGTACAGCTCCAGGCGGTGGCCGTAGAAGCCCCAGGCGAGCTCCGGGTCGTCCTCGAACCAGCCGGGGCTCGCGAGGTCGACGAACCGCAGTCCTCGCTCGCGAAACGGCGGGTAGGCCTTCCAGAAGCCCTCGTCGCCCCGGAAGTCGGGCAGGCCGGAGTCGACCCCCATCCCGGCCCCGGCGGTGAGCAGGAGGGCCTTCGCCTTCGCGATCGCGTCGGCCGCGCGCTGGGCGTCGTCCATGTGGGCATCCTAGCCCTCTCAGGCTGTGCCGGGCGCAGAGGAGGGGGCGATAAGGGCACAGGCCAGAATCGGACCCGTGGCGACCGACGTCCGGCGGAGAGTTGGCTTGACTGGCGACCGCTCGCCCTGTCCGCGACCTTCCTTCGGGCGGCTGCATCCCGTTCATCCATCCCTGGTGTCTTGGCAATTTCTTATTGAAGAAATCGACGAGCCGTGGGATCCTGAGGAGGGCGTGTGGACTTCCGGTGGAACGAGTGGAACAGCGAGCACCTGGCGCGGCACGGCATCGACCCAGAGGCGGCCGAGCATGCCGTGGAGGAGGCGGGAAGCTCCTACCCGCGACACATCGGCGAGGACAAACTGCTCGTGTGGGGTCCAGGCCCGGCGGGGGAACTGCTGCAGGTGATCTTCGTTCTCGACAAGGACGACTGCGTCTACATCCTGCACGCCCGTCCCCTCACGGAGAGGGAGAAGGGACGCTACCGGAGGCAGAGGCGATGAAGCTCAAGAACGGCCGGGTCGCGAGATACGAGCGGATGAAGCCCGAGGAGCTGCGCAAGGCCACGAAGGCGTTCGACGAGGAGATGGTCGTCGACAAGTCGCGGCCACTGACCGCTGCTGAGCGGAGGGCCTGGGAGGCGGCACGCCGGAAGCCGGGGCGGCCTCGACGGGGCGCCGGCGCGAAAGTCATCTCGGTCAGCGTGGAGCGAGGTCTGCTGGCCCGCTCCGACGCTTTGGCCAAGGAACTGGGGGTGAGTCGGGCCTCGCTGATCGAGCGTGGCCTGAGAGCCGTGCTCGAGGCTGGAAGCGGTACTTGGACTAGGCCATGACCGACCCCGACGCCGACCGGGAGGGCGACGTCCGCGTCGTGGATGAAAGCGGCGAGGACTATCTGTACCCGGCGGACTGGTTCGTGGCGGTGGAGGTCCCCAAGGCTGTGCAGGTAGACCGACCCAGCGGCAGCCGTGACGAGGCAGGCGATAGCCCGTTGTACGGGCGCCCTACTGCACCGGTATCTCCGCGCGCAGCCTGACGTCCGCCGCCGAGGCGCCGATCATCAGGCGGACGGGTTCCTGCTCCACCACGAACGCCTTTCGGCTGGTGTCCCAGTACGCGAGCTGCTGTGCCTTCAGCGGGATCCGCACGGTCTTCGTCTCGCCTGGCGCCAGGTGGATGCGGCTGAAGCCGGCGAGCTGCTGCGCGGGCCGGTCGACCTTCGAGCCCAGGTGCTGGACGTACAGCTGCGGCACCGCGTCGCCTGCGACCTTGCCGGTGTTGGTGACGTCGACGCTCACCTCGAGCTGTCCGTCCCGGGCCAGGGCCGGCTTGTCGGTCCGGAGCCTGGCGAAGTCGAAGGTCGTGTAGCTCAGGCCGTGGCCGAACGGGATAGAGCGGCGTGCCCTTGGCGTACATGTAGGTCCGGCCGTGGCGGATGTCGTAGTCCAGCATCGGCGGCAGCTCGTCCAGTGACGCCGGCCAGGTGACCACGGTGTGGCCGCCGGGGTTGTAGTCCCCGAACAGCACCTGCGCGAGCGCCCAGCCCTCGTCCTGCGAGGAGTGCGCCATGTGCACGATCGCCGGCACGTGCTCCTGCGACCAGTTGATGGTGTACGGGAAGCTCGACACCAGCACCATGACCGTGCGGGGATTCGCGGCGTGCACCTTCCGGACGAGCTCTTCCTGGGACAGGGTGAGCGTCTCGCGGTCGCGGCCCTCGCGCCCTTCGCCCGGGTCCGCGCAGGGCTCGGTGTCGCCGCCCTTCGTCCACTCCTTCCCCATGTTGGGGCCGCAGGTCGGGTGGTTGCCGACCACGACGATCGCCACGTCGGAGGCCGCTGGCGGCCTTCACGGCCGCGCCGGCCTCGTCGTCGGGGGCGTAGCTCACGGTCACGCCCGGCCCGACCGCGTCGCGGATTCCCTGGAGAGGTGTCGTGGCGTGGGGCGGCGTGCCGCCGTACCAGTCCCAGTGGACGCTGTCGGCCCTCGGGCCGATGACGGCGACGGACTTCAGCGCGCCCTTGCGAAGCGGGAGCGCCCCGCCGTCGTTCTTCAGCAGCACGATCGACTCGAGCGCCATCGTCTTCGAGATGGCGAGGTGCTCCGGGCTGTCCCACGGCGCCGGGCCGTCGTGAGGCCTGGCGTACGGGACGATCTCCGGCGGGTCGAGCAGCCCGAGCTTCAGCGAGACGCGGAACTTCCGCCGCAGCGCCTCGTCGAGGTCCGCCTCCGTCACCAGGCCTTCCTTCAGTGCGGCGCGCAGCTCCTCGAGGGCCCGGTCCAGGTACTGGTTGATGCCCGCCTTCAGCGCGGCGACCACGGCCGCCTTCTGGTCGGGGACGACCTTGTGGTCCTCCCAGAGGTTCTGGACGCCGCCGCCGTCGCTCGAGATGACCTGGACGCCCCACTGGCCGATCAGGACGTCGCGCAGGACCGGGTGGAGGTGCATGGGCGTGCCGTTCCAGGCGTTGTAGGAGGCCATCACCGCGTTGGCCCCCGCGTCCTGGAACGTCATGCGGAACGGCACCGAGTAGTACTCCCAGAACAGCCGCTCGTCGAACTGCGAGTTCGACGACATGCGCCCGTTCTCGTTCGAGTTCGCGAGGAAGTGCTTCAGCAGCGGGGCCGCCTGCCAGTACTTCGGGTCGTTCCCCTGGATGCCGCGGGCGAAGGCCGTCGCCATCACGCCGTTGAAGAACGGGTCCTCGCCGTAGACCTCCTCGGCGCGGCCCCAGCGGGGGTCCCGCGCGAGGTCGGCCTGCGGGCCCCAGACCATCAGCATGGGGAACACGGACTTGCCGCTCTGCGTGATGTACCGCGCTTCTCGGCTCCCTGCACGCCGCCGGCCCGGCGGACGAGGTCCGGGTTCCAGGTCGACCCCATGCCGGGCGGCTGGGGAAACTGGGTCGTCGTGATGGGCGGCACGTTCCGCTCCGGCATGCCCCGCTGGACGAGGCCGTGGATGCCCTCGGAGGCCCCGAAGCCCGGCACGCCCAGCCGCGGCACGCCCGAGCCGAAGCCCCCGAGAGCCTGCAGCTTCTCGTCGGGGGTCATGAGCGACAGCAGGTTCGTGAGGCGCTCCTCGGCGGGGAGGTCGGGGTTCCGGAAGGGCGGCGCCTGCGGCGAGGCCGCCGGCGGACACGGCGAGCAGCCCGGCCAGGGCCGTGGCGAGGCAACGCACCGTCGAGCGAACCAGGGGTTTCATGTGCTCCTCCAGTTGTGCGGCGCTCGTTCTTCCAGGCCCGATGGTACGCCCGCGGCGTCCTGGCCGTCTCTTGTCCGGCGGCGGTGTCGAGCGACGTCAGGAGGTGCCGTCGTGGGAGGAGGAGCAGACTGAGACGACGCCCGTCGGACCCATCCTGTCCAGGGGCGGGTGCACACTCCGTGGTCATGACGAGTGGGATTGTCCGGTGGCAGGAAGGGAGGGAGAATGGAAGCGGAAACGGCGATGACCAAGGCGCTCAAGGACGCATTCAAGGAAGCTGAGAAGCTCCCGGAACGCGAGCAGGACGAGTTGGCGGCGGCGATCCACGCGGAGATCGAGGTGGAGCGTGCCTGGGAGGCACAGCTCGCCGCCTCGGGCAGCGCGCTGGGTGCCCTCGCGGATGAAGCCCTGGCCGAGCACCGGTCCGGTCGTACCCTTCCGCTCGACCCCGACGAGCTGTGAACTCCAGGACGTCTGAGCGGTTCCGCCTGGCGTTCGGGCGGCTGCCGGCGAGGGTCCAACGGCGGGCTCGTACCGCCTATCGCCTCTTCCGACGGGACCCATCACATCCGAGCCTTCGCTTCAAGCAAGTGCACCCCAGTCGCCCGATCTTCTCGGTACGGGTCGGACTCGCCTACCGCGCCCTCGGGGTGCGCGACAAGGACGACATCATCTGGTTCTGGATTGGCTCGCATGCCGACTACGATCAGCTGCTGAGGGAGTTGGGTCGGTAGTCCCCCCGTTCTCGAGTCAGGAGCCAGCCCCTGGGCTATGGCTCCCTAGTCGATACCCTCGAGCAGCAGCACCGCGTCCTCCCAGAAGTCCGGGGTCTTGAAGAACTGCGTGGGAGAGCCGGGGAAGACCTGGCCGTTGTAGTTGCCGGTCGCGAAGGTCCCGGCGTCCTTCTTCTCGCCGGTGACCGGGCTGATCCAGGTGGCCTTCGCCGCCTTCGCCTCGACCTTCTCGAGGTGGAGGAAGACGGTCGTGGGGCTCGAGAGGTAGATCAGGATCCGGGTGCCGTCCTTGGAGCGCATCGCGGCGTTCAGGGTGCGCTCGCTGCCGATGCCGGTCGCGAAGATCCCCTGGTCCGGGAGGAGGTCCGCCCACGGGAGCGCGGTGAAGATGCTCTTCATCAGGCAGACCTGGGCCGCGCCGGGGGTGTCGAAGGTCTTGTCCCAGCCCGGCTCCATGCGCCACATCTGGTTCTGGCCGTAGGTGTGGAAGCCGCCGGCCATCGCGGTCCACCAGGCCTGGCGCCGGACGAGCAGGGGCGTGATCGGGCCCTGGGGGTACTCGGGGCCGTCCTCGTACGCGCCCTTCGCCGAGCACCACCGGCTTTCTCGGCGCTCGGAGCCCGTCCGCGACGACGGCGGGGTAGATCTTCGCCCACTCGGTCCAGGTCTCGATCATGTTGAAGTCGAGCCAGTCCTCGCCGTGGAAGAACTGGGCCGAGGAGCGCCAGCCGCAGGGGTGATAGGTGATGAGGTGGGCGCCGCCGTCGCCCTCGCGCAGGCCGCGCGCGAGCTCGCGGAAGACGTCCTCGAAGCCGGTGGGCGTGCGGTCGCCGCCGTTCACCCAGACGACGTTGGGCGCGGCCTTGTACCGGGCGCCGAGCCAGCGGCCGTAGGCACGGGCGTTCCTGGCGTTGAGCGTCGGCGCTTCCTTCACGTAGTAGCCCCAGGTGGGGAGCATCGCGAGGACGAGGCCCTTGCGGTTGGCGAAGTCCACGAGGTGGTCGACGTGCTCGAAGTAGGCCGGGTTGGGCCTCGCGGGGTCGTCGTCGAGCCACGGCACGTGGCCCTGCGGGTTCGGCGACCGGGCGACTTCTGCTCCATGCCGCTGCCGTGGCCCCAGGCGAGGACGCCCTGGATGACGGTGAAGCCCTTGGCGGCGCGGTTCGTCAGGTAGGCCTCGGCCTGCTCCTTCGAGTACTGGGCGAAGAGCGGCCAGGCGGTGTCGCCCAGCCAGAAGAAGGGCGCGCCGGTGCCGTCCACGAAGGTGCGGCCGTCGGGGCTCACCTTGACGGGGCCCGGGACGCCCGCGCCGGCGATGGAGGCGATCGAGAGCGCGGCAACGACGGCAACGGCGAGCTTCTTCATGGCCTTCCCTCCTCCGGAACCGCGCCCAAGTATAGGCGGCCGCTGCCGACGCCGCGATCACGCACGCGGCAGGAAGCTGCGCCGCGCGCCGGCCGCGAGCAGGACGAACGCACCGATCACGATCAGGACGCCCCACTCGATGGCGTCCTTCGGCACGAGCCGGGCGACGAGACCCAGCGGTCGGCCGAAGGCGTCGGTCAGCCGCGCTGGCGAGGCGGCGACCAGCAGGGCGCCGGCGCCGCTGAGGGCAAGCAGGGCCAGCCATCGCTCCCGGTCGCGCCACAGCAGGTACGCCCACGTGATCGTCACGCCGATGACCGCGAGGTGCAGGGGTGGGACGAAGGGGCCGCCCGTGCCGAAGACGTGGAAGCCGAGCGACGGCCCTTGCCCGAGCGAGAAGAGGACGGCGAGGCCCGGAAGCGCCACCTTCCGCACCGGCTGCTTGCGGGTGGATGTCAAGGCGAGGCCGAGAAGGAAGGGCGCGAGGAAGGCGGGCTGGAAGGGGATGGCGTGGACGTAGCCGACGGCCCACAGGTGGAGCAGGATCATGGCCGCCGGCACCCAGGTCCAGAGGGCGTGAGCTCGCGGCGCATCGGGCGCGGCGCCCGCCCGCGTCTCGCTGCGCAGCGCCCGCTGCGCGAGCGGCAGGACGAGCGTCGCCCAGCAGAGGGCGTAGAGCGCCATCGGGCCAAAGAGGCGGGCCTCCGCGAGGTGTGCCGCCGCCACCGGGACCGCGAGCACGGACACGGCGTGGGCGCCGAGCAGCCTGGCCGCACGGCTCGACAGCAGGTCCGGCGAGGCGCGGCGCACCCAGGCCAGCTTGGCCGCGGCCAGCGCCGCGAGGCCCAGGGCCACGGCGGTGCCCACGCGCGCGTCGGCGGTGACGCACTCCACGACGAGGAGCGGCGCGTCCATCAGGAACAGCGACTCCAGGACGAGCACGGTGACGCCGTCTCGCGGGGCGCGGCCCGTGCGCACGAGAACGGCCCCCAGGCCGACGAGCAAGCCCTCGTAGAGCTGGACCACGGTAATCAGGAGGAGCAGGCCGCCGAGCGGGCCGGCGGCCTGCAGGGGGAGTGCGACGCTCAGCAGCCAGCAACCGAGCAGCATCGCGGAGGCACTGAGCGCGTAGAACGGGTTCGACTTCATGGATCGGTCCTCCCAGGGGCGTCACCTCGACGTCCCACGATGGGTGAATGCCGCAAGGAGCGACCTTCCTTGCACCCGGGTGCAAGGACGTGACGACTCACGCCATTCGAGAGCAGAGAGGGACGAACGACAAAGGGTGCCGCTGGAGGAGGGGGATCGGCGTGGGTGTGATCGAGTTGGCGTACTGGCCGGTGTTCTGGATCGACCTGGGGTGGCTCGGCGTCTCCCTGCTGCTGCTGGCCGTCGCGCCTCGCCGCCTGCGCAGGATGGTGGTCCTGGCGGCGGTCTACTTCACCCTGGAGCTGTTCTTCCACGGCGAGGCCGAGCGCGGGGCGGCGATCGTGTGGGGGATGCTGTGATCGACGCCCACGTCCTCGAGACGGCCGCCGCGCCGCTCACGGGGCTGGGCTATAGTCGGGCGCGGACGACCATGGGCGAACTCACTCGCGAACGGACGCTCACCCGGGACGCGGCCCTCGCGAGCCTTCGGCTCCGCATCCTCTCCGCCGCGCGCCGTCGCCTGTCGCCGGCCGACGCCGAGGACCTGACGCAGGAGGTCCTGCTGCTGCTCACCACCAAGTACGCCGAGGTCGACGACCCCGCCCAGCTCGTGGCGCTGGGGCTCGGGATCCTCCGGAAGAAGCAGGCCGACCTGTGGCGCAAGTCCGCTCGGCGAGGCGAGGCGAGCGCGGAGGACGCGACGGAGGTGCCGCTGGCCCACGGCGGCCCCTTGCCCGACACCGTCGCCGCCGACCGCGAGCGGCTGCGCCTCTTCGCCGAGGCCGCGGCGCGCCTCGAGGGCCGGTGCCGCGAGATCCTCCGGCGCAAGCTCGAGGGCCTCAGCTTCGTGGAGATCGCGGCGGAGCTCGGCCGGCCGGTGAACACCGTCTACAGCTGGGACTTCCGCTGCCACCAGCGCCTGCGGACGCTGCTGGGCGACCGCTGGGGCTTCGTGGCAGGAGTCGCGGGAGAGGAGGGGCGATGACCGGCGACCCGAAGCAGCGGCTCGGCGGATACGCCACCGACTCGCTCACCGACGCGGAGCGACAGGATCTGCTGCGAGCGGCCCTCGACGACCAGGCGCTCTTCGACACGCTCGTCGAGGAGGAAGGCCTGCGCGAGCTGCTGGCCGACCCCGAGGCCCGCCAGCACGTGCTGGCCCAGCTCGAGCAGCCGGACGCTGGGAGCGATTCCGCGCCTGGCTCAGCCGGCCCGCCACCGTCGCCGATCTCCTGACCGTCGCGGCGGCGGTGGTCGTCGCCGTGGTGGCGCAGCAGACGTACATGGCGACGCGCCCGGCGCGCGACCTTCCGGCCGCCACGCGCCCGGCAGCGCTTCCGCTCCCGCAATCCCACCTCGATCGTCTCGCCGCGCTGCCCGCGAGCGGCCCAGGCACTTCGGCAGAGCTCGCGCTCGAGGGCTACACGGCCGGCACGCCGCCGCGGGTGGGGCCCGGCGAACTCCTCGCGGTCCGCCTGACGGTGAAGGCGCCCGCGCGCGTGGTCCTGCTGGAGGTGCGGCCCGACGGCCGGGTCGCCCAGGCCTGGCCGGCCCCGGGGGAAGCGCCCGCGCTTCTCGTCGCGTCGCCGCCGGCCACGGCCGTCGTCCAGCGGCTGAGCCACGCCGCCTCGAGCCTTCCCGGCACCAGCCGGCTCCGCCTCGTCGTGGCTCCCGCCGACCTCGACCTGGCCGCTGCTTCCCCCGCCGACATCGAGCGCGCCGCCTCGCGCCTCGCGCTCGTCGACCTCATCTACGAAACCGAGAGGCCATGACCACACCGACCGCCGACAAGCTCCGGGCCGCGAAGAGCCAGCTGGCCCGCGTCATCCTGGGAAAGGGCGAGGCCCTCGACCACGTCCTCGTGGCCCTCCTCGCCGGCCACCACCTCCTCCTGGAGGACGTGCCTGGCGTCGGGAAGACGACACTCGCCAAGGCGCTCGCCCGTTGCTTCTCGGGCACCTTCCGACGGGTGCAGTTCACGCCCGACCTGCTCCCCGCCGACATCCTGGGCTCCTCCGTCTTCAGTCCCCGCGACGGGAGCTTCAGCTTCAAGGAAGGCCCGATCTTCGCGAAGGTGCTTCTGGCGGACGAGATCAACCGGGCCTCACCGAGGACGCAGTCGGCGCTCCTCGAGGCGATGAGCGAGCAGCAGGTCTCGACCGACGGCGTCACGCGGCCCCTCCCGTCCCCCTTCATGGTCCTCGCGACGCAGAACCCCGTGGAGTTCCACGGGACGTACCCGTTGCCCGAGGCCCAGCTCGACCGCTTCGGCGTCCGCATCGAGCTCGGGTACCCGGCGGGGGAGCAGGAGGTGGACGTGCTCTTCGCGCAGGCGGAGCGCCACCCCCTCGACGCCGTCGAATCCGTGCTCTCGGGCGACGACGTGATCGCCCTCCAGGCGGAGGTCCGTCAGGTCCGCGTCGATCGCTCGCTGGGCCGGTACGTCGTGGCGCTGGCCGAGGCCACGCGGCGGCACCCGTCGGTGCGTCTGGGCTGCTCTCCCCGCGGCAGCCTGATGCTCTTCCGCTCCACCCAGGCCCGCGCGATCCTCGAGGGACGCTCGTTCGCGGTGCCGGAAGACGTGAAGGCGCAGGCCGTGCCCGTCCTCGCACACCGCCTCGGCCTCGAGACGAAGGCGCGCTACACCGGCGTTTCGAGGGAGAACGTCGTGCGCGAGATCCTCGAGGCCGTGCCCGTGCCGGCCTGAGGCGCCGGGCGGCAGAGCGCACGGACATGGCCACGGACCTCCTCACCCGGCCGCTCGACAGGTCGTATCTCCTGCGCGGCTTGCGGGCTTTCTACCGCCGGCGGCTGACGGAGCGCGGGCGCTTCGTCCTGTGGGCCACGGTGGGCGTGGCCCTGGTGGGAATGGACACCCGGCGATCGCTGGTCTTCATCCTCTTTGCGCTCGCCGCGCCGCCTCTCCTGGTGGCCCTCGGCCGGTTCGTCGCCGGCCGTCCGGCGGTGCGACTCGAGGGCCGGCTGCCGTCGCGCCTGACCGCGGGGCGCGCGGTGACGGCCTCCCTGGACGTGGTCTCGCGTGACGGCCGTGCGACGGGCCCTCTCTCGCTCGTCTGGGCCGGGCCGCTTCCCGACGCGTCCCTGCTCTCCGTAGGGCCGTCCGAGCGTACCTTCGAGGTCGAGGAGAGCCGCCCCGCACGCATGCGGATCGACCTCCACCCGCGGCGGCGCGGCCGCTACGTCCTGCCCGGTGTCGGCGTCGCCCGGACCGACCTCTTCGGCCTTGTTCGGACGAAGGCCGTCTGGCTGCCGGAGCAGGTGGTCCTCGCCTACCCGCGCTACCACACGCTCGACGCGCTGCCCCTGCCGATGGGCCGCCGCTACCAGCCCGGCGGCATCCCCCTCGCGTCGGTGGTCGGCGACTCGCTCGAGTTCGTGGGGACCCGCGAGTACCGCGACGGCGACCCCCTGCGCAAGATCGACTGGCGGTCCTGGGCCCGCCTGGGCCGGCCCGTCGTCAGGGAGTACCAGGAGGAGTACTTCTCGCGGATCGCCCTCGTCCTCGACACCTTCCTCGGCAAGCGGCCGCGCCCGCGCGAGCGCGCGCGCTTCGAGGCGGCGATCTCGACGCTGGCCTCCGTGGCCGAGCACTTCAGCCGGAGCGAGGAGGTGGTCGACATCCTCGCGGCCGGGCCCGACCTCTACGAGGTGAGCACGGGTCGGAGCCTGGGGTACCTCGACAACGTCCTCGACGTGCTGGCCTGCCTGGAGCCCTCGCCGGCCCCGCCCTTCGAGTCGATCGGGCCGGCTCTCTTCGAGCGTCTCGAGGGCCTGACCACCGTGATCGCGGTGATGCTCGAGTGGGACGAGGCGCGCGAGGCCTTCCTGCGCCGGGTGCGGGGGATGGGGGTCGCGGTGCGGGTTCTCCT
Organism: uncultured Acidobacteriota bacterium; assembly: GCA_963818355.1. Lineage (GTDB taxonomy): Bacteria > Acidobacteriota > Vicinamibacteria > Fen-336 > Fen-336 > DATBSL01. The sequence goes on along the minus strand of CAWFSB010000029.1, from coordinate 84,426 downwards.
CGTCCACGAGGGCGACACCCGGAAGCCCTGGGCGTCCGTCTCCGGCGAGCTGGGCGAGATCGAGCGCCTCACTCCCGCCCAGGTCGAGGCGCGCCTCGCGGCGGAGGAGGACGCGTGAAGCGCGCGCGGCCGACCCGCGTGCGCGTGGCCCACTCGGTGGCCCTGTGCGCCGCGATCGCCGCCCTCGCGCTCGCCTTGCGCGAGGTGCCCTCGTTCTTCCTCGTCCTGGCCCTCCTGGCGGCCGTCGTTCTAGCGATACCGTTTGCCGAGTGGACGTCGGTTCCGCCCAGGCTCGCGCGCGCGCTGCCCCGCGTGCTGGGCGTGACGCTGCTGGTGATCGCCGGCGTGGCCTGGCTCAGTCGCGCGCTCGGTGTCCTCGTCCTCGAGCCCACGTTCGTGCCGATGATGGCCGCGCCCTTCCTCGTCCCGATGGCGGCCGTCTTCGCGCTTGCCCCGCGGGCGTTCGCGGCCGGACGCACGCTCCTGCCCACCGTGATCTCCATCCTTGGGCTCGCCGGCCTCAACCCCGCTCCCGCCGGCTACGGCCCGTCGGCGCTGCCCTTCCTGAGGGGCGGGGATCACAACGCCTTCTCCGAGCCGTACCTCGTCCTCGCGCTCGTGGTTCTCGGAGCGCTGTGGGCCGCAGCGCTCGCCGAGTCCGGACCCCGCTGGCGCGGGCGCGACGTGCTCGCGCTCGCCCTCGTCGGCGGCCTTGCGGCTCTTCTGGCCGCGACCGGCATCGTGGGTTTGCCGCTCCTCCAGCCGAAGATCGAGCGGGCTCTGGCCGAGGCCCTCGACCAGGGCGCGTCGGGCCTGTCGGGCGAGTCGACCCTCGGGGAGTTCGCGGAGCTGGCGGTGTCGCGCCGGCGCGTCCTCGACCTGCGAGCGTCCGACCCGCAGGCCGGCCCGTGGCTCCTGCGCTCGGAGGTCTTCACCGACTTCGACGGGCGCCAGTGGCGGAACGCGGCGCGCCCGGCCAGGGCCCTCGGGCCCGGGTCGGCGGGCATTCTGCAACCCGGCGTAACGCCGGCTCGTGTGGGCTCGCTCCTCGCCGATACTGGCGCGTGGTTTCCCGCGGCCACCGCCGGCGCGACGGAGGACGCAGACGAGGGGCGGACCGCGGTCGAGATCCTCGTCAACCAGCAGGACGTGGGACGCTGGCCCCTCCTGCTGCCGCACCGTGTCAGCGCCGTAACCGTCGACGCGCCCTTCCTGGAGGTCGATCGATTCGGGAGCATCCGGCGCCCCGCCGGCGTGCCGGTCTCTCTCTACGGCGCGCGGCTGGCCGGCGTCGCGCCGTCCGGGCCCTCGCTGTCCGACGAGGACCGCGGCGAGGGTCTCGCGCTGCCCGCCGTCGTCGATCCGAGGTTGCGGGCGTTGGCCCAGGGCCTCGCACCCGGCGCCGACGCGCGTGAGCGGCTCGCGGCCACCGTCGCTCACTTGCAGGGAGGCTACCGCTACACCCTCCGCCCCGGTGCCTTCCTCACCCGAGACCCCCTCGCCGAGTTCCTGTTCGAGAAGAAGGCCGGCTACTGCGAGTACTTCGCGAGCGCGGCCGTCGTCCTCCTTCGCCTCCAGGGAGTGCCGGCCCGCTTCGTCAAGGGCCTGAGCGTGGGACCGCAGACGGACCAGGGGGGTGGGCTCCACGTGGTGCGGGACAGCGACGCCCACGCCTGGGTGGAGGCGTGGATCCCCGGCGAGGGCTGGGTGGAGGCCGACCCGACGCCGCCCGGTTCGTTCGCCGAGGCGCACGCACGCTCCGACTCCTTCCAGCGGTTCGTCCAGCGCGTCCGCGCGGCGCTCTCCGTCGGCTGGGCTCGGTTGACGGTGCGCGGCCCGGTCTCGCTCCTGCGGCAGGTCGCTCGCGAGCTCTCACGCGTGGCGGCCCGCGCGGTGCGCGAGCCCGCCTTCTGGCTGGTGGCCCTCGGCCTCGCCCTCGGGCCTCGGCTCGTTCGGTCCTGGCGCTCGCGCCGCCATCGGCATCGCGCGGCGGCGCTCGACACGAGCCCCGCCGTGTCCGGCGAGCTTCGGGCTCTCGTGCGGGAGGTCGAGCGCCACTGGAGGGCCCTCGGTCGCCCTCGGCCCCCGACCCGTGGCCTCCTCGAGCACGCGCGTTCGCTCGCCGTTGAAGGCGCACCGGGCGGGCCCGTTCCGCCCGGGATGGCGACGGCGGGTCTCGATGTCGTCGAGGCCTACTACCGGGCGCGGTTCGGCGGCGAGCCGCTGGACACGACCGAGACGGCCCGGCTCCGACACGGCCTGCGCGAGCCGTGAACCGCGCGCGGCCTCACTTCAGCAGCGCGGCCTGCGCCACCTCCACGCTGCCGGTGAGCCGGATGTCGCGCGAGCTGGCGCCGACGAGCAGCTCGTAGCGGCCCTTCGCGACGCGCCAGGCCTTCGCCTCGGGGTCGTAGTACGCGAAGGCGCGGGGGCCGAGGGCGAGGGTGACGGTCTTCGTCTCGCCCGGCTTCAGCAGGACCTTCGCGAAGGCCTTCAGCTCCTTCTCGGGCCGCGTGACCGGGGGCTTCACCGGCCGCACGTACGCCTGGACGACCTCGGCGCCCTCGCGCTCGCCGGTGTTCGTGACCTGGAGCTCGAGCGTGGCGCTCGGGCCGTCGGCGGCCGCCGTCAGCTTCGGCTGCAGGGCCGCGTACTGGAAGCGCGTGTAGCTGAGGCCGTGGCCGAACGGGAAGAGCGGCTCGATCGCCTTCGCGTCGTTCCAGCGGTAGCCGACCAGGAGGCCCTCGTCGTACCAGACCTTGCCGCCCTCGCCGGGGAACTGGCGGGCGAGGCCCGCGGCGTGGGCGGGGGAGTCGGCGAGCGCCTTCGGGAAGGTGCAGGGCAGCTTGCCCGACGGGCTGACGTCGCCGAAGACGACCGAGGCGAGCGCGTGGCCGGCCTCCGAGCCGCCGTACCAGGCCTGCAGCACGGCCGGCGTCTTCGCGAGCCACGCGGTCATGTCGACCGGGGAGCCGGCGATCAGCACCACGGCCGTGCGCGGGTTCGCCTCGACGAGGCGCGCGATGAGCTCGTCCTGGTGCGCGGGCAGCGAGAGGTCGCGGCGGTCGACGCCCTCGTCGTCGGCGAACGACTGGTGCGTGAGGCCGCCGACGAAGACGACCGCGTCGGCGCGGCGCGCGGTCTCGACGGCGCGGTCGGCCAGCTCCTTCGCCTCCTCCGGGGACGCCGCGGTCAGCTCGCTCGTGCGCACGCCGGCCGACGTCGCGCTGGCCGAGCCGCGCCGGCGCGCGGGCTGCCGGTAGCCCTGCGAGAAGACGACGTCGGCCCGGCCGCCCACCCGCGCCAGGATGCCGTCGAGCGCCGTGATCTCGTGGAAGGCCTTCACGCCGGCCGCGTTGCCGCCCGCGGCGAAGCGGCGCACGGCGTTGTCGCCGATCACCGCGATCGTCTTCAGCTTCGCGAGGTCGAGCGGCAGCACGGAGGGCTCGTTCTTGAGCAGGACGATCGCCGTCCCGCGCGACGCGGAGGGCCACGTCCTGGTGCGCCTTCGTGTTGATCGTGCCCGGGCGGCGGCCGTCGAGCCCGCCCGACGCGATCAGCATGCGCAGGTTGCGGCGCACCTTGTCGTCGAGCACCGAGACCGGGAAGGTGCCGTCCTTCAGCCCGGCCAGGAAGGGGCCGGCCAGGAAGTACTGGTCGTAGGGCTTGCCGGTGCCCATCTCGAGGTCGAGGCCGTTCAGCGACGGCCTCGCGCGTGTCGTGGGTGCCGCCCCAGTCGGAGATGACGGCGCCCGTGAAGCCCCACTCGCGCTTGAGCACCTGGTTGAGCAGGTAGTCGTGGTGGCCGGCGTGCTGGCCGCGGAGCTTGTTGTAGGCGCCCATCACCGCGAGCGCCCCGCCCTCGCGCACGCCCGCCTCGAACGCCGGCAGGTAGATCTCCCGCAGCGGCCGCTCGTCCACCTGCACGTCGATCGTGCCGCGGTCCTGCTCCTGGTTGTTGAGCGGCGTAGTGCTTGATGCAGGCGATCGTCTGCTCGGCCTGCATGCCCTTCACGTAGCCCACGGTGATGCGGCCGGCGAGCCACGGGTCCTCGCCGAAGTAGTCGTAGTTGCGGCCGCACAGCGGCGTTCTCTGGATGTTGAGGCGCGGGGCCGAGGATCACGTGCTTGCCGCGCGCGCGGGCCTCGTCGCCGACCGACGCGGCCGTAGGCCTCGGCCAGCTCGGTGTCCCAGGTCGACGCGAGGGCCATGCCGACGGGCATCGCGGTCGCGAAGTCGCTCGTCCAGCCGGCCGGCTCCCACGAGTCGACGCCCACCTCCTCGCGCACGCCCTGCGGCCCGTCGGCGGTCCACAGGTGGGGCACGCCGAGCCGCTCGACGCCGCCGGCGCGGAACTTGCCGTTGGCGTGGACGAGGCCGACCTTCTCCTCGAGCGTGAGGCGGGCCAGCAGGTCCTCGACGCGCGCGTCGATCGGGCGGGCGGGGTCGAGGTAGGGCGGGCGGTCCGGGAGTGGGCCGGCGCTTGCGCGGCGACACGGCCGAGCGGGCCCGGCGCGAATCCCGCGGCGGTGGCGAGGGCCAGGGCGACGAGGGCCAGCAGGGCGCGGCGTCGTCCGGCGATTCCAGGGGTGATCGGCTGCAGGCTGCGTTTCGCCATGTGCTCCTCCGTGACCCGTCCATTCTGTCGCTCATGGCCGACCGGGGGCAAACACGACGCGTCTATTCGGTGAGGGGCCGGTGGGCGCCGGCCAGCGGGGGAGGGCGCCGGAACTGCGGGCGTATGCTGGCGTAGGTACCAGCAGGGCCCTTCGTGTCGAGGGGCCCACGATTGGAGGATCCATGCTCTCGTCCCGTTCGACCGGCGTCCTCGTCCTGCTCGCGGGGCTCGCCCTCGCGTCGAGCGCTCCGGCGCAGCAGGCGCCCCCGGCACCGCCGGCCGCCGACACCCAGGTCGCGAAGCTCGAGGCCGTGCACGTCGTGGCGTTGCCGATGAAGGGCTCGTACATGCAGCACCCGGACGCGTTCGCGCGTCTCGGCGGCTACCTCGCCGGCCGCGGCGTGACGCCCTCGGGCCCGCCCATCGGCTGCTACTACAGCGACCCGTCCGTGGGCGAGGCGAACCTCGTGTGGGAGATCGCCTTCCCGGTCGCGGCGGGGGTGACGGCGGAGGCGCCGTTCGAGGTCAAGGACCTGCCGGCGACGCTGGCCGCCGTGCACGTGCACAAGGGACCGATGGAGGAGCTCGGGACGGCGTGGGGAAACCTGGTCCAGTGGGCGATGACGAACGGCTACACGCCCGCCATGCCGGCGATGCAGGTGTTCAAGGGAGACATGTCGGCGGCCGGCGAGGTCGAGCTGCGGCTGCCCGTCACGAAGTAGAGCGGCACCGGTCCGGGCAAGTCGCGAAGGGCCATGGGGCGCAGGCTTACGAGCGCTGAGATTGCGGATTCCTCGTCGCCCGGCGAGACGAAGCTCCTCGGAATGACAGGGCTGAAGGATGGAGCTCCTCGGGGTGACACAGGGCTACTACCGCTCGCCGAAGCGGAAGAAGAGGCGGGCCGTGTAGGCGCCCATGTTCTGCAGGGGGTTGTCGCCGACGGATTCGTTCGGCTGGCCCTCGGGGCCCATCGTCTCCGGGCCGGCGAACTTCGTGCCGATGGGCGCGATCGCGTGCAGGAAGGAGAGGTCGCCTTCCGGGAACTTGACCGCCGTGAACGTGGGGTTCACGCCGTAGCGGGGGGTGAGGACGCGCAGGAAGAGGTCCTCGGTGTCGGTGACGACCGTGATCGGCAGCTCCTTCGTCTGGAGCACCGCCCAGTAGAAGTCGGCGTGGTGGCCCTTGAACTCCGGGTAGGTCCAGTCCGCGCCGGTGGCGGTGTCGTTGTAGGCCTTCTGCCAGACGTCGAAGGCGTTCCCCTGCATCCGGTTCTTCCAGACGCGGTAGGGGCCGCGGCCGAGCCACCTCAGGCCCGTGACCTGGGCCTCCGGGTAGTCGAAGGTGACGCCGAGGTGCGCGTGTCGGCCCGGGTTCTCGTAGCGGTAGGAGAGCTCGAGCCAGCCGCTGCCGTCCATGCGCCAGCGGACCTGCTTCAGCTGGCCCTCGTAGGTCGCCTCCACGACGTAGCCGTCGCCGTCGGGACCGTGAGTGAGGCGCCGTGAGCCGGGCGGAGCCCTCGACGATGCGGGGCCCGTTCGCGAGCGAGACGTGCCGGCCGTCTCGCTCGACCGAGGCGAGCTGGCCCGTGGCGCGGTCGATCGCTCACGCGGGTGGCGCCCGCTTCCAACAGGACCTGGCCGCCGCTCTCCGTCCCGCTCGCCCGCCCGCCTGACGAGACCACGCGCTTCCGGATTTCGTCGGGGCCCTTCGTCATCCACGTCCAGGTGTGGATGTCGCGGCCCTGCGGGTCTCTCGCCGTCAGGTAGAGCGCGTCGGAGTCGCGCCAGTCGCCCGGGAGGGCGAGCGCGAGGGTGCCACGGTCGCCGGGGGCGAGGTGCGGCGCGGGCGTCGTGCCCTGCGCGACGTCGGCGTGGCCCGCGGTCGGCGGAGTCGGGCCCGGCGAAGCGCACCAGGCGCCACTCGAAGGACACCTGGGTCGAGGCTCGGTGAAGTCGTACCGGTTCTCGACGCGGAGCCGCCCGTCGAACGTGGGCGGCAGGCGGTCGAGGCGGCCGAGCTCGAGGAAGACCGGCGACCACACGTCCTTGATCGTGAAGAAGCTCGCCTCCTTCTCGCGGTACGGTCCCACGATGCCGTCCGGGGCGTGGTTGCCGTCGGTGTCGAGAGCGCCGTCCCGGTCGGTGCGGACGACGCCCTCGTCGGCGAGGACCCAGAGGAACGCGCCGACCGCGAGCGGGCTCTGGAGCATCCGGCTCCACAGGTCGCGCGAGCCCCGCGCCGTGGCCGCCGTCGTAGAGGCCGTGCAGGACCTCCGTCGGCATGACGAGCTCCGGCCCGTCGAGGTACTTCCCGGCGCAGCAGTCGTAGCCGCGGTAGTGCGTGGTGTTGATCTTGCCGGCCTCGTTCTGCCACGGGTGGATGACGGGGCGCTTCTGCGGGTCGTAGCACGTGGAAGTCGTCCACGAGGTCGTAGTTGAAGCCGCCCTCGTTGCCGTTGTCCCAGAAGATCACCGAGGGGTGGTTGACGTCGCGCACGACCAGCTCGCGCACGAGCTTCCGGCCGACCTCGGTGTCGTAGCGGTGCTGCCAGCCGGTCAGCTCGTCGAGGACGAAGAGGCCGAGCTCGTCGCACACCTCGAGGAAGTGCCGGTCGGGCGGGTAGTGGGACATGCGCACGGCGTTCATGTTCATGTCCTTGATGAGCTTCACGTCCATCTCGCTCACCGCGCGGCTCGTCGTTCGGCCGGAGTCGGGCCAGAAGCTGTGGCGGTTGACGCCCTTGAGCCGCACCTTGACGCCGTTCACGTAGAGGCCGTCGCGGGGGCGCAGCTCCACGGTGCGGAAGCCGAAGCGCTCGGTGGTGGTGTGAAGGGCCTTGCCGCCGCGCTCGAGAGAGACGGCGACGCGGTAGAGGCTCGGGGACTCGGCGGTCCAGGCCGCGGGCCGGTCGACGCGCGTCTCGAGCGTCACGCGGTCCGCGCCGGCGGCGACCGGGGCGGAGAAGGGCGCGCCGACGGGCTGTGCCGTCCGTCGTCTCGATCCGCGCGGTGACGACGCCCGGGGCCGACGAGGTGATCCAGGTGGACGTCCATGCGGAAGGCGCCGTCGTGCCGGGCGTCGATCGCCACGCGCTCGATGGACTCGGGCGGGCGGGCCTCGAGGTACACGGGCCGGTAGAGGCCGCCGAAGATCCAGAAGTCGGAGTGGCGCTCGGCCTCGTTGACGGACTCGTTCGACGACTCCTTGCTGACGAGCACCTCGAGCTGCTGGCGCGCGCCGAAGCGGAGGAGCGCCGTGACGTCGTAGCGGAACTCGTAGAAGGCGCCCTGGTGCTTCGGGCCCACGGACTTGCCGTCGATCCAGGCCTCGGTGTCGGTCATCGAGCCCTTCGAAGACGAGGTCGACGCGCTTGCCGCGCCAGGCGCGCGGGACGTCGAAGCGGTGCCGGTAGCGGCCCTGCTCGTCGGGGCGAGGCGCGGGACCGCCGTACTTGTAGGTGCCGAAGCCCTGGAGCTCCCAGTTGGAGGGGACGGGGATCGTGCTCCAGGCGCCGGCCCGGCGGCCGCCGGTCACCCGGAAGTCCCAGGGGACGGTGTGGTCCTTGTCGGTGCCCGAGAGGTACTGCCGCTCGGTCGTCTGGGCGGAGACGCCGGCCGGAGCCGTGAGAAGCAAAGCTGTGAAGAGAAGTCTCGCTGGCCGTCGCACGGTTCACCTCCGGGCTACCGGCATCATAGTCGCGGGGGCCTGCGATGCCGACTCCTCGCCCTCGGCGCGCCCTGTGGCGCTCGGGCCCGGTCAGTCCAGGGGGAGAAGCTCGACCCAGCCGCGCAGCCACCGGAGCACGTCGCGGTCGCCTCGCGAGCGCGTGAGCGTCAGAAGGACGGGGCGACGACGGGTCGCAGCCTGCAGCAAGGAACGAAGCTCCACGCGGGTGCGCGGCTTCCCACGCAGGTCTTCGATGTGCTCGACGTACAGAGGGCGATCATCCGCGCTCAGTGCCGAGCGGTAGCTCTGGTACCGACCCTCGCGGATGGCGTCGGCCATCTGTGTGGAGAATTCGAACGCCGAGCACCAGACGGCCCCGGGCGCCGCCTCGCGTGCGACGCGTCGGAGAAGGCTCGTTTTCCCGGTTCCGGTGCGTCCCGAGAGGACCAGCGGCCGCGCCCCTGGCCGGCGGACGGCGGTGAGGATCCGGGGGGCGAGTTGGGCGGCGCAGGTCATGGGAGGGAGGATTCTACTCCGCCTGAACCTGAGCTGGGCGGCCCGCCGCGGCGGGCAACGACAACATCCTTTTGCAGGTGTTCTGCTGGACACCCGCGCCCGCGTCGACCACAGTGGAGGGCCGGGCTGTTTTTCTGCTTCGAGAGGGTGGGAACGATGGCGAGCTGGAAGTGGCGAGCGGGCGTCCTGATGACGGTGGTGGGTCTCGTGGGTTGTTCGTCCGGAGACGGAATGACGCCGACGGCGCCGAGCGCGGCCGCCGTGTCGCTCGTCGGGCCCAGCTGGAGCCTCACGACCCTGGGCGGAAAGTCGGTCCTCGAAGGGACGAAGCTCACGGCTGCGTTCTCGAGCGAAGACGCCGTGAGCGGAAGCGCCGGGTGCAACAACTACTTCGGCCGCGCGCGGGTCGAGGCGGGACGCCTGTCTGTCGGCCCGCTCGGCTCGACGATGATGGCGTGCGGACGGGACGGCGTGATGGAGCAGGAGACGCTGTACCTGGCGTCACTTCAGGCGGCGACGAGCTACACGGTCCAGGGCGACGAGCTGCGGCTCGGACCCTCCGCGGGCGAGGTCACGCTCGTCTTCGCGTCTCGCTGACGTAGCGGGCTCAGACCGCGGGTGCCGGGTCTTTCGGCGTACTCCGGCCTGCTATACTCCCCGGTCCCCAATAGCCCATTCAGACAGAGTGAGGTGCCGACATGGGTGTTGGGCCCACCCTCGCCGCCGGCCGGATCCGTGCGCCGAAGGGGACGCCGAGGGGACGTCGCCGCGGCGGTCCTGGCGATGCTGGCCGGAACCGTGACCGCGTCGCCGCCGCGCCGGCGCCGAAGAGGACGGTGATCCGCCCCGGGCGCGTGCTCGACGTGCGCACGGGCGAGCTGCGCACCGGCCAGGCCGTCGTCGTCGAAGGCGACAGGATCGCCCGGGTCGCCGCCTCCGGCGACGTCGAGGCCGCCGCGGGCGACACGACGATCGACCTGCCGGAGGCCACGCTGCTTCCCGGCCTGATCGACATGCACACGCACCTGACCTTCGACCTGAGCTCGCTCGGGTACCCGGGGCTGGGGATCTCGACGGCGCGCGAGGCGCTGCACGGCGCGCGGAACGCCCGGCGGACGCTCGAGGCCGGGTTCACGACCGTGCGCAACCTGGGCGCCCGCGACTACGCGGACGTCGCCCTGCGCGACGCCATCGACGACGGCGACGTCGTCGGCCCCCGCGTCGTCGCGTCGGGGCCGGCGCTCGGCATCACGGGCGGGCACTGCGACGAGAACCTGCTGCCGCCGGCGTTTCGCTTCCAGGGAGACGGCGTGGCGGACGGCGTCGAGGGAGTGCAGCACAAGGTCCGCGAGGTCATCAAGTACGGCGCGGACGTGATCAAGGTCTGCGCGACCGGCGGGGTGCTCTCGAAGGGAGACGACCCGAACGCGTCGCAGTACACGCTCGAGGAGATGAAGGCGATCGTGGCGGACGCCCACCGGCTCGGCCGGAAGGTGGCCGCGCACGCGCACGGCGCCGAGGGCGTGCGCTGGGCCTCGGACGCGGGTGTGGACTCGATCGAGCACGGGCACCTGATGGACGACGCGGCGATCGCCACCCTGAAGAGGAACGGGACGTACCTCGTGCCGACGCTCTTCCTCGGCGAGTACATGGACGAGCACCTGGAGCACGAGCGACGTCCCCGAGTACTCGAAGCAGAAGATGCGCGACGTCTCCGCGGCCATGAAGCGGAACATCGGGAAGGCGTTCGCCGCCGGCGTGAAGGTGGCCTTCGGCACGGACGCGGCGGTGTATCCCCACGGGCTGAACGCGGGCGAGTTCCACGTCTACGTGAAGCTGGGCATGACGCCGCTGGCGGCGATCCAGACGGCCACCCTCAACGCCGCCGACCTGCTGGGGTGGGCGGACCGCGTCGGCTCGCTGGAGCCGGGCCGGTGGGCGGACATGATCGCCGTGGACGGCGATCCCACCCGGGACGTCACCGTCCTGGAGCACGTGAGGTTCGTGATGAAGGGCGGCGTCGTCTACAAGGACGAGTACCGCCGGCCGCTGAGGTCCGCGGTCAGTCCTTCTTCGGGGCCGGGCCGAACTCGACCGAGGGGGGCCGCCAGGTCTCGGCGTCGGGCCTGCGTGCCGGCCTTGTAGTCGAGGACGTCGAGCCGCTCGGGCACGACCTTGATCAGGACGAGGTTCTTCAAGCCGGGGAACGCCTGGTCCCAGTAGGCGCGCTTGCGCTTCAGGATCTCGGCCATGTCCTCGGTCAGCTCCGCCCTCCCCGCGAGCGCGACGTAGCCGGTCGCCTTGGCGTGGTCGGCGTAGTAGAGCGTGACGCGCGGGTCCTTGCGCATCTGCTGGACCTTCAGGCTGCGGGTGTTGGTCGCGAACCAGACGGTCATGTCCTCGTCGGGCGGGAAGGGGTTCATCGTCCGCACCTGCGGGCGGCCGGTCTCGTCGATCGTGATGAGGGCGCAGTAGGTCTGCGCCGTCATGATCTCGCGCGCGGCGGCGATCAGGGCCGCGCGGTCCAGGGCGGGCGGCTGCTTCTCCTTCTCCTGCGCGACGGGCGCGGGGAGAGCGCGGCGAGGGTGAGCAGCGACAGCATCCAGGTGCAGCACGAGTCTCTTCATGGCGAGTCCTCTCGTACGAGTGAATCGTCACGCTATGCCGCGGCGGGGGACCGGTCAAGGGACCGCGACCGTGACGCGTCTTCGCGGGCAGAGGTCCCGGACGGCAGCCGAGGCGTGGTGCCCGTGAACACGACCGCAGCGGTCGAGGATGGGCCCCGAGACGCGCGTGTCCCACTCGAGTCGGTTCGCGCGTCGCCTCGACGCCGTACGGCGATAGACTCCCGCCGCCGCGTGGCGCCGACGCGGCGCGCCGAGGAGGACCGATGCAGCACCGATTCGCGACGATCGTCGTTCTCCTGGGGAGCGTCCTGGCCGCTCGGGGCGGCCCCGCCCAGGAGCTGTCGCTGGTGTCGCTGCCGGCGCCGCAGACGGACGGCGGCAAGCCGCTCATGCAGGCGCTCAGGCTGCGCGCGACGGCCGCGCGTTCGCGCCCGACCCGTTGCCGGCGCAGACGCTCGCCAACCTGCTGTGGGCGGCCTGGGGCATCAACCGCCGCAGGACGGGCAAGCGCACCGCGCCCTCGACGCGCAACTGGCAGGAGATCGACGTCGTCGTGCTGACGCGACCGGCGCGTACCTCTACGACGCCGCGGCCAACGCGCTGCAGCCGCTCGTGGCGGGCGATCTGCGCGCGCTCACCGGGACGCAGGACTTCGTCAAGGACGCGCCGGTGACGCTCGTCCTCGTGGCCGACACGAGCCGGATGAAGGGCGGGCCGGACACCCAGGCGTACGCCTAGGCCGACGCCGCGTTCATCAGCGAGAACGTCTACCTGTTCTGCGCCTCCGAGGGGCTGGCCACCGGCGTGCGGGCGTCCTCGATCGCCCGGCGCTCGCCAAGGCGCTCAAGCTCCGCGACAGCCAGCTCATCGTCTTCGCGCAGTCCGTCGGCTTCCCGAAGAAGTAGGCTCCGGTTGGCGAGGAAGGGGGCAATCGACGCATCGCCAGCCCCTGACGCTGCGGCAGCTCAACCGCGCGACGCTCGCGCGACAGATGCTGCTCCGTCGCGAGGACGTGAGGCCGCTCGCCGCGATCGAGAGGCTCGTCGGCCTGCAGGCGCAGTACCCGCGGCCCCCGTTCGTCGGCCTGTGGGCGCGCGTCGAGGGGTTCCGCCGGGAGGCGCTCACGAAGCTCCTCGTGGACGCAAGGCGGTGCGCGCCACGTTCCTGCGCGGGACGCTCCACGTGGCGAGCGCGAGGGACTTCGTGGCGCTGCGTCCCGCCGCTGCAGCCCGTGCTCGACGCGGGCATGAGGGCGATCGTGAGGGCGATCGGGGCCCGGGTGGACCCGGAGCGGGTGACGCGGGAAGCGCGCGCGATCCTGGCCGAGGGCCCACTGACGTTCGAGGAGGTGCGCGACCGGCTGAAGCGGCGAACCCCGGGCCGAACGACCGGGCGCTGGGTTTCGCGGTGCGGATGCTGATGCCGCTCGTCCAGGTGCCCGTGGGGAAGGAGGCGGCGTGGGCCTTCCCGGTGAACTCGCGGTTCGCGCTCGCGGAGGAGTGGCTGCAGCGCCCATCCCGACGGACACGCCCGCGCCCCCGACGCCCTCGTCCTGCGCTACCTGGCGGCGTACGGCCCGGCGAGCGTCGCGGACGTGCAGGCGTGGTCGGGGCTGCCGAAGCTGCGCGACACGCTCGAGGCGCTGCGCCCGCGGCTCGTCGCGTTCCGCGACGAGGCCGGGCGCGAGCTGTTCGACCTGCCCGACGCGCCCCGGCCGGGCGCCGACGTGCCCGCGCCGGTGCGCCTCATCGCCGACTACGACAACCTGATCACCACCCGACAGGACGAGCGGTTCGTCGCGAAGAGCCACCGGCCGAAGGTCTTCCTGCCCGGGCTGCGCATCGCCGCGACCGTCCTCGTGGACGGCTTCGTGGCCGGCACCTGGAAGACGGACCGGAAGAAGGACGTCGCCATCCTGACGCGTCGAGCCGTTCGCGGCCTTCACGGCGCGCACCCGCACGGAAGTGATCGCGGAGGGCGAGTCGCTCCTGCGCTTCGCCGAGCCCGACGCCCGCTCGTTCGAGGTGCGCGTCGCGAAGTAGGCGGGCCCGAACCGTGGGAAGATCCGGCCCGTCCAACGGGGGAGAGTGCCCTTGCTCGAGAGCACGCTGGAGACGGTCGCGATCGACTCGAAGGAGCGCCGGGTGGTCCACCACGTCCGCGACCACATCGAGGCCCCGAACTGGTCGCGCGACGGGAAGGAGCTCGTCTTCAACCGCGGCGGGCTCCTCTACGCGCTGCCGGTCTCGGGCGGCACGCCACGGAAGATCGACACCGGCTTCGCCACGCGCTGCAACAACGACCACGGGCTGTCGCCGGACGGGACGCTGCTCGCGATCTCCGACCAGTCGCAGGAGGACGGCCGCTCGCTCATCTACGTGCTGCCGGCCGCCGGCGGCACCCCGCGCCGCGTGACGCCGCTCGGGCCCTCCTACTGGCACGGCTGGTCGCCGGACGGCAAGACGCTCGCCTACTGCGCCGAGCGGGGCGGCGAGTACGACGTCTACACGATCCCGGTCGAGGGCGGGGAAGAGACGCGGCTCACCACGGCCCCGGGACTCGACGACGGCCCCGACTACTCGCGCCGACGGCCAGTGGATCTACTTCAACTCCGAGCGGACGGGGACGATGCAGATCTGGCGGGTGAGGACGGACGGCAGCGAGGCGCAGCAGCTGACGTCCGACGGGCACAACGACTGGTTCCCGCACCCGTCGCCGGACGGGACGTGGGTGGCCTTCCTCTCGTACGAGAAGGGCGTCAAGGGTCACCCGCCGAACCAGGACGTGATGATCCGCATGATGCCGGCCGAGGGAGGCGCCATCCAGGTGCTGGCCAGGCTCTTCGGCGGCCAGGGCACGATCAACGTGCCGTCGTGGTCGCCCGACGGCACGAGCCTGGCGTTCGTGAGCTACCGCCTGGCGCGGCCCTGAGGCTGGGACCATGGGCGCACGCGGTTGCGGCGTCGTAGTAGAGTGAGCCGGCAGCGGCGGCCCGCGAGGCCGGAAACGGGGTGAGCGACCATGGCGGGAAAGAAGAAGAGCAAGAAGGACAAGAAGGCGGCGAAGAAGGCGAAGAAGGAGGCCCGGAAGGCCGCGAAGAGGGCCGCCGCCGAGTCGGCCAGGCTCGCCGGCAGAAGGCCGCCCCGGAGCCCGCGAAGCCGCCCGTGAAGAAGGCCGTGAAGAGGGCCGCCAAGAAGGCCGCCCCACGGGCCGCGAAGAAGGCCCCGAAGAGGCGCCAAGAAGGCCGCGGGAACCGGCGAAGAGGCTGCGGTGCGCGAAGCCGGCCGCAGCCCGAGCTCAAGACCCGACAGCAGCCGGAGAGCCTGAGGCTGCGCTCGGCGGGTCCGAGCTTCACGGTGAACGACATCCAGAAGAGCCTGGCCTTCTACCGCGACGTGCTGGGCTTCACGCTGAAGGAGCGGTGGGAGCAGGACGGCGTGCTCCACGGCGTCGAGATGGTCGCGGGCAGCGTGACCTTCTGGCTCGGCCAGGACGACTGGAAGAAGGGCCGCGACCGCGTGAAGGGCCAGGGCTTCCGCATCTACTGCGGGACGTCGCAGGACGTCGACGCGATCGCCGAGCGGATCCAGGCGGCCGGCGGGACGCTCCCGAGGAGCCGACGGCCGAGCCCTGGGGCGGCCGCGACTTCGCCGTGCGTCGATCCCGACGGCTTCACGATCACGATCGCCAGCGGCCTGTAGTCCGTCGTCCGCCGGCGCGGAGACTGCGGATTCCTCGGGACCCGTCCAGCCGGAGTCCCTCGGAATGACAGGATGCGCAGCGCCGGGAACCCCGTCGGCTGATTCTCCGTACCGCATCGAGACGGTCGTGGATCGCGTGCGCCGGCTCGCCCGTCCCCCGGAGGTCCAAGAAGATGATCGGATGCCTGGTGTTGGCGCTGTTGCTGGCGGCCGCTCCTGCCGCCTTCGATTCCACGGAACCCCCCGTCACGGTCGCCGAGATCGCCGGCGTCTGGGCGGGCACGCTGTCGCACGCCGGCGAGACCGAGCCCATTGCGCTCGAGCTCGAGCCCGGGACGGACGGCAAGGTCCTCATCCGGATGTCGGTGCCGGTCGCGCACCTGGCTCGGGCCCCGATCGGCCGCGTGCCCGGCCAGTTCCAGGGAAACGAGGTGCGCCTGGGGCCCTTCGTCTTCCAGTACGACCGCGGCGCGAAGACGCTCTGCGGCGTCGCGCCCAAGGACCTGGTCCCGCTCTACGAGATCCCGCTGACGCTGCGGCGCGTCGAGCGGTTCGACGTGCCGCCGCGGCCGGAGATCGGGGCGCCCGTCGCCGCGCCGGTGTGGACGTTCGACGCCGGCTCGCCGCTGTGGGCCGGGGCGACGTTCGCCGACGGGACGGTCTACGCGGGAGGGCAGGACGGCCAGCTGCACGCGGTGGACGCGCGCAGCGGGCGGAAGAGGTGGTCCTTCAAGGCGGGAGGGCCGATCCGGACGCGTCCGACGGTCGCCGGCGCGGACCTCTACTTCCAGGCCGACGACGGCTTCCTCTACAAGCTCGCGCGCGGCGAGCGGGGAAGTGCGCTGGCGGGTCCGGGTGGTCGAGAAGCCGATCGAGCGGCTGCCGTTCGACAACCCGAAGTCGCGCTACGACCGGTTCGGGTCGGACGTGACGGTGGCCGGTGGGCGGCTCTACCTCGGCACGCACGACGGGCGCGTGGTGGCGATCGACCCGGCGCGAGGCGAGAAGGCCTGGGAGTTCGCCTCCGGGCGACAGCGTCCTCGCCGCGCCCGCCGTCGAAGGCGACCGCGTCTTCTTCGGCTCCTTCGACGGTTTCGTCTACGCCCTCGAGGCGGACACCGGGAAGCTGATCTGGAAGCGCGACACGCAGGGGGCGGTCGTCTCGACGCCGGCCGTCGTGGGTGACCGCGTCGTCGTCGGGCAACCGCAGCTACGACCTGCTGGGTCTCGACGCGCGCACGCGGCGAGCCTCTCTGGACGCGCTACGTCTGGTTCTCCTGGGTCGAGTCGTCGGCCGCCGTGCGCGACGGTGTCGTCTACGTCGGCTCGTCGGACGCCGCGGCCGTCTACGCGTTCGACGCCCGAACCGGCGAGCGGCGCTGGAAGACCGACGTCTACGGCTGGGCCTGGGGCCAGCCGGCGGTCACGGACGCACGCGTGTACGCGGGCACGGCCAGCCAGAAGGACTACCTGGCCGGTCACAAGGGCCTGGTCGTGGCGATGGACCGGGCGACGGGACGTCCCGCGTGGCACTACGCCGCGGAGCCGGCCGCGACGGGTTCGTACGGTTTCCCCGGCTCGCCGGCCGTGGGGGACGGGCTCGTGTTCGTCACCGGCCTCGACGGGAAGGTCTACGCCTTCACCCAGTAGGCGAAGGCCAGTTGCAGGCCGACGGTCTGCTTGCGCGCGATCGTGGCTTCTTCCGGACCTGCTTCAAGGGCCTGCGACTGATCCAGCCGTAGCGTCGACGGCGCTGGCTCGTTGCCTTGAATACGTATTGGCGGAGTGGAATGATACGTATATGGCGAAGCTGACACTGAGCGTGGACGGAACGGTTGTGGACGTCGCCAAGAAGTACGCGGCGCGGCGGGGCACTTCGGTCTCGAGACTGGTCCAGGAGTACCTGCGGCTGATCTCGCGGGTCTCGCCGACTCAGGAAGGGGCGATCCCGCCGATCCTGGCACGATGGCGAGGGGCCTTGAAGGGATCGCGGGTGGACGTCGGGGAGTACCGGAGGTACCTCGAGAGGAAGTACCTTTGAGGCTGTTGGTCGATGTGAACGTGTGCCTCGACGTGCTCCTCGATCGCGCGCCGTTCTGCGAGGCGTCGTCCAGGATCTGGTCGCTCGTCGAAGAGGGCAAGCTCGAGGGCCTCGTTCCGGCCCACGGTGTGACGACCATCCACTACCTGGTGGCCGGAACGCGGGACCGGGCCACGGCACGGCGCTTCGTCGGGGACCTGCTGCGGGTGTTCAAGGTCGCGGCCGTGGATGGGACCGTCCTCCAGCGTGCCCTCGGCCTGGGGATGCGGGACTTCGAGGACGCGGTGTGCGCGGCGGCGGCGGAGGTGGCCGGCTGCGATCTCGTGGTGACGAGGAACGGGAAGGACTACGGCGACTCGCCGGTGACGGCCGTCGATCCGATCACGGCGCTGGCGCTCGTCGACGGCGGTGGCTCGACGGGGGTGTCGGAACGGTCGGCGAGCTGGCGTCGGCGAGAGGCGGTCAGGAGCCGGCGCGGCCGTGGCGTGGCCAGAGCAGCTCGCTGAGCCGAGCGACGGTGTCGGGGCCAGCGTCCTCGGCCCGGCGGAGGAGGTCGGCGCAGCCGGCGTGCAGCTGCCAGGCGGCGTCCGCGACGGCCGGCTCGGGCAAAGGCGACGGCCTCGTCGGAGCTCACGGCACGGGTGCAAAGCGCACAGCTGACCTCGGGGTCGCCGGACGACGCGACGAGCGGGGCGGCACCGGCGACTCGCGCCAGCAGTCGCTGCCGTGCCCGGTAGACCGTGAGCCACTCGCGGTGCTGGCGTGTCTCGCGCTTGCCGGAGGGAAACGGCGGGAGGCCCTCGGGAACCGGAGACACGCCATAGCGCTCGCAGTAGGTCAGCACCTTCGCGCGAACCTGTTCTTCGGTGAGAGGCGGGCGACCCATGTCCCGTGAGTGTCCAACAACTCGATAGTTATGTCAACCTATTTAGACAACCACGATAATATGTGTTAGCGGAAGCTGCGAATCGAGCGCAATGAGCGCCGTAAGCCGTTCTTAATCAGATAGTTGCGGAGAATCATCGCGATTCGGCAGCACCGCACTCCCGGTCGACGCCGCTGCCGTGCTCGTCGCGCTCTCGCCCGCGCCCCCTTCCGCGCCTGCCGCTCCGCTCGTGGCGGTTCGGCTCGCGGGACCGTTCCCGCGCGAATCCCGCTGAGCGAGGCCACGTGCCGCTCTGCTTGCCGGCAGCCACGCGTGGGCTAGAATAGCGGCGGAGAGCCGGCCTCCAAGGGAGATCGAATGGCCAAGAGAGTCCTCGTCGTCGACGACCACGTTCCGACGCGTGCGCTCATCCGGACGATCCTGGAGGCTGAGAAGACCGAGCAGTTCGAGGTCTTCGAGGCGGGCACGGGCACGGAGTGCCTGAAGTCCGCCGACAAGCAGGGGCCGTTCGACCTGGTGCTCCTGGACGTGAACCTCCCCGACATGGACGGCTACTCGGTGTGCCGCGCCCTGCGCCACGTGGACAAGAAGGTCCCCATCGTGTTCGTCACCGCGAAGGGCGACCTGAAGGACTACACGGCGGGCCGCGAGGCCGGCGGCGACTCCTACCTGGTGAAGCCCATCGCCCGGGCCGCCCTGCGCTCGATCGTCAACCTCTTCACCTCGATCGAGCGTTCGAAGCGACCGGACCACGTCTAGGCCGATGATCACCCCCGCGGCCGCCGGGCCGCTCGGGCACATCGCCCTCGTCCACGAAGACCCGGAGCGCGCCGAGGAGCTGGCGAGGCTCCTGCGCACGGCCGGGCACCGCGTCACGGTGGTCCTCCCGGGGCGCCGGATCGTGCAGAGCGTCGTGGACTGCTCGCCCGACCTGCTCCTCGCGTCGCACTCGCTGGGCGACCCGCCCATGGCGTCGGTGGTCAAGGGCGTGCGCCAGGCCCTCGGCGGCGACGTGCGCATCCTCGTGCTCTACGGCTTCGACCCGCAGGGCGCGCCGTCGGAGGTGGACGACGTGCAGCGGGCCGAGCCGCTGCAGCCGACCGAGCTGCAGATCCGCGTGTCGCGGCTCCTGCGGGAGCTCGGCCGAGCGGCGCGTCCTGCAGAAGAAGACCAGCGAGCTGCTGGGGCTCTACAAGATGTCCTGGGCCTTCTCGCTCGTCGGCGGCGCGGACGCCCTCTACGGCCACCTCTCACGCCACAGCGCGGAGATGCTGAAGGCGGAGCGCGGGCTCCTGCTCCTCTACGACTCGGAGCGGCGCCAGCTGGTGGGCCAGGCGCCCGGCTTCGGCCTCACCCCCGAGCAGATCCAGCGGGTGCGCTACAAGGTGGACGGCGAGGCGGACGGCCGCTGGAACTTCCGCAAGAACGGGCCGCTCCTCTCGAACAAGGCCCAGGCGGACACGCGCCTCCTGCCGGAGCTGGCGACCGAGCTGCAGCTGCAGTCGCTCATGATCGCCCCCATCACGCGGGGCCCGAAGATCCTCGGCCTCCTCGCGGTGGCGGACCGGATCGGACGCGCGCCCTTCTCGGACGACGACCTCAATCTCCTGCTGGCCCTCGCCGGCCAGGCCACGATCGCGGTCGAGAACCTGCGCCTCCACGACGAGCTCAAGAAGGCCAACACGCTCCTCCAGGAGTACGACCGTCTCAAGAGCGAGTTCGTCGGCATCGTGGCCCACGACTTCCGCCGGCCGCTGATGGCGATCCGCGGGTTCGCCGAGCTCGTGCTCGAGGAAGAGGACCTCCCGCCGGAGACGCGCCACGAGTTCATGCGCACGGTCATCAGCGAGACCGACCACCTGGCGCTCCTCGCGAACGACACGCTCCTCATCACGCAGATCGAGACGGGGCAGCTCAGCTTCAACTTCCGCGAGGTCGACGTGGGCCCGTTCCTGCTCGAGGCGGTGCCCCTCGGCCTCTCCGACCACTCGGTCCTGCTCGACGTGCCGCCCGGGTTCCCGAGGATCTGGGCGGACCCCGATCGGCTCCGCCAGACGCTGAGCAACCTCGTCTCGAACGCCGTCAAGTACTCGCCCTCCGGCGGCTCGATCGTGGTCCGCGTGCGCGAGCGCGGCACCCAGCACATCGTGATCGAGGTGGTGGACAACGGGCTGGGGATCCCGCCGGAGCAGGTGGGCAAGCTCTTCCAGAAGTTCGCGCGCGTGCGCAGCGACGAGCACCTCAAGGTCTCCGGCACCGGCCTCGGCCTCTACATCTGCCGCCTGATCGTCGAGGGCCACGGCGGGCAGATCTGGGTCGAGTCGGAGATGGGGCGCGGGAGCACCTTCGGGATGGCGCTGCCGATCGACGCCCGGCTGGCGCAGCGGCCGCTCCTCCCGGTGGAGAAGGCGGGCGCCGACTCCCCCGCCGGCGCCTCCCCCACCGCGTCCCCGCGCCAATAGGGGAGGCCCGGGCCCTCAGCGCCGCTTCAGGAGGCGCTCCACGTCCGACAGCCGCGCCTCGATCGTGACCGGCGGGTTGCGGTGTCGCCCGGGCCGGGAGTGGAAGTCCATCACCACGCCGGGGTCCTTGAGGACGTGGCCGGTCAGGATCGCCACCACGGAGTCCGACGCGGCGGATGACGCCCTCGCGGACGAGCCGGCGCGCCCCGGCCACCGCCGCCGCCGAGGCGGGCTCGCAGCCGATCCCGGCGGCGTCGACCACCGCCTTGGCCTCCAGGATCTCGCGGTCGGTGACGGACGTGACGACGCCGCGCGTCTCGCGGATCGTCCGCACCGCGCGGTCGTGGCTCGCCGGGTCGCCGATCCGGATCGCGGTGGCGACGGTCTCCGCTTCCACCCGGTAGCGCTGCCGGAAGCCCCCGCGAAAGCTGCGGTAGAAGGGGCTCGCGCCGGCGGCCTGCACCGAGGCCACCCGCGGGATCCGCCGGATGAGCCCGAGGCCGAAGGCCTCGCGCAGGGCCTTGCCGAAGGCCGAGGTGTTGCCGAGGGCGCCGGCGGGCAGCACGATCCAGTCCGGCGGCTCCCAGGCGCGCTGCTGGAGCATCTCCCACACGATCGTCTTCTGGCCCTCGAGCCGCCAGGGGTTGATCGAGTTGAGCAGGGCGATGCCGAGGGCCTCGGAGGCCTCGCGGACGAGCCGCAGGCAGGCGTCGAAGTCGCCCTTCACCAGGAGCGTCCGCGCGCCGTAGGCGAGGGCCTGGGCCAGCTTCCCCGCCGCCACCTTTCCCGCGGGGACGAAGACGAGCGCCGGCAGCCCGGCCTGTGCCGCGTAGGCGGCCATCGAGGCCGAGGTGTTCCCGGTCGAGGCGCACGCCACCGCCGTGGCGCCCGCGCGCACGGCCTGCGTCACCGCCACCGTCATGCCCCGGTCCTTGAAGGACCCGGTGGGGTTCTCCCCCTCGTGCTTGAGGGCGAGGTCGTCGTGGCCCACGAAGCGCGCGATCGCCTCGCGCCGGTAGAGTGGGGTGTTCCCCTCGGGGTGCGTGAGGGTGGGGCCGCGGCCGGGCAGGAGGAGCTCGCGGAAGCGCCAGACGCCGCTGCCCTGAACGGCCGGGTCGCCGTCCCGGCGGCGGCGGTCGAAACGGGCGCGCAGCACGGACCCCGTCTCCCGCGGGCACTGCAGGACGTCGAGCAGGCCCCCGCAAGGGCAGTCCGCGCGTGGGCTCGTGGCCGGGAAGGGTCGCTCCGCAGGTGGCGCAGCGCAGGTACGGGTTCTTCACTCGAGTCGGGCTCCTTCGGAATCGACGCCGGCGACGTGCAGCCGCGTCGAGGTGCCGTCCTCCTCGTACGACGCGACGACGGCGCGGCCCACGGCGGCCTCGCATCCCTCCGGCACGATCGCCAGGAGGGTCGGCCCCGCGCCGCTCACCGCCACCCCGAAGGCGCCCGTCGCGAGGGCCGCCTCGCGGGCGCGAGCGTAGCCAGGGTACAGCGGGATGCGGTACGGCTCGGCCAGGCGGTCCACCATGGCCACGCGCAGGAGCGCCCCGTCGCCCCGCTCGAGGCCCAGGACGAGGCCGGCCAGGGCCGAGGCCTGCCCCACCGCGTCGGCGCGCGGGACGCTCGCGGGGAGAACGGCGCGGGCGCGGGCGGTCTCGACGCCGTAGGCCGGAGTCGCGAACACGAGGCGCAGCGAGGGGTGGACGGTGAGGCGCGCGTAGCGCAGCGGCTGCGTCCCGAGCACGACCACGGCGCCGCCCAGCAGGGAGGGTGCGGCGTTGTCGGGGTGACGGCCGGCCACCACGGCCTCGGCCTCCAGGGCGCAGTGCAGCAGGGCCTCGGCGTCGAGCGGGCGGCCGAGGAGCGCGTTTGCCGCGAAGGCGCCGGCCACCGCCGAGGCCGCGCTGCCGCCGAGCCCGCCGGAGAGCGGGAGGCCCTTCTCGACCCGCAGGTCGAGGCCGAGGTCGGCGGCTCCGGCCTGCCGGAGGACCTCGGCGGCGGCCAGGGCGGCGGTGTTCCGTGCGGGATCGCACGGGATCCGGGGATCCGAGACCGCGAGCACCCTCACCCCGGGACTGTCGCTGCGCGCCGCCGACACGCGGTCGCCCATGCCGGCGATCGCGATGCCCAGGCAGTCGAAGCCCGGCCCGACGTTCGAGGTGGAGCCGGGAGCGTAGCAGGTGACCTGGTGCATGGCGGACCGACGACGATACCGCATGTGGCCACCGGGGCGAAACCCCGGGTTACCGGCCGTCCCGGGAGCGCGTGCTACGATGCCCACGATGTCCGTGTCCTCGCGCCTGGGTCTCTCGCGGCCGCGTCTGCTCGACCGCTACATCGTCCGCGAGATGCTGGCGCCCAGCGCGATCGGGCTCCTGGTCTTCACCTTCGTGCTGCTGATGGACCAGATCCCGCGTCTGCTCGCGGTGCTGGTGGCGCGCAGCGCCGACCTCGCCACGATCCTGCGCGTCTTCCTCAACCTGCTGCCCTCCATCCTGGCCGTCACCCTCCCGATGGCGTTTCTCCTGGGCGTCCTGCTCGCCTTCGGCCGGCTCGCGAGCGACAGCGAGATCATCGCCCTGCGCGCGGTCGGGGTGAGCCCGCTGCGCCTCCTGGCCCCGGTCATGATGCTGGCCGCGGCCATGACCGCCCTCACCTTCTACATCAACGCGGTGGCGCTGCCCCGGGCGAACCAGTCGTATCGCGAGCTCGTCTTCTCGCTGGTGGTAAGCAAGGCCCGCACCGACGTGAAGGCCCGGACGTTCACCGACAGCCTGCTGCCCGGGCGGATGATGCTCTACGTCCAGGACATCGAGCCGGACACCGGCCGCTGGAGGAACCTCCTCATCCACGACACGCGCGACCTGCGCGAGCCCAAGCTCATCCTGGCGAAGACGGGCGAGCTGGTGGTGGACCGCGACCGCCAGATCGTGCGCATCGAGCTGGGGCCGGGCAGCCAGCACAGCTTCTTCCCGAGCGACCCGCGGGAGTACAACCGGACCGCGTTCGCCTCGATGGGCTGGGACCTGCCGGTGGACGAGTTCTTCCCCGACCGCAAGAAGCTGCTCCTCTCGAAGGGCGACCGGGAGATGACCCTGGGCGAGCTGGGCGACCGGATCGCTCAGATGCGCTCGGCGGGGCAGACGCGCAAGGAGTGGGGACGCTTCTCGGTGGAGTGGCACAAGAAGTTCGCGATCCCCGCCGCCTGCCTCGTCTTCGGCCTGCTCGGGCTGGCGCTCTCGCTGGGGAGCAAGAAGGAGGCCCGCTCGTCCGCCTTTGCCCTCTCGATCGGGGTGATCTTCGCCTACTACGTCCTCATCCGGCTCGGGGAGCAGGCCGGGGACACCGGGATGCTCAGCCCCTTCGTGTCGATGTGGGCCGCCAACCTCGCCCTGGGGGCGGTCGCGCTGACGCTTCTCTGGCTCAACCACCGGGAGGCCGCGTTCGACCCGCTGGACCCCGCGCACTACCTCGCCTTCGTGCCGAAGGTCCGCCGGCAACGCGCGGCCCGGCCCGCCCCGGCCGAGCGCAGCGTCGGGCTCGGCGCGCCGAGAAAGCCGGTCGTCGTGGTCCGCATCCCGAGGCTCACCCTGCGCTTCCCTTCCCTGCTCGACCGCTACATCGCCGCCTCCTGGGCCGCGAACGTGGCGCTCGTCCTCGTCGCTTTCATGTCCATCTTCTTCCTCGGGGAGTTCATGGACCTGATCGACGACATCCAGCAGCACAGCGTCAAGGGCAAGGTCCTCCTCCGCTACTACGCGTTCCACGTGTGGTGGATCGGTTTCACCGTGGCGCCGGTCGCGGTGCTGATCGGGGTCCTCGTCACGCTGGGCCTGCTGGCCCGCCACAACGAGATCACCGCCATGAAGGCCGGCGGCATCAGCGTCTACCGCGCGGCGGGGCCCGTGCTCGGGATGGGCCTGCTGGCGAGCCTCCTGCTCTACGGGATGCAGGAGTGGATGCTCCCGGTCACGAACAAGGCGGCGGCCCTCGAGTTCAACGTGATCAAGGGTCGGCCCGCGCAGGCGTCCGACCAGTTCGACCGGCGCTGGGTGCTGGCGAGCGACGAGCGCTTCTACAACTTCGACTACATCGTGGAGCGCAGCGCCCCGCGCCCGAGCGGGGTCGCGGAGCCGGCGACCGGCGGCGAGTTCTCGGTCTACGGCTTCTCGATCTACGACGTGGATCCGAAGACCTGGGAGCTGCGCGAGAGGCTGTTCGCGAGCCGCGCGGCCTGGAACGGCGCCACCCGGACCTACGAGCTGGAGCGCGGCTGGCGCCGGACGACCGGGGAGCGCTCGTCCTTTCGACCCTTCGGGGCGGAGCGCGTCCGGGTGATCGGCCGCGACCCCGGGGGCGAGATCGAGCCGCCCTCCTACTTCCGGCGGGAGGAGAAGCCCTCGGACACGATGGGCTTCGCCGAGCTCACGGCCTACATCCGCTCGCTCGAGACCCGCGGCTTCGACGTCGCAAAGCTGCGGGTGCAGCTGCACCGCAAGCTGGCCTTCCCGCTGGTCGGCTTCATCATGACGCTGCTGGCGGTGCCCTTCTCGTTCATCGTGGCGCGGCGGGGGGCGCTGTACGGCATCGGGGTCGCGATCGTGATCGCGATCGTGTACTGGGCCGTTCTCGGGGCATTCGAGGCCCTCGGCAACAACGCGCTCCTGCACCCGGCGCTCGCGGCCTGGGCCCCGAACCTCGCCTTCGGCGCCATCGGCCTCTACCTGATCCTCACGCTCGAAACCTGACGCCTGTCGTTCCCTGGGGCTTCGTCTCGCCGGGCGACGAGGAATCCGCCGACCCGCCGGCGGGCCCTTCGGGACCCGTCCAGCCGGTGTCGTTCAGGATGACAGGGCCAACGCCGCTACCGGTAGACGCCGACGTCGGCGATCCAGATGGTGCCCCGGGTGCCGGGCTTGACGGACGCGCCGTCCAGGACGAAGACCACCCCGCGCGTCTGGCCGGAGTCGAGCCGGCCGTCGCTCCTCCGATTGATGGTGCGGAAGCGTCCGAACGGGATCTGCACCTCACGCCACTCGGCGGAGGTCCGCACCGAGGCGAGCCACCACTCGAGCCCCTCGTCGGCGGACGCCGGGTTGACGTCGCGCACCTGCACCCACGGCCGGTACTCGCCGTCCGCCCGGATGCGGAAGCGCAGCCCCGTCCAGGGGGAGAGGTCGCGCGCCTGCCGGTTCACGAGGGCGCACCACGTGAACGGTTGCGACGGCGTCGGCTCGCCGAGCCGGAAGGCGAGCTTCAGGGCGTCGCCGCCCTCGGGCCCCGCACCGGGTGCGGCCACCGCCGGGTCCACCCACGAGGACGGGTCGAACTCCGGATTGAAGACGGCCGATCCGTCGAGCGACGCCAGCGGGCGGCTCTCCCGTGGAGGGGCTGGGGGCCCCGGCCAGGCGGCGGCCCTCCGGCGGGCCTCGCGCGTCTGCTCGTCGTGGACGTAGACCGGGTTCGTGATCACCCAGGGCACGGACCAGCCCGGGCACGCGAGCCTCCACCCGATAGACCCCGGGGCCGGGAAGCGCGAGCTCGAGCGACCCCGGCCCTTCCCCCACCGGCACTCCGTCGCGGAGGAGAACGACGCGGGTTCCCGCGGGCACCCGCCCGCCCACGACGGCGCGGGCTCCGTCGGCCCGGGGCACGTGGTCGCCCATCGTCCAGCGCTCTCCCGGTTCCCGCTCGATGGTGAAGCGGAAGGACTCGGCCGGCGCGAGCGCGTCGAGCCCGAGGTAGAAGCGACCCCGGCGAAAGGCGTCGAGGACCGCGACGCGGTCGGCCCCGGCTTCGCCGGTCAGCGGGCGGTCCAGCAGCAGGTGGTTGCGGGCCTGCGCGAAGAGCGACTCGTAGGAGGGGAAGCGGAGGGCCCGGGTCTTCGTGAGCGCCAGGCGGCTGTGGGCGTCCGACCCCGCGAGGCCGACGACGTCGCGCCTCGCCAGCATCTCGTCCCACCGGCGGAGCGCCTGATCGGGCGGACGAAGGCCCTGGAGAAGGGCGTAGCCGGGGTTGATGCGGTAGAGGCCTACGGAGAGCAGGACGCGGGGGCCCGCGCGCCGCGCGTCGCTGTCGCCGTTCAGGATCTCGATCCCCCACGGGCCCGGCAGCTCCCAGCCGTTCCAGCGCAGGTCGGGGCGCGCCGAGAACGGGTGCGCCGCGAAGGGGATCCCGCCGAGGTCGCGCACGTCCTCGAGAGCGTCGAGCCCGTCCCCGTTGAACCGCCAGGCCGGGTCCCGATCGAGACCGAGGCCGAGAACGTGGCCCACGGGCGTCGAGAGCTCCGAGCCGACGAGGACCAGGACTCCGTTCCGGTAACCTTCGAACGCCTTCGCGTCGAGGTTGTTGTGGTCCGTGATCCCGAGGAAGCCCAGGCCCGTGGCCTTCGCCGCCCGGATCACCTCCTCGGGGGTGCCCCCCCCGTCGGAGAGCGTCGTGTGGACGTGGACGACACCGGCGACCCGGGCGTATCCGTCGTCGGGAGCCGGGCCCACCCGCTCGAGCGGCCGCCAGAGACGGACGCGCAGCAGGGCGAGCCCGAGAACGACGAGGGCGGCGAGAAGGACGATCCCCCACCGCCGCCCCTGGCCGAGCCTCACGCGGCTACTTCTTGAAGAAAGCCTTGAGGTCGGCCGCCTTGTTGGTGTGCTCCCACGTGAACTCCGGCTCGGTCCGGCCGAAGTGGCCAAAGGCCGCGGTCTTCTTGAAGATCGGGCGGCGCAGGTTGAGGTACTCGATGATCCCCTTGGGCGTGAGGTTGAACACCTCGCGCACCGCCTTCACCAGGAGCGACTCGTCGACCGTTGCGGTGCCCATGGTGTCGGCCATGATCGAGACGGGGTCCGCGACCCCGATGGCGTAGGCCAGCTGCAGCTCCACCTTGTCGGCGAGCCCGGCCGCCACGATGTTCTTGGCCACGTGGCGAGCCATGTAGGAGGCCGAGCGGTCCACCTTCGTCGGGTCCTTGCCCGAGAATGCGCCCCCGCCGTGGCTGCCCACGCCGCCGTAGGTGTCCACGATGATCTTGCGACCGGTGAGGCCGCAGTCGCCCTGGGGCCCGCCGGTCACGAAACGGCCCGTGGGGTTGATGAAGAACTTGGTCTTCTCGTCGAG
The DNA here is from genome assembly GCA_963818355.1 of uncultured Acidobacteriota bacterium. Taxonomy (GTDB): domain Bacteria; phylum Acidobacteriota; class Vicinamibacteria; order Fen-336; family Fen-336; genus DATBSL01. The sequence continues at coordinate 56,792 of CAWFSB010000029.1, read as the reverse complement.
GAGGCCGGCGGGGACCACGGCCTGGATCACCTTCTCGAGGACGTCCTCGCGCACGGTCTCGATCGGCACCAGGCTGCTGTGCTGGGCGGAAACGACGACGGCGTCGACCCGCAGGGGCTTGTCGCCCTCGTACTCGACCGTGACCTGGCTCTTGCCGTCGGGCCGGAGGTAGTCGATGAGGCCCTCGCGACGGGCCTGCGACAGGCGGCGGGTCAGCTGGTGGGCCAGCATGATCGGCAGCGGCATCAGCTCGGGCGTCTCGCGGCAGGCGTAGCCGAACATCAGGCCCTGGTCCCCGGCCCCGCCGGGGTCGACGCCCATCGCGATGTCCGGCGACTGCTCGTGGATCGCGGAGATGACCGCGCAGGTCTCGTAGTCGAAACCGTACTTCGCGCGCGTGTAGCCGACGTCCTTGATGGTCTCCCGGACGATCGCCGGAAGGTCCGCGTACGCCGTGGTGGTGATCTCCCCGGCGATGAACGCGAGCCCGGTGGTGACGAGAGTCTCGCAGGCCACGCGGCTCATGGGGTCCGCCGCGATCAGCGTGTCGAGGACGGCGTCGGAGATCTGGTCGGCGATCTTGTCGGGGTGACCCTCGGTCACGGACTCCGAAGTGAACAGGTGACGGCCGTTCATGGACATGGGTGTCTAGATCCTCAGCAAAGCCCGGAGTTTACCACCCCGGGGGGTCTGGGGGGTGCCGCGCACCCCCCAGAACAAGGACGCAAGGTACAGCCGAAGCCTTCGATGTCCCTCCAGTCCCCAGGTCCCGCTCTGCCCCACCCCGCCCCGTAGGGAAAGCCGGTCTCAGGCCCGTGGGTGGAACTTGTCGTAGAGCTGGCGCAGGCGCTCCCGCGTGACGTGGGTGTAGATCTGCGTGGTCGAGATGTCGGCGTGGCCCAGCATGGCCTGCAGGGCGCGCAGGTCGGCCCCCCGCTCCAGCAGGTGGCTCGCGAACGAGTGGCGCAGGACGTGGGGGGTGAGGACGCTCTGCACTCCGGCCGTGACGGCGTGGCGGCGGACGAGGCCCCACAGCCCCGTGGGCGAGAGCCGGCCGCCCCGGCGGCTCAGGAAGAGCAGGGGGCTCGAGCGACCGTGGGCGAAGCCGGCGCGGGCCTCCGCCACGTAGCGCTTCACCCAGCGCCGGGCCTCGCGGCCCAGGGGAACCAGCCGCTCCTTTCGCCCCTTCCCGAGGACGCGCACGACACCGAGCTCCATGTCGACGCCCTCGATGGTGAGCCCGGTGAGCTCCGAGGCGCGCAGGCCCGTCGCGTACATCACCTCGAGGATGGCCCGGTCACGCAGGCCCACCGGGACGGCGACGTCGGGGGCGGCGAGGAGCGCGTCCACCTGGCCCGGGGTCAGGTAGCGAGGAAGGGCGCTGAACGTCTTCGGCGGACGCAGGTTCTCCGTCGGGTCGCGCCGGACCAGCCCCTCGCGCAGCGCGAAGCGGTAGAAGGCCCGCGACGAGAAGACGTGGCGGGCCTGGGAGCGCGGCCCGAGCCCCCGCTCGCGCAGCGAGCCGAAGAACCCCGCGAGGTGCGCCTGGCCGAGCTCGAGCAGCGGCACACCCTGGGCCTCGGCGAAGGCCACGAGCTCGCGGGTGTCCCGCTCGTAGGCCGTGAGGGTGGCCTCGGCCAGGCCCCGCTCGACGCGCAGGTGGTCGAGCCAGGCCTTCAGGGCCTGGGCCGAGGTCACGGCCGACGCCCGAGCCGCTCCCGCACCATGCGCCAGAGGACCTCGGCCTCCCCCACCCGGAGCGCGCGGGTCAGGAGGGCGTAGGCGCCGATGCCGGCGGCGACCGGGACGAGGCCGGTGACGAGCTGCGCCTGCAGGCCGCTCGTCCCGAGCAGGCGCTCGAGGCCCGTCAGCGCCAGCCAGGCGCAGGCGGCCATCCCGGCGGCCGCGAGGCCCATCCGGGCGACAGGTCGGAAGAGGCCGTGGCCCAACAGGCCGCCGACCCGCCTCTCGAAAAGGGCGACCAGCAGTCCCGCGTTCACGAGGGACCCGAGGGCGGTGCCGAGCGCGATCGCGCGGAAGCCGAGGCCCCGGTTGAGCGCGAAGATCACGACCAGGTTCGTGGCGACCGCGAGGACGCTGGCGACGAGCGGCACGCGCGGCGCGCCCAGGGCGTAGAAAGCGGGGGCGAGGACCTTGACCCCGGTGTAGCCGACGAGGCCGAGGGAGTAGAGGAAGAGGGCTGCCGCCGTGGCCTGCGTGTCGGCCGCGGTGAACCGGCCGCGCTCGTACAGGAGCCGGACGACCGGCACGCCGAGCACCATGAGGCCGGCCGTCGCCGGCACGGTCAGGTAGGCCAGCATCGAGAGCGACTGGCGCAGGGTGTTGCGCAGCCCCTCCATGTCGCCCTCGGCCGCGCGCCGGGCGAGGCCCGCGGTCGCGATGGTGCCCAGCGCGACCCCGAACAGGCCGATGGGCAGGTAGAGCAGGCGGAAGGCGTAGTCCAGCCAGGACACGGCCCCGGGCTCGTGGGAGGCAAAGCGGCTGCTGACGAAGATGTTGACCTGCACCGCGGCCAGGCCCACCGTGGCCGGGGCCATGAGCCGGGCCATCCGGACGAGGCCCGGGTCGCGCGGCGCCCACTCGGGACGGAACCGCCATCCGAGCCGCCGCAGCGAGGGCACCTGCACCGCGAACTGGGCGACCCCGCCCAGGAGAGTGCCCAGCGCCCACCCGACCACGACCTGGTCGAGCGGCAAGCCCAGGCTCCAGAGCACCCCCGCCCAGAGGATGGCGACGACGTTGAAGAGGGCCGGCGAGAGGGCGGGAATGCCGAAACGCTCCTCCGCGTTGAGCATCCCCATCGCGACGGCCGCGAAGGAAACGAGCGGCAGGAACGCCATCATCACCCGCGTCAGGAGGATGGTGAGCGCGGCCTTCCCGGGCTCGTCGTCGAAGCCGGGCGCCAGGGCGGAGACGAGCGGCCAGGCGAAGACGACCGCCAGGACGACGACGACCCCCAGCAGGACGGCCAGCAGGGTCAGGACGCGGTTGGCCAGGGCGAAAGCGGCCTCGCGCCCGCCCTCCTTCTGCGTCCGCGTGTAGACCGGGACGAAGGCGGCGGAGAGCGCCCCCTCTGCGAAGAGGTCCCGCAGCAGGTTGGGGATTCGGAAGCCGATCCGGAAGGCGTCGGAGTGATAGCCGGCCCCGAGGAGGGCGGCGAAGACCACCTCGCGCACGAGCCCGAGCACCCTCGACACCAGGGTCATGGCCGAGACGAGCCCCGCCGCCCGGGCGATCCGGGCGCCCTCCGCTCCCGCCTTGACCTGTGTGCTCGAGCCCACTAGACTAGAGTTTTGTTCGTGTTAGGAGGAGAAGAAGAGTGGCACATCACGCGTCGGCCAAGAAGCGAATCCGACAGGGCGAGAAGCGCCGGGCCCAGAACCGCAAGAACGTCTCCCAGCTGAAGACCCAGGTGAAGAAGCTCCGCGCCGCGATCGCCGAGGGCAACGCCGAGGCCGCGAAGAAGCTCCTGCCGAACACCGTGGGCGAGATCGACAAGGCCGTGAAGAAGGGCGTCGTCCACGACAACGCCGCCTCGCGGTACAAGAGCCGGCTGTCGCGCAAGGTCAACGCCCTCGGCGCGGCGAAGTAGGCCGCCTCTCTCCCCCGCAGGACTCCGCCACCGCCGCGACCAGGGTCGTCGCGGCGTCGCCTCCCCTCTTCAACCGACGGTCCGCCCGACCCAGGGCCGAGAGCGCCCGCCGCAGGTCGGCCTCGCTCCAGCGCCTCGAGGCGTCGAGTAGCGCGTCGAGCTTGAACTGCATGTTGGGCGGGAGGAGCTTCGCCCCGATCTCGTCGCGGGGCGCGCGGGCCTCGCGCATCGCCAGGGCGCCGCGCACCTGCCGCAGCGAGCGGTGCAGCGTCGTGAGGATCCGCAGCCCCTCTTCCCCGTCTCCGAGCAGACGCTCCACGTGCTCGAGGCTCCCGGCCACGTCCCGGCCGCTGAAGGAATCGCTGAGCAGGTACAGGGGCTGCCCCAGCCCCCGCCCCAGCACCGCGCCGAGGTCGTCCGCCGTGATGTCCTTGCGCCCCGCGGCGAACGCTTCCAGCTTGTCCACCTCGCCCATCAGGCGGCGGAGGTCCTGGCCCACCTCGCCGAGCAGCTCGTTGAGGGCGTCCGGGGCGAAGCGCAGCCCGCGGGAGCGCAGCTCGGCCTCCACGTGCGCGCGCAGGGCGCGGCCCTTCTTCGGCGAGACGTCGAGCACCGTGACTCGGGCCAGCAGCTTCTTCCACGGATGGCGCCGGCGATCGGGCTTCGCCGACATCAGCACCAGCGTGACGCCGGGGGCCGGGTCGCCGGCGTAGACCTCGACCGGGTCTTCCTCGGCCTTCGGCTTTCCCTTCCGGCCCTCGCGCTCCGGTGTCTCGTCCTCCTTCGGCGCGCTCGCGTACTTCAGCAGCTCCGCCCGGCGGACGACGATCGCGCGGCGGGAAGCGAAGAGCGACCCGGTCCGGGCGAGCCCGAGCACGTCCTCCCACTTCTTCTCGTCTCCGTAGAGGACCTGGAGGCCCTCCTCCCGCTCGGCGCCGATCGCGGCGCCGAGCACCCGCTCGAGGGCCTCTTCCGCGAGGTAGGTGTCCTCCCCGACGATCGCCTGGATCGGGCCGGGGCGGGAGGAACTCGCCATCTCGGGCTAGAACGCCTCCAGCATGGCGGCCACGAGGTTGCGGGCGAAGGCGGCGGAGAGCCGCTCGATCGACAGCATCTCGCGGTCGAAGAAGCTCTGGGCGTTCTCGCCCATGTCGTACTCGTCGCGCTGGGAGAACGCGTCGTTGGCCCAGATCGGCTCCTTCTGGCCGATCTTGCGGTACACGACACTCGCGGTGAGCGAGATCGCGTAGCGGCTGGCCTGGGTCGTGCCCGTCTCCGACGAGAAGTTCACGGGCGCCACGGTCCAGGACAGGATGTCCCCTTCCACCACGGCGTCCACGTTGGTGATATCCCTCACCACCGTGAAGCGGCCCCGTTTCAGCAGCTCCTCCATCACCGCCTGGGTGACGCGGGTGTCGAGGCCGAGCCTTCCGGATCGGTCCTTGAAGAGCGGGACGCCGATCCGCTTGACCGAGGAGTCGGTGGTGATCCCGCGCCCCTGCAGGGAGTAGCCGCAGCCCGAGGCGAGGGCGCCCGCCGTGGCGACGAGGAGATCCCGGCGCCTCACTTCACCACCACGCTGACGAGTCGGCCGGGCACGACCACGCACTTGACCATCTGCTTCCCCAGGACGTGCTCGGCCACGCGGGGCTCCGCCAGGGCCTGCGCCCGGATCTCGTCCTCGGACGCCCCCGACGGGACCACCACGCGGCCCCTCACCTTGCCGTTCACCTGCACGGCCAGCTCGACGGCGTCTTCTCGCGCCGCCTCGGCGTCGAACACGGGCCACGAGGCGTGGACGAGGCCCCCCGCGTGGCCCAGCCGCGCCCACATCTCCTCGCACACGTGCGGGGTGAAGGGGTTCAGCAGGAGGACGAGGGTGTCGAGGGCCTCGCGCAGCGCCGGTCGGCCGGGCCCGGCCGACACCTCCGGCTCCAGCCGGTAGATCTCGTTGACCAGCTCCATGAGCGCGGCCACCGCGGTGTTGAGCTGGATGCGCTCCTCGACGTCGCGCGTGACCTTGTCGATCGTCTGGTGCACCTTGCGGCGCAGGTCGCGCGCGGCCGGAGGGAGCTCCGCCGGCACCAGCCGCCCCGCGGGCTCCGCCGCGAGGGCCTCGGCCTGCCGGACGACGAGGCGCCAGACGCGCAGGAGGAAGCGGTGCGGCCCCTCGATGCCGGTCTCGCTCCACTCCATGGCCAGCTCCGGGGGCCCCGCGAAGAGGATGTACAGCCGGAGCGTGTCGGCGCCGTACCGGGCGATCACGTCGTCGGGGGCGATGGTGTTGCCCTTCGACTTCGACATGACCTCGCCGTCCTTGTGCACCATCCCCTGCGGGAAGAGGCGCGTGACCGGCTCGTCGATCGTCACGAGCCCGAGGTCGCGCATGACCTTCGTCCAGAAGCGGGAGTAGACGAGGTGCAGGATCGCGTGCTCGATGCCGCCGACGTAGAGGTCGATCGGGAACCAGTACTCGACGGCGGCGGGGTCGACCGGTCCGTCGTCCTTCTTCGGGGAGAGGTAGCGGTAGAAGTACCAGGACGAGTCGACGAAGGTGTCCATGGTGTCCGTCTCGCGCCGGGCCTTCCCTCCGCACTTCGGGCACGTGGCGCTCACGAACGACGGCACCTTCTCGAGCGGGTTTCCGCCCTCGCCGGTGAAGGGCGCGTCGGGCGGGAGGACGATCGGCAGCTGGTCGTCGGGCACCGGCTGCACGCCGTCCTTCTCGCAGTAGACGACGGGGATCGGCGTGCCCCAGTAGCGCTGCCGGCTGATGAGCCAGTCCTTGAGGCGGTACGTGGTCGTGGCCTTGCCGATGCCCTTCTGCCGCGCCCACTCGGCCATCTTCGGGATGGCCTCGTCCGCCGTCATGCCGTCGAAGGGCCCGCTGTTGACGACGAGTCCGGCGCCGTCGTACGCGGCCGGCATCGTGGCGCCGTCCAGGCGCTCGCCCTCGGGCTGGATGACGACGCGCACCTCGAGGCCGTACTTGCGGGCGAACTCGAAGTCGCGCTGGTCGTGGGCGGGGACGGACATGATGGCGCCGGTGCCGTAGCCCATCAGCACGAAGTTGCCCACCCAGACCGGGATCTTCTCGTTCGTGAACGGGTTCGTGGCGTAGCGGCCGGTGAAGACACCTTCCTTCTCGACCCGGCCCTCGAGGCGCGCCCGGCGGTCCTGAGAGCGGAGGCGGACGATCTGCTCCTTGCGCGCCGCCGCGTCCTCCTGCCCCGCGAGCAGGCCGTCGACCATCGGGTGCTCCGGGGCGAGGACCATGAAGGTCGCGCCCCAGATGGTGTCGATGCGGGTCGTGAAGACGCGGATCGGCTCGCACCCGTCGACCGGGAAATCGACCTCGGCGCCGTGGGACTTGCCGACCCAGTTCTTCTGCTGGACGAGCACGCGCTCCGGCCAGGCCGCGAGCTGGGCCATGTCGTCGAGGAGCTGGTCCTGGTAGGCGGTGATCCGGAGGAACCACTGCTCCATGTCGCGCTGCTCGACCGGGTTCTTGCAGCGCCAGCAGATGCCGCCCTCCGCCTGCTCGTTGGCGAGCACGGTGAGGCACGAGGGGCACCAGTTGACGGGCGCCTTGGCGCGGTAGGCGATCCCCCGCTCGAGCATCCGCAGGAAGATCCACTGGTTCCAGCGGTAGTACGTGGCGTCGCAGGTCGCGATCTCGCGGCTCCAGGGATAGCTGAAGCCCAGGCGCACGAGCTGCTGCTTCATGCTCGCGATGTTCTGCCGCGTCCACTTCTCGGGGTGGATGCCCCGCTTGATGGCGGCGTTCTCGGCCGGCAGCCCGAGGGCGTCCCAGCCGATCGGGTGCATGACGTTGAAGCCGCGCATGGTCTTGCAGCGCGAGATGACGTCGGTGATGCAGTAGTTGCGGACGTGGCCGACGTGGATGTCGCCCGAGGGGTAGGGCAGCATCTCGAGGCAGTAGAACTTCGGCCGCTTCGGGTCCTCCGTGACCTCGAAGGCCCCGGTGTCGGCCCAGGTCTTCTGCCAGCGCGCCTCGATGTCCTGGAAGTCGTAGTCGCCCATGGAGAACGGCAGTTTACCATGCGAGCCGTCGCGCCTCGGCACGCGGGGGCTGGGGGCGAAGTCCCCGGTCAAAGAAAGCACGCAACCGCCCGTTGGCCCGGTGGCTCCCTTCCCCGGGCCGCGATCTACCCCACCCCGTGACGGTCCCCGCTCCTCCAGCCGGTCCACGAGCAGCCGCTCTACTTCACGACCGGCCAGTGCTCGGCGTGGGCGGTCCGGTAGGCCTCGAGCAACCTGTCGAATCCGGGGCGAGAAGCGGAGTCCGGGGCGGCGAAGGGGCGTCCGAGCATCCGGCCCACGACCGCGGCCGAGGCCTCGGCGATGCCGTCGAGGTCGTAGCCGCCCTCGAGAACCGCGACGAGCCGTCCGCGGGCGGCCCCGGAAGCCGTCGTGAGGCACACGTCCATCAGCTCGGCGAAACCGGCCGCGCTGAGGGCCATGCCCCCGAGAGGGTCGTCCCGGTGAGCGTCGAAGCCGGCGGAGACGAGAACGAGCTCCGGGTCGAAGGCCCGGGCGATCGGCTCCACGATCTCCCGGTAGGCGCGGCGGTACTCGCCGTCACCCAGGCCGGCCGGCATCGGGAGGTTGACGGTGAAGCCGCGGCCTTCGCCCTCCCCCACCTCGTCGAGGGCGCCCGTCCCGGGGTAGTACGGGAACTGGTGAGACGAGACGAAGAGGACCCGCGGGTCCCGCCAGAAGGCCTCCTGCGTGCCGTTGCCGTGGTGCACGTCGAAGTCGATGACGGCGACCCTCTTCAGACCGCGGGCGAGGGCCGCGGCGGCGCCCACGGCCACGTTGTTGAGGAGGCAGAAGCCCATGGCCCGGCCCGGCGTCGCGTGGTGCCCGGGCGGGCGCACGTTGCAGAAGGCCCGGTCCAGGGCGCCGTCCAGCACCTTGTCGACCGCGTCGGCGACGGCGCCCGCCGCCCGCGTCGCCGCGTCCCACGACCGCGGGCCCATGGCGGTGTCCGGGTCGAGGCGAACGAACTTTCCGGCGGCGGCGGCCACGCGGTCGACGTGGGTGGCGGCGTGAACGCGGACGAGCTCCTCGCGCGTTGCGGGCCGTGGCGGGAGAGGCACGAGGTCCTCGACGAGGCCTGCTTCGCGAAGCCCCCGCCTGACGGCCTCGAGCCGCTCGGGGCGTTCCGGGTGCCCGGGGCCAGCGTCGTGCTGCCCGAACACCGGATCGTCGTAGAAGCCAACCCGAGCCATCGGGCTGCCCGGCGAGCGCCGACGATTACGCCTCGGGCCGCAGCCGCTCGGCCACGAGCTCGGCGAGGTCCTTCACCTGCACCGAGCCCTCGACGTTCTTCGCCTTCGTGCCGTCCGTGATCATCGTCATGCAGAACGGGCACCCCACCGCGACCGTCTTCGCGCCGGTGGCGAGGGCCTGCTCGGTCCGCTCGACGTTCACCCGCTTCCCGATCGTCTCCTCGAGGAAGATGCGGCCGCCGCCGGCGCCGCAGCAGAAGCCGTTCTTCCGGCTCTTCTCCATCTCGACCGTCTTCGCCCCGAGGCGCACCAGCACCTCGCGCGGCGGCTCGACGGTGTCGTTGTAGCGGCCGAGGTAGCAGGGGTCGTGGAAGGTGACGAGGCCCTCCATTCCCTTCGCGAGGTCGAGCGGCACGCGGCCGGCGGCCAGCAGCTCGGCGAGGAGCTGCGAGTGGTGCACGACCGTGTAGCTCGTCCCGAATTCCCGGTAGTCCTTGCCGAGGCTGTTCAGGCAGTGCGGGCAGGTGACGAGGATCTTCCGGAACTTGTACTGCTTGAACGTCTCGATGTTCTCCTGCGCGAGCTGGGCGAAGAGGTACTCGTTGCCCATCCGGCGGGCCGGGTCGCCCGTGCACTTCTCCTCGACCCCCAGCGTCGCGAAGTCCACCTTCGCGGCCTTCAGGATGCGAACGAGGGCCTGGTTGGTCTTCCGGGCCCGCGGGTCGGTGGACCCGGCGCAGCCGACCCAGAGCAGGTACTCGACCTCGCGCCCGCCGAGCTCCGCCATCACCGGGACATCGAGCCCCTCCGCCCACTCCATGCGGCGATCCCGGCCCACGCCCCACGGGTTGCCCTGCACCTCCATGCCCTTGAAGGCGGTCGTGGCCTCCTGCGGGAACTCGGACTCCATCATCACGAGGCTCTGTCGCAGGCCGATGAGGTCGCCCGGGACGGAGTCGATCAGGACCGGGCACGCCTGGACGCAGGCGGCGCAGGTCGTGCACGCCCAGAGCTCGTCCAGGTGAACCTGCCCGTCATGGATCTCGAGCTTCGAGACGAGGGGCGTCCTCGGCTCGAACGCCGCCTCTTCCTCGGCCTTCCCCGGGAGCGGGCGGCCCTTCGGGTCGCGGAAGCGCAGGATGTCCGTCCCGTTGCGGTCGCGGAGGTTGACCTTGAGGTCGTGGAGCACCTTCATGGGCTGCAGGGGCTTGCCGGTGGCGTGGGCCGGGCACGCCGCGTTGCAGCGGCCGCACTCGGTGCAGGCGTACGAGTCGAGGAGGCTCTTCCAGGGCAGCTCCTGGACGCGGTCGATGCCGAACTTCTCGGTCTTCTCGAAGTCGATCCTCGGCGGCAGCCCGTAGCGCTCCTTGCGGAAGAGCCAGGTGTTGGGCCAGGCGAAGACGAGGTGCATGTGCTTGGTCGTCGGCAGGTAGGCGGCGAAGCCAAGGAACACGAGCACGTGCGTCCACCAGCCGAGCGCGCGCAGGGCCTGCGCGGCGGGAGTCGAGAGGCCCGAGAGCGCCGCGGCCACGAGCGAGCTGAACGGCTGGTACGGGAAGGGTGCCGGGTCTCCGGCGGCACGCTGCTTCAGCAGGACGGTCGCGCCGACCAGCAGGAAGAAGCTGGCGTAGAGCGCGACGATGAACCAGAGGATCCTCTCGCCGTCCTTCGATCGCGGCAGCAGGCGCGCCGGGTTGCCGGTCAGGCGCCGGACGAGGGCGATCAGGCCGGCGGCCAGGACCGCGGCGGCCAGCACGTCCTGGCTGAGGTGATAGAGGGCGTTGAGGCCCGAGGGCAGGACGCGCTCGTAGAGGAAGGGCCGGCCGTCGAAGGCCTTCAGGAACGCCGTCAATCCCTCGAGGATCACCTCGAAGTGGCCGAGGCCGAGGATCAGGAAGCCGTAGAGGAAGACCCCGTGCAGCAGGCCGGCGGCGGCGTCCTCCTTCAGCCTCTTCTGGCCGAGCGTGTAGGCGAGCATCGTCCGCGTGCGCTCGCCCGGCTCGTCCGTGAGGATCTCGTCGCCGCGCGTGCCCGTGTTGATGAGCACGCCGATGTGCCAGAGCCGCTTGGCCATGAAGCCGACCGCGGCGAGGAGAAGGCCCAGGGTCAGGAGGGATTGGAGCACGGGGAGCACCATGGATGGACAACCTCCGCTGCGGGCAAGTCTATCAAGACCCGGTGACGCCCATCACCTCGCCGCCCGGCCTCCCGCGCTCTACTGGAGCATGAGACACGCGACGCTCACGGCCCTCGGGGTGGCGGCCGCTCTGGCGCTCGGCTCTCCCGCCCAGGCGCAGGAGACCGGTACGCCGGTCTTCTCGGCGCCCTTCCGGGCCTTCTCCCACCACGAGTTCGGCCTGAGCCTCTCGGCGCCCGAGGGGTCCGACCTCGGCGTCGAGGGATTCTTCAGCTTCGCCTCGGGCCGCAACGACTTCGGGCTGCGGGTGGGGGCGCTGGACGCGGGCGAGAGCTCCGACCTCGTTCTCGGGGGCCGCTTCCGGAGCCGGCTCATCACGCACTCGAAGGACTTCCCGCTCGACGGGGCCCTCACCGTCGGCCTCGGTGCCGTGTTCTACGACGGCGACACCGTCTTCCGGACGCCCATCGGGCTCAGCCTCGGGCGGAGGTTCGACAGCAGCGGCTCCGGCATGAGCTTCGTGCCCTACCTGCAGCCCGTCCTGATCCCGACGTTCTCCGAGGGGGACAGCTCCCTCGACTTCGCGCTCGGGCTCGGCCTCGACATACGCCTGGCGCGCCACGTCGACCTGCGGGTCAGCGGGTCAGTCGGCGACCTCGAGGGCTTCGCGGTCAGCTTCGCCTGGGTGCAGTAGACCGCGCGGGCGCCCAGCAGGTCACGATCCGAGAGCCTGACCCCGGCCGTGGCCGGTGCTGCGTCAGCCGCGCGAGGCGAAGTGGGCCTTGGCGGCCTCGGTCAGCTTCGGCAGGAGCTCGAACACGTCGCCGAGGATGCCGTAGTCGGCGACCTTGAAGATCGGCGCGTCGGCGTCCTTGTTGATCGCCACGATGACCTTCGAGGACGACATGCCGGCCAGGTGCTGGATGGCCCCGCTGATGCCGCAGGCCACGTAGAGCGAGGGCGAGACCGTCTTGCCCGTCTGGCCGACCTGCATCTGGTGGTCCACCCAGCCCGCGTCCACGACGGCGCGGGAGGCGCCCACGGCCGCCCCCATCGCCTCGGCCAGCGCCTCGACCAGGGGGAAGTGCTCCGGGCCCTTGAGGCCGCGGCCCCCGGAGACGATGATCTGCGCCTCGGTGAGCTGCACCTTGCCCTGGGCCGTGGCGCGCACGGCCACCACCTTCGCGCGGGAGGACGCGTCGACGGTCGCCTTGACGACCTCGGCCTTCCGCGAGGTGTCCGGCGTCCCGAGCGCGAAGACGTTGGGCCGCAGGGTCGCCATCTGCGGCTCCCCGGCCCACTCGACGCGTCGCGTAGGCCTTGCCGGCGTAGAGGGGCCGTCGGGCCACGAGCTTGCCGCCCGCGACCGAGAGGCCCACGCAGTCGGAGGCGAGGCCGGCTCCTACCTTCGCCGCGACGCGCGGCGCGAGGTCCTTCCCCATCGCCGTGAAGGGAACGAGCACGACCGAGGGCTTCGCGTCGGCGATCGCCTGCGCGAGCGCCCGCGCGTAGGCCTCGGTAGCGTAGGCTCCCAGGGCGGGGTCGTCGAACACCTGCACCCGATCGGCCCCGTATGCGGCCAGCTCGCCGGACAGGGACTCCGAGCCCGGTCCGACGACCACCGCGGTGACGGTGGCCCCGAGCGCGCCGGCGAGGCGGCGTGCCTCGGATACGACCTCGAGGGAGGCGCGCCGCAGCTTCCCGTCCCGCTGCTCCGCGAACGTCAGGATCGTTGCCATGTGCCCCTTCTCCTAGATGACCTTCGCTTCCTCGTGGAGGAGGCGGATGAGCTCCTGCGCGGGCGAGTCGCCCTCGATCATGCGCACCGCCGGGCGGGCCGGCGGCAGCTCCATGGCGGTGACCGTCACCTTCGGGACGACCGCCGCCGCGTCGAGTCCCACAGAGGCGAGGTCGAGCGCCTGGATCGTCTTCTTCTTCGCCGCCATGATCCCCTTGAGGCTGGCGTAGCGCGGCTCGTTCAGGCCCTTCTGCGCCGACACCAGCGCCGGGAGCGGGGTCTCCCACGTCTCGCGCCCGCCGTCGATCTCGCGCTCGACCGTGGCCTTCCCCTCTCCGACGTCGACCTTGACCGCCACCGTCACCTGCGGCAGGTCGAGCAGCTCCGCCAGCATGCCGGGGACCTGGCTGTGGTCGCCGCCGACACCCTGCTGCCCGCACAGGACGAGGTCGAAGGGCGCGAGGGTCCGGATCGCGGCGGCGAGCGCCCGGGCCGTGCCGAGGGTGTCGGCCGCGTCGAGCGCCGCGTCCTTCACGTGGAGAGCGGAGTCCGCACCCATCGCCAGCCCGGTCCGCAGGGCGGCCTGGGCCCGCTCGGGGCCGGCGGTGACGAGGACGACCTCGCCGCCCTTCGCCTCCTTGATGCGCAGCGCCTCCTCGATCGCGAACTCGTCGTAGGGGGAGACGATCCAGTTGGCCACGTCCGACTCGGAGATGGCGGCTCCGGAGGGAGCGATCTTGACCCGCGTCTCGGTGTCCGGGACCTGCTTCACGCAGACGACGATCTTCATGGCTCTTCCCTTCTCAGGCCTCGAAGCGCTTGAACAGGAGCGCGCCGTTGGTGCCGCCGAAGCCGAAGGAGTTGCTGATGGCGTACCGGACCTCGGCCTTGCGCGCCTGGTTGGGCACGCAGTCGAGGTCGCACTCGGGGTCGGGGTTGTCGTGGTTGATGGTCGGGGGGAGGACCTGGTCGCGCAGCGCGAGGGCGGTGATGCCGGCCTCGAGCCCGCCCGAGGCGCCCAGGAGGTGCCCGGTCATCGACTTCGTCGAGCTCAGGGCCAGCCGCCGCGCGTGGTCGCCGAACACGGTCTTGGTGGCGATCGTCTCCACCGCGTCTCCCGCGCGGAGTCGACGTGCCGTGGACGTTGATGTAGTCGACGACCGAGGGCTCGACTCCCGCGTCCTCCAGGGTGGCCCGCATGACGCGGACGGCCCCGTCGCCGTCCTCGCTGGGGGCCGAGATGTGGTACGCGTCGCCCGACGTCCCGTACCCGACGATCTCGGCGTACACCTTCGCGCCCCGGCGCCGGGCGTGCTCGAGCTCCTCCAGGACGAGGATGCCCGATCCCTCGCCGATGACGAAGCCGTCGCGGTCCTTGTCGAAGGGCCTCGAGGCCTTCTCGGGGGCGTCGTTGCGCGTGCTGAGCGCGCGCATCGAGCAGAAGCCGCCCACGCCGAGCGGCGTGATCGCGGCCTCCGAGCCCCCGGCGATCATCGCGTCGGCGTCGCCGCGCTGGATGAGGCGGAAGGCGTCGCCCACCGCGTGGGCGCCGCTCGCGCACGCGGTCGCGGTCGCGGAGTTGGGTCCCTTGGCCCCGGTGCGGATCGAGACCCAGCCCGAGGCGAGGTTGATGATCGCGGCGGGGATGAAGAAGGGGCTGATCTTGCGGGGCCCGCCCTTGAGGAGGGCCTCGTGCTCGCGCTCGATGGTGGCGAACCCGCCGATCCCGCTGCCGATGAAGACACCCACCCGTCCGGCCCTCGACGGGTCCACGGCGAATGCGGCGTCCTTCATCGCGATGTCGGAGGCGGCGATCGCGAACTGCATGAAGCGGTCGACCTTCTTGACGTCCTTCTTCTCGATCCAGTGAAGAGGGTCGAAGCCCTTCACCTCGCAGGCGAAGTGGGTGGAGTGGTGGGAGGCGTCGAAGAGCGTGATGGGGCCCGCCCCCGAGCGACCGGCCAGCAGACCCTGCCAGGTCTGCTCGGTGCCGATGCCCAGGGGCGACACGAGCCCCACCCCCGTCACGACGACCCTTCGGTTCGGGGTCACGTGGCGCGCGCTGTCCGGGCTACTTCTTGCCCGAGTGCTTCTCGATGTAGTCCACCGCTTCCCGGACCCGGGTGATCTTCTCCGCGTCCTCGTCGGGGATCTCGATCCCGAACTCCTCCTCCAGCGCCATCACCAGCTCGACGGTGTCGAGGCTGTCCGCGCCGAGGTCGTCCACGAACGAGGCCTCCGGCGTGACCGTCTCTTCCTCGACGCCCAGCTGGTCCACGATGATCTTCTTCACGCGATCGGCAACAGGCTCCATTCGAACGCTCCTCGGGAAACCCCCGCGGCCTCCAGCGGCGGGGAGACAGCTATTCTACATATGGAAACCGCCGTCCACGGCCAGGACCTGCCCGGTCACGTAGGCGGCGGCGTCGGAGACGAGAAAGACGACGGCCCCGGCGACGTCCTCGGGCCGTCCCACGCGGCCCATGGGGATCGCCCCGATGAGGCTCTCCCGGGCCTTGTCGCTCAAGGCCGCGGTCATGTCGGTGTCGATGAACCCGGGGGCCACCGCGTTGGCGGTGATGCCCCGGGAGGCGACCTCGCGGGCCACGGACTTCGTGAAGCCCACGATCCCGGCCTTGCTCGCGGCGTAGTTGGCCTGGCCCGCGTTGCCGCCGAGCCCCACCACGGAGGTGATGCTCACGATGCGGCCGCTCCGCTGCCGGACCATCGGCTTGAGCACCGCCTGCGTGCAGAGGAAGACGCCGGTGAGGTTGGTGGCCAGCACCTGCTGCCACTCCTCGTCCTTCATGCGCAGCAGGAGGTTGTCGCGGGTCACCCCGGCGTTGTTGACCAGGTGGTCGATGTGGCCGTGGGCGGAGAGGACGTGCGCCACCCCGGCCTCGACCGAGGACCGCTCGGCCACGTCCAGCGCCAGGGCCTCGGCCCGGCCGCCCGCGCTCGCGATCTCCCCCACCGCCTCGCCGAGCTTCGCCGCGTCACGCGCTGCGAGCACCACGAGGGCCCCCTCGGCCGCCAGGGCCTTCGCGATGGCGCGACCGATCCCGCGGGAGGCGCCGGTCACCAGCGAGACCTTCCCCTCGAGAAGCCCCATCACCCCTCCGCCCCCGCCCCCAGGGCGGCGACGGCCGCCTCCAGGGACTCCGGCGAGTCCACGCCGAGAACGCGCGTGCCCCGGGCGATCTTCCGGACGAGGCCGCTCAGGACCGATCCCGGGCCGACCTCCACGAAGGTCGTGACGCCCTCGCGAATCAGTGTCTCGACCGACTCCTGCCACCGCACCGCCCCGGAGACCTGGCGCACCAGGCCCTCGCGGCAGGCCTCCGCGTCGCGGACCACCCGGGCGTCCACGTTGTTGACGAGAGGCGTCGCCGGGTCCTGGAAGGCGACCGCCTGCACCTCGCCAAGGAGCCGGTCCTGGGCGGGCCGCATGAGCGCGCAGTGGAAGGGGGCGGAGACCGGGAGCTTCACCGTGCGCCTCGCACCCCGGGCCCGACAGCCTTCGGAGGCGCGATCCACGGCCCCCGCGTGCCCGGCGATCACGACCTGGCCGGGCGAGTTCACGTTGGCGGGCGAGACCACTTCGCCGTTGGCGGCCTCGCGACACGCCTCCTCGATCGCGGGCAGGTCCAGGCCGAGGATCGCTGCCATCGCCCCCACCCCGACCGGCACCGCCTCCTGCATGAACTCCCCCCGGCGGCGGACGGTGCGCACCGCGTCCGCGAAGCCGATCGCGCCGGCGGCGACGAGCGCCGAGTACTCGCCCAGGCTGTGCCCGGCCACCCAGTCCGGGCGGGCCCCCCGCGCGACCAGAGGTCGAAGGGCGGCGACGCTGGCCGCCAGGATGGCGGGCTGGGTGTTCGCGGTGAGCTGCAGCTCGGCCTCGGGCCCCTCGAAGCAGAGCCTCGACAGCGCGAAGCCGAGGGCCGCGTCGGCCTCCTCGAAGGCCGCCCGGCTCTCGGGAAAGGCCTCGCACAGAGCCCTCCCCATCCCGACCACCTGCGAGCCCTGGCCGGGGAAGACGAACGCGACGCTCATGCGCTCGCCGCCTCCTTGCGCTCGCCCAGGGCTCGAAGCTCCGCCGCGATCGCGGCGTTGCACCCGCTCGAGTGGAAGAACGCGGCGGTGCGGATGCCGTGCTTCACGGCGCGGGCCCTCCCCTTGCCGTGGCCGATCACGCAGCAGCCCTTGAGGCCGAGGAGGGGCGCCCCGCCGATCTCGGCCGGGTCGCTTCTCCGGCGGGCGGCGCGGAACGCCGGCTTGAGGAGCAACGCCCCGACCTGGCCGCGCACGTTCCGCCCCACCTCCTCGCTGATGAGGTCGACCACGAGCTCGGCGAGCGTCTCGCAGGCCTTGAGCACCACGTTGCCGGTGAAGCCGTCCATCACGACCACGTCCACCTTGCCGCTGAAGAGGTCGTGGCCCTCGACGTTGCCCACGAAGTTGAGGCTCGAGGCCTTCAGCACCTCGTGGACCTCCCGGACGAGCTCGCCGCCCTTGGTCTCCTCCTCGCCGAGGCTCATCAGGCCCACCCGGGGCCGCGGGCAGTCGAGCACCCCGCGCGCGTAGGCGCTGCCCATCACGGCAAACTCCTCGAGTTGAAGGGCATTGCACTGCGTGTTGGCGCCCACGTCGAGCAGGACCGTGCGCCCCTTGCGGTTGGGGACCACCGCGGCCAGGGCCGGCCGGTCCACCTCCTCGAGAGTGCCCAGCACCATCTTCGCGATCGTCCAGCACGCCGCCGTGTTCCCGCCGGAGAAGAACGCGTCGGCGCTGCCCGTCGCGCACGCGCTCGAGGGCGACCTGGATCGACGAGCGCCGCTTGAGGGTCGAGAGGCTCACCTTCTCGCCCATGCCGACGACGTCGGGAGCGTCCACGACCTCGACCGCCGACGTGGCCCCGAGCCGATCGAGCTCCTCCCGCAAGGTGCGCTCGGGACCCACCAGGGACACCGCGACGCCCAGCTCGCGGCTGGCGAGCACGGCCCCCTCGACCACCACCGCGGGACCGTGGTCGCCACCCATGGCGTCCACGGCCACCCGGGGCTGCGGCACTCCTTAAGCCTCCTCGGCCCCGGCGACCGCCTTGCCCTTGTAGTGCCCGCAGCGCAGGCAGACGCGGTGCGGCAGCTTCGGCTCGTGGCAGTTGGGGCAGACGCTGAGGCCGGGCGCCTGGAGGTGGTCGTGGGCCCGCCGCTTGTCGCGGCGGGCCTTCGAGTGACGTCGCTTGGGATTGGGCATCGGTGCTCCTACTGGCGTTTCTTGTCGAACAGCTTGCGGAGAGGCTCGAGGCGGGGGTCGCCCGCCTCCTCCTCCGGCGTACAGCCGCAGGGACCGGCGTTGCGGTTCTTCCCGCAGCGTGGGCAGAGCCCCTGGCAGTCCTCGCGGCACAGCGGTTTCAGCGGAAGGCCGAGCAGAACCTGCTCCCTCACGACCTCGCCGAGATCCAGGCGGTCGCCCTGGTAATAGCCGACGACCACGTCGCGGTCGCTCAGCTCGACCTCTTCCTCCTGCGCTTCCGGCTGTCCGGCCGCGGCGGGCAGGTAGAACAGGTCCAGCTCCTGCCCGAGGACGCACGGCGTACCGCTCGAGGCACCGCGCGCAGTCCACGTCGAGCGTGCCGTCCAGGCGCCCCCGAACGTGCAGCGTCGTCTGGTCCACGACCTCGACGTGAGCGCGGAGGCGCCCGCCGGGGCGCAGGGCCAGCTCGGCCTCGCCGTCCAGATGCAGGGCGGCGGGATCGAGTGCCTCGTCGAGATCGAAGCCTTCCGGCGGAATCCGGGGTATGTCGATGAGAAGCATGGAAGTCGGCCGCAAACTTACAAATTCTACTGATTTCGGCCCTCAGGTCAAGGAGTTAGCCGGGGGCGGGGCCTCGAGCCAGGCGTGCACGGCCTCCCGGGCCTCGCCCGCGTGGGCGAACCACCGCACGTCTTCCTGGTGCCGGAACCAGGTCATCTGCCGCTTCGCGAAGCGCAGGGTGGCGGAGACGATCGCGCCCTCGGCGTCCTCGAGCCTCATCTCGCCCCGCAGCACCGACAGGGCCTGGCGGTAGCCGATCGCCTGCAGGGGCCTCGCGAGGGGATCCGTGCCCCTGGAGAGCAGGCCGCGCACCTCGTCCACCAGCCCCTGCGCGAGCATCTGACGGGTGCGGGCCTCGATGGCGGCCCGCAGCGCCGCCCGGCCCGGGTCGAGCCCGACGACGAGGGTCCGGTAGCCGCGCAGCGGCTCGGAGCCTCGCCGCTGCTCCTCCGAAATCGGGCGGCCCGTCACACGGTAGACCTCGAGGGCCCGCACCACGCGCACCCGGTCCCGCGGACCGATCCTCCCCGCCGCCGCCGGGTCGACCCGCCCGAGCAGGCGGTGCAGCCTCTCGTCTCCGAACCGGTCGCCGATCGCCTCGAGGCGCCGACGCAGCGCCTCGTCGCGCGGGGGCCCCTCGAACAGACCCACGAGCAGCGCCCGCAGGTACAGGCCCGTGCCTCCCGCCACGATCGGAAGGCGCCCGCGCGCCCGGACGGCGTGGAGGGCGGCGCGGGCGAGGCGCGCGTAGTCCGCGGCGGAGAACACCTCGCCGGGATCGGCCACGTCGAGCAGGTGGTGCGGGATCGCGGCCCGCTCCGCGCTCGTCGCCTTGGCGCTCCCGACGTCGAGGCCGCGGTACACCTGCAGGCTGTCGCAGGAGACGATCTCGCCACAGAGCTCCCGGGCGAGGCGCAGGGCGAGGGCGCTCTTGCCCGAGGCGGTGGGGCCGACGATCGCGACTAGAGGAGCCGCCACAGGCGCCACAGGACCAGCAGCAGGATGGCCCCGAGCAGGATCACCGCCCCGCGGACCTGCTGCCGGGTCGGCGCGCTCACCGCGGCGGGCGCAGCTCGCGCACGATGGCGCTCTCGTGGTCGGCGCCGAGCGTCCGCTTGACCGCGAGCAGCTCCGCGTAGAGCAGCTCGTTGAGCGCGTCCACGAGGGCGGGGCGCCGGCGGTCCTCGGCCAGGCGCCCCAGGTTGCGCTCCACCGCCGCCTCGTCGAGCGAGCCGTCCTTGCGCAGCGGCACGCCGGAGAGAACGTCGGGCCGCGACTCGCGCACGGTGCCCAGGTACTTCGCGAGCACGTTCTCCGCGATGGGCCCGACCTCCTTCACCATGTACGCGAGAACGTGGCGGTACATCCGGTTGAAGGAGTCGAGGAGGGCGAGCAGGCTGTCCTCGGGGACGAAGTCCTGGTCGAGCGCGCGGACCTTCCGCCCGCGGGCGCGGACGATCCCGGTGCAGAGAAAGGCGTAGAGGAGCCTTCTGCGTCTGCCCCTCGCCCGCCTCGCTCTCGTGGCACAGCTCGACGACGCTCTTCTCGCCGTCGACGAGGGACAGCACGTGCATCTCCCAGGCGTGCAGGAGGCCCTCGGGCGGCGTCGCCCCGCGCTCGACCACCAGGTAGCCGTCGGGCTGGCGCGCGCGCACCGCGCCGGCGATGTCCATGCGCCGCACGCCCTCGAGCACGAGGGCGGTCACGTCGAGGTCGACCGTGATCTTCTCCCGCTCCGGCAGGACCGAGTCCTCGAAGTGGAACTGCCCCTCGTCCCACTGGAAGACGCTGAAGACGATCTCGCGGACCTGGGTCTGCACCGCCCACCACAGCTCGTCCGGCGACAAGGCGCCCATCTCCACGAGCACGCGGCCCTGTCGGCGCCCCTGGGCCAGCGCGCGGACCGAGGTCTCGTTCTGGTCCGGGGTGATCTTGCCCTCGCGCAGCAGCACCTCGCCGAGGCGGTCGCTCGGCAGGTTGCTCGCCCCGAAGACGACGCGCCCGCCCCTGAAATAGAGGGCCTTTCGCGCGCCGCCGGAGGTGAGCGACAGGATGCCGGTCGCGCCCGCGGCGTCGAGCTCGTGCAGGAGGTCCGGAAGCGCCAGGCGGGCGAGGCTGCCCCGCAGACCGCCGGGGACGGCGAACGACTCGAGGCGCTTGGGGGCTGGGCTGCTCATCAGCGTGGCGGGCGACGCTCGTGGATTCTAGGAGGGTGCCCGACGGGTGTCAAAGACCGGGGTCAGGGCCGTCAGGGCCGGCCCACCACTCCGGCCCCGCCCGGCTCGGGCCGGCTCAGGCTGACGCCCGTGTAGTAGTGCTTCAGGATCTGGTCGAAGGTCGAGCCGGCCTGCGCCATGCCGAAGGCGCCGACCTGGCACATGCCGACACCGTGGCCCCAGCCCTTGCCGGTGATCACGAAGCGCTCGACGTCGCCGCGCGGGCCCGTCTCGCGGTTGATGACGAAGAGGTTCTCGCGCAGGCCCAGGCCCCAGCGCACCTGCAGCCCCTTGAGGTCGAGCTGCCCCAGGGCGCCCACGACCTCGAGCTCCACCACGCGCCCGGAGACGCCCAGCCGCTTCGGCACGATGTCGCGGACCGCGCCGACGGACCCGTAGCGGGCGATCGCACCCGCCACCTCGGCCGGGGTCATGCGCACCTCCCAGTTGTAGTAACGCGAGCTGCGGTCGGCCGCCGCGCCCCGGCGGGTCTGCTCCGCCTCGAGGTAGACGACTCTCCCGTCCCGCTCGACGTAGACGACCCGCTCCCCCACCGAGAGGGCGAGCTCCGAGGCGCCCGCGTGGACCCCGTCGAGGTCGCGGAAGAGGCGCACCCCCGGGTCGAGCGCGTGGCTGTCGGCGGCCTCCCCGTGGAGAACGCTCAAGGACCCCTCGGCGAGCCCCGCCAGCTCGCCCTGGGCGAGACCGGGCGCTCCCGCCCTCTCGGCCACACCCGCGATGAGCGCGAGCGCCCCGGCCCGAGTCAGCGCGGCGTCGGGGCGGAGCCTGTTGTCCGGCGCCGGCGAAACCAGGCCCTCGTGAACGAGGAGAGCGAGGGCCTGGCGCTCCCCGCGGTCCAGCGTGCCGGTGTCCTCGGCCTGCGAGAGATACTCCGCGTCGCCCGGAGCGAGCAGGCGCTCGGCCCGCTCGGTCCAGCAGGCGGAGGCCACGAGGTGGCGGGCGAAGGTGGCGCGGCGGGCGAGAGCGCCGCTCACCGGGCTGTCGCACCCGCTGCGGTGCAGGGCCGCCTGGAGCCGGACGGTCCACGCACGCACCTCGGCGTCGGTGGGGATTCCCTCGAGCCGCGCGGGCGCGGCGTCGGCGGCGTCGATCACCCCGAGGGCCTCCAGCAGGGCGACGTCGTGGGCGGTCTCCGGCCCGCCCGGGAGGTCGCGCCGCGGGGAGGAGGTCGTCCGCACCGCGTGCAGCGACGAGCGCTCCGGGAGGCAGGCCACCCCGCGCAGGTACGGGGCGTCGTCGTCGAAGATGGCCGCGCCTTCCTCGGTGTGTCCCCCGCAGGTCGACGTGTAGTAGGCGTGAATGGCCCGGCCGCGCCACGTGGCGACGATCCCCCTCGTATCCTCGATCGCGCGGTCGGTCAGGGGGTGCTCCGAGGGCTGCCCCCGGTAGACCTGGCAGGAGGGTGTCGCGCAGACGTCGTAACCCTTCGAGGAGTAGTCGCCGAGGTGGGAGAGCGCGTAGGTGCGCGCCGCGACCGCCTGCGCCTTGAGCGCCTCGATCTGCGGGAAGGCCTGGGGCGAGAGCTCGTTCGGGACGACACCCCGCAGGTAGTCCTCCAGATGGACGACGTTGACGACCGTGAGCCGGCCCTCCTCGGCAGGGCGGACCTCGAAAAGGCCCCGGTAGGGTGTGGCCTCCGACTGCAGCAGCTCCGCCGCAACGGCGGGGGCCACGATCGCCAGCTCGAGCTCGTCTCCCGTTTCGATCAGGCGCAGGCGCCCCGCCGCCGGCGAGCTGAACGTCGCCCGTGGCAGCGTGCGGACCCGCACCGCCGTCTCGCCGGCGGCGCGTCCGTGGACGACGACACCGGAGTCGGCGCCGATCGAGGCCCGCGCGGCGTCGGTCACGATGCCGACGCGGATCGAAGGTGCCAGGACCGAGGCGAGAGGACCGGGGGCCGTCGTGGAGACGCCGGCGGGAGCCGACGCGACCCCCCCCTGCATGGTGCGGCAGGCCGCGGCCACGATCCAGGCCCCGGCCACCGCCGCGACCCAGGCGACGCTCGCGTGATTCACGACGCGCTTGCGGGTCAAGAGCCCTGCGGCGCCTCGTTGTAGAAGAAGGTGACCTGCATCGTCACGCGCGGCGGGCCGTAGTCGTCGGGAAGCGGCATCCAACGGCTGCCCGAGAGGGCGTTCTGCGCCGCCCGGTCGAGCGACGTGGTTCCCGAGGACTTCAGCATCCGCAGCGCCGACATCGATCCGTCCCTCTCGACGGTGAACTCGAAATCGACGTGCCCCCTGAAGCCGAAGAGGGCGGCCTGCGGCACGATCCAGTTCCGATACACCTCGTTCTTGAACGTGTTGATCCAGAGGGTGAAGTCGGCCCCCTGGGGGTCGAAGTACAGACCCGCCTGGTTCTGCCCCGTTCCCGTGGGCAGGCCGAGCTGTGCGTCCTTCTGCATCCGCCGGACGACGCTGTCCATGGCGCCTTCGATCGCGGGCCCGAGAGCCCCGGGCCGGCCCCGCCGGCCCTCGTCCCCGCCTTTCAACTGCCCGCCGACGAGGCCGGGCGGGAGTCGAAGCCCCTCGCGCCCCGCCACCTCGGGCGCACCCCCGCCCTTCTGGGCGGTCTGGGCCGCGGGCGCAGGCACGGCCGTGGCCGGAGCTGGCGTCGGCGCGGCGGGCGCCGGCGGAACCATCTGGCCCTTCGGCACCTTGGTCAGGTCGTCGTCGCGCCGAAGGATCATCGGCCCCTTGCTCCGAAGGTCGCTCGGCGGACCCACGCTGATCCGGTCCTTGGCCTGGGCCTGGGGCTGGGCCTGCACCGGGGGCGGCGTCGGGGCTGGGATCGGCCGGGGCCGAACGCCGGGCGGGAGCTGCGGGGCCAGCTGGCGCAGCACGGCGGCGGGCGGCAGGAACACCAAGTCCTTTCTTTCCAGAGTGCTCGGGTCGATCTCGTCCGGTTGGCGAGGCTTCAGGGGGTGGGCAATCAGCACCATGAGGAGGGTCAGGTGGAGGATCGCCGAGACGAGAAAACCCTGTCGCTGGTCGAATCTGTGCACACTGCGCCCCTCGGGGCTACGCTCCTCAGGCGTTCAGACTAGCACGCCCGGCGGCAATGGATCAAGTAATCCACACAAGATGTTGCACTTGGAGGCGTTCTGCCCACGACGGGTCGAGGGAGGGCGGGGGCCGGCCTTCTTCGGGGCCTTACGAAAGGGAACGGACAGGATGAAACGGACAACGAAGAACGGACGGACCAGGTCCTTCGGGTCCCGCTCAGGGATTACGGGCGGGACCCGAAAGTGCATCCAGGATCGCATGAGCCAGTGCGAGGGCCCGGCGGCCGTCGCTGCCCGAAACGACCGGACGTGAGCGGTCGCGGACCGCCTTGGCGAACGCCTCGATCTGCAGGCGCAGCGGTTCCTGGTCGGGCGCCCCGCAACGGGCCGAGGCAATCCGGGGCTTTCCGGACTCGTCCGGCTCCAGGCGGTAGACCTGTGCTTCCCGGGCCGTGAAGTCGGCGGACACGTAGGTGCGGGGGGCGAAGACCCGGAACTTCCGCACCTTCTCGACCGAGACCCGGCTGGCGGTCAGGTTCGCGATCAGCCCCGAGGCGAACCGCAGCCGGGCGTTGGCGATGTCCACGCGCGACGTGAGCACCGGCACCCCCACCGCCTCGATCTGGACCGGCTCGGAGCCGTCGAGGCAGAGGACGATGTCGAGGTCGTGGATCATGAGGTCGAGGACCACGTCCACGTCGAGGCTGCGCGGCGAGAAGGAGCCCAGCCGGTGGACTTCCACGAATCGGGCTCCCTTCCCCGCCGAGAGCAGGGCCTCGGTCGCGGGGTTGAACCGCTCGATGTGCCCGACCTGCAGCACCGCACCCCGCTCCTCCGCCAACGCCAGGAGGTCGTCGGCCTCCTCCAGAGTCGCGGTCATCGGCTTCTCGAGCAGGACGTCCCGGCCCCGCTCGAGGGCGCGGCGGGCCACCGCGTGGTGGTCCACGGTCGGGACGGCAACCGAGACGGCACGCACGTCGGCGAGCAGGGCGTCGACGTCGCCGTAGGCGCGGCACCCCTGCTGGGCCGCCACCTCGGCCGCCCGCGCCGGATCGGTGTCGAGGACGCCCACGAGGCGCGCCCCGGGGACGCTCGCCCAGACGCGCGCGTGGTGACGGCCGAGGGCCCCCACCCCGATGACCCCGACGTTCAGAGCGATCTCATCCATTCTTCGCTGGCTCCGCTTCTCCCGCGTCGAGACCCACGACGGCGATTCCGTCTGCCTCGGCCTGCGCGAGGAAGGCGGCCCGATCGATCAGGAGAGTCCGCCGGGCATCCACGGCGAGGACGCGCGCGCCGGCCTCGCGCATGGCGACGAGCGTCCCCGCGCCCACCACGGGGACGTCGAACCGCATGTCCTGGCGGGGCTTCGAGACCTTGACCACCGTCGTGCCCGGGCCCGCGATGCAGCCCGCGCGGCGGATGGTCTCGTCCGTGCCCTCCATCGCCTCGAGCGCCACCGCCGCCCGGTGCTTCACGACCGCGGTCTGGCCCAGGTCCATCCCCGCCAGCGCACGCGCCACCGTCTCGCCGTACCGGACGTCCTTCCTCTCCTCCGGGTCGGGCTGCCGCCGGGTCATCGGCCCCTCGAGCGCCAGCTGGTCTCCCAGAAACGCCACGGAGGGCAACAGGGTGATGCCCTCCCGCCCCAGCGCGTCCGCGACGGCGCCGATCAGGCTGTCGGTGTTCTGGAAAGCGAGGCGTGCGAGGACACCGAGCAGCTTCAGGTCCGGCACGATGTCCGAGAAGATCCGTCGGTGCTTGACCTGCCCGGCCATGATCGCCTCGACGGCGCCTGCCTGCTGCAGGATCGAGATGGCCCGGCCGAGCTGCCCCAGGCCGATCCAGTGGAACTCGTCCACCTCGGCCTCGAGCTCGGCCGACGCCTCCTCGCGTATGGCCAGCGCCACGACCCGCCGGCCCGCGCGCCGGGCCCCGGCCGCGGCGAGGAAGGGGAAGCGGCCGTTGCCCGCGATGAGCCCGAGCGGCCCGGCCGGCCCCGGCGACGCGGTGTCGTCCCGCATGCGGCTACGGCTCCGGCTCGCCGGACGCGCCGCCGTGCCGGCGATCGAGGATGACACCGCGCTTCGAAGTGCGCACGAAGTCGACGAGCGCGCGAACCTCCTCGTCGTGAGGCCCGCCCGCCTCGATGCGGCCCAGCGCCTCCGCCAGGGGAAGGCCGACCTGCGTCAGGAGCCGGTACGCCTGTCGCAGCGCGGCGATCGCCTCGGGGGAGAAGCCGCGGCGGCGCAATCCCACGAGGTTGAGCCCGAAGAAGTGGGCCCGGTTGCCGACCGTCAGGGAGAAGGGCGCCACGTCGCGGGTGGCCACGGTGGCGCCGCCCATGAACGCGTGGGTTCCGACCCGGCAGAACTGGTGGACGCCCGAGAAGCCCCCGAGGGTCGCGAAATCGTGCACCTCGACGTGGCCCGACAAGGTGGCGGCGTTCGCGAAGATCGTGTGGCTCCCGACGAGGCAGTCGTGGGCCACGTGCACCTGCGCCATGAACAGGTTGTCCGAGCCGACGCGGGTGAGCGCCCCGCCCCCGGCCGTCCCCCGGTGAACGGTGGTCCCCTCGCGAAACACGTTGCGCTCGCCGATCTCGACCCGGCTCGGCTCTCCCCGGAACTTGAGGTCCTGCGGCACGAGCCCGATCGAGCAGAAGGGGAAGAAGTGGTTGCGCTCGCCCACCCGGGTGTCGCCCTCGATCACCACGTGGGAGTCGAGCACCGTTCCCCGGCCCAGGCGCACCCCGTCCCCGACGACGCAGAACGGCCCCACCTTCACCCCCGGCTCGAGCACGGCCCCCGCCGCGACCCGCGCGAGGGGGTCGACGTCGGCGGGGGGCACGTCCCCCACCTGGAGCAGCAGGCGGGCCTCGGCCGCGCGGGCCTCACCCACCCGCACCTCGCCGTGGAAGCGAACCAGGTCGCCCCGGCGGTGCACCAGCCGGACTTCGAGGCGCAGCTGGTCGCCGGGCACCACGGGCCGGCGGAACTTCGCATCGTCGAAACCGACCACCCGGATCTCGATACGGCCGGGGTCGGGAGCCGTCTTGAGCAGCCAGATGCCGGCGGCCTGTGCCAGCGACTCCAGGATCAGGACGCCCGGCATCACCGGGTGCGAGGGGAAGTGGCCGGCGAAGAAGTCCTCCGCCCCGGTCACGTTCTTCACCGCCACCAGACGCCCCGCGGGATCGTGGTCCAGGATCCGGTCCACGAGCACGAACGGATACTGGGTGGGAATCTGGCGGACGAGCCGTCCGATCTCGCCGGAGCTCATGCGGGAGAGGACCCGCGCCGGGTGCGGGCGCGGAGGAGAGACAACGGCCCTCTCCCCCGCCGCCACGCCCCCGGCGGCGAGAAGCCTACGGCTTGGGGGTCGCCGGCGCGGGTGCCGGGGCCGCGGCCGCCGCGGGCTTGGCCTTTTCGGACTCGTCGGCCTTCAGGATCACGTCGCGGGTGATGTCGAAGTCCTTGTTGATCGTGTAGGCGACCTGCGCGTCGAGCACGAGGTCGTATCCCTTGTCCTTGGCCACCTGCTCCACGACCGGGCGCACCTTGAGCTGGAACTCGTTGTTGATCGACTGGGCCTGCTGCTGCGCGCGCTCGCGCATGCGGTTGATCTCCGCCTGGCCGTCCTCGAGGAAGCCCTGGCGCTGCCGGCCCAGGCGAACGATCTCCTGCTGCTTCTTGTCCCGGGCCTCCTGGCTCAGGACCGCTCCCTGCTTCTCGAGCTCGTCCTGCAGGGTCTTGATCGCGGTGTCGAGCTTGGCGAGCTCGGTCTGCTTCTTGGTGGCCTCGGCGGTGATGTCGTTCTGGAGCTTCTCCAGCTGGGAGGCGTACGACTTGCCCAGCAGGCTCTCGGCCGACACCCGCGCCATGTCCACGACACCGACGCGAGGGGCCTTGGCGGAGGCCTCCTGGGCGAGGGCCGCGCCCGCGGCGGCGAGCACGACCAGGAGGCCGGCGACGAACGTCTTCTTCATGTCTTCTCCTTAGAAGGTGGTACCGACGGCGAACTTGAAGGTCGAGTAGGGCACGTAGAGTGACTCGTAGAGGGTCCGGTTGGGATTGATGGCGTAGATGAGCCGGAAAGGAACGTTGAGGACCGGCATGATGAACCGCACCTCGGCCCCGGTGGAGATGCGGAAGTCGTCGAAGCTGAACGGCTGGCCCTCGAGGTACGCCTGGCCGGCGTCGAAGAAGAGCAGCGCCCGCACCGGGCCGAAGACGTCGAAGTAGTACTCGGCGTTGAACAGGGCGAACTTGTTGCCGCCGAGCGCGCGGCCCTGGGAGTCGATGGGGCCGATCGAGCGGATCGGGTAGCCGCGCACCTGCGTCTCGCCGCCGAGGAAGTACCGCTGGTACAGGGGCAGCACCTGGGTGCTTCCGAAGGGCTCGATCAGGGCCGCCTCCGCGCGCATGCCGAGGGACATCTTGCGGCGCACGGGCACGTAGAGGATCGACTCGAGGTTGGGCCGGTAGTAGCTGACCGTCCCTCCCAGCGGGCCCCCGGCGAACATGAAGGTGGCCGTGTGGCGCATGCCGGCGCGCGGGGTGAAGGGGCTGTCGACCGTGTTGTAGACGAGGTTCGGGGTGATCCGGCTCTCCCGGCGCTTCCCGAAGTCCCCGTAGAGGAGCGGGTCGTACTGGGGCCCGTAGTTGATCCCCCCCGCGCCCGGATAGAAGGGGTCGGTGAGATCCGCGGGGTCCGCCTCGGAGAGCTTGATCACCTCGTAGGTGTAGTTCAGGAAGGCCCGCGACCACTTCCCCACCAGGAAGCCGGTCACCAGGCTCGCTCCGGTGCTCTCCTGCGTGTAGCCGGAGACGTTGGCGTAGCTGTAGTAGGTGATCTTGCGCTTGAACAGATCGACCCCGGCGGTGATCGGGCGGTCGAGGAAGTAGGGCTCGCTGACCGACAGCGAGTAGTTCTTCGTGCGCTTGCCGCTCTGCGCGTAGATCTGGAAGGTCTCGCCGGCGCCGAGGAAGTTCGTGGTCGAGAAGGAGGCGTTGATGAACGTGCCCTCGAGGCCGCTCACGCCGCCGCCGAAGGTGAACTGGTTTCGGTTCTGCTCCTCGACCTTGAAGGTGACGTCGACCTTGTTGTCCGCGGTCTCGTTCGGGCGGATGTCGGGCGCGCCCTCCATCGGCTTGAAGTAGCCGAGCTGGTTGACCCTCTTGATGGACATCTTGAGGGCTTCGGTGTTGAAGACGTCGCCCTCGTTCATGTAGATCTCGCGGCGGATGACCTTGTCCCGCGTGGAGTCGTTGCCGGTGAAGCTGATCCGGCCGAGGAAGTACTGCTTGTCCTCCTCCATCCGCACCGTGATGTCCACGACCTTCTTCTCGGGGTCCGGCTTCCGCTGCGTGCCGCCCGTCCACTGGAAGTAGCCGAGGCTGCCGTAGACGTCGCGCAGCTTCTCGTAGGCCTTCTTGAACTTCGAGTCGTTGTAGACGTCGCCCGGCACCATCTTGAAGTAGCCCCGGACGAAGTCCTCCTTGAGGACGGTGAGCCCCTCGAACTTCAGCTCCCCCATCCGGTACTGCTCGCCCTCGGTCACCGGGATCTCGAGGCGCATGAGCTTCTGCGGCTTCTTCGCGGACGCGCCGGGCTTGTCGGTGTAGGTGATCTTGGGCTGGCCGATCCGAGCCGTGACGTAGCCGTGGTCGAGGTAGAAGTCCTCGAGACGCCCGCGGTCGCCGCGAGGGTCCTCCTCGCCCCCCAGCCACTTGGCCTCGGTGTAGGTGGTCTTGCCCCCGAGCCAGCTGAGGTTCGTGAGGCCGGGCGTCTTGATCTTCTTCATCTTCCCGGCGAGCGTCTTGTCCGAGAAGACCTCGTTGCCCTCGAAGACGATCTCGTCGACCTTCGCCTTGGGCCCGTCGTCGACGATGAACGAGAGCTGCTGGCCCGACCCGCCGATGTTCTTCGCCTCGTGCTTGACCGCGCCGAAGGGTCGTCCCTTCTCGGCCAGCATCTCCTTGATGATCTTCTCGACCTTGCGCGCCTTGGCCGGGTCGTAGAAGGTGTCGATCTTGATCTGGGCGTCCGCCTTCTTGAGGGCCTCCTCGATCGTGCTGGTGCTGAGCTCCTTGCTGCCCCGGAAGTCCACGATCTGGATGCGCTTGCGCTCGGTGACCTTGAAGCGCACCACCTTTCCGCCCGGGCCGTCCACGACCTCGATCTGCAGGTCGTCGAGGAAGCCCGTGTCCCACAGGCGCTTGAAGTCCTCGCGCAGCTTCTTCTCGTCGTAGAGCTCGCCCGGCTTCGTCGAGATGTAGAAGAGCAGCGTCTCCTTCTGGAGGTACTGGTTGTTGAGGATCTCGATCCGCTCCACGACCGGCGCCGGCCGTTCCGTCGCCGGACCCGCCTGCGCGCGCGCCTCCGCCGCCGGCACCGCCACGCAGAGCCAGGTCCCGAGCACCGCCGCCCGCGTCCGCCTCATGCCGACAACGCTCCGCCCCGCTCGCCTTGCTGGTACCACAGCCCTCCCTCTTTCACCCCCACCTCGATCGGGAGGCCCGCGCGGATGTGCCCGCGGATGAAGGCCTCCGACAGCGCGTCCTCCACGTGCCGCTGGATCGCCCGACGCAGCGGCCGAGCCCCGTACGAACGGTCGGACAGCGTCCGCGCCAGCAGCCACTCGACGGCCTCGTCCCCTATCGAGATCGTGATGCCCTTCTCCTTCAGGTTCAGGTTGAGCTGGTCGACGAGCAGCCGCGTGATCTTCACGAGGTCCGGGTCGGTCAGGGCGTCGAAGATGATGATCTCGTCGATCCGGTTGACGAACTCCGGGTTGAAGGTCCGCTTGACCTCGCCCATCACCATCTCGTTCGTGGCCTGCACGGTCTGCCGCGGCTCGTTCGAGGCGAAGCCCATCCGGCCCTTCTTCTCGATGAAGCGGGCCCCGATGTTCGAGGTCATGATCAGGATGGTGTTCTTGAAGTCCACCGTGTTGCCGAGGCCGTCCGTGAGGTGGCCGTCCTCGAACACCTGCAGGAGCACGTTGAACGTGTCGGGGTGCGCCTTCTCGATCTCGTCGAGGAGCACCACGCAGTAGGGGTTGCGCTTGACCCGCTCGGTCAGCTGCCCCCCTCCTCGTGCCCCACGTACCCGGGCGGCGAGCCGATGAGCTTGCTGACCGAGTGCTTCTCCATGTACTCCGACATGTCGAAGCGGATGAGGTTGCGCTCGCTCCCGAAGAGGAAGGCGGCGAGGCCGCGCGCGACCTCGGTCTTGCCGACCCCGGTGGGCCCGAGGAAGAGGAACGAGCCCACCGGCCGGTTCGGGTTCTTGAGCCCGGCCCGGGTGCGGCGGATGGCCCTCGCCACCGCGCTGATGGCACCGTCCTGCGACACGATGCGCCGGTGCAGCTCCTCCTCCATGCGCAGCAGCTTCTCCGACTCCCCCTCCTTGAGCGAGGTGATCGGGATCCCCGTCCAGCGCGAGACCACGTCGTCGATGTCGGCCTTGGTCACCGGCTGCGGCGCCTCGGACCCGAGCGTCCACTGCTCGCTCAGCACGTTGACGCTCTCGCGCCCCCCGGCCCCTTCCTCCCGGAAGAACCCGCCGCCCTGCTCCCGCGCCTGGGGCTCGAGCACGACGCGCAGCCGGCCCTGGGCCTCCGGCGCCAGCGCGGGCACCGCGGCCTCGCGCAGCTTGACCCGGCTGCCCGCCTCGTCGATGAGGTCGATCGCCTTGTCGGGCAGGAAGCGGTCCGTGATGTAGCGGCTGGACTGGTAGACCGCCGCCTCGATCGCCTCGTCGAGGTAGGCCACGTTGTGGAACTTCTCGTAGCGCTCCTTCACCCCGCGGAGGATCTCGACCGTCTCCTCCTCGGTCGGCGAAGCGACCTTGACCGCCTGGAAGCGCCGCTCGAGGGCCCGGTCCTTCTCGATGTGCTTGCGGTACTCGGCCGGTGTGGTCGCCCCGATGCACTGGATCTCGCCGCGCGAGAGGGCCGGCTTGAGGATGTTGGCCGCGTCGAGCGACCCCTCCGCCGAGCCCGCCCCCACCAGCGTGTGCAGCTCGTCGATGAAGATGATGATGTTCGGCGTCTCGGTGAGCTCCCTCATGATCGTCTTGAGGCGCTCCTCGAACTGCCCGCGGTACTTCGTGCCGGCCACGATCAGCGATATGTCGAGCGCGAGCACGCGCTTTTCCGCGAGGTAGATCGGCACGTCGCCCTGGACGACCTTGTTCGCCAGCCCCTCCACGAGTGCCGTCTTCCCCACCCCCGGCTCCCCGATCAGGACCGGGTTGTTGCGGGTGCGCCGGCACAGGACCTGGATCACGCGGTCGAGCTCGTCGTCCCGCCCCACCAGCGGGTCGAGGGCGCCCCGAGCGGCCGCTTCCGTCAGGTCGCGCGAGAACTCCGAGAGCAGCGGTGTCTCCTTCGACTTGCCGGCGGTCGCCTTCTCGCTGAGCAGGGCGACGATGTCCTCGCGCGCCCCGGCGAGGCGCATGCCCTTCTCGGCGAGGATCGTGGCCGCCGTGCTCCGCTCCTCGCGCATCAGGCCGAGCAGGATGTGCTCGGTCCCGATGTAGTTGTGGAGCAGCCTCTCGGCCTCCTCGGCCGCGTGGCCGAGCACGCGCTTGCTCTCGCCCGAGAGCGGGATGTCGAGCGACGTCGAGACCTTCTCGCGGTAGGGCGAGCGGCCCTCGACGTCCTTGCGGATCTGGTCCATCGAGAGGTGGCCCTTGGCGAACAGGCGCGAGGTGAGCCCCTTGCCCTCGCGGATGAGGCCCAGCAGCAGGTGCTCGGTCTCGATGGCCCCGCTGCCCAGCTGGCTGGCCTCGTAACGGGCGAAGAAGATCACCCGCCGCGCCCTCTCGGTGTAGCGCTCGAACATTCCCTCTCGACCCCGGGACAATCGCCTGGGACGACAAGTCCCACGGCAAAATTCAATCATAGCCCAGAACCCCCGGGCCGCGGCCGGGCGGAAGCCTCGCGGGATCAGGCGGGTAGGAGGCGCCCGCCCTCGAGCTTGAGGACGCGGTCGCAGCCCCGCGCGAGCTCCTCGTTGTGCGTCACCACCACCACCGTCAGCCCCCGAGCGCGGACCATCTCCCGCAGGGTCTCGTGCAGGCGCTGGCCGGTGGCGCGGTCCAGGTCGCCGGTGGGCTCGTCGGCCAGCACGGCCCGGGGAGAGGCGGCGAGCGCCCGGGCGACCGCCACTCGCTGCTGCTCGCCTCCGGAGAGCGCCCCCGGGCGGTGGTCGGCCCGCTCGGCGAGGCCCACCTCGGCGAGGAGCTCCCGCGCGCGGCCCCGGGCCTCCTCCGCCGGGCGCCCGCCGATCAGCAGCGGCATGGAGACGTTCTCGAGGGCGGAGAACTCGGGCAGGAGGTGGTGGAACTGGAAGACGAACCCCAGCGTGCGGTTGCGAAACGCGCACTGCCGGGCCCCGTCGAGGGAGAGCACGTCCTCGCCCGCCACCTCGAGCGAGCCGGCGTCGGGCCGGTCGAGCGTGCCGAGCACGTGCAGGAGCGTCGACTTCCCCACCCCGGAAGCCCCGGTGATCGCCACCATCTCCCCCGCCGCCACGTCGAGATCAACGCCCTGGAGGACCGACACCTCGCCGGCCGCCGTCCGGTAGCTCTTGACGAGCCCGCGCGCGAGGATCAGGGGCGAGCCCATCACTCGTTGCGCAGGGCCTCGGCGGGGTCGAGCCGCGCCGCGCCGCGAGCCGGGTACAAGGTGGCGAGGAAGCACACGACGAGCGCGCCGACGAGAACGACGGCGGCATCGCCCGGCAGCAGCCGGAAGGGGACCCAGGCGATCTGGTAGACGTCCTCCGGGACCTGGATCAGACGGTAGCGGTCGAGGAGGCGGCAGGCGCCCCAGCCGACGAGCCCCCCGACGGTGGTTCCGACCGCCCCGATGATCGTGCCCTGCAGCATGAACAGGCGCAGGATCGCGCCGCGCGAGGCGCCCATCGACACCAGGATCGCGATGTCCTTGTGCTTCTCCATGACCATCAGAATCAGCGTCGCGACGATGTTGAGGGCGGCCACCGCCACGATCAGGCCGATCGTGATCCCGATCGCCACCTTCTCGATCCACAGGGCCGAGAACAGGTTGCCGTTCATCTCCACCCAGTCGCTCGTCACGTAGCCGGCTCCCAGGGCCGACACGATCGCGCTCGCCATCGGCCGGACCGCGAACATGTCGTCGAAGCCGCACCTCGACCAGGGTGGTGGCCTCGTCGCCGAAGAGCCGCTGCGCGGACGCGAGAGGCAGGTAGCCCCAGCCCGCGTCGAACTCGAACAGGCCCGTCTTCACGAGGCCGGCCACCCGGACGCGGGCCACCCGGGGCAGGAGGCCCACCGGGGAGAGCCTTCCGCGCGGGGTGGTGACGGTCACGACGTCGCCCACGCCGACGTTGAGGCTGCGGGCCAGCACGCTGCCGAGCAGGACCGGGGCCGGCCCGGTGCCGGGAGCGTCGAGCGCCGAGGCGTCCCCCTCCCGCAGCTTCGAGAGGACGTCCGTCACCGTGCGCTCGTCGGCCGGCACGATGCCCTTGAGCGTCGCCACCGCCGCCCCACCCGCGCTCGTCAGGAGGGCCTTGCCGTAGAGGGCAGGAGCGGCGCCCGCGACGCCCGGCACGCCGCGCACCGTCTGGATGACCACCGCGGAGTCCTCGAAGGGCTCGCCCCCCGCCCGGAAGACGCTGACGTGCGCGGTGGCCCCGAGGATGCGGGCCCGGATCTCCGACTGGAGGCCCGTCATCAGACCGAGCGCGATGAGCACCGCCGCCACGCCGATCGTGACCCCGAGCACGGCCACTCCCGAGATGAGCGAGATGAAGGCCTGCTTCCGCTTGGCGGTCAGGTACCGAAGAGCGACCCGGAGCTCCCAAGTCATTCCTCGGGACTCCGGTCGAGCGAGTCCCGAGGAATCCCCCGGCCCCCGGTCCCCCTCCCCGTCCCGGGCTCCGGTCCCGAGTTCCCCGCCGCCTCCAGGAAGGCCCCCCGCAGAGCCGGCACGGACCTCCTGCGACACCCGGATCACTCCCCCCCGGGCTCTTCCTCGCGCGCCCGGCCGGTCTCCGGCCGCATGTGCGGGAAGAGGATGACGTCCCGGATGGAAGGCGAGCCGGTGAGGAGCATGGCGAGGCGGTCGATTCCCACTCCGCACCCCCCGGTCGGCGGGAGCCCGTGCCCGAGGGCGCGGACGAAGTCCTCGTCCATCTGGTGTGCCTCGAGGTCGCCGCGCTCGCGCTCTTCGAGCTGGTCGAGGAAGCGCCGGCGCTGCTCGAGCGGGTCGTTGAGCTCGGAGAAGCCGTTGGCGATCTCCATGCCCGCGACGAACAGCTCGAAGCGGTCGGCGACCCCCGGCCGCGCGGCGTGGGCCTTGGCCAGCGGGGAGATGTCCAGTGGGTAGTCCACCACGAAGGTGGGCTGCCACAGGCGCGTGTTCGCCGCGTCCCACTTGCGCTCCACCCACACCTCGAAGAGCCGGGCGACCCGGTTCCCGTACGAGAGTCCCCGGAGCTTCTCCCACGAGACCTCGAGCTGGAACACCTCGTGGTCCTTCGACCCCGGCGAGAGCCGCGTCGCCTTCGGGCCCGCCTCGAGCCACGCCTCGAGCGCCCCGGGGTCCGCGAGCCCTGCCGCGTCGATGCCCCAGCCTTGCTCCTCCGCGACCTCGGCGATGGCTCCGACCATCGAGATCCGCTTGAAGGGAAGCGTGAAGGAGACCACACCCTCGCGGTAGCTCACGGCCTCCGCCCCCGTCACCTTGCGGGCAGCGTCGGCCACGAGCTGCTCGGTGGTGTCGATGACGTCACGGCAGTCGAAATAGGCGGTGTAGAACTCGAGCATCGTGAACTCCGGGTTGTGCATCGAGGAGACGCCCTCGTTCCGGAAGTTCCGGTTGATCTCGAACACCCGCTCGAAGCCGCCCACCACCAGGCGCTTCAGGTACAGCTCCGGCGCGATGCGCAGGAACAGGTCCACGTCGAGCGCGTTGTGGTGGGTGACGAAGGGCCGGGCCGCCGCGCCGCCCGCGATGGGCTGCATCATCGGGGTCTCGACCTCGACGTACCCGCGCTCCTCCAGGAAGCGGCGGATGGCGGACACCATCACGCTGCGGCGCACGAAGGTCCGGCGGACCTCGGGGTTGGCGACGAGGTCGAGGTAGCGCTGGCGGTAGCGCACCTCGACGTCGGCGAGGCCGTGCCACTTCTCCGGCGGGGGCAAGAGCGCCTTGCCCAGGAAGACGATCTCCCGCGCCTGCACCGACAGCTCGCCCTTGCGCGTGCGCATGACCCGGCCCGCGACACCCACGAAGTCGCCGAGGTCCACGAGGTCGAAGACCCGGTAGCCGTCCTCGCCCACCTCGTCGGACCGCACGTAGACCTGGAGCTGCGACTCGCCGTCGCCCAGGGTGGCGAAGGAGGCCTTCCCGTGCCCGCGCTTCGTGAGCACGCGCCCCGCGATCCGCACCTCGGCCCCGAGCGCCTCGAGCTCCTCCAGCGTCTTCTCCCCGTGCGCCGTCGCGATCTCGCCCAGCCGGTGGCTGCGCTCGAAGCGCGTCGGGTAGACCGGGACCCCCAGGGCGCGCAGGCTCCGTGCCTTCTCCAGTCTCTGGGAAGACTCCGCCGGCCAACCGGGAACGGGAGGCTCTCCCGCCCCGGCGCCGGGCCGCTCCTCGTCGCTCATGGCTCTCCCCCCCGACCGTCCCGCACGCGCCGGCGGATCGCGTCCAGCACCCCGTTCACGAACGAGGGGGAGTCCGCCTCGCCGAAGCGCTTCGCGAGCTCGACCGCCTCGTCGAGGACGACCGCGGCCGGCGTGTCCGCTTCCGCCGCCAGCTCGTACGCCCCCAGGCGCAGGATCGTCCGGTCCACCGGCGCGATCCGGTCGAGCCGCCAGTGCGTCGCCGCCTCGGCGATCGCCCCGTCGAGCTCGGCCGCGCGCGACTGCGCCCCGCAGGCCAGGCGCTCGGCCATGGCGCGCATCTGCGGCGTGCCCGAGCGCAGCCGCCAGAAGCCTTCCCTCACCTGCTCCATGGGGTCGCCGGTGATCTCCCACTGGTACAGGAGCTGGAAGGCGCACTCCCTCGCCTTCGTGCGTCGTCCCATCAGCGGGACCGTGGCCTGGTGGCAGTCGCTCGCTCCGGCGACCTCGCCCGCTGCTCGTCCGGATCGTCCCGCAGGGCGAGCGCCGTCATGACCGCCGCCCGCGCCGCCTCCCCGCCCTTGTTGTCGGGACCGGCCGCCGCGCGCTGCCGGGCCTGCTTCTCCTGGCGCACCGTGAGCACGCCGAACGCCACCGGGACCCCGGTCTCCCGCGCGACCGCGGCGAGGCCGGAGGCCGTCTCCCGCGCCACGTGCTCGTAGTGGTCGGTGTCGCCCTCGATGACGGCGCCCAGGGCCACCACGGCGTCGAACCGCCCCGTGCGCGCCGCCGCCTGCGCGGCCAGCGGCAGCTCGAAGGCTCCCGGCAGGTCGTAGACGCGGAGCCGTCGCTCGTCGCCGCCCATCTCGGCGAACGCCTGTCGCGCGCCGGCCAGCAGCCCGTCCGTCACCGGGCGGTTGAAGAGCGAGCGCACGATCGCCACGCGGAGCCCTCGGGCGGAAGGACGGTCTCGCGGGGCTTGCTTCATCGCGCCCCGGCGCGGGCCGACGCCGCGCCCTCGCGAGTCTCCACGAGCAGGTTCTCGAAGGCCAATCCGGTCCCCTTTTCCGAAGGCACGAAAGGGGACTATACCACGCTGCTGCCTTGACTTGGCCGCTCTTCGGGGACTAGTCTGGCTCATGCTCCGACGGCTCATCCTCGTCGCCTCGATCAGCCTCGCTGCCGCCTGCGGCGACGACCCCGCGAACCCGTTCAACCGCTTCGCGGTCTCGCGGCCGCCGTCGGCCGAAGCGGTCCTCCTGTTCGTGAGCGGGTCGTGGACGGACGCCCCCGGGGCGCCTCGCGAGATCCTCGCCCTGAACGCGGACGGCTCGAAGCTCGAGCAGCTCACCGCCTGCGCGCAGTCGGCGCAGCCCTGCGACTTCATCCAGGTGGCGCCGTCGCCCGAGCGCAACCGCCTGATCGCCATCCGCACGACGCCGGACGCCGCCGCCGGCACGAGCGCCCTCTACTTCATGGACCTGTCTCGCGCCGTGGAGACGATCATCTTTCCCAACCGGAGGGTGCTGCGCGCCGACTACTCCCCGGACGGGACCTTCGTGATCTTCAGCGCGATTCCGGCGCAGACGACCGAGGAAGACCTGTTCTACTCCCAGCCCAACGGCAAGGAGGAGCAGAACCTCACGACCACCCCCACGGTGAGCGAGCGCAACCCCCGCATCGATCCCTTTGCCCGGACGGTGGTCTTCGAGCAGAGCGACGCTTCCGGGGCGAGCCGCATCTACCTCTACTCGAACACCCCGCTGACGAGCGGCCCGGCCACGGGGCCGGCGCTCCCGGGGACGCCGTACGCCGTGGGCACCGACGCCGACCCCGTCATCTCGCCGGACGGCCGGTCCGTCGCCTTCACGCGCCTGACCGGCACCGGCAACGGCGGCCTCGGCACGTGGGACCTGCTCACCCTGAGAGCGGACGGGACCTCGACACCGGTGGTGATCGCCACGGGCCCGGTCTACCGCGGCGCCCCCGCCTGGGGCTCCGCGGGCATCCTGTTCGTGGAAACCGACGCCGCGGCCTCCCGGTCGCAGCTCGTGCTCGTCAAGCCCGACGGCTCGGGACGCACCGTGCTCCGCACCGAGAACGCGAGCGAGCCGGATGGGCTCGCCCCGCTGGCTTCCCGGCAGCTGAGGGCCCTTCAGCTCGGGAACGGGTTCGTCAGCCAGCCGATCACGAGCGTCGACAGCACGAAAGCCGCGAAGGCCAGGAGCCCGAAGCGCACGCGCTCGCGGGTCGTGTCGCGCAGCAGTGTTGCGAACACGGTCGACACCAGCGCCGAGAAGACGAGCAGGGTGACGAGGTGCGAGCGCATCACTTGCCCCGCACTCCCCGGGCGGTGTCGAGCGCGTCGAGGATCACCAGGATGTTGAGCAGGCCCCCCACCGCGGTGAACGTGTTGCCGTACTCGTACATCGGGGACGTCACGAGCCCCGCCTCGTACCCCAGCACGCGGGCGAGCACGTAAGGCGCGCCGATTCCCATCTGCGCGAGGCTGAACAGGAGGGCCAGCGGGTCCTCGAGGCCCAGGTGGAGCTGAAGGCGGGAGTCCATGGCGACCCCGAGCCCGAACAGGGCGAGAATCGACCCCATCAGGACGAGGCCCTTGCCCCGGCGGCCCAGGAACAGGTGCCCGAGGCCCGGCCACACCCACGCCAGCAGGCCCGCGGCCACGGTGCGCGACGTATCTCGAGCCGCGGAAGCGGCCCTGGTCTCGGACACGTTCTTTCTCTCCTCGATCGCGATGGGGGGTTTCCGCCGAACGGTGAATGCTACCGGCCGCGCCGGCAGGTGGTCAAGCGCGCGTTGCGCTCGCCCGTGGGCCACCCTAACATGGCTCGGATGCCCCTCGCGCGCCTCGCCGCCCTTCTCTTGCCTTCTCCGTTGGGCGGGCCCCGCCCTCGCCGTCGAGGTGATGCCCCTCGACCAGGTGCGAGCCGGCATGCAGGGGGTGGGACGAACCGTCTTCGAGGGGGCGCGCGTCGACGAGTTCGGCGTGCGCATCCTCGGCGTCCTCGAGAACGCCGTCGGGCCCCGGCAGAGCCTCATCCTCGCCCGTCTCGAAGGAGGGCCGCTCGCCCAGACCGGCGTGATCGCCGGGATGAGCGGCAGTCCCGTCTACGTCGACGGCCGGCTGATCGGCGCCGTGGCCTACGCGTTCCCGTTCGGCAAGGAGCCGATCGCGGGGATCACCCCGATCGCCGACATGATCGAAGCGGCGCGAAGCCCCGGCCCACGCGCGGCGTCGACCCGCCTGCGCCCCGCGAGCGGCGGTTTCCTGGCGGCGCCGCTCGACCGCGCGTCGGTGGCGGCGGCCCTGCGCCGTCCGCTGCGCTCCCTCGGTCCCGGGGCCTTTCGCGGGGAGCCCCTGCCCTCCGGCGTCGCCGGGGCTTCGCTCAGCC
The DNA here is from genome assembly GCA_963818355.1 of uncultured Acidobacteriota bacterium. Lineage (GTDB taxonomy): Bacteria > Acidobacteriota > Vicinamibacteria > Fen-336 > Fen-336 > DATBSL01. The sequence goes on along the minus strand of CAWFSB010000029.1, from coordinate 16,951 downwards.
CGGTCGCGCTGCCGCTCGTCTTCTCCGGCTTCGACGCCGACACGTTCGACTGGGCGCGCGGCGTCTTCTCCGCCATGGGCTTCGCGCCGGTGATGGGCGGCGGCGGCGGGAACGCGCCGGGGCCGCTCCCCGATCTCAGCCCCGGCGCGGCGGTGGGCGTCTCCCTGCTGGAGGGCGACCTCGACCTGTCGGTGACCGGCACGCTCACCCACATCGACGGCGAGCGCGTCTACGCCTTCGGGCACCCGTTCTACAGCCTCGGGCCCACCCGTTTCCCGCTGAAGAAGGCGTGGGTCTACTCGGTCTTCCCGAGCCTCCAGGTCTCCTGGAAGATCGCCGCCGCGCAGGAGGCGGTGGGGATGATGGACCAGGACCGGGCGACCACGATCTCCGGCCGCCTCGGCGAAGCCCCCCGCATGATCCCGGTGGAGGTGCGCCTGCGCTCCCCGCACGCGAGCGAGCGGACCTTCCGCTTCCGCATGGTCGAGGACGAGCTGTTCACTCCCCTTCTCGGCTACGTGGCGCTGCTCTCCGTCTTCCAGGGGCACGAGCGGGCGGTCGGCGCCGCGACGCTGCGCATCGAGGGCCGCCTCGCCCTCGCCGGTGGCGCGCGAGGTCCGCGTGCGCGACGTCGTCGCCTCCGACCAGGCCGCGCCGCAGGCCGCCGCCGCCCTGGCCGGGCCGCTCGCGCTGCTCGTCGGCAACGACTTCGAGAAGGTGGCGATCGAGAAGATCGACGTCTCCGTGGACGCGGCGGAAGCCCTCGAGACCGCGACGCTGGTGCGGGCGTGGGTGGATCACCCTCTCCCGCTGCGGCCGGGCAGCGTGGCGCCGGTGCGGGTGCAGCTGCGCACCCACCGCGGGGAGACCGTGACCCAGACCCTCCAGGTGGCCATCCCCGCGAGCGCGCCCACCGGCAGCTACACCCTGCTCGTGGCGGACGCCGCCACGATGGACGCGGTCGAGCAGCGCGAGACCCGCCAGGGCTTCGTGCCCCGGGACATGGGCCAGCTCCTGCGGGCCCTCAACCGCCTGCGCGCGGGGAGCCGCATCTACGCCCGCCTCACCCGTCCCGGCGGCGGCGCCGTCGTGGGCGGGGAGTACCTGCCCGCGCTGCCCGGCTCCGTGCTCTCCGTGCTGAGCTCCTCCGAGCAGGGCACGGGCGTCGTCGTCCCCCTGCCCGCGTCCACCGTGTGGGCCGGCGAGCTCGTCACCGATCGCGCCATCTCCGGTTGGCGGCAGATCACCATCTCCGTCGAGCGCTAGAGAAGAGGCACCGACTCCCCATGCTCCGCCGGCCCGTCTTCGCTCTCGTCGCCCTCGTCTTTGCCGCCGCCGCCCTCCACGCCGCCGGGCCCCAGTTCTGGCGCCTCGAGGGAACCCGCGCCTTCCTCGAAGGCGACATCGAGGGCCTTTCCCTCGACTCGGACGGCCGCCTGCGCCTCGGCGCCTCGCCCGCGTCCCCTGTTCGACCCCGAGGCGCCGAACGCCTGGTGCGTCGCGCGCGACTCCCGCGGCGTCCTGTACGTCGGGACGGGCAACGACGGCCGGGTCCTGCGCGTCGACGGCGCGAAGGGTTCGGTCCTCTTCGACGCCGCGGAGCTCGAGGTGCACGCGGTGGCGGTCGGGCCCGACGACCGGGTCTACGCCGCCACCTCGCCCGACGGCGCGGTGTACGCGATCGACGCCGCCGGCAAGGCCACTCGGTTCTTCGACCCTCCGGAGACCTACATCTGGGCCCTGGCCTTCGACCCCAAGGGCGCTCTCTACGTCGCCACCGGCGGCGAGGGCCGCGTCTACCGCGTGAGCGCCGACGGGAAGTCCGAGACCGTCCTCACCTCCACCGAGACGCACATCCTCTCGCTGCGCCGCCGACGGCCGCGGCCGGGTCTACGCCGGCAGCGCCCCCGAGGGCCTCGTCTACCGCATCGACGGCCCCGGCAAGGTCTTCGTCCTGCTCGACTCCGCGTTCCGCGAGATCAAGGCGCTCGACCTCGGCGAGGACGGCAGCCTCTACGCGGCGGCCATCGACGGGCGGACGGCCGAGTCCCCGGCGACGCGCCGACCCCCGCGCCCTCCGGCTCCGGGGCCGTCGTGGCCGAGGTCACGGTCAGCGAGAGCTTCGCGATCGTGCCGCCCTCGGGCGGCGCCCCGGTCACCGTGGGACCCGCGGCGGCGGACGCGGCGGCGGCCCCGGCGAAGGGCGCCCTCCTCCGCATCCGCCCCACCGGCGAGATCGACACCCTGTGGAGCTCGCCCGACGACGTTCCCCACTCCGCTGGTGCGCTCCGGCGCCGACGTCCTCGTCGGCACCGGGAACAGGGGCAAGGTCTACCGCGTCGGCGACGACGGCCGCTGGGCGCTCGTCGCGACGCTGCCCGCGGAGCAGGTCACGGCCTTCGCGCGCGGCTCCTCGGGGAGTGTGCGCCCTCGTGACCTCGAACCCGGCCCGCGTCTTCGCCCTCGACGCCGCGCTCGCCGCGGAGGGGACCTTCGTCTCGAAGGTGAAGGACACCGAGACGGTCTCGAGCTGGGGGCGGGTCTCCTGGGAGGGCACGGCGCCGCCGGGAACGGAGGTGCGCCTCCAGACCCGGGCGGGCAACACGGCGACCCCGGACGCCGACGTGGACCGACTGGTCGCCGCCGCCGACCCGCGCGCAGGGCGAGCCCGTCCGCAGCGAGAAGGCGCGCTTCCTCCAGCTGCGCCTGACCCTGGCCGGCAAGGCGGGCGCGAGCCCCACCGTCGAGGCGGTGGCCGCGGCGTACCAGCAGCGCAACCTGCCGCCGGTCGTCAAGTCGATCACCGTCCACCCGGCCGGCGAGGCCTTCCAGAAGCCGATCTCCGTGAGCGGCGAGCCCGAGATCCTCGGCCTCGACACCGACCCGCTGAGCGATCGCGCGGCCGCCCAGCGCCCCCCCGCCGGCAGCCCGCCCGCGATCAGCTTCAGCCGCAAGCTCTACCAGCGCGGCCTGCGCACCTTCTCGTGGCAGGCGGAGGACCCGAACGGCGACGCGCTCGTCTTCGACGTGCGAGTACCGCGCCGTGGGCGACGAGCGGTGGCAGCCCGCTGCGCGCCGGGCCTCGACGAGCCGGTCTTCGCCTGGGACACCGCGACCGTGCCGAACGGGCGCTACCTGCTGCGGGTCGTCGCCTCGGACGCCCCGGGCAACCCGCCCGCCCTCGCCCTCACCGGCTCGAAGGACAGCGCCTCGTTCGAGGTGGACAACCTCCCGCCCTCGATCGCGGCCACGCTCGATCCCGGCGGAGCGAACCGCATCCGCGTCACCGTGCGGGACGACGCGAGCCCCGTGCGCAAGCTGGAGATGTCGATCGACGCCGGCCGCTGGGAGGAGGTCCACCCGGTGGACGGCATCGCCGACTCGCGCGAGGAGAGCTACGAGATCCCGCTGCCCCCGGCCAAGGGCCGTCCGCGCATCGTCGTCCTCCGGGCGACCGATCTCGCTCGGCAACGTCGCCACCGCCCGCGTGGACGTGCCCGTAGGGCGCTCGCCCTGGACGTCCTGCTCGTCCGCGCCGGCGCGCTGGGGGACCTGCTCCTGCTGCGCCGCGCCGTGGCCGCGCTGCGCGCGGCGGGACACCGCGTGCGCCTCCTCGCCCCCGCGGCGCCCGCCCGGGCCCTCGCTCGGGTCCGGGCCCGGCGAGGTCGAGGAGGTCCTCGCCTGGGACGGCCCCGAGACCGCCGCGATCCTGGCCGGCGAGCGGACCGGGGGCGCCGTCGACGCCGCGCTCGACGCGGCCGACGTCGTCGTCGGCGTTCACGCGGAGCGAGCCCGTGCTCGAGGCCCTGCGCGCGCCGGGCGCGACGTCTCGCTCGTCCGCGATCCCGCGCCCCCGCCGAGCGGCCCTCACGCGTCCGTCTGGCTGGCCCGGGCCCTCGGAGCCCTGGCCGTGCGCGCCGCGGCCGACGATCCTCCCCCGCTCGTCTTCAGCGAGGACGAGCGGCGCGACGCCCGCGGCGCGGACTCGCGACCTGCCCGACCGGCTTCCTCGCCGTTCACCCCGGCAGCGGCTCGCCGGCGAAGAACTGGCCGGTCGAGCGCTTCGCCGAGGCGGCCCGTCGCCTGTCCGGCGGCCGCCCGTGGCTCCTCGTGCTGGGCCCCGCCGAGGAGGCGTTCGGCCGCGTGGCCGGGAGCCGTCGTCGCCCGCGGAGTGGCCGCTGCGCGCGCTCGGGGCCGCGCTCTCGCGCGCGGGCCTCTTCCTCGGCAACGACTCCGGGGTCGCCCACCTGGCCGCGGCCTCGGGCGCGCGCGACGCTCGCCCTCTTCGGCCCGACCGACCCCGCGCTGTGGGCGCCGGTCGGCCCGCCGGTCGCGCACGCTGCGCGCCCCGAGCGGCGCGGCCTCGTCGTGGATCTGCGCCGTCGAGGACGGTCGTCGCCTCGGCGCGGCCGGCGGCTGAGCCTGTCGTCACGCCTCAGTCGGCGCGTAGCTCGGCGACGACGGGCGCGCCGCTCGACCTCCATCCGGCTGATGAGGCGGTAGACGCTCACCGCGACCGGCCGGCCGCGGTAGCGCACCGGCTCGTAGCGCTGCTGCGCGCAGGGCCTCGAGGAGCGCCTCCTCGCCGTCGCGCGCTCGCCCTGCAGGACCGTCACGCCGGCCACCGAGCCGTCGCGGGCGACGACCGTCTCGACGAAGAGCGAGCCCTCGCCCCGGCCCGCGAGGACCTCGGGCGAGAGGTCGAGCGCCGCCGTCTCGCGCGGGCAGCGTCGACGTCCGCGGACGGGAAGAGCGGGTTGCCCTCCGTGCCCGAGGCCGGCACGGCACCCCAGGCCCCGGGCGCGAGGTGCACCTCGGGGAGCGGGCCCGGAGTCGAGCGCGAGGACGCCGGCGAGGACGCTCACCAGGACGAGCGCCGCGGGCACGAGGCTCGGCAGGATGAACGGCCGCGCGGCCGCGAAGCCGCGGAAGAGCACGGCGAGGGCGGGCCGGCGCGTCTCGGCCTCCATCTCCAGGCGGTCGAGGACCCGCGCCGCCACCGACTCGCGGGCCTCGAGCCGCGGGCAGGCCGGCGAGCAGGCCCGACGACGCGGCGCGCAGCTCGTCGGCCCGCCGCGCGCACGCCGCGCACCGCTGCGAGGTGCGACGAGACCGCGCGGGCCGCCGCGGGCTCGAGCTCGCCGTCGAGCCACTCGGACAGCCGGCCGCGAACGCGTGCGCACGTCATGACGCTCGCCCCTTCCTCGACGAGTCCCGCAGCCGCAGGCGCATCGCCTCGCGGGCGCGCGACAGGCGGCTCTTCACCGTCCCCTCCGGGACCCCGAGCGCCGCCGCCACCTCCTCGCACGTCAGGCCCTCGACCTCGCGCAGGACGAGCACCGAGCGGTGCTCGAAGCTCAGCTGCAGGAGGGCCGCCTGGACCCGCCGCGCCCGCTCCCCGGCGCGCGCCTCCTCGTACGGGCTCGGCGCCCCGCCGCGAGCGCGCGACCGCCTCGGCCGAGCAGGCCCTCGTCGAGCGCCTCCTCCCGGTCCCGGTGCCGGCGGTGCCAGAAGCGCCGGCGGTTGTGGCACTGGTTCACCGCGATGCGGTAGATCCAGGTCTTGAGGCTGCTGCGGCCCTCGAACCGGCCGAGCATGCGGTAGACCTGCAGGAACACCTCCTGGGCCACGTCCCGGGCCTCCTCGGGGTCGCCGAGCAGGCGCGCGGACAGGTTGAACGACCATCCCCTCGTGGAGCCGCACGAGCCGCGCGAACGCCACGGGGTCGCCCGAGCGGCACGAGGCGACGAGCGCGCGCTCCTGGCCGGCGCCCGGCGAGGGCCTGCGCCTCGAGCGGCATCTCGCCCGCGCCCATCGCGATCCTCCCGCCGCGCTCCACCGAACTTGGACACCGGCCGGCCCCGGAGGCGTTCCCCCATCCCATCGTACGCCCGCGCGAGGCGCGCCGGCTCATTCCGCGCCCCGAGCCTGCCGGCGGCGCGACCCCTCGCCGGGCGGCGAGGGTCGCCGCGGTGGCGAGCCCGCCGAGGACGGCGAGCACGACCAGGCCGACGGTGGTCGTCCAGTCGGCGACCCCCGACGGGAGACGACCGCGAGCGAGGGCCGGGCAGCGCCGCGAAGCCGTGGCCCGGCCCGCAGCGCCCGAGAGGCCGCCGACGAGGGCGACGGCGCGCGAGGCCCGACGAGCGAGCGCGACGAGCGCGCCCGCCGCCGGCGCGGAGCGGCGAGGCCCGCGCCGCGACAGCGGCCGCCCGCGGGCGGCGCGAGCACCTCGAACTCCACGTCCCGCACGCCCCACGGCACGAAGCGCGCGAGCATCACCATCCCCGGGACGCCGAAGACCACGGTCAGGACGAAGAAGTCGCGCCAGCCCATGGCGTCGGCGAGGACGCCGGTGACCGGGCCCGGCGAGGATGCGCGGCAGCGTGAAGAGGCTCGAGAGCAGCGCGTACTGCGTCGCGGAGAAGCGCTTCTGCGTCAGGCGGAGCAGCAGCACGCCGAAGGCCCCCTGGCCGAGCCCGCTCGAGCCGAGCTCGAAGGCCTGCGCCGCGTACATGAGCGGGCGGTTCGACGCCGACCTGGGCGACCGCCGCGTAGCCGAGGTTCGACGACGAGCTGGAGGAACCCGAAGACCCACAGCGCGCGGCCGAGGCCGATCCGGTCGGTCAGGATGCCGCCGACGAGCGTGCCCCGCGATGGCGGCGACCTGGCCGATCGTGGTCCGCGGCGACGCCGACGTCGAAGTCGTCGAAGCCGGTCTGGATCAGGAACGGGCCGGTCAGCGACTGGCGTGAGGTTGTCGCCGAGCTTGTAGAGCACGACGAAGGCCAGGATCTCGAGCGACCGGTGCTGGGCGAGGAAGCCGACGAACGGCCCCCACACCGCCTCGCGCAGCGTGCGCGGCGGCGGCGGGCAGCGACTCCGGCTCGGGGGCGAGCGCGGTCACGAGCATGAACGGCAGGTAGAGGAGCGCGAGGAGCGACGTTCACGAACGTCCAGGAGGTCTCGGCGGCGAGGGTGATCGCGAGCCCCGCCGGCCACCAGCATGGCCGCGCGGTAGAAGGCGGTGCGCGCGCCCGAGGCGAAGCCCAGCTCGTCGCGGTGGAGCACCTCGACCGCGTAGGCGTCGATCGCGATGTCCTGGGTCGCGGAGGCGAACGCGATGGCGAGGGCGAGCGCGCCGATCACCCACACCGCCTCGGGGTGGCTCGACACGCCGGCCAGCCACAGCGTCGACCGCGAAGAGCGCGACCTGGCCGATCAGGATCCAGCCGCGCTTGCGGCCGAGGAAGGGCGGCGGGAAGCGGTCCATCCACGGCGACCACAGCAGCTTGAACGACCACGGCGCCTGGGCCAGGGTGAAGAGGCCGATCACCTTGATGTCGACGCCGACCCGCGCCATCCACGCCGGGATCGCGAACCAGACGACGCCCAGCGGCAGGCCCGAGGAGAAGGACAGCAGGACGACGGAGAGCAGCCGCCAGCTGCCCGCGACGTGCGCGCAGGCCCGGCGCCGGACCCGCGCCGCCTTCCGCCCGCCCGCCGGCTCGCGCACGCGCCCTCCCTCCGCGGACGGGCGGCGAGGATAGCACCGCTCACGTGCCCGCGCCGACGAGGCCGAGCCGCCGGACCTTGAGCCCAGAGCGCCTGGCGGGTGATGCCGAGCTCCGCGGCGGCGCGCGCGAGGATGCCGCGCGTGCCGCTCGAGGGCGTCCCGCACCAGCTCGGCCTCGCACTGCCTGCAGGGCGGCCCGCAGCGCCGCCGACGGCGCCGGGCCCGGGGCTCCGCAGCTCGGGCGAGAGGTCCTCGAGCGTCGACCGCCCGGCCGCGCGGCCCGCACCGCCAGCCGCTGCATCTCGCTCTCGAGCTCGCGCACGTTGCCCGGCCAGGGGTAGCGGAGGAGCGCCGCCGCCGCCGTCGGGTGACAGCCCGGGCGCGGGCTCGCCGCGCGCCCGGCCGCCGCGCGCGGAGGAAGTGGCGGGCGAGGAGGAGCACGTCGTCGCCGCGCTCGCGCAGCGGCGGCACGGACGATCCGGTCCGCCTTGAGCCGGTACCACAGGTCCTGGCGGAAGCGTCCCTCCCGCACGCGCCGCGGCGAGGTCGACGTTCGTCGCGCTGATCACCCGCACGTCGGCCGTCCGGCGAGCCGTCTCGCCGACGCGCTGGTACTCGCCGCTCCTGCGAGGAAGCGCAGGAGCCGCACCTGGGCGAGCGGCGACATCTCCGCCACCTCGTCGATGAAGAGCGTGCCGCCCTCGGCCTGCGCCACGTAGCCCTCCCGCGCCGCGACCGCGCCCGTGAAGGCCCCGCGCGCGTGGCCGAACAGCTCCGGCCACGAACAGCTCGTCGGTGAAGCCGGCCACGTTCACGGGCACGAAGCGGCCGCCGGGCCCGCGGGAGAGCGTCGTGCAGCGCCCGCGCCACCATCTCCTTCCCCGTGCCCGTCTCCCCGAACACGTGCACGCGCAGCTCGCTCGGCCCGAGCTGCGCGACCTCCCGCCTGCAGGCGCTCCATCGCCGGGCACCGCCCGAGCAGGCCGGCGAGGGCCGCCCTTCCGCTCTCCATCCGTCCCTCCCTTTCAGGCGACTCTCGAGCGCGACCGACCGGAAACGCGGCGGAGAGTAGCTGGCGCGCGCCGGCGGCGGCGACGGGCCGCTCGTGTCACACATCCGCGAGCGTCACACCGGCCTCGTTCCTTGACACCACGGAATGCGTGCCCCACGATTCCGCCCGTGCTGCGCTTTCTCACCGCCGGCGAGTCGCACGGTCCCGCCCTGACCGTCGTCGTCGACGGCCTGCCCGCCGGCGTGCCCGTCGTGCGCGAGGCGATCGACGCCGACCTGCGCCGCCGCCAGGGAGGCTACGGCCGCGGCGGGCGCATGAAGATCGAGACCGACACGGTCGAGATCCTCTCGGGCGTGCGCCACGGCCGCACCCTCGGCAGCCCGGTCAGCCTCCTCGTGCGCAACCGCGACCACGAGAACTGGCGCGACGTGATGTCGCCCGACCCGCAGCCGGACGCCGCCCGCGAGCGCCGCCGCCTGCGCTACCCGCGCCCCGGGCACGCCGACCTCGCCGGCGCCCTGAAGTACGGCACCGACGACCTGCGCAACGTGCTCGAGCGGGCGAGCGCCCGCGAGACGACGGCGCGCGTCGCGGCCGGCGCCCTGGCCCGCGCCCTGCTGCGCGCGGCGGGGGTCGAGGTGCGCAGCCACGTCGTGCGCATCGGCGCCGCCGCGCTCCCGCCGGGAGCGTCGCCTGGGACGCGCTCGACCGCGTCGAGGAGAGCCCCGTGCGCTGCGTGGACGCCGCGCGCGGCCGAGGCGATGATCGCCGAGATCGACCGCGCGAAGAAGGACGGCGACAGCGTGGGCGGCGTCGTCGAGGTGATCGCGCGCGGCGTGCCGGCGGGCCTCGGCTCCTACGTCCAGTGGGACCGGAAGCTCGACGGGCGGATCGCCCAGGCGCTGATGTCGATCCACGCGGTCAAGGCGGTGGCGATCGGCGAGGGCTTCGCCGGGGGCGAGACGCGCGGCTCCGCCTTCCACGACGAGATCCTCTGGGACGCGGCCGCCGGCCTCGCGCGGCCGACGAACCGCGCCGGCGGGCTCGAGGGCGGGGTCACGAACGGCGAGGAGATCCGCGCCCTCGCGGTGGTCAAGCCCATCCCGACCCTCCTCATCGCCCTGCGCTCGGTGGACCTCGCGACGAAGGAGCCGCAGAAGGCCTCGGTCGAGCGGAGCGACACCTGCGTCGTGCCGGCCGCCGGGGTCGTGGCCGAGGCGATGCTCGCCCTCGTCCTGGCCGACGCGCTCCTCGAGAAGACGGGCGGCGACTCGCTCGAGGAGGTGCTCGCGCACCTCGAGGCGACGCGGGAGCAGCAGCGGCGGCTCGCCGGCCCCCGCTGAGGCGAGGCGCGGGGCGAATCCGGCGATAATCGCCCCGTCATGCCCATCCGCCCGATCGTCAAGTACGGCGACCCCGTCCTGCACGCGCCCGCCGCCCCGGTCGAGCGGATCGACGACGAGATCCGCTCGCTCTTCGACGACATGGTCGCGACGATGTACGCCGCCCCCGGGATCGGCCTCGCCGCCCCGCAGGTCGGCGTGCCCCTGCGCGTGATCGTGATCGACCTCTCCGTCGGCGAGGACCCCGCGCAGGTGATCAAGCTCGTGAACCCCGAGTTCCTGGAGCGCGAGGGCGAGCAGAAGCACGAGGAGGGCTGCCTCTCCATCCCCGGCTACGCCGGCTCTCCGGTGCGGCCCGCCCGGGTGGTCGTGCGCGGCCTCGACCCCGAGGGCCGCGAGCGCGTCTACACCGCCACCGAGCTCCTCGCCCGCGCGTTCTGCCACGAGATCGACCACATCGACGGCCTGCTCTTCGTGGACCGCCTGTCGCCGCTCAAGCGCGACCTCGTGAAGCGCAAGCTGCGCAAGAGCGCCCGGGAGGGCTGGGAGGAGATAGCCGCGTGCGCATCGTCTTCCTCGGCAGCGGGAGCTTCGCGATCCCGTGCTTCGAGGCCCTCCTCGACGCCGGCCACGAGGTGCCCGCCCTCGTCACCCAGCCCGACCGCGAGAAGGGCCGCGGCCAGGCCCTCGCTCCCCCGCCGATCAAGCCGGTGGCCGAGCGGCGCGGCGTCCCCGTCCTGCAGCCCCGTCGCGTGCGCGAGCCCGAGGCGCAGGAGGCGCTCCGCCGCCTCGAGCCGGAGCTCCAGGTCGTCGTCGCCTTCGGCCAGATCCTGCCCCGCGCGCGTCATCGACATCGCGCCGCGCGGCACCGTGAACGTCCACGCCTCGCTCCTGCCGAAGCTGCGGGGGGCCGCGCCGATCCAGTGGGCGATCGCCAGCGGGGAGACGGAGACCGGCGTCACCACCATGCTGATCGACGAGGGCCTCGACACCGGCCCGACCCTCCTCGCCCGCGCCACGCCGATCGGCCCGGACGAGACGGCGGCGGAGCTCGAGCCGCGCCTCGCCCGGCTCGGCGCGGAGGTGCTCCTCGAGACCGTGCGCGGCCTCGACGAGCGGCACGCTCGCCCCGGTCCCGCAGGACGCCGCCCGGGCGACGCTCGCCCCGCTCCTGAAGAAGGAAGACGGCCGGATCGACTGGTCGGCCCCGGCGGCGACGATCGCGTGCCGCGCTCGCGGCTTCCACCCCTGGCCCGGCGCCTTCACCCTCCACGAGGGCCGGCTGCTCAAGGCCCTGCGCGTGCGCGAGGCCGACGGCGCCCGCGGCCCCGGCCGGGCACCGTCGTGGCCGTCTCCTCGGACGGCGTCGTCGTCGCCTGCGGCGAGGGCACGGCCCTGCCGGCTCGTCGAGGTCCAGCCGGAGAGCCGCCGCGCCATGCCCGCCTCGGCCTGGGCGGCGGGCGCCCGGCTGCGCCCCGGCGCGCGGCTGGGCTGAGCGTGGCGGCCCCCGCGCGGGCCGTCGCCCTCGCAGTCCTCGGCCGCCTGCGCGCCGGGCGCGTCACCCTCGCGGACGCCCTGGCCGCGCCCGGCGCCGAGGCCCTCGACGAGCGGGAGCGCGGCTTCCTCCACGAGCTCGTCCTCGGGACGCTGCGGCGCCGGGGCTGGCTCGACCACGTCCTCGCGCGCGCTCTCGAGCCGGCCGCTCGACCGCTCACGCCGGGGGTGCTCGACGCGCTGCGGCTCGGCGCGTACCAGCTGCTCTACCTGCGCGTGGCCGCGCACGCCGCGGTGTCCGAGTCGGTCGAGCTCGCGCGGGCCGTCGAGCCGCGCTCGGCCGGCTTCGCGAACGCGGTCCTCCGGCGGCTGCAGCGCGAGGGTCCGCCGCCGGAGCCCGAGCCCGACCGCCGACCCGCTGGGCTGGCTCACCTCGGCGGGCTCGCTGCCGCGCTGGCTGGCCGAGCGCTGGCTGCGCGCGCCTCGGCCCGGAGGCGGCCGTCGCCCGCGCCCGCGCGCCTCCTCGACGCGCCCCCGACGTACTTCCGCGCTGAACCCGCGCGTCGCCGACGCCCGCCCGGCTCGCCGCCGCCGGCGTCGAGGCCCGCGAGACCGCGGTGCCCGGGGCGCTCGAGGGCGACGGCCGGCTCGGCCCCCTCGCCGCGGCGGGGCTCCTCTACGTGCAGGACGCGGGCTCGCAGCTCGTCGCGCGCCTCGCCGCCAGCCAGGGCCTCGTCCTCGACGCCTGCGCCGCGCCGGGGGGCAAGGCGCTCCTGATGGCCGACCTCGGCGGGCCCGGACGCGGGTCATCGCCGCCGAGGCGTCGCGCCGCCGGCTCGCGACCCTCGCCCGGCTCGCGCGCGCGCTGGGGCGCGACGAACGTCTCCGTCCTCGCCGCGGACGCGCTGCGCCCGCCGTTCGGCCCGCCTTCGACGCGGTGCTCCTCGACGCGCCGTGCAGCGGCCTCGGCACGCTGGCCCGCAACCCCGACATCCGCTGGCGGCTCGCGCCGCGGACCTCGCCCGCCACGCCGCGCGGCAGCGCGCCCTGCTCGAGACCGTCGCGCACCCTGGTGCGCCCGGGCGGTCGGCTCGTCTACGCGACCTGCTCGATCGAGCCCGAGGAGAACGAGGGCGTCCTGGCCCGTTTCTCGAACGGCATCCCGAGTTCGCGAGCGAGGGCCTGCCGTCCTGGGCGGAGCCGTTCCGCGCGGACGCGTTCGTCCGCATCGACCCCGCCCGCCACCCCGTGGACGCCTTCTTCGCCGCCCGGCTCCGCCGGGCGAGCTGAGCGGGGGATGTGGTAACCTGACGGCTCGCGCTTCGGCGCGCGCCCACGCCTTGAGCTCTCCGAAGATCCTCCGCCTCGTCGGCCGCAACGCCCTCCTCGGCGCCGCCCTTGCTGGCGACGCTCGCGGCGAGCGCCCTCGTCACCATGCGGGTCGTCCTCTCCTCGCGGGACGTCGCGGTGCCCTCGCTCGCCGGCCGTGCCCTCGCCGACGCCGGCGCCCTGGCCGCCGAGAGCGGCCTCGCCCTCCGGATCGAGGGACGGCGGCACGACCCGGCTCGTGCCGGCCGAGCACGTGGTGGCGCAGGAGCCGCCGCCGGGAGCCACGCTCAAGGCGCACCGGGCGGTGCGCGTCTGGGTGAGCCTCGGCCCCCGCCGGGTCACCGTGCCCCCGGTCGAGGGCGACTCGGCGCGCACCGCCCGCATCGCGCTCGAGCAGGCGGGCGTGCCGGTGGCCCGGGTCGTGGAGATCGAGGACGCGGCCGAGGGCACCGTCCTCGTCCAGCGGCCGCCGGCCGGCGAGGCCGACCTCTCCGATGGCGGCGCATCGCTCCTGGTCAGCCGCGGGCCGGGCGGGGCGAACTACGTGATGCCCGACCTCATCGGGCGCGAGGCCGGCGCCGTCCTCGCCGCCCTGCGGGCGGCCGGCCTCAAGGTCGCGGACGTCCGCTACCGCACCTACCCCGGGGTCGCGCCCGGCATCGTCCTGCGCCAGACGCCGGCCGCCGGAGCCCGTGAGCCCGCGCGCGGCGCTCACCCTCGACGTGAGCAAGGCGGCCTCGTGATCCTCGCGCCCTCGATCCTCGCCGCCGACCTCGGCCACCTCGCCGACCAGATCGCCGCCGTCGAGCGGGGCGGGGCCGGCGTCGTCCACGTCGACGTGATGGACGGCCGCTTCGTGCCGAACCTCACCCTCGGGCCCGCGGTGGTCGAGGCCTGCCGCCGCGCGACGCGCCTGCCCGTCGACGTCCACCTCATGATCGAGAGCGCCGAGCGCTACCTGGACGCCTTCGTCGACGCCGGCGCGTCCTCGATCAGCGTCCACGTCGAGGCGCTGCCCCACCTGCAGCGCGCGGTCGACCACCTGCGCAAGCGCGGCGTGCGGCCCGGGGTGGCGCTCAACCCGTCGACCCCCCTCGGCGCCCTCGAGGAGATCCTGCCCGAGGTCGACTTCGTGCTCGTCATGTCGGTCAACCCGGGTTTCGCGGGGCAGAAGCTGCTCCCGCCAGCCTCGACAAGATCCGGAGACTTCCGCGAGGCGATCCGGGCGCGAGGCCTCCCGTCCCGATCCAGGTGGACGGCGGCGTGCACGCCGGCAACATCCGCGCCGTCGTCGAGGCGGGCGCGGAGATCGTCGTGGCGGGTGCCGCCGCGTTCGCCGGCGGCGACCCGGAGGCCGCCGTGCGGGCCCTCGTCGAGGCGGCCGGGGGAGGCTCCTCCCGTGAAGGTCGTCGTCACCGGCGCCGCCGGCTTCATCGGCTCCCACCTGGCGAACGGCTCGTCGCCGCGGACACGACGTCGTCGGCGTCGACTGCTTCACCGACTTCTACGCCCGCGCGGTCAAGGAGCCGCAACCTCTGCGGCCTCCGGAGCCCTCGCGGTTCACGTTCCTCGCGTCGACCTGAGCCGCGACCCGCTCGACCACCTGCTGGAGGGCGTCGACGTCGTCATCCACCTCGCCGCGCAGGCCGGCGTGCGCTCGAGCTTCGGCGAGGGGTTCGAGCCCTACCTGCGGCCACAACGTGCTCGCCACGCAGCGCCTGCTCGAGGCCGCCGTCGCGCGGCCGCCCGACGTTCGTCTACGCCTCGTCGTCGTCGGTCTACGGCGACGCCGCCGAGCTACCCGACCGCGAGGACGACCGCAGCGCCGGCCCGTCTCGCCCTACGGCATGACGAAGCTCGCGACCGAGGAGCTCGCGGTCGTCTACCACCGCTGCTACGGCGTGCCGGTGATCGGCCTGCGCTACTTCACCGTCTACGGCCCGCGCCAGCGGCCCGACATGGCGTTCTCGCGCTTCCTCGCCCGCGCGCTGCGCGACGAGGTCGCTGCCGATCCTCGGCGACGGGCGCCAGGTGCGCGACTTCACCTACGTCGACGACATCGTGAGCGCCGTCCGGGCGGCCCCGCTTTCGGGCCGACCCGGCTCCGTGTATAACGTGGGCGGAGGCGAGCGAATCGCCCTGAACGAGGTCCTGCGCATCATCGAGAACGTCACCGGCGGCCCCTCCGCATCCAGCGCCAGGAGGCCCAGAAGGGCGACATGAGAGACACCTTCGCCGACACCGCCGCCGCCCGCCGCGACCTCGGCTTCCGCCGACGGTCCCCCTCGCCGAGGGCCTCGCCCGCGAGTGGGAGTCGATCCGGGGGCTCCGTTGAAACGCTTCGTCGCCGTCGCCGCCGTGGCCCTCGTCCTGCCCGCGTGCGCGAGCCACCAGCTCGACCTCGAGGCCCTCTCGAGCGCCTCGGACCAGGTCGTCTGGGAGGCCGGCGAGAAGGCCGTGGCCAAGAAGGACTGGGAGTCGGCGAGGCAGTACTTCCGCCGCCTCATCGACGCCTTCCCCAAAGCGAGCACCAGCCCGACGCGCGGATCGCGCTCGCCGACAGCTACTTCGAAGAGGGGGGCACGGGGAACTACGTGCTGGCCGTCTCCTCCTACCGCGAGTTCCTCACCCTCTACCCGCAGCACCCGAAGTCCGACTACGCGCAGTTCCGGTGCGCCGAGTCCTACTTCGAGCAGAAGAACACCCCCGACCGCGACCAGACGGCCACCGACCAGGCCCTCGAGGAATTCCAGAGGCTGCTCGACGTCTACCCTCAGTCCACCTACGTCGAGCAGACCCGCGAGAGATCCGCGAGCTGCGGCAGGTCCGGGCGCGTGCCGACTTCCAGGTCGGGTTCTTCTACCAGAAGACCCGGAAGTCCTGGCGCTCCGCCATCGGCCGCTACGAGACGATCGTCTCGGAGTATCCCGACTTCGAGATATTTGACCAGGTCCTCTTCAGGCTGGCTCAATGCCTGGCGTACTCGGGCCGCTACGCAGAAGCCCGCCCCCCACTGGGGCGGCTCCAGGCAGAGTTCCCGCAGAGCGCGTTCATCGAAGAGGCGAAGAAGCTCGAAGCCTCCTTCCCTCCCGCGGGCGTCGCCGCGCCAGCCGCGCCCACTCCCGCCGGGCCGCCCCCGGAGGGCAAACCAGCCAGCCCTCCCGAGCGGTCCTCCCCCGGGGCGCTGACTGACCTCAAGTGTCACTTTGAGGATGTGCGTAAAGACCTCTTGACGACAGGCCTTTTTTCCTGATACCTTGCCCACGAGTCCGGGTCTCGGTCGGAGACCGTAGGGCTCTGGAGGACGGGGCCGGATCCGTCCGGGAGGAAAGGCTGTGAGACCGAAGCTGATCCTGTGTGGCCTCGTGACAACCGTTCTCGCAGGGGGCCTCGCGCTGGCGCAGGATGCGCCGGCGGGCCTTCAGACGGGCCCGGCCACGATTGCCCCCCACTGGACGAAGAACACGTCGTACCCCACGACGAGTCCCGGAGGGCGACGGCCTACTACATCGTCGTCCGCGGCGACACGCTCTGGGACATCGCCGCCCGCTACCTCAAGAGCCCGTACCTGTGGCCCCAGATCTGGGACCAGAACAAGTACGTCACCGACGCCCACTGGATCTACCCCGGCGACCCCGTCCTGCCGCCGAGCTGGGCGACATCGCGGAGGGGGCCGGCCAGGGGCCCGGCCCCGGCGGCCCCGAGGGCGTCGGGGAGGGTCGAGGTCCCCCTCGGCGAGGTCCGGGCGCCGGCGAGGCCGGCGCCGCGGCGGCCCTCGGACCCGTCACGGAGGAGCTGTGCTCTCCAGCGCGCCGCAGTACGTCCCGTCCCAGGATCGGGAGGACGACAGCCTTCATACCCTCGGCTCCGAGCAGGGCGGCGACAAGGTGGCCCTCTCCGAGCGCGACATCGTGTACCTGAACAGGGGCAGCAACGCCTGGGTGAAGGCGGGGGACCTCTACACCCTGCACCACGTCGCGTACCCGGTGCGGCACCCCGTCTCTGGGCGGAAGATCGGCACCAAGGTCGAGACGACGGGCTGGGTGAAGGTCATCCTCGTCCAGGACGACACGGCCTGCGCCGTGATCGAGCAGTCGTGCGACGACATCCACGCCGGCGACTACCTGAAGCCCTTCGAGAAGGTCAACGTCCCGATGGTCTGGTGGGCGCCGGCCGAGTGCTGCGAGCCGCCCAACGGGAAGATCGCCCGCCACGTCGTCGACCTCCAGCACGACGCGACGATCGCCGGCCAGGGCC
>CAWFSB010000028.1:0-157691 GCA_963818355.1 uncultured Acidobacteriota bacterium | reverse complement strand
ACTCGGCGCGCAGCGCCTCGATCGGATCGAGCGAGGCGGCACGATGTGCCGGCGCCACGCCCGAGGCCAAGCCGGTGGCCAGGGCCACGCCGAGAGCCGCGCCGGCGTAGCCGAGCGGCGTCTCGATCGGCAGGCCCGGCACCGCCAGGCGCAGGAGCGCGCACAGGCCCAGGGCCGCCGCGAGGCCGGAGAGTGTCCGCGAGCGCGCTCGCCTCGACCAGGAAGAGCCAGCGGACCTGCCCGCGACTGGCGCCGAAAGCGCGCACCAGCCCGATCTCCTGAGTGCGCTCGCCGACCGCGATCCACATCATGGTCAGGATCCCGATCGCGCCCACCAGCAGCGACACGCCGGCGATGGCGCCGACCGAAAGCGTGATGATGTCCATGACGTTGCCGAACACCTCGAGCATCGCCTTCTGGGTCGTGACGGTGAAGTCTTCGTCGCCGTGGCGGGCGGTCAGCCGCGCCGCACGTCGGCTTCGATGCGGTCCGCGTCGGCGGCGTTGGCGTAGGCGACGTGCAGCTCGTGCAGCTCGGGCAGATTGAACAGACGCAGGGCGCTCGCCACCGGGATGTAGACGACGTCGTCGATGTCGATGCCGAGCATCGGGCCCTTCGCCTCCATCACGCCGACCACCCGGAAGCGACCGCCGGAGATGTGCACCCAGGCACCCAGGGGGCTTCTCGTAGCCGAACAGCTCGCGCGCCAGCTTCTGGCCGAGCACGGCTAGCGGAGCGCCGCGGCGCGGATCGCCCAGCGGCCAGAAGCCCTGCCGGACGCGGAAGCGCCACACCTTCCGGATCGGGCGTCACGCCGTAGAACGGCACGCTGCGGCCGCGCTCGGCCGCCCCGACCCGGGCGGCGCCCATCGTTATCGGCACCACCGCCTCACTCCCGGTGTGCGCGCCAGCGCCTCGGTGTCTTCGATTGTCAGCGGGCGCGTCGTGCCGCCGAACACGCCCGGGATGCCGGTGGTCTCGGACTTGCCGGGATTGATGCCAAGAGGTTGGTGCCGACTGGGAGAACTCGCCAATGTCGCGGCGGGTGCCCTCGCCGATCGAAGTCAGCGGTACCGCGGCCGCGCCGATCGCGATGCCGAGCATGGACAGGGACCGCCGGCGTGGGCAAACCAGGGGACTGCGCCAGGTCGAGCAAATCGCGGACCGGTTATCTCCTCGAGGCGCCGCCTCAGGGTCGAAGGCGGAAGCTCGCCGCGGGCGGCCGAGCAGGAACCCAAAGCCCGGCGCCCGCGACCGAGACGAACGCGGCGAGGACCGCCAGGATCGCGGGCGGGCAGGGGGAAACGGACAGAGCCTTGCACAAACCGCCCCGCGCCCGAGTCCGACCGCGAGCCCGAGCAGCCCGCCGGCGGTGGAGACGAGCACGGCCTCGGCCAGGAACGCGAGCAGGACCTGCCGCCGCCCGGCGCCCACGGCCTTCAGCAGGCCGATCTCGCGTGTCCGCTCGGTGACCGACACCAGCATCACGTTCATGATGCCGACGCCGGCCACGGCCAGCGGAGACGACGCGATCCCGGCGAGCGCCAGGGTCAGCACGCGCAGGATCGCCGAGAACGCCGTGATCACCGCGTCCTGGGTGATGCACGGTGACGTCCTCGGTCGCGTGCCGCTCGCGACCAGGGCGGCCACGACGCTCCTGACGCGCGGTCGAGCCAGCGAGCGTGTGGTCGCGGGCCTCGGCGCAGCAGGCGGAACAGCGAGCGTCCGGTTGAAGATCCGCATCGCAGTGGCCACCGGGATGAAGCACACCTCGTCGAAGTCGAAGCCCAGCGAGCGGCCGCGGGGCGACAGCACGCCGACCACGCGGAAACGGTGCGGCGCCGACGCGCACGACCTCGCCCAGCGGGTTCGCCGCCGGCGAACAGCTCGCCGGCCGCTGTCGGCCCGAGGACGATGTCGCTGCCGCCCTGGTCGATGTCACCGCCGGGGAAGGAACGCGCCGGCCGCAACGGCCATGGCGCCGCACCGTCGGCGAGCTCGGCGGTGGTCCCGATCACCGGCACGGCGCGACCCCGCCGCCCCAGCGCACCGTGTCGGTGGCCGCCAGACATCGGGGCCGCGCTCTTGACATCGGCCGACGCCCGGAGGACGAGCGCGGCAGTCCTCGAGCGTGAGGTCCTTCTCGAACCCCGCCAGCCGGGTGCCCCGCCGGTGGTCTCGATCTTGCCGGGGCACGACGCGACCAGGTTGGTGCCGAGCGTCGCGAACTCCTGCAGGACGTAGAGCCTGGCGCCCTCGCCGAGCGCCGTCAGCGTGGTCACCGCAGCGATCCCGACCGTCACACCGGTCACCGAGAGCGACGGTCCGCAGGCGGTGGCCGGTCAGCGCCCCGGCGGCGAAGCGCAGGGTGTCCGCAGGAACCTCACGGCGCGTCCTGGGCCGCGGCGGCGTATCTCGAGCCGCCGCGGGAGGACGCCCTGCCCCGACGATCTCGCCGTCGGACATCACGACGACCCGGCCGGCACGCTCGGCGATGGCCGGGTCGTGGGTCACCACGATCAGGGTCAGGCCGGGCTCGTTCATCGCCTCGAGCAGCTCCATCACCTCGGCGGCCGAGTGCCGGTCCAGGTTTCCGGTCGGCTCGTCGGCGAGCAGGAGCGCCGGGCGCATCACCACGGCTCGGGCGATGGCGACGCGCTGCCGCTCGCCGCCGGAGAGCTGGTCGGGGCGGTGCCCGGCGCGGTGGGCCAGGCCGACCGCGTCGAGCGCCGGCCGCCCGCGCGCGTCGCTCCGCCCCCGCCACGCCGGCGAACAGCATGGGCAGCTCGACGTTGCCGCTGGCCGGCAGACGGGGCAGCAGGTGGAAGAACTGGAAGACGAAGCCGATGCGGTGGCGACGCAGCAGCGAGCGCTCGGCCTCCTCGAGGCGGGCCGCAGCTCGCGACCCTCGAAGACGTAGCGGCCCGCGGTCGGGCGGTCGAGGCACCCCAGGATGTGCAGCATCGTCGACTTGCCCGACCCGAAGGCCCGACCAGCGCGACGTGCTCGCCGGCGGCGATGGCCGAGGTCGGCGTTCGCGGACGGCGTGAACCACGCCGTCGCCGACGTGGTAGGTGCGCCAGATGCCTCGCAGGCTCGATCACCGCGCTGCCCTGGCAGTGGCCCTGGCGCCTGCCTTTACGGCCGTCGAGTCGCGCGCCGTGACCACCAGGTCGCCCTCGCTCAAGCCCCCTGTGACCTCGGTGAATCTGCCAGTTGCGCATCCCCAGTCCTCACCGTACGTTCCAGGAGGCGCCGCCGAGAGCAAGAGACACTTTGCCACCCTCGGCCACGGCGCCCGTGGGTACCCGCAGGACGCCGTCGCGGCGGTCGAGGATGACCTCGACGTCGGCCGAGGTGCCGGGCAGGAGCGAGCCGCCGATTCCGCCTCGTCCTCGAGCTCGATCTCCACCTCGACCGTGCGGTTCTGCTCCAGGCGGTCCACCACGTAGGGGGCCACCTCCACCACGCGGGCGGCGAAGTGGAGACCGGGGCGCGAGTCCACGGTCAGTCGGTGCGGGCTGGCCCTTGCGACGCGGTCGGAGTCCACTTCGTCCATCGGCGCGCTGACGTAGACGGAGCGGGTGTCGATGAGGTCGAGGACGGGCGGGATCGGCAGCGCCGGCGGCGAGGGCGACGTCCACTCGCCTTCCTCGATGAAGGTGTCGGCCACGATGCCGTCGAAGGGGGCTTTGAGGACGGTCTGGTCGAGATGGGCCTGGGCGAGCGCCACCGCCGAGACCGCCCGCTCGGCGGCGGCCCGGGCGGCGCGGCAGGTGGCGTCGGCGCCGCGGGCCTCGCTCTCGACCCGGTCGAGGATCTCGGACGAGACGAGGCCGTCCTTCGAGAGCCGCTGCGTGCGCTCGCGGTCCCGGCCCGCCCGCTCGGCGGCGAGGCAGGCCTGGTCGCGCTGGGCGATCGCGGCCTTGCTCTCGTCCCCGGAGAGGCGGAGCTGGGCCTGCTGCAGGGCGTCGTCCACGCGCAGGAGGATCTCGCTCTTGCGGACGCGCGTGCCCCGCCGGTGGGGGAGGAGGAGGACGCGTCCGCCGGTCTCGGGGGCGAGCTTGGCGCGGCGGCGCGCCTTCACGGTGCCCGCGCGCGAGTTCGTGACCGTCTCCTCGACGCGCCCCTTCTCCGCGGCCACAGCGCGCACCGGGACGGGAGCCGGGGCGAAGGCGGTGAAGCGGAGCAGGACGGCGGCGGCCACGAGGACGGCGAGGAGCGCGAGCCGGAGCCAGAGCTTACGGACCGTCATGATCCACAGCCTCCTGCCATTGTCTCGCAAGTGGGGGGTGTGGGGGACCTCGTCACCCCGAGGAGCTCCATCCGGGTCGTGCGACGAGGGGTCCGCCGGCGCTGAGACTGCGGATCCCTCGGCGCCCCTCCGCGACCGGGCGCCTCGGGATGACGACGACGGGGCGTGCCGGCATTCAGCGGGGCTCTTGGATGACGAAGCCGCGGGAGGGGGGATCCCTCGGCGCTCCGACCAACGACCGGGCGCCGAGGGATGACGAGGCCGGCCCGGCTTTCGCCGGAGCCTTGCGGGACAACGGAACAACGGACAACGGACAACGGACAACGGACAACGGACAACGGACAACGGACAACGGACAACGGACAACGGATCGGTCAGATCTAGGAACTTCGGGGCGCCGATGCGCCAGGCCCCGAAGTTCCTAGTGCGAGTCCCTCCAGCTCTGGAGGACCAGCATGTAGTTGGCGCGGCTGTAGACCTGCGGGTCGGGGCAGGCCTCGAGGTTCATGCTGCCCTGGGCCTGGCGGAGCGAGTGGTACTCGTGCTCCTCCAGCCACTGGGCGAGCTCCTGGCGCAGGGTCGCGATGTGGGACGGGCCCCGCTTGAGGAGCGACGAGACCAGCTGGATGGCGTGGGCGCCGGCCATGATCGACTGCACGACGTCGATCACGGTGTGGACGCCGCCGGTGCAGGCGAGAGACGCCTTCACCTTCGGCGAGAGCATGGCGAGCCACACGAGCCGCAGCGGCAGCTCCGCCGAGCTCGAGAGGTGGATCTGACGGCGGACCTGCAGCTCCTCGACGTCGATGTCGGGCTGGTAGAAGCGGTTGAAGAGCACGAGGCCGTCGGCGCCCGCCTCGTCGAGCTTCGTGGCGAAGTGGGCGAGCGAGGTGTAGTACGGGGAGAGCTTCACCGCCACGGGGATGCGGACGGCCTTGCGGACCGCCTGCACCATCTGGACGGTCCGCAGCTCCATCTGCGCGCCCGACTCCTGCGGGTTGGTGCCGAGAGAGAAGACGTTGAGCTCGAGGGCGTCGGCCCCCGCGTCCTGGATGAGCTTGGCGTACTCGAGCCAGCCGCCCGTGGTGTAGCCGTTGAGGGATCCGATCACGGGCACGGAGACGGCCTGCTTCACCTTGCGCAGGTGCTCGAGGTACTCGTGGGGGCCGAGGTGAAACGCCTCGGGGCTCGGGAAGTAGGTGAGCGCCTCGGCGAAGGACTGGCCGTGGGACTCGGTGTGGACGAAGGACGCCACCTGCTCGCGGGCGATCTGCTCCTCGAAGACGGAGTGCATGATGATCGCCGCGGCGCCCGCGTCCTCCAGCTTGCGGACGGTGTCGACGTCGTCCACGAGCGGAGAGGCCCCCGGCATCAGGGGGTGGGGCAGCTTGAGGCCGAGGTAGGTCGTGCTGAGGTCCATGTCTCCCTCTCCTTACTTCTTCGCCGTGGCCGGCTCGGCCTCGGCTTCGGCGTCGGTCACCTGGGGAACCGTGATCCCGGCCATCTGCTTGTAGACGGCCACGTTCTGACGTGTGTTTCTCTCGGCCATCAGCGCCAGACGCTTGAACCGCTCGGGGTCGATCTTCTCGACCATGCGGAAACGCGTCTCGTTGCGCATGTACTGCTTCGCCGAGATCCTGGGCTCGCCGGAGTCGAGGGTGAGCGGCGGCTGGCCCTGGGCCACCCGGCGGGGGTCGTAGCGGTAGAGCGGCCAGACGCCCGAGTCGACCGCGAGCTTCTGCTGCTCGGCGCCGTAGGCCATGTCGTAGCCGTGGGCGATGCAGTGGCTGTAGGCGATGATGAGCGAGGGGCCGTCGTAGCTCTCCGCCTCCTGGAAGGCCTTCACCGTCTGCACGTCCTTCGCCCCGAAGGCCACGTGCGCCACGTAGACGTGACGGTAGGCCATGGCCATGAGGCCGATGTCCTTCTTGGCCACCTCCTTTCCCGCCGAGGCGAACTTCGCGGAGGCGCCGATGGGGGTCGCCTTCGAGGCCTGCCCGCCGGTGTTCGAGTACACCTCGGTGTCGAGGATCAGGACGTTGACGTCGCGCTGCATCGACAGCACGTGGTCGAGTCCGCCGTACCCGATGTCGTAGGCCCAGCCGTCGCCGCCCAGGATCCAGACGTTCTTCCGCACGAGGTAGTCGGCGAGGAGCAGCAGCCGCTGCGACTCCGAGCCCGAGATCTTCTCGAGCGCCTGCTTGAGGGCGAGGACGCGCTCGCGCTGCGCGGCGATGCCGGCCTCGCCGGTCTGGTCGGCCTCGAGGAGGCCCTTGACCAGGTTGTCGCCGAGCTTGCCGGCGAGGCCGCTCACGAGGCCCGTCGCCTGCTCCTTGTGCTGGTCTAGGGCGAGCCGCATCCCGAAGCCGAACTCCGCGTTGTCCTCGAAGAGCGAGTTCGACCAGGCGGGGCCGCGGCCGTTGCGGTCCTGGGTGTAGGGGGTGGTGGGGAGGTTGGCCCCGTAGATCGACGAGCAGCCGGTGGCGTTCGCGATCAGCACGCGGTCGCCGAACAGCTGCGTCATCAGCTTGATGTACGGGGTCTCGCCGCAGCCGGCGCAGGCGCCCGAGTACTCGAAGAGCGGGGTCAGGAACTGCGTGCCCTTCAGGTCGAGCTTGACCTCCTCGCGCTTCGGATCCGGCAGGCCGAGGAAGAACTCGTAGTTCGCCGCCTCGGCCTCGCGCAGGGGAGTCATCGGGACCATGTCGATGGCCTTGTGCTTCGGGTTCGACTTGTCCTTGGCCGGGCAGACCATGACGCAGAGGTTGCAGCCGGTGCAGTCCTCGGGGGCCACCTGGATCGTGTACTTCTTGCCCTTGAACTCGGCGCCCTTGAAGTCGGTGGACTTGAAGGTGGCCGGGGCCTTGGCGAGGGCGTCACCCTCGTAGACCTTCGCGCGGATGGCCGCGTGGGGGCAGACGAACGCGCACTTGTTGCACTGGATGCAGATCTTGTCGTCCCAGGCGGGGATCTCGAGCGCGATCCCGCGCTTCTCCCACTGCGAGGTGGCGGTGGGCCAGGTGCCGTCCACGGGGAAGGCGCTGACCGGCAGCAGGTCGCCCTTGCCCTCGATCATGACCGCCTGCACGCGCTTGACGAAGTCGGGCGCCGTCTGGGGCACGGTCGGCCGCATCTTCACGGTGCCGGTGGGCGCGCCGACCGTGACCTCGTGGAGGTTCTCCAGGGTCGCGTCCACCGAGGCGAAATTGCTCTTGACGACCTCCGCGCCCTTCTTGCCGTAGGTCTTCTCGATCGCCTTCTTGATCTGGGCGATCGCCTCGTCGCGGGGGAGGACGCCGGAGATCGCGAAGAAGCAGGTCTGCATGATCGAGTTGATGCGGCCGCCCATGCCGGTCTTCTCGGCCACGTCGTAGGCGTCGATGGTGTAGACCTTGAGCTTCTTGTCGACGACCTGGTCCTGGACCTTGCGGGGCAGGTGCTTCCAGAGCTCGTCCTTGGGGTAGGGCGAGTTGAGCAGGAAGGTGCCGCCCGGCACCGCGTACTCCAGCACGTCGTAGCGCTCGAGGAAGCCGAACTGGTGGCAGGCCACGAAATTCGCCTTCTTGACGAGATAGGAGGAGCGGATGGGGCCGGGGCCGAAGCGCAGGTGGGAGATCGTGATCGCGCCCGACTTCTTGGAGTCGTAGACGAAGTAGCCCTGAGCGTCGTGCTCGGTCTCCTCGCCGATGATCTTGATCGAGTTCTTGTTGGCGCCCACCGTGCCGTCGGCGCCGAGGCCGAAGAAGACGGCGCGCACCCGGTCGTCGGAGTCGATGTCGAAGTCGGGGTCGACCGGGATCGACGTGTGGGTCACGTCGTCCACGATGCCGACCGTGAAGTGGTTGCGCGGGCCCTCGCGGCGGACGAGCTCGTCGAAGACCGCCTTCACCTGCGCGGGGGTGAAGTCCTTCGAGGAGAGGCCGTAGCGCCCGCCCACCACCATCGGGTCGACGGCGAGGGTGCTGAGGCCAACCTCGCGTGCCTCGCGGACCGCGGCCACCACGTCGAGGTAGAGCGGCTCGCCGACGGAGCCCGGCTCCTTGGTGCGGTCGAGCACGGCGATCGCGCGGACGGTGCTGGGGAGAGCCGCGGCGAAGTGCTTCACCGAGAAGGGCCGGACGAGCCGGACCTTGAGGATGCCGACCTTCTCGCCCTGGGCCACGAGGTGGTCGACCGTCTCGTGCGCGACCTCCGCGCCGGAGCCCATCAGGACGATCACGCGCTCGGCCTGCGGGTGGCCGACGTACTCGAAGAGCTTGTAGGCGCGGCCGGTGCGCTCGCCGAAGCGGGCCATCGTCTTCTCGACGATCCCGGGGCAGTCCAGGTAGAAGCGGTTGCAGGCCTCGCGGGCCTGGAAGAAGACGTCAGGGTTCTGCGCGGTGCCCCGCAGAACCGGCTTGTCCGGGGTGAGGGCGCGCTGGCGGTGCGCGGCCACGAGGTCGTCGCGCATCATGAAGCGCAGGTCGTCGTCCTCGAGCATCTCGATCTTCCTCACCTCGTGCGAGGTGCGGAAGCCGTCGAAGAAGTGGAGGAAGGGGATCCGGGCCTCGAGGGTCGCGGCGTGGGCGACGAGGGCGAGGTCGTGGGCCTCCTGGACGGAGCCCGAGCACAGCTGGGCGAAGCCGATCTGGCGGCAGGCCATCACGTCGGAGTGGTCGCCGAAGATCGACAGGGCGTGGGAGGCCACGGTGCGCGCCGCGACGTGCATCGTGAACGGCGTGAGCTCGCCCGCGATCTTGTACATGTTGGGGATCATGAGGAGGAGCCCCTGCGACGCGGTGAAGGTCGTGGTGAGAGCGCCCGCCTGCAGCGCCCCGTGGACGGCCCCGGCCGCTCCACCCTCGGACTGCATCTCGACGACGTCGGGCACGATGCCCCAGATGTTCTTGCGGCCCTGCGCCGACCACTCGTCGCTGAACTCGCCCATGTTCGAGGACGGGGTGATGGGGTAGATCGCGATCACCTCGCTCAGGCGGTGGGCGATCGAGGCCGCCGCTTCGTTCCCGTCCACCGCGATCATGTTCCTGCTGGCCATTGGACAAGTCCCTCCACGAGGTTACCGACGATACTTGCAGGGTTTCTGCACGATGCGGGCCAGGCCCGGACTGCCGGGATCGCCGTTCTGCGGGCATCCCCGCCCGCAACATTTTCGGGAGGCGGGCGGTTTGGGTGATTTCTTGCGGGTCCGGCTGCCCTGCGTTTTTCGTGGCCCCCCCGGGAGAGGGGGCGTATATTGGCAAACGAGGGAGCGTTGCTCCCGATGGAGGCGAGCATGAAGGCCGCGCCCGATGCTCCCATCCGGACCAGCGCCACGGTCCTCGACCGGATCCTGACGACCGGTCGTCCCACCCTGATCGTGTTCGAGACGCCCGGTTGCGAGCCCTGCGAGGCGCTGAGGCCCACGCTCGACCGACTGGCCTGCGAGTTCCGCCACCGCGTGCTCGTGGTGCGGGTCACCGACTCGGCCGAAGGGTGGCTCGCCGCCCGCTACCACCTCTCGTTCGTGCCGACACTCCTCTTCTGGCGGGGGGGCGCGGAGCAGTGCCGCATCAAGGGGAACCCGGGGCACGCGGCCGTCCGTGCCCACGTGGAGTTCCTGCTGACGGGCGAGCGCCCGCCGGACCCGGCGGAGGGACCGCGCCACACGCTCGAGGCCCGCTTCGGGGGGGGGGCCAGGCGGGGGAGCCCAGAGGGCTGCTGTTCTCAGGGGCTGTAACGCTCCTGAGGGCTGCTCCTGAGGGTTCCGCAGGAACCCGAAGGATCGTTGTTTCCGTTACGGAAGGCCTGGAGGAAGGCCCGTGGTGCGCCGGCTTTCCTCAGGGCCTTGCGAAACGGACAACTCCCTCGCGTGCCCGCTCTAGCTGGGGCACGCTCGGGTGCGAGGGGACGCTCAGGGGCGCTACTCTGGGACCCGCGAGGGGACCAGCGCCCCGGGCTCCTGGTACTCCTTCAGCTTGTACTGGATCTTGCGGGCGCTGATGTCCAGGATGGCCGCGGCCTTGGAGGTGCTGCCGCCCACCGCCTCTAGCGTCCGCAGGATCGCCTCCCGCTCGAGGTCGGCGAGCGTGCTGCCCGGGATGCGGATGCCGAGGCTCATGCCCCCCGCCGGCGGCTTCGCGGCCTCTCCTCCGGCCGCCTTGCGCAGGGTGGGGAAGTGGGCCGGGGTGAGCGTGGGACCGTCGGAGAGGACGACCGCGCGCTCCATCGCGTTCTCCAGCTCGCGCACGTTGCCGGGCCAGGGGTGCGAGAGCAGCAGGGCGAGGACTTCGTCCGAGATGCCCTTCAGATCCTTGCCGTTGGCGTCCGCGTACTTGCGCAGGAAGTGGTGGGCGAGGAGCGGGATGTCGCCGGGCCGCTCGCGCATCGTCGGGATGTGGATCTCGATGACGTTCAGCCGGTAGAAGAGGTCCTCGCGGAAGGTGCCCTCCTCGAGCTTCTTCTGGAGGTCGCGGTGGGTGGCGGCCACGATGCGCACGTCCACCTTGAAGGTCTTGTTGCCGCCCACCCGCTCGAACTCCCTCTCCTCGAGGAAGCGCAGGAGCTTGACCTGCACGGTGGGGGTGATGTCGCCGATCTCGTCGAGGAAGAGCGTGCCGCCGTCGGCGGCCTCGAAGCGGCCGGCCCGGGTGTAGACGGCGCCGGTGAAGGAGCCCTTCTCGTGGCCGAAGAGCTCGCTCTCGAGAAGCGTCTCCGGCAGCGCGGCGCAGGCCACCTTGACGAAGGGCCGGCTGCGCCGTGGGCTGTGCTGGTGCAGGGCCTGGGCGAAGAGCTCCTTGCCGGTGCCGCTCTCGCCGAGGAGCAGGACCGAGGCCGACGAGGGCGCCACCTGGCGGATGGTCTTGAAGACCGAGAGCATCTCCGGGCTCTCGCCCACCAGGTTGTCGAGGCGGTACTTGTGCTCGAGCCGCTCGCGCAGCGAGCGCGCCTCGGCCATGAGGCCCTTCCTCTCCAGGGCCTTCTGGAGCACGACCTCCAGCTCCTCGACGTCGATGGGCTTGCTGAGGTAGTCCTCGGCGCCGAGCTTCATGGCCCTGACCGCGGTCTTGACCGTGCCGTAGGCGGTCATGACGATGACCATGGTCTCCGGGCGCATCTCCTTGATCTTCGCGAGCAGCTCGATCCCGTCCATCCCCGGCATGCGCAGGTCGGTCAGGACGACGTCGGGGTCGTGCTTCTCGAGCAGCTGCAGACCTCCCCGCGCGTCGTTCGCGCGGGCGACGTCGTAGCCGTCCTCCGCGAGGAGGGTCTCGAGGGCGGCAGCGGCGTTCACCTCGTCGTCGATGACCACGATCCGGCCCTTGACGCTCATGCCTCGTCTCCCGCGGCCTCGTCCGGCCGCTCGACCGGAAGGCTCACCGTGAACACGGCGCCCTTCCCAGGCTCGCTCGCGGCGGCGATCTCGCCGCCGTGCTCGAGCACGATCTGCTGTGCGATGCTGAGGCCCAGGCCGGTGCCCCGGGCCTTGGTGGTGACGAAGAGCTGGAAGACGTCCAGGCCCTCGGGCAGGCCCGGGCCGGAGTCGCGGACGAGCATCACCGCCCGCCCCTCCACGAGGCCGCTCTCCACCGTCACCACCCCGCCGCCCGGCATCGCCTCGATGGCGTTCTGCACCAGGTTGATGGCGACCTGCTTCATCTTCTCGGGGTCCACGCGCAGGTCGGGGATGGCGTCGCCGATGCGCTGGCGGCGCAGCGTCACCCCGGCCGCCCGCGCCTCGGGGCGGAGGAGGCGGGCCACCTCGTCCACGAGGGCGTCGAGGCTGGCCGGGCGGTACTGCACGCGGTTGCTGCGCGAGAACTGCAGGAAGTCGCCCACGAGGTTGTCGAGGCGCTTGACCTCCTCGCGGATGACGCCCACGAGCTCCTTGATCTGGCCGGCGACGGAGGCGGGCAGCGGCGCCACGCGGCGCTCGAGGATCGACAGCTGCAGGGCGATGGAGTTGAGGGGGTTGCGGACCTCGTGGGCGAGTCCGGAGGCGAAGGTGCCGACCACCGCCATCTTCTCGCTCTGGATGATGCGGGCCTGGGCCTCGTTGAGCTCGCGGTAGGCGCGGCGCGCCTTGTCGTACAGCCGCGCGTTCTCGAGGGCGACCGAGGCTTGCGAGGCGAGGGCCTCGGCCACGTCCACCTGGTCCTCGGTCCAGCGGTGCGGCGCGCCCGAGGTCAGCACGAGGAGGCCCAGGGTGGCCTTGCGGGCGACGAGCGGCAGGATGAGCGCGGCCGCCCCCGCCCAGCGCCGGGCGATCTCCTTGTTGACGCGCTCGTCGTGCGCCCAGTCCTCGGTCTCCAGCCGCACCTGCTGCTCGAGCGCGCGGCGGTGCAGGCTGTCGCCCATCACGGTGAGGTCGAGCTCCTGCCCCTTGAGCAGCTCCGGGTGGGGCAGCCCGGCCAGGTGGGCGACGCTGAGACAGCGCGGGTCCGAGCCGAGCAGGATGTGGACGCGGTCCACGCGCAGGACCGCGAGCGCCGTCCGTCCCACCGCCGCCAGCACGGCCTCGGGGTCGAGCGACTCGCCGATGCCCTTGTTGAGCGCGGCGAGGGCGCGGGCCTCCTGGTTGTAGAGCCGCTCGGCCTTGAGGTGGCGGGCGCCCTCGACGGCGAGGCAGAGCTGGCGGCCGACGGTCTCGAGGAAGCGCAGCTCGCGCGTCGTCGAAGGTCGCCCCGGGCGGGGCGGCCACGTTGAGGACGCCCCGGCTCGCCCCGTTGAAGACGAGCGGCACGCTGGCGTGCGCCACCGGTTGCTCGAGCCCCTCGGCGATCGTCGGCATGCGCGGGCAATCGGTGGTGTTGCGGGCCTGCATCCCGTGGCCCGAGGCGAGGACCTCCCGGCAGAGGCACTCGCCGAGGCCCCGCGCCCGGACGGCCTCGAGGTAGGCGGGCGAGACTCCACGGTGGGCGGCGAGGCGCAGCTTCGGGGCCTTCTCCTCTTCGAGGAAGACCCAGGCGGTCGCGAGTCCGAGGCCCCTCAGGACCGCCTCGAGGGTGGCGTCCAGGATGGTCTGCACGTCCTCCTCGCCGTGGATGCGCTCCGAGACCTCGGCGAGTATGGCGAGCTCGCGCTCGCGGTGCTCGACGGCGCGCTCCAGAGTGCGCAGGCGTGAGTTCCCCTTCGGCATCGAACGATCCTGCGGCAAGTCTTGCGCCACTTCGGTCATCTTGACACAAGGTGCTGATCGAGTGGGGTTTGGCTGGTCAGCGCTGGAAGACGCGTCGCACGGCGTGCGCAGGGGCTGCGGGGGAGGGGAGGGGATGCGCAATGTGCGCGGGGATGGGCGGGATTTTCGCGAGCACCGGGGCTGGCGCCGCCCCGGGGTGCGCGGTAGAGTGGAGGACGGAGGCGAGAGACTTGGAACCCATCCTGGGACGCAACGAACCCTGCCACTGCGGGTCGGGGAAGAAGTACAAGCAGTGCTGCCTGGGGAAGGACGAGGAGAAGGCCCGGGCCGCGCGAGCGAAAGCCGCGGCGGAAGCGCCCGCACCGGCCGCCGAGGCCGCGACCCCCACCCCGGGCACTCCCAAGAACAAGACGCGACAGCCCTGGAAGAAGACGGCGACCAACACCCACGGCTTCGGCAAGACCAGCCTGCCCCGCAAGGTCGGAGGCGGCTAGAGCGTGAGCCTGCGCCGGCTGGTCGCGACCCTGGGGCTCGCGGCCACCGGTGTTTCCTGCGCGAAGGCGGTCAACTACCTCGACCCGTCGGGTCCGCTCTACAGCACTCCCCGCGCAGAGACGGCCGCCGCCCCGACCGAGGGGCGGTCGCTCCGTGTCGTCAGCTTCAACATCGCGTACGCGATCGAGATCGACCGCGCGATCGAGGCGCTGCGCGAGACCGAGGCCCTCCGCGATCCGGACGTCCTGGCCCTCCAGGAGATGGACGCCCCGGGCACGGAACGGATCGCCAGGGCGCTCGGGATGAACGCGGTCTACTTCCCGAGCGGAGTGCACCCGAAGCACCGTCGCGACTTCGGGAGCGCGATCCTGTCGCCCTGGCCGCTCGAGGAGCCGCGAAAGATCCTGCTGCCGCACGGCGCCCGGGTCTCGGGCCTGCGGCGCTCGGCGGTCTCGGCCGTGGTCGTCCGTGGGGGGCAGCGGATCCGCGTCTACTCGCTCCACCTGCCTTCGCCCCTGGCCATCTCGGGCGGCTCGCGCAAGGCGGAGCTGCGGGTGATCGCCGCGGACGCGGCCTCGGCGGAAGGGCCGGTCGTCATCGCTGGCGACTTCAACTCCCACGGCAAGGTCGAGGAGCTCGAGAAGGCCGGCTTTCTCTGGGTCACCAAGGACCTGGGCGACACGGCGCGGCTGGCCGTCCTGGGGATCGGGCTGGGGGGCCTCGCCTACGACCACGTGCTGACGAAGGGACTCCGGCCGGCGCCGGGCCCGGGCGCCATGGGCATCGTGCAGGACAACCGCGGCGCGAGCGACCACAAGCCGATCTGGGCGATCCTGGAGCCGGCCCATTGACGCGCCGCGCCCCGGCGTCGTAGCTTCACGCGGTTCGGAGGCTCATCCATGCGACACCCGGCGGCTCTCCTCTTCCTCTCGGCCCTGGGCCTCTTCCTGCTCCCGGCGCCTCCCCCGACGGCCGCGGACGCCGCGCCGGCCATCCCTCTTCCCGAGCACCCGAGGCCGGACTTCGAGCGGGCGGAGTGGGTGAACCTCAACGGCGACTGGGCCTTCCGGTTCGACAAGGACTCGGCGGGGGAGGCCGAGCGGTGGTTCGAGAGCGCGCCCGCCGGCTTCCCGCTGACGATCCGGGTGCCGTTCCCCTGGGGATCGAAGCTGTCCGGGGTCGGCGACGAGGCCGACGTCGCGTGGTACGCGCGCACGGTGCGGGTGCCGGAGAGCTGGAAGGGCAAGCGGGTCTTCCTCGTGGTCGGGGCCTCCGACTGGAGGACGAGCGGGTGGCTCGACGGCGAGCCGATCGGCTCGTACCAGGGGGGCTACACGCCCTTCGACCTGGAGATCACGAAGGCCGCGAAGCCCGGGCGGGAGCAGAGGCTCGTCCTGCGGGTGGACGACACGCCGCATCCCTTCAAGCTCGAAGGCAAGCAGGGCTACGGCAAGGCGCGCGGGCTGTGGCAGACCGTCTACCTCGAGGCCCGCCCGGCCGTCTACGTGGAGGCGCTCGAGTTCCACCCCGACCCGGCCCTGAAGCGGGTGGAGGCGCGCGTGAGGCTCTCCTCCCCCGCGCCCCAGGGGGCGATCGTGGAGCTGAAGGTCTCGAACGGCGGCCCGGGCGACCCCTCCTTCTCGCAAGCGCAGGCGCAGGCGCTCGTGGCCGTCGGGGGCCGCGAGGCCCGCCTGATCCTGCCCCTCGGGGAAAGGCCGCGCCTGTGGTCGCTCGAGGACCCCTTCCTGTACGACGCGACCCTGACGCTCTCGGCGAGCGGGGCCGAGGACCGCGTGAAGTCGTACTTCGGCCTCCGCAAGCTCGGTGTCGAGCGGCCGCCCGGGCTCGGCCACCCGTACGTGTCGCTCAACGGCAAGCCGGTCTACCTCCAGATGACCCTCGACCAGTCCTGGAACCCGGACGGCTACTGGAACTGGCCCACCGACGAGGCGATGCGCGAGGAGATGCTGATCGCGCGGCGGCTGGGGCTCAACGCGATTCGCACCCACGTCAAGGTCGAGGTCCCGCGCAAGCTCTACTGGGCCGACCGGCTGGGCGTCCTGGTCATGGCCGACGTGCCGAACAGCTGGGGCGAGCCCGACGAGGCCATGCGCAAGGAGTGGGAGACGGCTCTGCGCGGCATGGTGCGCCGCGACTTCAACCACCCGTCGGTCTTCTCGTGGGTGCTGTTCAACGAGCAGTGGGGCCTGCAGACGAAGGGCGCGGACGGCAAGTCCTCCTGGCTCCCCGAGACGCAGGAGTGGGTCGGGAAGTGCTTCGACCTCGCCCGGGAGCTCGACCCGACGCGCCTCGTCGAGGACAACTCCCCCTGCTGCGGCGGAGGGCACGTGAAGACGGACCTCAACTCCTGGCACATGTACCTGCCCGGGTGGAAGTGGAAGGCGACGCTCGACGAGGCCGAGGCGAAGACCTTCCCCGGCTCGACCTGGAACTTCGTGGGCGGCCGCGAGCAGGGCGAGGAGCCCATGCTCAACAGCGAGTGCGGCAACGTCTGGGGCTACGAGGGCTCGACCGGCGACGTGGACTGGAGCTTCGACTACCACGCCATGATGGACGAGCTGCGCCGCCACCCGAAGGTGGCGGGCTGGCTCTACACCGAGCACCACGACGTGATCAACGAGTGGAACGGCTACGTGCGCGCCGACCGCTCGGAGAAGGAGACGGGCCTCGGCGAGCTCGTGCCAGGGATGACTCTCCGCGACTGGCACGCGCCCCTCTACGTGGCGGTGGGCTCCTTCCCGGTCACGGCGGCGAAGCCGGGCGAGACGGTGTCGGTGCCGCTGTGGGCCTCGTTCCTGACCGATGCCTCTCCCGGCCCCGAGCTCACGCTGAAGCTCGAGCTCGTCGGCCACGACGACCTCGGCCGCTTCCGCGAGTGGTGGACGGGGGAGCGGAAGGTGCCTTTCGCGCCGTGGACCTCGCGGGCGCTCGAGCCGGTCGCGGTCCCGATGCCCGCCCGGCGCTGCGTCGCGGTGCTGCGCTCCCGCCTCGAGGACGCCTCGGGCCGCGTGCTGCAGCGCAACTTCACCTCCTTCGTGGTGGGGGAGGGCGGCTCGCCTCGCGACGAGACCCTGGTCGCCGACGGGAGGCGGCTGCGCGTGCTGCGGGCCAGCCCCGCGGCGCTCAGCACCGCGACCTGGAGCGTGAGGGCGTGGAGCGCGATGGACGGCGGCAAGCAGAACGGGGCGGGCGCCGGGTTCTTCGAGTACCGCCTGGCCTGGCCGAAGGGCCTGCGGGCGCAGGACGTGACCGGGGCGTCGTTCCTCGCCGAGCTCGGGGCCAAGCAGCTCCTCGGCAAGGACCGGGTGGACGCGGCCGCGGCCGAGGGGGACTTCATGCGCGGGAAGGGCACGCACGACCCCGGCCGCAACCCCAACTCCTACCCGATGACGGACGCCGACCGCACCCCGAGCGCGGTGCGCGTCGTGGTGAACGGTCTTCCCGCCGGTGTCTTCGACCTGCCCGACGACCCGGCCGACCACCGAGGCCTGGTGTCCTGGCACGCGCAGAAGCGGGACGGGAAGCTGAGCGAGGCGGGCTCGTACGGCACCCTCGTCTCCGCGACGGTCCCGCCGGCGGCCCTGCGCGAGGCCGCGGCGAAGGGCGAGGTCGTGATCCGGCTGGAGGTGGACGAGGCCCTGCCCGGCGGCCTGGCCGTCTACGGCGAGGGAACGGGGCGCTACCCGCTCGACCCGAGCCTGGTCCTCACCCTGCGCCGCTGAGGCGCTCTACGGCTTCGGCGGAGGGTACTTCGACATCAGGAGGCGCACGGCGCTCTCCGTGTCGGCGTCGACGCGCTTCTTGTCGATCGGGATGTTCTCGGTCCCGGCGCGCCACACCGCCTTCTCGTCCGAGGCGCGCTGGAGCTCGAGGATCAGCGTGCCCTCGGCCGCCTTCTGGAAGTCGACACCGGTCGTGAGCTGGCCGGCCCCGCCGGGCAGGTACGACTCGCCCTGGGACGGCGTCCCCTTGAACCCCTCGCGCCCCTTGGCGTAGTAGCGGACGAAGAGGTCCCCGGCGCCTTCCGCCGCCTTCGTCAGGCCCTTCTTCTCGAGCGCCCGCTCCACGTACCAGATGATGCGGGTGTGCATCTGCGGGTCCTTCGCGGCGGCGGCCGGGTCCTTCCAGCTGTACGTCTTGAAGGTCGAGAAGTCGACATCCTTGTCGTAGTCGAGCTCGACCTTCGGCATCCTCAGCGGCTGAGCGAGGGCGAGAGGGGCGGCGAGGGACACGGCGGTGAGCAGGGCGAGGGCGCGACGGGCGGCCATCGGGCGCCTCCTTCTCAAGTGGGCCGCGTAGCTGCAGGAGCGCGGTCGGGGTCGAGCGCGAAGAGGAAGCCGAACGAGACGGCCCCCTCCTTCGTGAGCGTCTTGTGGTGGATGAGGTGGGCGCGGACGATGCGCCGCATGTAGGCGCCCCTCGGCGCCCAGGAGTGACGGATGCGCCGGTGCACGATCACGTCGTGGAAGACGAAGTAGGCGAAGCCGTACGCGGTCATCCCGAGGCCGACGGCGAGCGCCATCGGGTGGCCGTGGGTGCCGGCGTAGATGAGGACGATCGACGGGATCGCGAAGAGGATGCCGAAGAGGTCGTTCCGCTCGAACCAGGCGTTGTGCCGCGGGCGGTGGTGCGACTCGTGAAGCACCCAGAGCCAGCCGTGCATGAGGTGCTTGTGCATCAGGTAGGCCACGGCCTCCATGCCGACCAGCGTGAAGGCGAAGACGGCAATCTCGAGCAGCATGAGGTGGCGGGGCGGGGTGCCGGCCCGGCGCGAGGCCGGGCCGGCCGGCAGGCCTAGCGCTTCTTGGCGGCCTTCTTGACGGGCTTCTTGGCGACCTTCTTCTTGGCCACCTTCTTGGCGGCCTTCTTCTTGCCCTTCGCGACCTCCGCCTTCGAGGTCTTCGCGAGGTCGGCGCGGTGCGCGCGCTCGTAGGTCTGGATGTCCTTGAACTTGCCGTCCGCGTCGCGGACGGCGTAGAGCTTCTTGCCAGCGGTGCTGCGGTGCGTCGTTCTCCGGGCCTTGGCCATTAGTCCTCCGTGTGTGTCTGCGGTCGCCTGTCCCGATGATCCGCGATCGGGCGCCCCGGCGCAACCTTCCTCGGGGCCTTGCGGAACGGACCAGCTCCCTCGCGAGCCCGCTAGTCTGGGGCTCGCTCGGGGACCTCAGTTGCTGAGGATCGTCTTCAGGATCTCCGGGTCCTTCTCCTCCTGCGCGAGCACCGAGTGGCAGGTCGTGCAGTCCTGCGAGATGGTCCTCCCGTCCGCGGTCGCGTGCTCCCCGCTGTGGCAGCGGAAGCAGCCCACCTCCGTGCTCATGTCCAGGGAGTGGCCGATGTGGTTCTTGTACGTGCCCCACGTGACGTTCATCTTCGGGAAGACGTTCCAGGCCCAGATGTCGCCGAGCGCCCGGCCCGCCGCGGCCACCGCGTCCTTCTTCTCCGAGGCCACCTGCGGGTAGGACTGGGAGTAGAACTCGGCGATCGCCTTCGCGATGCCCTCGCGGGCCGCCTCGTGGGTCGGGTACTCGGCCTGGAGGGCCTTCAACCCCTCGCGGCGGACGAACGGCAGCGCGGGATCGATCCGGCGGTCGAGGAGGGCGGCGTCGAGCTCGCGCTCGGGGGTCCGGTAGATGTGGGACGGCCGGTTGTGGCAGTCGACGCAGTCCATCGTCCGCCACTCGGTGGCCTTGGCCGCCTCCGGCGAGGAGGCCGCCGGCGAGGCGAAGCGCTCCCGCTTCCCGTCCTTCGTCTCCACCTCGACCTCGAAGATCGTCTGCCGCTTCTCGTCCGAGCGGTACCGCACCACGTGGTCGGGGTCCACGTGCCAGTGAATCCCCTGGCTGCGCCCGGCCTGGCGCCCGCCGACCTTCACCACCAGCACCGTCTTCGTCTCCGTGTTCGCCTCGTCCTCCGAGAAGTGCGTGTTCACCTTGAAGCGGTCGCCCACGAACTTGTTCGGCCAGTGGCACTGCTCGCAGGTCTCGCGGGCCGGGCGCAGGTTGTGGACGGGCACCCCGATCGGCTTCTCGTACAGGTCGAGGGCCACCGAGACGAGCTGCCACGACCCGGAGAGCTTCGACTTGACGAACCAGTCCGCCCCCTCTCCGATGTGGCACTCCACGCACTTCACCCGCGCGTGGGGGGAGCGCTTGTAGGTC
Organism: uncultured Acidobacteriota bacterium; assembly: GCA_963818355.1. Classification (GTDB taxonomy): domain Bacteria; phylum Acidobacteriota; class Vicinamibacteria; order Fen-336; family Fen-336; genus DATBSL01. Next base: position 137,648 of record CAWFSB010000028.1, on the reverse strand, counting down.
GTGAACTCGGGCTCCATGACCGTGTGGCACGCGGTGCCGCAGAACTGGGTCGACTCCATCACCTCGACGCCCTTGTAGGTGCCCACGCCGAGGATGAGGGCGTTGATGCCGGTCGCGGCCAGGAAGATGAGCGCGGCCTTGCGCGTGGACGGGCGGTTGAAGTCGAGGATCGGCGAAGCTCGGGCCCGCGGCCTCGTCCCGGGCGAGGGCCTCCCGGTGTCGCTTCCTCTGGCAGTAGAGCCCGACCGGGATGAGCAGCGAGGCCCAGCAGGAAGACACCGGGCAGGATCAGGAAGGTGAGGATGCCGAGGTAGGGGCTCGCCCCCGTGCTCGCTCACGATGTGGATGGAGAAGAGGAGAAGGAACAGGAACGCGCAGACGGTGGTGAGGGCGGGCCGGCCAGGCTGATCGAGTTGCCCGTCACGGCGGCGAAGAAGCGGGTGACGGGATCCAGCAGTCTGTTCATCGTTCTCCTCGAGTGGGTCCAAGCTTAGGGGAAGCCGCCGCGGGGTGTCCAGCGAGGAGCGAGTTGGGCAGTTTGATCCCTCGGCATGAGCCGTTTGGCTCTTGGCTCGGCGGTCGTTTCTTTCGATCATCACACACACTTCGAGCCCCTTGAGCCATCCGGTCCTTTTGCGCCGTCCGGGTCGCCGGGAGCCTCGAGTCAGCGGGACGGCGTCGATCAGGGGGTGATCGCCATGGGAGCACTCTTCGGGCACAGGGGACACCTTCTCCGTGTGGCAGGGCTGTTCGCGGCCGGAGTGCTGGCTTTCCTCGTCCTGCAGGCCCTTCTCGTCCCGGAGGGCTTCGGCGTCTACGGCCACTACCGGGCCGCGGCGCTCGAGGAGAACCGGGACCGGCCGGTGTCATTCGCGGGGCGCGCCGCGTGTGTCGAGTGTCACTCCGACGTGACGGACGCGATGAAGGGCGGGCGCCACGCGGCGATCCGCTGCGAGGCTTGCCACGGCCCGCTCGCCGCTCACGCCGGGAACCCGGCCGAGAAGAAGGCGGAGCGCCCCGACAGCAAGGTGCTCTGCGCCCGCTGCCACGCCGCCAACGTGGCTCGGCCCGCCAAGTTCCCGCAGGTGGAGCTCGCGGACCACATGGGGGAGGAGGCCTGCACGACGTGCCACGTCGCCCACCAGCCGGCCCAGATGAAGGAGGCGACGAAGTGAGCAACGACCGTCGGGACTTCCTCGCCCGCTCGGGCAAGCTGCTCTTTCTCACCGGCGCCGCCCAGCTGGCCTTCGAATCCGTCCTGCGCGGGGAGCCCGAGGCCGCCCCGAACTACAAGACGGCCGAGCACTGGTGGGGGATGACCATCGACATCGAGAAGTGCATCGGCTGCGGCAACTGCGTGCGGGCCTGCAAGGAGGAGAACGACGTCCCCCGCGAGCCCTACTACTTCCGGACCTGGGTCGAGCGATACCACGTGCCGAACGGGGACATCGAGCGCCCGCAGGTGGACTCGCCGAACGGGGGCTACGACGGCTTCCCCGAGAAGTACCACGCCGGCGACGGGTCGAAGAACTTCTTCGTCCCCAAGCTGTGCAACCACTGCACTCACTCGCCGTGCGTGCAGGTGTGCCCCGTGGGCGCGACCTTCGAGAGCCCCGACGGGGTGGTGCTGGTGGACAAGACGTACTGCCTGGGCTGCCGCTACTGCGTGCAGGCCTGCCCCTACGGCTGCCGCTTCATCGACCCGCGCACGAAGACCGTGGACAAGTGCAGCCTCTGCTACCACCGGATCACGAAGGGCCTCACCACCGCCTGCTGCGAGACCTGCCCCACCGAGGCGCGGGTGCTCGGCGACCTCAAGAACCCGAAGGACCCCATTCACGAGTTCCTGCGCACGCACAAGGTGCAGGTGCTGAAGCCGCAGATGGCGACCGGGCCGAAGGTCTTCTACAACGGCCTCGACGGCTCGGTCAGATAGCGTGCACCGGCGGTGAAACGGAGGATTGTGAAGATGCGACGACTCGCGCGAGTGACGCAGAGGGGCCCGACGAGCCCCGGGCGCTCCGGAAGGGCTCTCCCTCGGGGGGCTGAGCGCCCCCCTTCCCCCGCTAGCGCATGGAGAGCATCTTGCACGGCGTCGAGGGGTTCATGTACCCCAACGAGATGGAGCTCCAGTGGAGCATCCTGATCGTCCTCTACCCCTACATCACGGGGCTCGTGGCGGGCGCCTTCATCCTCGCCTCGCTCGAGCGCGTCTTCCGGGTGGAGGCGGTCAAGCCCACCTACCGGCTGGCCTTGCTCACCGCGCTCGCGTTCCTCCTCGTGGCGCCGCTGCCGCTGCAGCTGCACCTCGGGCACCCCGAGCGGTCCCTCGAGATGTACCTGACGCCCCACACCGCCTCCGCCATGGCGATGTTCGGCTTCGTCTACCTCTGGTACCTGATGGTCGTGCTCCTGCTGGAGATCTGGCTCGACTACCGCAAGGACATCGTGCGGCTGGCCCAGACCACGACCGGCCCGCTGCGCACGGTGTACCGGGTGCTCACCCTGGGGTCGTACGACGTCAGCGAGGAGGCGCTGCGCGTCGACGACCGCGTGGGATACGTGGTCACCCTCATCGGCATCCCCTCGGCCTTCCTGCTCCACGGCTACGTGGGGTTCATCTTCGGGTCCGTGAAGGCCAACCCCTGGTGGTCGACGCCCCTCATGCCGATCGTCTTCCTCTTCTCGGCGATCGTGTCCGGGATCGCCGCGGTGATGCTGCTCTACATGGCCCTCACCTGGCTGCGCGGCGTGCCGATCGACATGGAGTGCGTGGACACCATCGCGCGCTACCTCTTCTACGCCTTCATCATCGACTTCGCGCTGGAGTCGCTCGACCTGATCCACCGCATCTACGAGGCCGACGAGTCGTTCCACACCCTCGACTTCATGGTGAAGACGCGCTTGTACCTGCCGCACATCATCGTGCAGATCGTGCTCGGGACCCTGGTGCCCCTGCTGCTCCTCGCCCTCACCCAGGTGGTGAAGCTCACCGAGCGGGCCCGGCGCGGCACCTACGCGACGGCCGGGGTCCTGACCCTCGTCGGCATCTTCGCCATGCGCTGGAACGTCGTGATCGGGGGCCAGCTCTTCTCGAAGAGCTTCCTCGGCTACACGACGTACAAGATGGAGTTCGCGACCCGCGAGGGCCTCCTCCCGGCGATCTTCTTCATGATCCTGCCCCTCGCGATCCTGTGGGGGCTCGTGAAGCTGCTGCCGCCGTGGACGGACGAGAAGGCCCGGGCGCAGCCCACGGCCTGAGCCGGAGGTCGCCGCGGCCCGCGGGTCCCGGCGGCAGGTCGGGGAAGGGGGAGAGGTGGCCGATCGCCTGGAAGAGCTGCAGTCGGCAGTTCGAGATCTGAGCCGGGACGTGCGCCGCCTCGAGGCGCGCGTGCGGCAGCTCGAGGGTCGGAGGGGCGAGCCGGTCGAGCGCGCGGCGGCGACGCCGAGGCGGAGACGGCCCCGTCCGGCATGGCGGTGCCCCAGGGCACGGTGGCGCTGGTGGGGCGCACGCTCCTCGTCCTCTCCGGAGCCTACGTCGCGAGGGCCCTCACCGACGCCCGCACGGTGCCCGCCGGGTCGGGGTCGCGCTCGGCCTCGCCTACGCCGTCTTCTGGCAGCTGAGGGCCGATCGGGAGGCGCGCGCGGCGCGGCGCGAGAGCGCGGTCTTTCACACGATCGCGAGCAGCCTGGTCGCCTTCCCCCTCGTCTGGGAGACCACCGCGCGCTTCGGCCTCCTCGGACCGCGGGCCGCCTGCGCGGTCCTCGTCGGCCTCTTCGCGCTCGGCCTCGGCGTGGCGTGGCGCCAGGGCCTCACCCTCGGCGCCTGGCTCACCACGGGCCTGACCCTGGCGACCGCGGTGGCCCTGCTCGTCGCCACGCGCGACCTCCTCGCGGTCTTCGCCGCGCTTCTCGCGGTCGCCGCCGGGCTCGAGTGGCTCGCCTATCGCGAGCGCTGGCTCGCGCTGCGCTGGGCGGCGGCCCTGGTCCTCGACGCCGTGGCGCTCCTCCTCGGCGTTCTCGTGGCGCGGCCGCAGGGGCTGCCCGAGGGCTACGCCCCCGTCGCGGCCCCGGTCGCGGCGGGCGCGCTGCTGGCGCTACCGGCCCTCTACATCGTGAGCCTGGCCGCGCGCACCCTGCACCGCGAGAGGCCCGTGACCCCCTTCGAGGCGGCCCAGGGGACGTTCGCCCTCGTCCTGGGCTTCGGCGGGGCCTGGAGGGTGCTGGGCGCCCACGGCGGATCGACCACGGCTCTCGGCGTCCTCGCTCTCCTGCTCGGCGCTCTGTGCTACGGGGCGGCCTTCGCCTTCGCCGAGCGACGCCCGGGTCAGGGGCGCAACTTCTACTTCTACGCGACCGCGGGGGGCCTGCTGGCGCTGGGCGGGGTGAACGTCGTCGCCTTCGGGCCGGCCCTGCCGCTCGCGCTGGGCGCCCTGGGGCTCGCCGCCGCGGTCTTCGGGCGGCGCTTCGACCGGATGACGCTGCGCGTGCACGGCGCCTTCTACCTGGTGGCCGGCGCGCTCGAGACCGGGCTCTTCGTCGCGTGCGCGCGCTCGCTTGCCGGCCAGACGACCGGGCCGCTTCCCCCGCTCGTGTGGGTCGCGGCGGTGGCGGCGGCTCTGGGATGGTTGGTGCTCGCGACCGACCCCCGGGCCCCGCGCTCCGGCACGGCCCGCGCGCCACAGCTGCTCCTTGCGACGCTCGCCGTGTTCGCGCTGGGCAAGGCCTTGCAGGCGGGCCTGTGGTCGGCGCTCGGCGAGCGGGTCGCGGCCGATCCCGGCGTCGCGGCCGTGCTGCGCACGGCGGTCCTCGCCGCCCTCGCCCTCGCCCTCGGCGTGGGGCGCCCGGCGAGGGACCTGGCCGGAGCTGGGCTGGCTCGTGTACCCGCTCGTCGCGCTGGGGGGGATCAAGCTGCTCCTGCAGGACCTGAGGGACGGGCGCCCGGCGACGTTGGTGGTGAGCCTCGCGCTCTACGGCGCCGTCCTCGTCCTGGCGCCGCGCCTCATGAAACCCGTCGAGGGCCGAGCGGGCTGAGCGGGCGGCGAGCCTGCGGTAGACTCGGCCCGCACGTGGAGCGGATGATCTCGCGATCGATGCTTGCGACGAGCCTCGTCGCGGCGACCGTCGCCGCCGGGATGCCGGCTGCGGCCCGGCTCCGGCCCCCCGCGCGGCCGTGGTCTTCTCGGGACCCACCATGGGCACGCGCTACACGGTGCGGGCGGTCATGGCCCCGGGCGACGAGGCGGCGAACGACCGCGTCCGCGCCGCCATCGACCGCGAGCTCTCGCTCGCGAACCGGCTCTTCTCCCTCTGGGACCCCGCGTCGGAGGTCTCGCGGCTCAACGCCCACGCCTCGACCGAGCCGTTCGCGGTGTCCGCCGAGACGATGGCCGCGCTCGAGCTCGGTCGGCGGGCGAGCGAGCTGACGGGCGGCGCTTTCGACGTGACCGTGGCGCCGCTCGTCGAAGCCTGGGGCTTCGGGCCGGCGAAGAGGCCACCGGCGGTCCCCGCGGCCGAGACCCTCGCCGCGCTGCGCGAGCGCGTCGGCTACCGGCAGCTGTCGCTCGACGCCGCGCGGAAGGCGGTCGCCAAGGCCCGGCCCGACCTGGCCTGCGACGTCTCCGCGCTCGCGGGCGGCTGGGCGGCCGACCGGGTGGCTCGGGCGCTCGTGGCCCTCGGCTACGCCGACGTGCTGGTCGACATCGGCGGCGAGGTCTCCGCCCGGGGCCGGCGGCCCGACGGCTCGCGCTGGCGGGTCGCGGTCGAGGCGCCGCAGCCGGGGAAGGTGGCCGCGGTGGTCGAGGTGGAGAACGCCGCCGTCGCCACCTCCGGCGACTACCGCAACGCCTGGACCGACGGCCAGGGGAGGCGGCGCAGCCACATCATCGACCCCCGGACGGGCGAGCCGATCGCCCACGGGCTCGCCTCCGTCACCGTCGTCCACCCGGACGGCGCCTGGGCGGACGCGCTGGCGACCGGCCTCCTGGTGCTCGGGCCCGAGGCCGGGCGCGCCCTGGCCGCGCGCGACCGGCTCGCCGCCCGCCTCGTCCTGCGACAGGCCGACGGGACGTACGCCGAGTGGTCGACGCCGGCCTTCGAGGCCCTGGTGGGCCCGGCCCGCTGAGGCAACGCCACGCGATTCCGGGTATCCTCGCCCCACGCCCATGAACGCCCATCGGCTGCCGCACTGCGACTTCGACCCCGAGGACCTGCACACGCGGGTCCGCATCGAGGTGCCCGGCCGGCTCGACGCGATCTCGCCGGCCGTCGAGCAGATCATGGCCGAGGCCCGGGCGATGGAGTGCTCGAAGGGCAAGGAGTTCGAGATCGAGACGGCGCTGCGCGAGGCGCTCGCCAACGCCATCCGGCACGGCTGCGCGCACGACGCCGCGAAGAGCGTCGAGGTGTGCGTGGCCTGCGACGAGGCGAAGGGGATGCTGATCATCGTGCGGGACCCCGGCCCGGGGTTCGACCCCGGGGCCATCCCGAGCCCCACCCTCGGGCAGAACATCTACCGCCACCACGGGCGGGGGATCTACCTCATCAACCAGCTGATGGACGAGGTGTCGTTCGAGAAGGGCGGCACCGAGATCCGGATGCGCAAGCGCTGACATGAAGCCCGCCGCGCGCCGACGCGTCCTGGGGCTCCTGGCCCTCGCCCTCGTGGCGGCGGCGGCCGCGGTGATCCTCTGGCTGCCGCCGCCGGGGCAGGGGACGACCACCGGGCCGGCGCCGCTCGCGTTCGTCGGCGTCCGCGCGTGCGAGGAGTGCCACGCCGAGGAGACCCGGCGCTGGCGCGGCTCCCACCACGACCTCGCGATGCAGGAGGCGAGCGAGAAGACCGTCCTCGGCGATTTCGACGACGCGCAGTTCACCTACGAGGGCGTGAGCACCCGCTTCTACCGGAAGGACGGGAAGCCCTTCGTCCGCACCGACGGCCCCGACGGCCGGCTCACGGACTACCCGGTGGCCTACGCCTTCGGCCTGACGCCGCTGCAGCAGTACCTGGTCGAGCTGCCGGGCGGCCGCTACCAGGCCCTCTCCGTCGCCTGGGACAGCCGCCCCGCCAAGGAGGGCGGGCAGCGCTGGTTCCACCTCTACCCGGGCGAGCGGGTGGACCACCGCGACGTGCTGCACTGGACGAAGCTCTCGCAGAGCTGGAACAGCCAGTGCGCCGAGTGCCACTCCACGAACCTGCGCAAGGGCTACCGGCTCGACGAGGATCGTTTCCTCACGACCTTCTCCGAGGTGAACGTGTCCTGCGAGTCGTGCCACGGGCAGGGCTCGCGCCACGTGGACTGGGCGCGGCAGGCCAGGGCGCGGGGGCAGGAGCCGAAGGGGGAGCCGGGCCTCATCGTCCGCTTCACCGAGCGGCGCAGCCGCGAGTGGGAGATGGACGTGAAGCGCGGCATCGCGAAGCCCACGAAGTTCCTCGAAACGCGCTTCGAGGTGGAGACCTGCGCCCGCTGCCACGCGCGGCGCGGCCTTCTCACCGAGGACTACCGCCCCGGCCGGCTCCTGCTGGACACGCACCGCCCGGCGCTCGTCGACGCGGGGCTCTACTACGCGGACGGTCAGATGAAGGACGAGGTGTACAACTGGGGCTCGTTCCTCCAGAGCAAGATGTACGCGGCCGGCGTCACCTGCTCGGACTGCCACGAGCCGCACGGCCTGAAGGTCAAGGTCGGGGCCGACGACGTGTGCTCGTCCTGCCACCAGCCCGAGCGCTTCGCCAGCCGCAAGCACCACTTCCACCGGGAGAGCGGGAAGGGCGCTTCCTGCGTGGCCTGCCACCTGCGGACCGAGACCTACATGGGTGTCGACCCGCGGCACGACCATTCCTTCCGCGCGCCGCGGCCGGACCTCACCGTCGCGCTCGGCCGGGAGAACGCCCCGAACGCCTGCAACGACTGCCACCGCGATCGCTCGGCGGAGTGGGCGGCCCGGGCCGTGCGTCGGTGGTACCCCGGCGGGCAGCAGGAGAAGCCGCACTACGCGTTCGCCCTCCACGCGGGCCGGACCTTCCAGCCGGGGGCGGAGCCGCTCCTCCTGGAAGTGATCCGCGACCCGAAGCAGCCGGGCATCGTGCGGGGCACGGCGGTTTCGCTCCTGCCGGCCCACCTCGGGCCCGAGTCGCTGCCCGCGCTCGAGAAGGCGGCGCGGGACCCCGACCCGCTGGTGCGGCTGGGAGCGGCCACGACCCTCGAGGCGCTTCCCCCGAAGGAGCGGGTGCGCATCGGCGTCCACCTGCTGTGGGACCCGATGCGGGCGGTGCGGGTGGAGGCGGTCCCGGCGTTCGCCGACGTGCCGGACGGCGAGCTGGCCACGGAGCAGCGGGCCGCCTTCGACCGCTCGCTCGACGACTTCTTCCTGGCGCAGCGATCCAACGCCGAGCGCCCCGAGTCGCACGTGAACCTCGGCATCGTCGCCGTGAGGCGGGGACGGCTCGAGGAGGCCCGGCGGCACTACGAGACGGCGCTGCGGCTCGCGCCGTGGTTCCTCCCCGCCTCCGTGAACCTCGCCGACCTCCTCCGGCTGCAAGGCCGCGACGACGAGGGCGAAAACGTACTGCGGCGCGCCCTGCTGGTGGACCCGAAGAACGCCTCGGCGCACCACGCGCTCGGCCTGCTCCTCGTGCGCCGCAAGCGCCCGGGAGAGGCCCTGGCCGAGCTCGGCCGCGCGGCGGCGCTCGACCCCGGGATCCCGGACTACGCCTACGCGTACGCCATCGGCCTGCACTCGGCCGGCCGGGCCGACGAGGCCATCGCCGTGCTGCAGGCCGCCCAGAAGCACAGTCCCGGCTCGCGGGGCCTGCTGGTCGCGCTCGTCACCATCCACCGCGAGCGCGGGTCGCTGCGCGAAGCGCGGGCCTGGGCCCGCAAGCTCGTGGAGGCGGCGCCCGGCGACCCGTCGGCCCGGGCCCTCGCCGCGTCGCTCGAGCCGGCGGAGACGGGCGCGCCGCGGTAGACTGGCCGCACGGGAGACGCCATGGAGATCGACCCGACCGAGTGCCGCACCTGGGCACAGCAGTGGAAGGCCGCCTGGGAGGTGACACCCCTCGTCGAGATGGAGCGGGGCAGCCAGGTCCAGGTGGGCTTCGAGCTGAGCCTCTACGCGCGCGTGCCGACCGACGTCCCGCCCGGCTCCGAAGGCGATGCCGCCTTCGAGGCCCTCTGGGACCGGCTGCGGGAGATCGCCGAGTCGCTCGTGCCCCTGGCGGGAAAGGACGCGCGCATCGAGGTCGACCCCTTCGAGGCCGCCGCCCGCCTGCGCCCCGAGACGCAGTTCGCCCCCGAGATCCTGCTCTCGGCGCGGCTGTTCCACGGCTCCGACCTCCTCGCGCCCGCGAAGCCTGGCGAACGCGAGCGCCTGCGGCCGCTCGAGGACCGCCTCCACGAGCTCGGGCTGAAGCCGCGCAGCTGGTAGCGCCGGCCGGGCCGTTCCTGGGGTAGCATCGACCCGTCCGCCGCTCGCGGCGGACCGATCCGAAAGGAGACGACCCGCATGTCCGATGCGACGGGGCTCAAGCTGGGGCAGAACGTCCCCGACTTCGAGCTCGCCACCTACGACCCCGTGAAGGACGACTTCGGGAAGCTCTCTCTCGCCGACCAGATCGCCCGGAAGCGCTGGACGATCCTCTTCTTCTACCCGGCCGACTTCACCTTCGTTTGAGCGACCGAGTTCGCTGCTCTGGCAGAGCAGCACGACCGCTTCGTGAAGATGGGGTGTGACGTCGTCACCGTGAGCACCGACACCCAGTTCGTCCACCTGGCCTGGAAGAGGAGCGAGAAAGAGCTCGCGAACGTCAAGTACCCCATGGCCGCCGACCCCACCGGGAAGGTCTCCCGGATGTTCGGCGTCTACGACGAGGCCTCGGGCCTCGCCCTGCGCGGCACCTTCGTGATCAACCCCGAGGGGGTGCTGCTCAACAGCGAGGTGAACTTCTACAACATGGGCCGCAACATCGACGAGCTCATGCGGAAGTTCAAGGCCAACGTCTACATGGCGAAGAAGACGAACGAGGTCTGCCCCTCGAAGTGGAAGGACGAGGGCGACAAGACGCTCGTGAACCCCGGCGCCAAGATGGTCGGGAAGGTGCACGAGGCTCTGAGCTGATCTTGTTCTGAGGGGGGCTGCGTCGCCCCCCTCAGACTCCCCGCTCGCTGCGGGGGAGTGAATCCCCCTTCGCTCGCAGCCCGCTGCCTGTAGGCCGGGGGGGCTGCAGCGCGGTTTCTGTGGCCGGCGCGCGTGCACCCCCCAAGCCCCCCGCTCGCTGCGGGGGAGTGAATCCCCCTTCGCTCGCAGCCCGCTGCCTGTGGGCCAGGAGGGCTGTAGCGCGGTTTCTGTGGCCGGCGCGCGTGCCCCCCTCAGACTCCCCGCTCGCTGCCGGTTCTACCAGGCGTTGATCGTCTGGCGCCAGCCGTCGGTGGGGATCTCCGGCGCCCGCTGCCGCAGCCGCGCCTGGACCTCGGCGGCGGCGGCGGCCGTGCCGCTGCAGCGGCCGTTCCTCACGACGTAGAGGGCCTCCGCCAGCGAGGCTTCCTGCGGGCTCGCGAGCGCGTGGTCGACGTCGTCGGGGGCGGCGCAGTCCGCCGGGATCCCGCCGAAGTAGTCCGCCTCCCCGCGCGCGTTCGTGACCAGGAACGACACCGGGTAGAGCACCTTCTCGCAGAAGTCGAAGCCGTACTGCCCGACCGGCTTGCCGAACGTCGTGTCGCCCACGACCTTGACGTCCATGTAGGGGCGCAGGCCGTTGACGATCGCCTCGCTGGCGGACGCCGAGCCGCGGGTGGTGATCACCACGAGCCGGGTGGCGCCGAGGGCCTGCGGCTTCGCCTCGAGCTTGTAGGCGGTGTTGCGGCTCGACTGCTTGTCGTTGTGGGTGAACTGCACGAAGACCTGCCCCACCAGCGGCGGCCCCGCGATGAGGCCCGCCAGGTGCTGCGCGACCGAGACCAGCCCGCCGCCGTTGTACCGAAGGTCGAGGACGAGCTCGGTGGCTCCCTGGTCGCGGAGCTGGGTGAAGGCGGTGTTGAGGGCCTCCACAGAGGGCTGGACGAAATTGCGGAAGTGGACGTAGCCGACCCGGCTGGAGCCGGCGTTCAGCACCGCCGTCTGGGAGACGGTGGGGATCGTGACCTTGCGCTTCACGAGGGTGGCGCCCTTTTCCCGGCCCGCGAGGTCGCGCCAGGTGAACGCCACGGCCACCCCCTCCTGCTCGGCCCCGAACACGGTGTTGATCTCGCCCGTCCGGATGAGGTCCGCCACCGTCTTGCCGGCGATGGTCAGGAGCGTGTCCCCGCGGTCCATGCCCGCATCGGCCGCCGGGCTGCCCGGGAAGGTCTGCACGAGGCGCAGCTCGGTGTCGCCCGTCCGCTTGTAGGAGAGGCCGAAGCCGATGAACTGGCTGTCGGAGTAGAACGCGTCGCTCGAGGCCTTGGACGTGATGTAGCTGAAGCTCGAGTCGAGCGTGCGGTAGCGGACGGCGTCGAGGTACGCCTCGGGCGAGGCGAAGGAGCCCGGGTCGGGGTTCGGCAGCTCCTTGTACCAGTAGTAGTACGACTGGAGCGCGTCGCGCACGAACGTGCACTGCCCGAGGGTCGTGCAGTTGGCGCTGGCGGCGCCGCTGCCGGTGGCCGGCGCGGTGGGCGAGGAGCCCCCGCCGCCGCAGGAGAGGGCGAGCCCGGCGAGCAGGGCGAGCGCGAGACGCCCCCGCGGACGTACCAGCTGGTTCCCGGGCGCCACTCGAGCGGTCATCGCAGTCTCCTCCCCCCAGTGTGCGGCCTTCGGACGTGGCTTCCGCAATCGGGGGCCCCGGGGCCCGGGGACTCAGCCGGAGCGCGGCGAGTGCGGGGGATCCGAAGCACCCACGAGGTGCACCGTCCGTGTCGGGAAGGCGAGGCCCGTGCCCGCCTCCCGCACGACCCTCATGATCCCGAGGAGCGCCTCCTGCCGGAGATCGCGGAACTCGGCGACGTCGCGCGTCTGGAACCAGCACTGGACCTCGACCTCGAGCGAGGAGGCGGCGAAGGCCGCGAGCCTCGCCACCACGACGTCCGGCCAGACCATCGGGTTCGCGCGGAGCATCGCCTCGATGCCGGCGACCACGCGCCGCACCTGCGCCTCGGTGGTGCCGTAGACGAGGCCCACGGTGGCCGCGAAGCGGATCCGGTCGCGCGTGTCGAAATCCTCGATCCGCATGTCGGCGAGCCTGCCGTTCGGCAGGCTGATCAGCGTGCGGTCGACGGTGCGGATCTGCGTCGAGCGCATGCCGACACGCTCGACGGTGCCGGTGAAGTCCTCGATCCTCACGAAGTCGCCCACGCGGAAGGGCTGGTCGGCGGCGAGGGAGATCGAGCCGAAGAGGTTCTCGATCGTCTTCTGGGCGCCGAAGGCGAGCGCGAGGCCGCCGATGCCGAGCCCGGTGAGGACGGTGGCCACGGGGTAGCCGACGGCGCCCAGGGTGGCCACCACCCCCCCGATGCCGACGAGCAGCTTGGCGAGGTTGCGGGCCACGGAGAGGAGCGACCGGGCGGAGGGGTTGTCCGCCGCCCAGGCCCTTTCCATCAGGAACTGGGCCCACACGTCCACCGAGCGCCAGAGGGCCCAGAAGACGGCGAGGGTGGCGGCCGCCCCGAGAAGCGACCGGACGGTGCGGTGAGCCTCGGGCAGCAGCGCGAGCCAGGACAGTAGAACGGCAGCGACGGCCACCGCCCACAGGAGGCTGAGGGCGGCCGAGGTCCGCTTCAGCAGCCGCTCGTCCCACTCGGTCGGCGTGCGCAGGAACAGCCGGTGGAGGAAGGCCGTGGTCACGACGCCGAGCACCCGCCCGAGAACGAGGGCCAGGACGAAGAGGGCCGGGAGGGCCAGCCACTGCCACCACATGAGGTCGGCCGGCCCGTAGCGCTGGAGGCGCTCCGGCATCCAGTCGCGCACCCACCGATCGGGCAGCGCGTCGTACCACCCGTCGATGCGGGACACGGTCTGCCGGGAGAAGGCCCAGTAAGAGCCAGCGGAGTCGCGCGCGCGAACGATGAAGACCGGGTCCTGCCCGCCGCGCCCGTCGGGGATGGTGCCGACCGTGTCCACCCCCGGCGGCAGGCCGTCCTGCTGGCTGCCCTCCGAGAGCGGTGAGACGGCGTCGAGGTCGATGTCGAGGTGGCGCTCGAGAACGGCCCGGAGCCTCCGGGCCAGCCCCGGACCGCGCGCTTCCTCACCGGCCGGCAGCTGCAGGTAGCGGGCGGCGCCCTTGAAGTCGCCCTTGCGGGCCGCGAGCTCGATGAAGGAGCGGGCGGAGGCGCGGGGCGAGTCGGCCGCTTCAGGGGCCGGCTCCGAAGTGGGAGCCGGCGTGGGAGCGGGTGTCGCCGTCGGCTTCGCGCCGGGGAGGCCGGGGAGCGACTGGGCCCTGGCCGCGACCGCGAGGGAGAGAGCAGTCGAGAGGAGCAGGGCGATCCGGGCGGGCCGGGGTGCCTCGAGGTGGCGCATGCGGGCAATACAGCACGGCGGCGGTCGCGCGGTCAAGGCGGCAGCGCCGCGCCGCCCCCGGCTTGACCGCGCACGGGTCCCGCCGGAGGATGACGTGCCCTTTCGGCAAGGAGGCAGTCGATGCGACGCGTGACCCTCACCGCCCTCCTGGGCGCCGTTCTCCTTCTTCCCGCGGCCCGGGCCGCGGACGAGCCCGCGAAGACGCCCCTGACCGCAGACCTGCTCTGGCAGGTCAAGCGGCTGGCCGCGCCCGCGATCTCGCCGGACGGGCAGCTGGGCGGTGGTGCCCGTGACGACCTGGGACGTGAAGGGCGACAAGGCCCTCACCGACCTGTGGCTCGTGAAGACGGACGGGACCGAGTCGCGCGCCCTGACCTCGCACGAGGGGACCGAGACGAGCCCGGCCTGGAGCCCCGACGGGAAGTGGATCGCCTTCGAGGCGAAGCGCGAGGGCGACGAGAACGGCCAGGTCTACCTGCTGCCCATGGGCGGGGGCGAGGCCCGCCGCCTGACGAACGTCCCGACCGGGGCCTCGGCCCCGAAGTGGTTCGCGGACAGCCGGAAGCTCGCCTTCATCAGCCGGGTCTGGCCGGACCTCGCCAGCTGGGACGAGCAGGCGAAGCGGCAGAAGGAGCGCAAGGACTCGAAGATGACGGCGCGCAGTCTTCGACAAGGCGCCGACGTCCGCTACTGGGACCGCTGGCTCGACGACCGGCAGGCCCACGTCTACTCGATCGGCATCGAGGGCGGCGACCCGAAGGCGGTCACGCTCGGCACGGGGCTCGAGCTGTCGCGGGCGGAGGCGGGCACCTCCTCCTACGACATCGCGCCCGATGGCACCGAGGTCGCCTTCGCCGCCGACTCGGACGCGACCGGCATCGACTCGAACTTCGACGTGTACGCGGTCCCCGTCGAGGGGGGCAAGGCCCGCAACCTCACCCCCGAGAACCCGGCCGGCGACAGCTCTCCGGCCTACAGCCCGGACGGGCGCTTCATCGCCTTCGGCCGTCAGGTGGTGAAGGGCTTCTACGCCGACCGGACCCGGCTCGTGCTCCACGACCGGGCCGCGAAGACGAACCGCGTGCTCACGGAGGCGTGGGACCGCTCGATCGGCACGCTCGCCTGGACGCCGGACTCGAAGGCGCTCGTCGGCGCGATCGACGACGCCGGTCACGGCCGCGTCTACCGCATCGACGCCGCCACGGGCGCTCCCGTGGCCCTCACGAAGGCCCACACCTTCTCGGGCCTCGCCCTCTCCCGCGACGGCCGGACGCTCCTGGCGCTGCGAGAGGGCTTCTCCGAGCCGCCCACGCTGGTGCGGGTGGATCTCGCGAGCGGGGAGCCCACGAAGCTCTCCACCTTCAACGACGAGCTGCTGGCCAGGGTGGCGTGGGGCCGCTACGAGAGCGTGACCTACAAGGGCTCGGGCGGCAAGGACATCCAGATGTGGGTCGTCTACCCCCCCGGGTTCGACCCCGCGAAGAAGTACCCGCTCTACCTGATCCTCCACGGCGGGCCCCACAACGGCGTCCAGGACGCCTTCACGTTCCGCTGGAACGCCCAGGTCTTCTCGGGCTGGGGCTACGTGAGCGCGTGGCACAACTTCCACGGCTCGTCGGGCTTCGGCCAGGCCTTCGCCGACTCGATCAACCCCGACTGGGCCACGAAGCCGTACGAGGACACGATCGCCGCGGCGGAGTGGTTCGCCCGGCAGCCCTGGATCGACCGCGACCGCATGGCGGCCGGCGGCGGCAGCTACGGCGGCTACCTGGCGTCGCTCGTCCTCGGGCGGCCCCACCCCTTCAAGGCGCTCGTCGCGCACGCCGCCGTCTACAACCTCTACACGCAGTACGGCGCGGACTACGGCGCGGAGAAGAAGCGCTTCGGCGAGTTCTGGGACCCGAAGCAGGACGCGCTCTACCGGAAGATGTCGCCCCACTTCGGGGCGCCGAACTTCAAGACGCCGACCCTCGTGATCCACGGGGCCCTCGACTACCGGGTGCCCGAGAACCACGGCCTCGAGCTCTTCAACACGCTCCAGAACCGGGGCGTCCGGAGCCGGCTCATCCACTACCCCAACGAGAACCACTGGATCCTGAAGCCGCAGAACTCGCTGCGGTGGTACGAGGCGGTGCGGGAGTGGCTCGAGGAGTTCGTCGGCGCGGGGGCGAGTAGGCCTGTCGCGGGGGCCTTCAGGAGCCCCCCGCGGAGCGCCGAGGGCCGAGGCGTCTCGGTCGCCCCGCGCTTCGAGCGGCGTCCGGCTAGTCCAGCCGCTTCCGGAAACGCAGCGAGGCGACGGTCAGGATCGCGAGGCCCATGGCGAGCAGCGTCAGGGCCTCGGGCCACAGCACGTCCATGCCCGAGCCGCGCAGGAAGATGCCGCGGATGATCTCGGCGTAGTAGCGCAGGGGGATGGCGTGGGTCACGAGCTGGATCGCCGGCGGCATGTTGTCGATGGGAAAGATGAGGCCCGAGAGGTAGATCATCGGCACCATCGCCCCGAAGGTCGCGCCCATCATGGCCTGCTGCTGGTTCTGCACCAGCGTCGAGACGAGGAGGCCGAGGCCGAGCGTGCTGAGGATGAAGAGCGCGGTGAGGGCGAGGAGCAGCGCGAACGAGCCCCGCAGGGGCACGCCGAAGCCGAAGACGGTGACCGCGGTGGCGAGGCACATCTGGAAGAGGCCGATGAGGGCGAAGGGGAGGAGCTTCCCCACGAGCAGCTGCCACGGCCGGATCGGCGTCACCATGATCTGCTCGAGGGTGCCGATCTCCTTCTCGCGCACGACCCCCATCGCGGAGAGCAGCATGGTCATGATCATGAGGATCATGGCGAGGACGGCGGGAACGTAGAACCACCGGCTCTTGAGGTCCGGGTTGTAGAAGACGCGCGGGACGAGGACGGCCTGGCCGGCGCGCGGGACGGCGATGGGAGCGGCGCGCCGGCGCCTCTTCCTGCACCTCGGCGCCCAGCTCCCGGGCGAGGGACGAGGCGTAGCCGAGCGCGACGCTGGCGGTGGTGGCGTCGGAGCCGTCCACGATCAGCTGGACCCGTCCGGTGCGGCCCCGCGGCGAGGGCGGCGCCAAAGCCCTGGCCCACCACGAGCCCGAGATCCGCCCTGGAGGTGACGAGCCAGCGGTCCACCTCCGCGGCCTGCTCCGCGGTGCCCACGACCTCGAAGTAGCCCGACTCCACGAAGCGGCTCACGAGGTCGCGGCTCGCCGCGCTGCGGTCCTGGTCGACGAGGACGGTGCGCACGTCGGTCACGTCGGTGTTGACGGCAAAGCCGAACACGAGGATCTGGACGACCGGCGCCACGAAGATGACCGGGATCATCCGGCGGTCCCGCCGGATCTGGAGGAACTCCTTGACGATGACGCGCCAGAGGACGTGCACGTCAGGCCTCCCGCCGGGCGAGGCGCAGCGAGGCGAGCGTCACCATGGCCAGGCCGAAGAGGACGAGAGCCCCCCACCTGCGGCCAGTAGGTGGCGATGCCCTCGCCCTTGAGGATGATGCCGCGCAGGATCACGAGGAAGTAGCGGGCGGGCACGACGTAGGTGACGAGCTGGAGCGGCCACGGCATGACCCGGATCTGGAAGATGAAGCCCGAGAGGAGGATGGCGGGCAGCATCGAGGCGATGAGGCCGGCCTGGAACGCGAGGATCTGGGTGTCGGCGATGGTGGAGATGAGCAGCCCGAAGGCGAGCGCGCCGAACAGGTAGAGGAGGACGGCGAGCAGCAGGTCGAGGTGAGGGCCGCGGATCTCGACCCCGAAGAGCACACGCGCCGCGAGCAGGATGATGAGGGTGGCGAGGAGGGAGATGCCGAGGTAGGGGACCGTCTTGCCGAGGATGAGCTCCCAGGTCCGGAGGGGGGCGACGCGCAGCTGCTCCATCGTCCCCCGCTCCTTCTCGCGCACGACGGAGAGGGCGGTGGAGAGGACGGCGGTCAGCATCAGCAGGAAGCCGATGAGGCCGGGCACCAGGAACTGGGTCGACTCGAGCTCCGGGTTGAAGAGGATGCGCGGCTCGAGGGCGAGAGGCGGAGAGGCGGCCTGGCCCGCCCCCGCCAGCGTCGACGCCACGATCGACGCGTTCTGCTCGGAGACGAGGGCGCGGGCGTACCCGAGGACGGTCTGGGCGGTCGTGGAGTCCGCGCCGTCGAGGAGGAGCTGGATGGGGGCGGCGCGGCCGGCGGCGAGGTCGCGGCCGTAGCCCTCCGGGACGACGAGCACGGCGCGGGCCACCCGCCGCTCGAGGAGCGCGTCGAGGCTCTCGCCCGGCAGCGGGAGTACGCCACGAGGTCGAAGTAGGTCGAGTGCGTGAACGACGCGACGAGCTCGCGGCTCGCCGCGCTGCGGTCCCGGTCCTGGACGGCGAGGCGCACGTGGCGGACGTCGAAGTTGAGCGCGTACCCGTAGAGGACCAGCATGAAGGCGGGGAGGCCGATCAGCATGATGAGGGAGAACGGGTCCCGCCGGACCTGCCGGATCTCCTTGAGCACGACCGCGACGAGGCGCCTCACCGGGCCCCCTCGCGCCGCTGCGCCTCGGCCGCCTCGACGTGGTGGATGAAGACGTCCTCGAGCGACGGCAGGATCCGCTCGATCGAGGCCGCCGGGTTGCCAGGCCGCGGCGAGCGTCCGCTCGATCGCCTCCCGGCCCTCGACGGCGTCGCGGACGACGACGTGGATCCGGGTCCCGAAGACGGAGGTCTCGAGAGCCCAGGGCTGCGCGCCGATCGCCTCGAGGGCCTCGCCGACCCGGGACGCGGTCACCTCCAGCACCGCGTTCCCGGCGAAGACGCGCTTCAGCTCGGAGACCGTGCCCAGCGCCACGAGCCGGCCGGCGTGGATGAGGGCGAGGCGGTGGCAGTACTCGGCCTCGTCGAGATAGTGGGTGGTCACGAAGACGGTCACCCCGTCCGCCGCCATCTCGTCGATGAGCCGCCAGAAGAGGCGCCGCGAGATCGGGTCGACGCCGCTCGTGGGCTCGTCGAGGAAGACGACGCGGGGCCGGTGCATCACGGCGCAGGCGAGCGCGAGCCGCTGCTTCCAGCCGCCCGGCAGCTCGCCCGTGAGGCGGCCCTCCTTGCCCTCGAGCCCCGCCATGTGGACGGCCCAGGCCTCGCGCTCGCGGGCCGCGGCGCCGCGCAGGCCGTAGACCCCGCCGAAGAAGCGGAGGTTCTGCCCGACGGTGAGGTCGTCGTAGAGGCTGAAGCGCTGGCTCATGTAGCCGATGCGGCGCTTGACGCCCTCCGGGTCCTTCGCGACGTCGACACCGAGGACGAGCCCCGTCCCCGAGGTCGGCGCGAGCAGGCCGCACAGCATGCGGATGGTCGTGGACTTGCCGGCGCCGTTCGCGCCGAGGAAGCCGAAGATCTCGCCCTCGCTCACCGTGAGCGACACGCGGTCGACCGCGGTGAAGGCGCCGAAGCGCCTGGTGAGCTCGCGGATCTCGACGGCTGCGGTCACCGTCCCACCGCGCGGTCGAGGCCGGCCGCGGCGAGACGCAGCACGGCGAGCGCCTCGGTGCGGGCGAGGGCGGCCCTCTCGTGGGCGAGCTCGGCGTCGAGGAGCTCGGAGGAGGGGATGACGCCCTCGCGGTAGCGTTCGCCGGCCACCCGGCGGCTCTCGGCTGCGGAGACGACGCTGCGCTCGGCGACGGCGAGGCGGGCCTCGGCCGTGCGCAGCTCGAGGGCGCGCTGGGTGACCTCGAGCCGGATCGCGCGGTCGAGCTCGGTGAGCTGGGCGCGCGCCGCGTCGGCCTGCGCCCGTGCCCGGGCCTCCCCGGCCGAGCGCTTCCCGCCGTCGAAGACGCTCCAGGTCAGGCCCACCCCCACGTCCCACGTGTCCTTCCAGTCGGAGGTCGGGGGCACGATGTCCCGGTTGGGGTTCGAGTAGGTGTAGCCGCCGGTGAGGGCGACCTGGGGCAGGCGAGCCCCGCGCTCCGCCCCGGCGACGGCGTCGGCGGCGCGCCACGCGCGCGGCGAGGGCCTTGCGCTCGGCGCGCGTGGCCTGGGCTTCGGCCACCAGGGCCTCGGTCTCCGGCCGGGCGGCGGGGAGGGCCTCGAGCGGCTCGCTCGGCTCGACCCGCGTGGCCGCGGGCAGGCCGAGCAGGCGCTGCAGGTTCGCCTCCGCGGCGTCCGCGGCCGCCTCCGCGCGCAGGCTCTCCAGCTCGGCGCGATCGCGCTCGACCTCGACGGCCAGGACCTCGTTGCGCGCCGCCATCCCGAAGCGCTCGCGGCTCCGGGCGTCACCGAGATGCGCGTCGTAGGCGCGGATCGCCTCCTGGACGACCCGCCGGCTCTCCCGCGCGGTGACGAGCGACCAGTAGGCGCTCTTCGTCTCGAGGACGAGGTCGGCCCGCCCGGCCCGGAGGTCCTCCGCCGCGGCGGAGCGGCTCTGCTCGGCGGCCGCGATCTGCCCGCCGATGCGGCCGCCGGTGTAGAGCGGCAGCGCCGCGCCGGCCCGCAGGCGCCAGTTGTCCTGGATGTTCGGGAACACCACGATGCGCTCGACCGGCTGCGCCGGGTTGTCGGTCGGGGCGAAGATCGCGAGCTCGGGCACCTCGGAGCGCCGGGTGTAGCCGGCCCCGACGTCCACCTGCGGCCAGCGCTCCGCGCGGGCGCCGCGGGTCTGCGCCTCGGCGGCCGTCTCCAGGGCGGAGAGCCGAAGCAGGCGCGGCGAGGCGGCGAGGGCCTGCGCGACGGCCTCGTCCACGGTCAGCTGGACGACACCGGCCGCCGGCGGCGCCGCAGCCGGCGCGGGCGTCTCCTGGGCGGCGGCCAGGGCCACCGGGAGCAGCAAGGGGAGAAATAGCAACGCGTCTCATGGGTTCACCTCGACGGGGGCGGTCGCCTCGCGGGCGCGGATGCGTCCGATGAACACGTCCTCGAGCGAGGGGGTAGCGGGCCGGGCCGAGTGGACGACGAGCCCCGCCCCTCGGAGCCGGGCCGCGAGCGCGTCGGCGGCGGCGAGCGCCCCCGCCGGCGTCTCGTCCGGCAGGCTCGCGTGGAGCCTCTCCCCGAAGACCTCGACCTCCGCGACGCCTGGCGCCGACCGGAGGACGGCGACGGCCTCACGCCTCGGGTCGGCCACCACCTCGACCATGACGCCCTGCTCGGCCCCCCGCAGCGCGTCGGGGCTGTCCACGGTCAGGACGCGGCCCCGGTCGATGAGCGCCACCCGGGTGCAGCGCTCGGCCTCGTCGAGGTAGGGCGTCGTCAGGAGCAAGGTCAGCCCCTCCCGCTGGAGACGGGCGAGCAGCTTCCAGAAGTCCCGACGCGAGACGGGGTCGACACCGGTGGTCGGCTCGTCGAGGACGAGCAGCTCCGGCGTGTGGACGAGGGTGCAGACGAGAGCGAGCTTCTGCTTCATGCCCCCCGAGAGCCGGTCGGCGAGGCGGTCGCGGAACGGCGTCATGCGGACCATGTCGAGCAGCTGGTCGCGGCGGGCGGCGTAGCCGCGCACGTCGTGGATCTCGGCGAAGAAGGCCACGTTCTCGTCCACGGTGAGGTCGCCGTAGAGGGAGAACCTCTGCGAGAGGTAGCCGACGCGCGAGGAGAGCCGGCGCCTTTCCCGGGCGGGGTCGAGGCCGCAGGTGAGGGCCTGCCCGGCGTCGGGCCTCAGGAGGCCGAGGATCATGCGCAGCGTCGTCGTCTTTCCCGCCCCGTCCGGCCCGATGAGGCCGAACATCTCGCCCCGGCGCACCTCGAAGCTCACCTCGGAGGCGGCGAGGACGGAGCCGAAGCGCCGGGTGAGGGCGCGGGCGACCACGAGGGCCCCGGCGGTCACGGCCGGGCGGCCGCCGGAACGAGGCGCGCGGTGGCCGGCATGCCGGGCTTGAAGAGGCCGTCCGTGTTCTCGAGCGCCACCTTGATCCGGTAGACGAGCTTCACGCGCTCGTCGCGGGTCTGCACGTTCTTGGGCGTGAACTCGGCGCGCGAGGCGACGAAGGACACCCGTCCCTTCCTCGCCTGGCCGTCGTCGGTCGTGACCTCCGCCTCCTGGCCGAGGCGGAGGCGGGCGAGGTCGGGCTCCGCCACGTACGCGTTGAGCCAGGCGTTCGGGAGGTCGGTCACCACGACGATCCCCGTGCCCCGGGCGGCGAGCTCGCCACGCTCGGCGAGCTTCTCCGTGACGACACCGGCCACCGGGCTCGCGATCACCGCGTCCTTCAGCTGCTGCTCGAGCTGGGCGATACGCGCGTCGGCGGCGTCGCGCCGCGCTCGCGCCGCGTCCTTCTCCTCGGCGCGGGACCCGGCCTCGAGGCGGCGCAGCCGCTCCCGGGCGCCGTCCTTGCCGCTTTGCGCCACGTCGCGGCGCGTGCGGGCGTCGTCGCGGGCCTTCGTGGTGCCGGAGCCCGCGGCGAGGAGGCCTTCCATCCGGTCGAGGTCCATCTGGGCGCCGGCGAGGTCGGCCTCCGCGCGGGCGACCTGGGACTGCGCCTCCCGCACGTCCTCGACGCGCGAGCCGGCGAGGCGGAGCCTCAGCTCGGCGTCGGCCAGGGCGCGATCGGCGCGGGCGGCGTCGAGGGCGAGGCGGGCGTCGGTCGTGTCGATGCGGGCGAGCTCCTGGCCGGCGGCGACGGTCGTCCCCTCGTCGGCGGTCAGGCTCTCGATGGTGCCGGCCACCTTGGTGGACACGAGCACCTCCGTGGCCTCCACGTGGCCCGAGGCCACGATGAGGCCCGGGTCCGAGGCCTTGCGGCAGCCGCCGCCCAGGGCGGCGACGGCGAGCAGGGCGGAGGCGACGGGAACGGCTCTCAAGCGGCGCGTCATGCGTGCGCTCCTTTGCGGCGGCGGGCCGGCGGGTTCTCGGGGGCAAGCCCCCGCAGGGTCAGCTCCTCGAGGTAGCGGAGAAAGGCCTTGGAGTCCGGCAGGACGAAGCCCACGCGGGCCTTGACGGCCGCCCTTCGCCGGGCCGGCTCGGTGGCGAAAAAGAAGATGAGGCTTCCCACCAGGGTGAGATGGAAGAGGAGGGGGTCGACCCGGCGGAAGGCACCCTCGCGCGCCCCGCGCTCGGCCAGGCGTCGCGAGAACCCGATGATCTCCAGCAGGTGGGGCAGGACCGCCTCGTCGATGCCCGCGGCGAGGACCTCGCGCATGAACAGGGTGGGGAAGCCGGGCCGCTCGCGCGTGAACCGGGCGAAGGTCTCGAGGAAGGACCGGAGGGTGTCGTGGGCGCTGCTCGAGCCCGCCTCGACCGCGCGAAGGCGCTCGGCCAGGGAGGCGAAGGTCGACTCGAGGATCGCCACGTAGAGGCCCCGCTTGCCCCCGAAGTGGTAGCTGATGAGGGCCTTGTTGACGCCGGCGCGGCCCGCCACCTCCTCGATCGGGACCCCGTCGAACCCCCGCTCGGCGAACAGCTCCGCGCCGGCCCGCAGCAGGGCCTGCCGCGTGGCCTCGGGGCCCCGCTTCCCCCCCGCCCGGTGTCTCGTCGCCGGCGGTCTCCTCTTCATATTGATCATCTGGTTGATTTAATCAACCAGATGGTTGAAAGATACGCCGCCGAGACGGCCGAAGTCAAGGGGGCTCGCGCGGGGGCGGCAGGGCGACGCGGCAAGGGCGCAGCGGGGCGGCCGAGACAGTGAGGTATCCTAGCGACCATGTCGGAGGCACCGATCGCACCAGGGGGAGCCGCGCCGGGCCAGGGTCGCGGCCCGGACGTCGTGCCGCTGGCCGCCCGGAAAGAGACCGGGAAGAGGGCCGGCCCCTTCCACCGCGGGACCCATTCGCCGCTCGCCATCCGCTGGTTCGGGTCGACGGCGCTGGCCGGCCATTTGAGGCACATGCTGGCCGTGGCCGCGGCGAGCAACCAGCTCGACCTGCGGGACTGGATGCGGCCGGACGGGGCCTCGGGCCTCCTGGACCGTGTGGGCCGCGTCCTCGGCGCTTCGACGTCCGGAGGCAGCCTGGCCGAGCGCCTCGGCCGCGAGGTCTGGATCGACTTCGTGGCCGACACCGGCGACGACCACGACTTGAGCGAGGCCGTGGGGCGCATGCTGTTCGCCGAGTACGCGCTCGCCGGTGCGGAAGCCCGCACGCTGCCGCGGGGCGATCTGCTCGTCTGCGGAGGCGATACCGCGTACCCGGCGGCGACCGCGCTCGAGCTCGAGCGCCGCCTGCTGCAGCCCTGGAACCACGCCCTGCAGGGGAAGGGGGAGGGCGAGCGACGCCGCGTGCTGCTCGGGATCCCGGGCAATCACGACTGGTACGACGGCCTGGACGGCTTCGGGCGCCTCTTCCGCCGCAGCGCCCTCGAGGAGCTTCCCGAGCCCGTGACCAGCGGATCGACCTCGGCCTCCGGCGACTCCCTCCAGGAGCGGGTCGAGGGGGTGCTGCAGCGTCAGCTGCACATCGACGAGATCGCCGAGTCGCTGCGCCTGGCCGGGGAGGCGTTCGAGTCGCTGGCCGCGATCCTGATCGGCTCCAAGGTGCGGCGAGCCAACCGGCTCCGCCTCAAAGGGTACACTCCGGTTCAGGAGGCCTCCTACTGGGCGCTGCCTCTGGGGCCGGGTCTCGACCTCTGGGGCGTCGATCGCCAGCTCAGCAACGCCGATTTCCGACAGCGCGTCTTCTTCGCGGAACGCCGGGCCGAGGCCCAGCCGCGCAAGATCCTGTTCGTGGCGCCCGATCCGGCGCTCGCCTACGGCGAGCCGAACGAGCCGGGGACGAAGCTCCTGGAGGCCTGCCACCTGTCGATGGAGTCGAGCCGGATCTTCTACCTGACGGGCGACGTGCACCACTACGAGCGGCAGGCGGTGGGGAGCTCGCTGCACGTCATCGCCGGCGGCGGAGGAGCCTTCCTGCACGGAAGCCGGATCGCCCCGGACGCGGGAAGCGTGCCTCCCCAGTGCGTTTATCCCGACAAGAAGACGAGCCGGCGGCTGGCCCTGGGGATGCCGGTTCGCCTCGCGCTGGGGACGGCGGGCTTCCTGCCCCATGCCGTCTTCGCGCTGCTGGCCGCGATCGAGATGAGCGCGCTGGCGCGTGGGCCGGTTTCCGCCGCGCTGGTCGTGGCCGCGGCCACGCTGGTCGCGATCGTCGGACTGACCTTCTCGGTGCGCGTCCGCCTTCAGCGCCCGGTGGCGACCTGGTCCATCTCGATCCTCTTCGGCCTGATCCTCGGCCTCGGCCCCCTCGGCCTTCGTCTCCTCCTGGCGAGCGTCTTGCCCAGGGTCGCCTACACGGTGCCGGTGGTCCTGGCCCACGCCTTCCTCGGGAGCTTCGTCCTGGGGGTTTTCCTGCTCGTCCTCATGCTCACCGGGCTCGAGCACCACCAGGGATTCGCCGCCCTCGGCCACCCGGGCTTCCGCCATTTCGTCCGTCTCTGCGTGCACCCCTCGGGCCGGGTCGAGGGCTTCGTGATCGGCAAGGACGACCCCCTGGGAGAGGGTCCGGCCGTTCTCGTCGACCGCTTCGACTGGGACTGATCCTCTCCCGAGACTCCCGACCACCGACCATGGCTCCCTCGGTCAATCGCCCGACCCGCGGCTTTCGCAGCCTCACCACGCGACTCATCTTCTGGACGCTCCTCGCGGTCGGCGGCGTCTATCTCGTGGCGGTCACGGTTTCGAACGCGATCGCCCGCCGGATGGCGATAGCCGCCGCCGAGCGCGAGGCGATCAACGAGACCGAGGCGGCGGTGAGCCGGATCGAGGACCTGCTGCACTCGGTCGAGGAGCGGACGCTCGCGCTCGGCGAGGCGCTCTCCGTCCTCGGCCCCCGCGACGGCGACGTCGACCCGCTGCTGCGGCGCTTCGTCCAGGGCAACCGCGACCTCTACGGCGCCGCGATTGCGTGGATGCCGGGCGCCAGGGGGGAGCACCGCGCCCTGTACTACCACTGGGCGGCGGAGGGCGAGAGTCGCCTCGAGGCCGCCAATCTGGCTTCGGAGGCCTACCGGTACTGGGAGCGCAGCTGGTTCAGGGAACCGATCGCGGCGGGAGGGCCCCTGTGGACCGAGCCGTACCAGGACGAGGGCGGAGGGGAGGCCTCGATGGTCACCTTCGCCGTCCCGTTCAGCGGGGCGGGCGGCGCCACGGCCGGGGTCGTGACCGCGGACGTGCGGCTGCGGCGGCTGGACTCGATCGTGAAGGCGATCGAGCTGGGCCGCAGCGGCTTCGGGCTCGTGCTCTCGCGGACGGGGGTCGTGATCGCCGCCTCGGACAGGCGCGAGTCGCCGGCCTCGGGGACCGTCCTCCAGCAGGTGAAATCGGAGAACCGGGCGCGGCTCGCGCCGATCGTCGAGAGGATGCTGGCCGGGGAGCAGGGCTTCGCCCGGGTCGAGCTCGAGGGCGAGACGTTCCGCCTCACCTACCGGCCGCTCAGCCGGGCGGGGTGGTCGCTCGCCGCCCTCTACCCCGAGGACGAGCTGCTCGACGAGGTCGCCTGGCTGCGGACCGTGCAGGGCCTGCTCGCGCTCGGTGGCCTTCTCCTGCTGGCCCTCGTGGTCGTGATCCTGTCCCGCCGGCTGACGCGCCCGCTCGGGGCCCTGGCCGCGAGCGCGGGCCAGATCGCCCGGGGGGACCTCGACGCGCCGCTGCCGCCCGTCGAGTCGCGCGACGAAGTGGGGGCTCTGGCCGGCGCCTTTCACGACATGCGCGACTCGCTCAAGGACTACATCCGCAACCTGCAGGAGACGACCGCGGCCAAGGAACGGCTCGAGGGGGAGATCAAGGTCGCAAAGCGCATCCAGGCGGACATGCTGCCCAGGCCCGTGGCGGGAGGGCACGGGGAAGGCTTCGAGCTCGGCGCGGCCCTCGTGCCCGCGCGCACGGTGGGCGGCGACCTCTTCGACCACTTCCTCGACGGCTCGCGCGTGTTCTTCCTGGTCGGCGACGTTTCCGGCAAGGGGGTGGCGGCCGCGCTCTTCATGGCGCGGGCCAAGACGGTGTTCGAGACCGTGGCCGCGCGCGAGGCCGACCCGGCGGCGCTCGTCGCGACGGTGAATCGGAGCCTCTGCCGCGACAACGACGCCGGGATGTTCGTCACCGCCGTCGCCGGCGTCCTGGACCTCGCGAGCGGGGAACTCTCCCTGGCCGTGGCCGGCCACGAGCCGCCGGTGCTCGTGCCCGCGGACGGCGCCCCGAAGCTCGTCCCGGTCGAGGGCGGGTGCGTGCTCGGGCTCATCGAGGCGTCGGATTTCGCCGTGAACCGGTTGCGCCTCGGAAGGGGAGACGCGGTCGTCCTCTACACCGACGGGGTCTCGGAGGCGCAGGACGAGAAGGGCGCGTTCTTCGGCGTGGAGCGCCTCGTCGCGACCACGGCCGGCCTGAGGCAAGAGGCGGCTCCGGCGCTGACCGAAGGGGTGCTGGCGGCCGTGCGCGCCTTCGCGGGCGCGGCCCCGCAGTCGGACGACATCACGATCCTCACTCTCCGCTACCTCGGCCCGCGCGGCTGAGGCCCGCCGGTCAGGCCTCCGGGGCCGTCTCCGCGAGCTTCGCCCGCGCCTGCCGCACGGTCTCGCGCAGGAGCGGATCGGGGTCCTCGCTCCAGGACAGAAGCTGAGGCTCGAGCGAGCGCAGGCCTTGGGCGCCGATCGCGTAGGCGGCGCACGAGCGCAGCCACGGGTCGCCGGTGCTGGCGAGCGCAACGACCGCCTCCTCCGGGGTCTCCAGGGGGGCGCCCACGAGGCGCTGGGCCAGCCGGACCCGCTGCGCCTCCGAGACCTCGGGGTCCACGAGCGGCACCAGGAGCCTCTTCATGTCGGGCCGGAGTGCGCTGTCGAGGAGATCGAGCGCCTGGCCGTGGATGAAAGCGTCGCCCGATCGCAGCGCGGCCCACGCCGAGCGGAAGTCCCTCCCCGGGTGCAGCAGGTCGAGGAGGCGGAAGATCCGCTCGAGCTCCTCCCGCATGGCGGCGCGCAGGCCCCGCTCGACGGTCTCCTGCCCCGGCTCGGGGGAGGCCACCATGCCGAGGATCTGGTACGAGCGGTAGTGGCCGAGGACCTCGGCGCCGAGGGCGGCCTCCAGGGCGCCCGGGTCGAGCTCCAGGTCCGGCTGCTGGTCGCGGATGTGGACGAGGGCGACGAGCGTCCGCAGGCGCAGGGTCGCGTCGCCCTCGAGGAGGTGCTCCGCGAGGACGGCCGCTGCTTCCGGGGTGCCGATCCGCTCGAGCACGCCCGGGATCGCGCGCCGCACGGCGCGGTCGCGCCGCGGGTCGGCGAGGGCCTCCGAGGCGGGCCGGAGGGCCGCGTCGCCCGCCGCGACGAGGGCGGAGGCGGCTTCCTCGGCGAGTGGCGGCCGACCGAGCGACTCGAGGAGGGCGTCCGCGAACGGCGCCGCCCCGTGCCGTGCGACCGCGCGGATGGCCGTCCGGGCCACCGCGTCGTCCTCGTCCTCGACGAGCCGGCCGAGCGCGTCCTCGAAGGGCAGGGGCAGCTTCTCCGCCAGGCGGGCCGCCTCGAGGCGGGTCCTTTGACCAAGAGCACCCTCCTCCGCGACCATCGACTCGAAGAGCGGCTGCGCCGCCTCGAGCCGCTCCTCGCCCAGGCGGGCGAGCACCGCCACCACCGCCGCGCGGACCGAGAAGTCGGGGAAGTCGGCGAGGTCCGAGAGGCGCGAGAGCGGGTCCACCTCGGCGTGGCGCGAGAGATAGAGGAGCGCCTCGGTCCGCACCTCGAGGTGGGGGTCGTGCAGCAGCGCCTCCACCCGCGGCAGGACCGCCCTTTCGCCCGCCTCGTTCAGGATCCCGAGGGCGCGACAGCGCACCTCGGGGTCCGGGTGCTCGAGGAGGCCCCGCACCGCGGGGTGGGCCGCGGCCGCGTGGCGGCCGACGGCCATCACGTCGAGGGCGTACAGGATCTCCTTCGGGTCCACTCCCTGGAGCCGGGCGGCGAGCACCTCGGTCGTCTCCCGGTCGAGCACCTCGGTCGTGGCCCGATCGGCGTCGAGGCGGTGCTGCTGCAGGCTCTCGCGCAGCGTGGCCACGTAGCGACGGTGCGCGCGCGAGGCCAGGACCAGCCACAGGCCGATGAACGGCAGGGTCACGAAGCCGAGACGGACGGGACCCAGTCCGCCGATCGTGGCGAAGGCGATGACCGCGAGGCCGGCGAGGGCGTCGCCGGCCCGCCACGCCACGGTGTCGATGAACGACTTCGCGGGGAGCTTCACCTCGGCCGGCACGGGCAGGTAGAGCAGCTCCACCGCCGGCCGGTCGATCGAGTAGCGCAGCACCTTGTCGACGCCCTTGAGGAGCACGGCCGCCGCGAGGGTGCCGGAGACGAGGAGCCCTCCCGACCCGAAGAGGAGGCCGAGCGGCAGGAGGAAGAGGACCGGGCCGAGGCCGAACCGCCGCAGGACGCCGGCGGTCAGGAGCACCTGGGTCGCCACGCACAGCACGCCCACCGACGCGTTGAACGTGCCGAAGAAGGCGGCGAGGGCGTCCTGCGTGACGAGCGCCCGCTGCGCCATGGCCTTGAACTGCCAGCCCGCGACCGCGGTCACGAACGAGGAGATCACCACGATCCCGGCGATCGCCCGCAGGTGGGGGGAGCCGAGCACCAGCCGCAGGCTGTCCCGCAGCCCGTGCCGCGAGCGGGGGGCGTGGGCGGAGCCGCCCACCGTCGCCGGCCGCCTTCGCCAGAGGGCGCGGACGGGCAGGGTCGCGAGCAGCAGCAGGGCCGACACGAGGACCAGCAGGCTCTCGGCTCCGAAGAGGCGCGCCACGGCGCTCGAGAGGACGCCCCCGACCGTGGCGCCCAGGGTCGCTCCCGCCCCCACGAAGCCGAACAGGCGGCGCGCCTCGCGGGGCGTGAGGACGTAGTTCGCGAGGGTCCACACCTGGGCGGGCGCCAGCACGCCGAAGATGCCGACCCAGACGTAGACGACGGGGAAGAGCCAGGGGCGGGGAGTCCCGCGGGCCAGGACGGCCAGCGCGAGCGCCACCACCCCGAAGAGGGTCAGGCTGCCGACGAGCAGGCGGTCGAGGCCGAACCGCCGCCCCGCGCGGACGTAGACGGCGACCGCCGCCGTCACGAAGAGGAAAAGCGTCAGGTCCGCGAAGGGCAGGAGCGAGGCCTTGAACCGGCCGAGGAAGAGCGCGTCGCGGGCCACCTGCCCCACGAGGTAGGCCGCGATCACCAGGAAGAGGTAGGCGAAGAGCAGCAGCCCGCGGGGAAGGTCGCCGCGCTGGAGGCGTAAGAGTCGCTCGAAGGCCCGGGCCATGGGGAGACGGGCGCATTAGAACAGACACTTGCGGCGGTGTACACTTTCGCCCACGCGTCTCCGAAAGGACGGCCCCATGAAGAGAGCCCTGCTGATCACGGTGATCGGACTCGCCGCCGCGCCGCTGCGCGCCCAGGCGCCGGCTCCCGCCGTCGTCCCGCCCGCAGTCGTGGCCCCCGCGGCCGCGACGCCGGTCGTCGAGACCCAGGGCAACGGCTCGAAGGTCTGGATCGGGCGGTACGCCGAGTTCGAGGACTTCCTGCGAACGGCGCACGTCGATCACGTGAACAGCATCCCCGTGGGTGTCACAAAGCCGCAGCGGGCCTT
Source organism: uncultured Acidobacteriota bacterium (assembly GCA_963818355.1). Taxonomy (GTDB): domain Bacteria; phylum Acidobacteriota; class Vicinamibacteria; order Fen-336; family Fen-336; genus DATBSL01. The sequence continues at coordinate 107,669 of CAWFSB010000028.1, read as the reverse complement.
CTTCGACCCGGGCGGCCTCGCCGGGAGCGCCGCGGTCAAGCACCTTCCCATGGGCCAGCGCGCGGGCTTCTGGGAAGCCTACAAGTCGGAGATCGCCGCCTACGAGCTCGACCGCCTGCTCGGCCTCGACATGGTGCCGCCGACGGTGGAGCGCCGCGTCGGCTCCGACCTCGCCTCCGTTCAGCTGTGGGTCGAGGGCTGCCGGGTCATCAAGGACGTCGACCAGAAGCTGTGCCCGAGGCCCGTCGAGTGGGCGAAGCAGGTGTTGCGGCAGAAAGTCTTCGACAACCTGATCGCGAACATCGACCGCAACGCGGGCAACATCCTGGTGGACGGGGAGTGGAACGTCATCCTCATCGACCACTCGCGTGCGTTTGCCAGCGACAAGATGCCTTTCATGAAGGAGATGACCCGGGTCGACCGCGCGTTCTTCGAGAGGCTGAAGGCCCTCGACGAGGCTTCCCTCATGAAGCAGGTCCGCCCCTGGGTCCTGGGCGACGGCACCGCCCGAGCCATCCTCAAGCGGCGCGACAAGATCGTCGCCCACTTCGAGAAGCTCGCCCAGGAGAGGGGCGAGGCCGCTGTCTTCCCGTTCTGAGGTGACGAGCATGAAGAGCCGCCGCACCCCCGCCCTGCATCGAGTGCTCCGCACGCCTGGAGCTCTCCTGACCGGGATGGCGCTCGCCGTGGCGGCGCCGGCCGCCGACGACCCCTGCCGCATCCCCGACGCGCCCCGCGTGGTCGCGGTGGGCGACGTCCACGGCAGCTACCAGAACCTGGTCACCATCCTGCGCTTCGCGGGGATCGTGGACGCGAAGGACAAGTGGGCGGGCGGGAAGACCCACCTCGTCCAGACGGGCGACCTGCTCGACCGGGGGAAGGACACGCGCAAGGTGCTCGACCTCCTGATGCGCCTCGAAGGGGAGGCGCGCAAGGCCGGCGGGCGCGTCCACGCGCTCCTCGGCAACCACGAGGTCATGAACATGCTGGGGGACCTCCGCTACGTCAACCCGGAGGAGTACGAGAGCTTCCAGGAGCCGGAGTCGACGAGGCGGCGGGAGCACTACTACGAAGCGACCCTGTCCCAGGCGCGCAAGAGCGCCAAGGCCGCGGGCGAGCCCTTCGACGAGGACGCCTTCCGCGCGAAGTTCATGAAGCAGGTGCCGCTTGGCTTCATCGAGCGCACCGCAGCCCTTTCGGCGGAGGGACGGTACGGCCAGTGGCTGCGCAAGCGGCCCGTCGTCGCGAAGGTCAACGGCGTTGCCTTCGTCCACGGGGGGCTCACCCCCGAGGTGGCGGCGCTCGGCTGCGAAGGGGTCAACGCCCGGGTGCACCGCGAGCTGAACGAGGACGTGGCGCAGACGAAGAAGGACCCGCCCTCGACCCTCGCCACCGGCGAGCGTGGGCCGCTGTGGTACCGGGGTCTCGCGAAGGACGACGAGTCGACCCTCGCCCCTCAGGTCGACGAGGTGCTGAAGTCCCTCGGGGCCCGGGCGATCGCGGTGGGCCACTCCGTGACGGGTGACGGCCGGATCCAGGCCCGCTTCGGGGGGAGGGTCATCGGGATCGACGTCGGGATGGGCGACGTGTACGGGGGGAATCTCGCCGCGCTCGAGGTGGGGCCGGACGGGAGCCTGACCGCCCTCTACCCGGACCGGCGCGAGGAGCTCGTCCCGGCCGCGGCGAAGGCGGCCCGCGCGGCGCCGCCCTCTCAGGCCTCCCGGCCGAACTCGAGCGCGAGGCGGTCGCGCATCCAGGCGTTGACTTCCCAGGCGTCCGCGACCGGCTCGTTTTCGAGCGGCCGCAGCGGCATGTAGGGCGCGGGCCCGAACTCCGGCGTGATCGTGAGGAACGCCCGGCCCTCGTGGGCGCGGGCGGCCACGATGCGGCGCCACAGCTCGAGGTGCAGCGCGAGCCACGGCGTGAAGGCCTCGCCGCGCGGGTCGCCGACCTGGGGCCCCTCCGCGAAGCCGACCCGCGCGTGCACGTGGTCGGAGGCGGCGATCGCCGAAGCCACCGCCGCCGGCTGGTCGGCGAGGTCGCTCTCGTGCACGCAGAACCAGTGGGAGAAGTCCGCGGTGAGCCGCAGCCCGGGCACCGCGGCGAGGAAGGCGGCGGCGGCGGGCGCGGTGAAGAGCGCGCGGCCGCGGTGGGTCTCGTGGAGGAGCGGCACGCCCCCCGCCTCCGACAGAGCCTGGCCGCGCTCGAAGACCCGGACGGAGTCCGCGGGGGCGAAGTGGTCGCGGCCGGTCTGGCAGTTCACGAGGAGCGGCTCCGTCTCGACCGCCCGCGCGTAGAGCGTCTCCAGCGAGCGCAGGTGCTCGTCCGGCGTGCGCCCCTCGGTCGCGATCTGCGCGACGAGCCTCAGCCCCGCGGCGGCGCAGAGCCGCCGGATCTCGGCGGCGGGCTCCGGGCGGGCCGGCAGGTAGAGCTCGGCGGCGTCGAACCCGTCGCGCGCGGCCTTCTCCAGGAACGTTGGAAGCGGCAGGCGAGCCGCCTCCCAGTTGGACTTCGCGTAGAGGAGCTTCACTTCTCGGGATCCTAGACTAGAATCCCCGCTTCCGGGGAAGGAGCGGCAATGCAGACCGACGGCTGGGTGGTGGTGGGACTCGACAACGGGGGCAACAAGAACAACGCCACCGTCCTCGACGCCTCGGGGCACTTTCTCGTGGACGAGCTCCTCGAGAGCCCGAGCCGCGTGACCGAGGGGCCGGACGTCGCGATCGAGGCCCTCGTCCTCTCGTTCGAGGACGTCCTGCGCCGCACCGGGATCGCGCGCGAGCGCATCCGCGGGGTCGGCCTCGACACGCCGGGCCCGGCCAGCGCCGAGGGCGTCATCTCGGCGCGCGGGTCCACGAACTTCGCCCACCCCGGCTGGCGCAACTACGACTTCCGCGGCGGCCTCGAGAAGCGCCTGGCCCTGCCCGTCGTCTACAACAACGACGGCAACGCCGCCGCCCTCTACGCGCACTACCAGCTCTTCGGCCCCCTCGCGTCGCAGCGCGGGTCGATCTCCGCGATCATCGGCACCGGACTCGGGGGCGGAGTCATCGAGAAGGGGCAGGTCGTCAAGGGCGCGGCCGGCTTCGCCGGCGAGCTCGGCCACGTGCACATCCCGATGCACGGCCTCCTCGAGCCCGGGCAGCCCCTGCCGCACTGCAACTGCGGGTTCGACGGCGACGCGGAGAGCGTCGCCTCGCTCACCGGCATCGAGAAGAACCTCCTGCCCTACTGGCTGACCCGCTACCCGGACCACGAGCTCGCCAAGACGGAGTCGCTCGGCCAAGGCGGCGAAGCTGGTGCGGGCCTACGGGGAGAACGGCGACCCCATGGCCCTCTCGGTCTTCGAGCAGCAGGCGAAGGCGGTGGGCCGCCTCTTCACGATCGCCGCCAACTTCACCGACCCCGACGCCTACTTCGTCGGCGGTGGGGTGGTGGAGGCCGCCTCCCACTTCCGCGAGTGGTTTCTCGCCAAGGTGCGCGAGAACACGGCGCTCAAGGAGGAGCAGGCGCAGGTCGCGCGCTTCGAGGTGGTCCCGCACCTCGACATGGCCGGCGCCCGCGGCGCCGCGATCGCCGCCCTCGAGCGCATCCACGCCCGCTGAGGCCCGAGCGCCCGGGTCCCTCAGGCCGTGGAGGGGGAATCGGCGGGGCTGCGGGCGGGGTGGTAGGTCGCGATCACCACGCCCGTGGTCGTGGTCACGCTGTCGACGAGACGGAGCGCCGCGCGCGGCGCGTCTTCGCCGAACAGCCGGCGGCCCCGCCCGAGCACCAGCGGGTGGATCAGCAGAACGTACGCGTCCACGAGTCCGTGCCGCATCAGCGTCTGCATCAGGTCGCCGCAGCCCAGCACCGCGAGGTCCTTGCCGGGCTGCTCTTTCAACCGGGCCACCGTCTGCGCGGCGTCGCCCTCGAGCAGCGTGGAGTTCCGCCACGGCAACGGCTCCCGCAGCGTCCTCGAGGCCACGTACTTCTGCGAGTTGTCGAGCACCGCGGTGAACGGGTTGTCCGTGCGCCCCGGCCAGACGGCGAAGAAATCCTCGTAGGTGCGTCGCCCGAACAGCAGATCCGCACCCTGGGCCATGCCCTTGCCCATGGCCTGCATCATCACCGGATCGTGGTACGCCCGCGCCCAGCCGCCGTGCTCGAAGCCGCCGCGGCGGTCTTCGTCGGGCCGGCCCGGTGCCTGCATCACGCCGTCGAGGGTCAGGCTGATGGTCGCGACGATCTTGCGCATTCGTGGCTCGCGGCTGGGCTGTCGAGGAGTTTGGTGGAGCTGGCCGGGATCGAACCGGCGACCTCGTGAATGCCATTCACGCGCGCTCCCAACTGCGCTACAGCCCCACTGGGAAGAACAAAAGACTAGCAGCTTGACCGGGGGCGGTCAACCGGAGAAGCGGCCCGCGGGGGCAGCGCTCGCGACCGTCGTGACGAACGAGCGAGCGGTCGCGGCGACGTCGTCAGCACTCTCGCCCACGACCGCCAGCGTGCGTCCGGCCGTGCGCACCAGCTGCACGTGGAGCCCCCGGGACGTGCCGGACCAGCCGTCGCCGATGCGGGCCGGGCCGGAGAGCAGGAAGACCGACACGATCCCCGACCCGTCGCCTCCGTAGTAGACGTGCGCGGCGACCCGGTCCGACAGCGGGCAGTAGCGCGCGCCCGCCAGCGGGGCCTGTCCCGCTTCTTTCGGGAGGGGCGGGGCCGGGGTGCCGCGCGACTCCAGCCAGCCCTGGATCTCGGCCGGCTCGGAGCTCCAGACGCGGGCGGGCAGGTGGCGGCGGCCGAAGCAGCGCTGGTGATCGCCGGCCACCTCCCAGGCCACGAACGCCGGCAGGCCGCGGGCCCAGAGGCCGAAGAGGAACAGGGCGCTCGCGACGAGCGCCAGCGCACGCAAGGCCCGTCCCCGCGGCGGCGGGGGAGCCGGCTCGCCGGCGACGACGTCGATGGTCATTCTCTCCATGGCGTGGCCCGAAAGGGCATTCTCCCACAACGGCCGGCCCGGCCTCGGGTCTTGTCGAGGATGCTCGTTTTGTGCTAAAACGCGCACGGTGATGATTGATCTTGGCTCTCTCGCTGGTTTCCCGGTCCATCTCGACCCGCTGGCCCTGACCCTGACGTTCGGTCCTGGCATCTCGACCGCTCCGGTGACGCTCCGCCGGCTCGACGAGGTGCGCTCGCTCCTGCGCGACCCGGACGCGACCGGACCCGACCACCTCTACACGATCTACATGGACATCCGGGTGCCGGGCCACGCGGAGGCGCTGCGCGCGCTCGGTCTCGGCTACGGCGCGGTCGTCTACAACCACGGCTCGCTCGGCGGCGAGGCGCTGCGCTCGCAGGGCCACGTGCACTCGACGCCGGAAGCGACCGGCATCGCCTACTCGGAGATCTACGAGTTCTGGCACGGCCGCGGCCTCGTCTACATGCAGGACCGGGCGACCCCCGACGTCACGGACGTGATCGTGATCGAGGCCGGGCCGGGCGACAAGGTCGTGATCCCGCCGGGCTGGGCGCACGCGACGGTCAACGTCGGCGACGGGCCGATGGCCTTCGGCGCCGTCTACGCGCTCGAGGCGCAGCTGCTCTACGAGCCGCTGCGCAGGCTGCAGGGCACGGCGCACTACGTCCTCGCCGACGGGACCCTCGAGCCGAACCCCCGCTACCGATCGATGCCGCCGGCACGACGCGAGCGACCCCACGAGATTCCCGAGCACGGGATCGGCCACGGCCGTCCCGCGCTCTCCGTCGAGCCGGGGCTGCTCGAGCTCGTGTCGCGCCCCGAGCGCTACCCCGCCGTCTGGAAGCGCCTCGTCGCGGGCTGAGATCGTGACCCGGCGCTCCACCGCGATCGTCGAGGAGGTCCTGCGGGAGGGCGAGGTGTCGGTCGAGGCCCTGGCCGCCCGCCTCGACGTGTCGCTCGCGACGGTGCGCCGCGACCTCGCGGGGCTCGAGCGGCAGGGCCTCGTCCGGCGCACCCACGGCGGGGCGGCCGCGGTGAGCGCGGTCGCCTACGAGGCCTTCCGCCAGGACTCGTCCTTCCAGGAGCAGGAGGGCCGGCACGCGGACGAGAAGCGGAGGATCGGCCTCGTCGCGGCGGAGCTCGTGAGGGACGGGGAGACGATCGGCCTCACCCCGGGGACGACCGCCACCCAGGTGGCCCGCAGCCTGCGCCACCGCAAGGGCATCACGGTGGTGACGAACACCGTGAACGTCGCGATGGAGCTGTGCGACCGGGAGGACCTGACCGTCTACGTCACGGGCGGATACCTCCGCGGCGGCTGGTTCTCCCTCGTCGGCGCCCCCGCCGCCTCCGGCGCCCGCGAGGTGTTCCTCGACAAGGTGTTCCTCGGCGTGAACGCCATCCACGCCGAGCGCGGCCTCACCTGCCTCCACCCGGAGGAGGCCGCGATCAACCGGGCCCTGGTCGGCCAGGCCCGGGAGCGCATCGTGGTGGCCGACCGCAGCAAGCTGGGGCGCGTCGTGCGCTGCCTCATCTGTCCCGACGAGCGAGGTGCACGTGCTGATCACCGACCGGGACGCGAGCGACGACGAGATCCGGCCCTTCCGCGAGAAGGGCATCGAGGTGAGGCGCGCATGAGCTCCCGTTACGCGTACCTGATCGCCGCGGTGGCCGCCGTCTCCGGCCTCCTCTTCGGCTTCGACACCGCCGTGATCAACGGCGCGCTCATCTTCCTGCGGCAGGATCTGGGCCTCTCCACGCGGGGGACGGAGGTGGCCACCTCGAGCCTCCTCGTGGGGTGCGCGATCGGGGCCGCCTTCGCGGGCTGGCTCACCGACCGCCTCGGCCGCAAGCGCATCCTGATCGTCTCCGCGCTCCTCTTCGCCGCCTCCGCGGTGGGGGCGGCCCTGCCGCGCAACCTCGGCGAGTTCGTGGCGGCGCGGCTCGTGGGCGGCCTCGCGATCGGTGTCGCCTCCGTGCTCGCCCCGCTCTACATCGCGGAGATCTCGCCGCGCGCGATCCGCGGGCGGCTCGTCTCGCTCAACCAGATGGCGATCGTGACCGGCATCCTCCTCGCCTACTTCGTGAACTGGCTCCTCTCCTTCGCGGGGCCCTCCTCCTGGCGCTGGATGTTCGCCTCGGCCGCGATCCCCTCCGTCGCCTTCCTCGTGGCGCTCCTCTTCGTTCCGGAGTCGCCGCGCTACCTCGTGGAGAAGGGTCGGGAGGCGGAGGCCCTCGCCGTGCTCGAGAGGGTGGGGGGCGCCCCGCAGGCCCGCCTCGAGCTCCGCGAGATCCGCGACACGATCGCGCAGGAGGCGGGCACCCTGCGGGAGCTCTTCGCGAAGCGGCTGCGCAAGCCGCTCGGGATCGCGGTCTTCCTCGCCGTCTTCCAGCAGGTCACCGGCATCAACACCGTCATCTACTACGGCTCCCTGATCTTCAAGGAGCACGTGGGCGGGCAGAGCGACTCGGCGGCGATCGGGGCGAACGTGATCATCGGGAGCGTGAACTTCCTGATGACGATCGTGGCCCTCTGGACGATCGACCGGCTCGGCCGCCGGCCGCTGATGATGCTGGCCTCGGGCGGGATGGCGGTCGCCCTCTTCCTGCTCGGCCTCCTCTTCCGTTTCCAGCCGCCGCCCGCGGTGATGATCCTCGTCGTCATCCTGCTCTACGTGGCCTCGTTCGGCGTGGGCCTCGGGCCAGGGGTGTGGGTGGTGATCTCGGAGCTGTTCCCGACCCGCATCCGCGGCCGGGCGATGTCGATCGCCACGCTGTGCCTGTGGCTCGCCTGCATCCTGGTGACCGCCACCTTCCTCTCGCTCGTGGAGGCCATCGGCTCGACCGGGGCCTTCTGGCTCTACGCGGCGATGAGCGTGCTGAACTTCTTCTTCATCTGGCGGGTCATGCCGGAGACGAAGGGGCGGAGCCTCGAGGAGATCGAGCGGTCGTGGTGAGGCGGGCGGCGGAGGGGCGGCGGTGAAGGCGCTGGCGGTGGACCTCGGCGGCAGCCACGCCGCCTGCGCGGTGGTGGACGGTCGTGAGGTCGTGGCCGTGGAGACGGTGTCGCTCGAAGCCGCTCGCGGGCTGGCCGGCTCCCTGCCGGCGATCGTCGAGGCGCTGAAGCGAGCGGCCTCCTCCGCCGGCGTCCCGGTCTCGGGCTGCGCCGGCCTCGCCTTCGGCTTCTGCGGTCTCGTGGACGCGGCGGCGGGCCGTGTGCTCTCCACCAACGCCAAGTACGACGACGCGCCGGGGCTGGACCTGCCGCGGTGGTGCCGGGAGTCGTTCGGCCTGCGCTTCCGGATCGAGAACGACGCGCGCCTCGCCCTGCTCGGCGAACGCCACGCGGGAGCGGCGCGGGGCACGGACGACGTGGTGATGATGACGCTCGGGACCGGCATCGGGGGTGTCGCCATGATCGAGGGCCGGCTCCTGCGCGGGAAGCACGCGCAGGCCGGCGTCCTGGGCGGGCACCTCGTGGCGGATTTCGAGGGCCGGCCCTGCACCTGTGGCGGCGTCGGCTGCGTCGAGGCCGAGGCCTCGACCTGGGCCCTGCCCGACGTGTGCCGGGCGACCGCCGGCTTCGCGACGAGCGCCCTCGCCCGGCGCGAGCGGCTCGACTTCGAGGCCCTCTTCGCGTGCGCGGCCGAGGGCGACGCGGTCGCGTCCGCGGTGCGCGAGCGCTGCCTGCGGGTGTGGGCGGCGGGGGCGGTGGCGATGGTCCACGCCTGGGACCCGGAGGTGCTCGTGATCGGCGGGGGAGTGATGAGGAACGCGGCGGCGGTCCTGCCGGCGATCGAGGCGCACGTCCACCGGCACGCCTGGACCCCGTGGGGCCAGGTGTCGGTCCGGGCGGCGGCGCTGGGCGACCGGGCCGCGCTCCTGGGCGCGGTGCCGCTCCTGCAGGGCGCGTGAGAGGCCCGATGGCGCGCCCTGCGAGCTACGACAAGCGCCCGTTCGTGCCGGTGGGCCCCGAGTCGGCCTGCGAGGTCGGCTGGGCGCCGATCCTCGAGCGCCTCCAGGGCCTGCGCTCCCGCTCGCGCTGCGTGCTCGCCGTCGAGTGCTATCCCGGCGTCCACGTGGACGAGGTGCGCAGGGTGCTCACGGACGGCCTCCGCCCCGCCCTCGTGGTCGATGCCCGGCAGGCGTACAAGGACGCGGCCGAGGTCGAGCGCCTGTGCGCCCCCTTCCTCGGCGACGACCCCGTCTTCGGGCGCATGAACGGCCTGTCGGTCGCCGACTTCGTCGACGCGTCCCGCGCGGCGGTCCAGCGCGGCCGCATCGACAAGGCGCCCACCGGCCTGGTGCTCGTGGTGGGGACGGGAGCCGTTCTCCTGGCGGCGCCGGACGTCCTCGTCTACGCCGACCTCGCGCGCTGGGAGATCCAGCAGCGGCAGCGGCGGAACGAGGTCGCGAGCCTCGGCGCCCACGACCAGAAGGAGCGGCCGGGTAAGCTCTACAAGCGGGGCTTCTTCGTGGACTGGCGGGCGGCCGACCGCCTGAAGCGAACGCTGTTCGACCGGATCGACTACCTCCTCGACACGAACGAGTCCGGAGCGCCGAAGCTGATCGAGGGCGACGACTTCCGCCGCGGGCTGGCTGCCACGGCGAGGCGGCCCTTCCGGGTCGTGCCCTTCTTCGACCCCGGCCCCTGGGGCGGGCAGTGGATGAAGAAGGTCTGCGGCCTGCCGGGGGAGGCGCCGAACTACGCGTGGTGCTTCGACTGCGTGCCGGAGGAGAACAGCCTCCTCCTCGGCTTCGGCGCCGCGCGGGTGGAGGTCCCGGCCCTCGACCTCGTCTTCCGCCACCCGCGCGAGCTGCTGGGCGAGGCGGTCCACGCGCGCTTCGGCGACGAGTTCCCGATCCGGTTCGACTTCCTCGACACGATGGGCGGGGGCAACCTGTCGCTCCAGGTGCACCCGCTGACCGAGTACATCCAGGACCGCTTCGGGATGCACTACACCCAGGACGAGAGCTACTACCTCCTCGACGCGGGGGAGGGGGCCTGCGTGTACCTCGGCGTGAAGGAGGGGATCGACCGCGCGGCCATGCTCCGCGACCTGCGCCGCGCGCAGGAAGGCGGCGGACCGGCCTTCCCCGACGAGCTCTACGTCAACCGGTGGCCGGCGAAGAAGCACGACCACTTCCTGATCCCCGGCGGCACCGTCCACTGCTCGGGCAAGGACGCGATGGTCCTCGAGATCAGCGCGACGCCCTACATCTTCACGTTCAAGCTGTGGGACTGGGGTCGGCTGGGGCTGGACGGGCGGCCCCGGCCCATCCACGTCGACCACGGCGCCGCGAACATCCAGTGGGAGCGGACCACCGCCTGGGTCGAGCGCGAGCTGGTGAACCGGATCGAGCCGCTCGGCTCCGGCGAGGGCTGGCGCGAAGAGCGGACGGGGCTGCACGAGCGCGAGTTCATCGAGACGCGCCGGCACTGGTTCGCGGTGACCGTGCCTCACGACACCGGCGGCGGGGTGAACGTCCTCAACCTCGTGGAGGGCGCCGAAGCGGTGGTGGAGAGCCCGACCCGTGCCTTCGAGCCCTTCGTCGTCCACTACGCGGAGACCTTCATCGTCCCGGCCAGCGTCGGGGCGTTACACGATCCGGCCCCACGGGGAGGCCGAGGGGACGGAGTGCGCGACGATCAAGGCCTTCGTGAGGACGCGACCGTGAAGGCCTTCGACCCCGGCCTCGACGTGCGGGCGCGCCGCGAGCCGATGGGCTTCGCGTACGGGCCGGGGGTCTTCGGCCCCTCGCCCGAGGCGCGGTCGCTCGACGCGATCCGCCCGAGCCTGCGCGACCCCGCGTGCGACGGCCCCGACCCCGTCTACGCCATCGTCATGGACGTGGGCCGCGAGGAGCACCGGGCGGAGCTGCAGCGCCGGCACCTGCTCTTCGGCGTCGTGACCTACGCGGCGGGCCGCCTCGGCGACGAGCCCGTCCGCAGCCAGGGCCACGTGCACAGGGTGGCGTCGCGCAGCGGGTGGTCGCCGCCGGAGCTTTACGAGATCTGGGCCGGTCGAGCCATCGTGTACATGCAGGAGCGGGCGGAAGACGACCCGGGCCGGTGCTTCGCGATCGAGGCGGGCCCCGGCGAGGTGGTCGTGGTGCCGCCCGGGTGGGCTCACGCCACGGTGAGCGCCGACGCGCGCGAGCCGATGACCTTCGGCGCCTGGTGCGACCGCGAGTACGGCTTCGAGTACGCCGAGGTGCGCGCGCGAGGCGGCCTCGCCTTCTTCCCCCTGCTGACGGCCGAGGGGCGCATCGCGTGGCGGAGGAACCCGCGCTACGCCGCGCGGCCCCTCGTCGAGCGCCGGGCCCGGGCGTACCCGGAGCTCGGGCTCGTGGCCGGCGAGCCCATCTACGAGACGTTCGCGCGCGACCCCGAGGCGGTGCAGTGGGTCTCCGACCCCGCCCGGCTCGCGCACCTTTGGCCGGAGTTCGAACCGTGAGCGCACCCGAGGGACCGGCGGACGGTCTCGAATCGTGCCCGGCCGCCCGAGGCGACGAATTCAATGACCTGAGCCCGTCGAGCGACCCCGATGCAGAAGCGCATGGAGGCCCTCGTGAGCTCGCTACCGTCGGCGTCATCGCCGTCGTGCTTCGCTCGTCGGCCCCCGCCAGTGCCGAGCGGGTCACGCTGCCGCTCAACGGCCCCTGGCAGATCGCGGACAGCGTCGCGGCCGAGCCGGCGCCGACGGTGTTCCGCGCGACCGTGGCCGTGCCCGGCCTGGTCCACAACGCGACGCCGGCGTTCCCCGACGTGGACGCCTTCGACAGCCTCGAGCTGGTCAACAACAAGATCGCCCAGAAGCTCCTGCCCGAGTCCGCGCGCGTCGCGGCCCCCGGGGTGAGCCGGCAGGAGCGCAACTACTTCTGGTACCGGAGGACGTTCACCGCCCCCGCCCGCAAGGCGGTCGCGACCCTGCGCGTCAACAAGGCCCAGTTCGGCACCGCGGTCTGGGTGAACGGGACGAAGGTCGGCGAGTACGCCGGCTGCTTCTCGGCGGGGGTCTTCGACGTGACCCCGACCCTGAAGTGGGAGGGCGAGAACGTGCTGCTCGTCCGCGTCGGCGCGCACCCGGGCGTCCTGCCCGCGACCTTCCCGGCGGGGACCGACTTCGAGAAGCTGAAGTGGACGCCCGGCATCTACGACGAGGTCTCGCTGCAGCTCGCGGACAACCCGGTGATCGAGAGCGTCCAGGTGGCCCCGCGCGTCGCGTCGCGGGAGATCCTCGTCGAGACGAAGCTCGCGAATCGGGGTGCCCACCCGGTGACCTTCGAGCTGGCCCAGTCGGTGAAGGCGTGGAAGGGCGGGAACCCAACGGGAGCTTCGCGCGCGGAGGCGGTCACGCTCGCCCCGGGCGAGTCGAGGGCGGTTCGGCAGACGATCGCGGTCAAGGACGCCCACCTCTGGTCGCCGGAGGACCCGTTCCTCTACGTCCTCGACACGACGACCGGCGGGGACTCGCTCGCCACGCGCTTCGGGATGCGCGAGTTCCGGTACGACACGGCCACCAAGCGCGCCTGGCTGAACGGCCGGCCGTACTTCGTCCGCGGCTCCAACATCACTCTCCACCGCTTCTTCGAGGACCCGGAGTCGGGCACGCTCCCGTGGGACGAGGCGTGGGTCCGCCGGCTGCTGGTGGACCTGCCGAAGAAGCTCCACTGGAACGCCTTCCGCTTCTGCATCGGGCCGGTGCCCGACAGGTGGCTCGAGATCGCCGACGAAGCCGGGCTGCTGATCCAGAACGAGTTCTTCGTCTGGACCGGCGACCCGGCGTGGGCCCAGTGGCCGAACCGCACCTACGACGTGCCCGAGATGATCCGGCAGTACTCGGACTGGATGCGCGACGGCTGGAACCACCCGAGCCTCGCGGTCTGGGACGCGAACAACGAGACGAGGGACGCGGTCTTCGGGGACCGGATCATCCCGGCGGTCCGGCCGCTGGACCTGTCGAACCGCAACTGGGAGAACAGCTACAACCCGCCGGTCGGACCCGACGATCCCGTCGAGGACCACCCGTACCTGATGCAGGGCGAGGCCACGGGGGGCGAGGCCTTCAAGATGACCGACCTCGAGCGCCGGACCGGGGGACCCAAGGAGGCGCTCCCGGCCGCCCGCGCCACGATCCTCAACGAGTACGGGTGGCTCTGGCTCCGGCGCGACGGCGAGCCCACGGTGCTGACCGAGAAGCTCTACCCGAGGCTCCTGGGCCCGGGCTCGACGAAGGGCGAGCGCCTCGAGCTGAACGCGTACCTGCTCGGCGCCAAGACGGAGTACTGGCGCGCCCACCGCAACTACGCCGGCATCCTGCACTTCGTGTACCTCACGTGCAGCTACCCGGGCGTCTTCACCGCCGACCACTTCGAGGACGTGAAGGCCCTGAAGCTCAACCCGTGGTTCGAGGACTACATGGGCGAGGCCATGAAGCCCCTGGGCGTCTACCTCAACTTCTTCCAGCCGACGCTCGAGGCCGGGAAGAGCCGGTCCGTTCCGCGTGATGATGGTGAACGACCTGTACGAGCCGGCGAAGGGCGAGCTGCGGCTGACGCTCGAGGGAGAAGACGGGCGGGAGGTCGCGCGCGCGGCGAGCCCGTTCGAGGTGGCGCCGCTCGGCACCCTGACCCGCGACCTCGACCTGGTGACGCCGTCCACGCCCGGGCGCTACCGGCTGAAGGCCACGGCAGAGACCGCGGACGGCTCGCGCACCCTCAGCCGGCGCAAGGTGACGGTCGGGGCCGTAGGCCTGCATCCGAGGAGCCCATTCGGTCGGGCGACGAGGATCCGCCGCGCGCCGGACGTGGCCTCGGACCCGTCCAGCCGAGCCCGGCGGCGCGGTAGAATCCTCGCGGATGAAGTACGTCACGACCCTCGAGGTCGCCCGCGAGCTGAACGTCAGCAAGCAGACGCTCCTCAACTGGCTCTACGCCAAGAAGGTCCCGGAGCCCCCGCGCAACCGCAACGGGTACCGGCTGTGGAGCCCGGCGCGGGTCAGCCTCGATCCGGCAGCTCGTCCGCGAGGGGAGGCTCCACCGGCGGACCGTCATCCACCGCGATCCCGTCGACGATCCCGTGGTGGTGCTGGAAGTGGCGCGCGAGGTGAGCCAGTTCCTGAAGGACGCCGACATCCCGCTCCGGCGCTTCGTGCGGGAGCTGAACGGGGTCCACAAGAGCCCCAGGCGCCGCCGGCCCGCGGCCAAGCGGCGCTAGACCCTCTCCCGCCGTCACTCCCAGGGGATGTCGGGCATCAGGAGCCGCGCGACGGGCGTTCCGCCCTCGAGGTGCGAAGCGCAGATCTCACCCAGGTCGTTCTCGGTGACCCCGGCGTACCAGACGTTGTCGGGCTGGACGGCGACCACGGGCCCGCGGCTGCAGTGCTTGAGGCAGTAGGTCCGGTTCGCCATCACCCGCCCCTCGAGCCCGCGCTCGCGCAGGAGCTCCTTCAGGCGGTCGAACAGCTCCTGGCCGCCCTTCTCGGCGCACGACCCCTTCGGGTTGCCCGGGGGGCGGGAGTTGACGCAGACGAGAACCTGTCGCTCGGGCTTCGGCACGGGGCTCCTCCTCGTCGAGTATAGCCTCCCGTGCTAGGCTCCACGCCGAGCGATCCCTCGAAGGAGGACCAAGAAACGATGACGACCCACCGACACACCCTGGCCGCGGCGTGCGCCGCCGCCCTGCTGGCCGCTCCCGCCGTCGCCGAGGACCTGACCCTCGTCTTCAAGACCACCGGCAGCGGTGGCGCGGGAACCTCGACGAGCTACTACTCGAGCGAGAAGATGAGGACGGGAGACGCGGACAACGAGACGATCGTCGAGTACGGCCCCGGGAAGATCATCTCGATCGACCACAAGAAGAAGGAGTACTCCGAGATCACGCTCGCCGAGATGGAGGCGGCCATGAAGGCGGCGGCGGCGAAGATGGACGAGGCCAACGCCCAGATGAAGGAGCAGATGGCCAGCATGCCGCCGGCCGTGCGCGAGAAGATGGAGAAGATGATGGGCGGGGTCGCGGGCGCGGTGACGCGTCACCAAGGGCGGCACCCGCCAGGTGGCCGGCTACACCTGCCAGGACTACGCGGTGGCGATGGGCGAGTCCATGACCACGAAGATCTGCGCCACGACCGCGCTCCAGGTTCCGGCTCCCAACGTGGACTACAAGAAGTTCTCGTCGTTCGCCGGCTCGGCCTCCGCCATGGCCAACAACCCCATGTTCAAGAGCATGGGGAAGATGGTGGAGGAGATGAAGAAGATCGAGGGGCTCTCGATCGCCGAGTCCACGTCGATGAAGATGATGGGCAAGAGCATGGACAGCTCGAAAGAGGCGGTCGAGATCAAGAAGGGCCCGATTCCCGCCTCGGCCTTCGACGTCGCCGAGATCGCGAAAGGCTACAAGAAGGTCGCCCACCCCGTCACGAAGATGAAGTAGGCCGATGGACGCGCTCGTCGACACCGCCTGGCTCGCCCGCCAGCTGGGACTGGTCAGAGTCGTCGACGTGCGCTGGTACCTCGATCCCGCCCGCCGGGGACGCGACGCCTGGCGGGCGGGTCACATCCCCGGCGCGGTCTTCCTCGACGTGGACGAGGACCTCTCGGCCCCAGGGGGCGGTCGCGGGCTCCCCGCGGGCCGGCATCCCTGGCCTTCGGAGGCACACTTCGCCCGGGCGATGGGAGCGGCCGGCATCGGGCCCGGCGTCCGCGTCGTCGCCTACGACGACTCCTCCGGCGCGGTCGCGGCGCGCCTGTGGTACCTGCTCCGCGCTCACGGCCACGACGACGTGGCCGTCCTCGACGGGGGCATCGCGAAGTGGGTGGCCGAGGGCCGGCCGGTCTCCGCGGATGTGCCGCGGGTCGAGCCGGCCGTGTTCACCGGCCGGTTGCGCCCGGGCTTCGTGGTCGACAAGGGCGCCATGGTCGCGGGGCATCGCCGCCGCCTGGTCCTGGACGCGCGGGCGCCCGAGCGGTACCGCGGGGAGACGGAGCCGATCGATCCCCGCGCCGGCCACGTGCCCGGGGCGAGGTGCGCGCCCTGGACCGGCAACGTGACCGCCGATCCGGTGCCGGTGCTACGGCCGGGGGCGGACCTGCGGCGGCGCTACGAGGCGCTCGGCGCCGCGGGCGAAGAGCCGATCGTCTACTGCGGCTCGGGCGTCAACGCCTGCCACGACCTCCTGGCGCTGCACCTGGCCGGCTTCCGCGGGACGCTCTATCGCGGGATCGTGGAGCGAGTGGTCGTCCGACCCGTCGCTCCCCGCCGCCACCGGCGAGGAGTAGGGCCGAGCCATCGTCAGCTCAGCCGTCGATGCTCCTCCGGAGCACGTAGGCGGCCCTCGGCTTCTCCTCGCGGGTGGAGACGAAGCCCGCGGCCGCGTAGCCGCGGGCGAAGGCGGACTCGAACGCGCGGCGCACGGCCTGCTGCCACTCCTGCGCTAACCCCGCGTCGGCCTCGCACACCGCGTCCCAGTCGGCGGGGACGTCCAGGAGAAGCGCCGGCCCCTCGGGATCGCGGTGGGGAGGAGACGGGACGGGCAGGCCGCCGCGCCAGGCGACCCCGTGGAGCGCGGGCGGGGCCGCGAGCTCCGGCGGGTTCTCCGCCTCGCCGGCCTTGCGCCGCACGACGCGCGGGTGGTCGAGCTCCCACCGGGCCAGGAGGCGGTCGGTGGCGAGGCCGTGGTGCAGGGCGGAGCTCGTGGTGCCGTAGAAGTCCGGGAGGAGCTCGCGCGCGACAGCACCCAGGTGGTTCAGGTTCAGGCGGGCGTTCGGCGCGCGCATCGGGTCGAAGGTCCAGGTGACCAGGCGCACTCCGCGGCGGAGCGCTTCCTCGCGTTGCGCCCACTTGAGGCGCAGCCCGACGCCGAGGCCGCGAGCCGCCGGACTCACGGCGAGCATGTCCGAGTGAAGGTGGCCCTCGCCGCCGCGCAGGGCGGCGAAGGCGTAGCAGAAGCCCAGGACGCCGTCCCCGGGCGAGTCGGCGACGAGCAGGAGGCCCCCGGCGTGGACGGTGGCGATCAGCTGGATGGCCGAGGTGATCTCCAGGTCCGAGAGGCCCCAGACCTCGCGCTGCAGCTGCACGCAGGCGTCGTAGTCTCTCCGGTCGTGGGCCGGCCGCACGAGGAGCTCCATGGCCCGGCAGTCTAGCATCGCCGTCGGCTCTCGCCGGGCGCGCGCCGGGTGCTAGAATCCCGCGCCGTCGACATGAGAGAGCCCCACGCCAGCCGCTCGCCGGGACGCAGGGTGGGTCGTGGCGCGCGCTAGGCGCGCTCGGCCGGCGGGCGCCGGCTTCTTCGCGCGCCTGCGCCGTGCGGTGGGGCTCCTCCTCTCGCGCGAGGTGGCGGTCCTGATGAACGCCATCGCCTTCAACGTGCTCCTCTGCCTCTTCCCGCTGCTCCTCGTGCTGGTCGCGTCGGCGCAGCGACTCTCGCCGGGGAGCGGGACGGCCCAGGTGCTGCGCCTCCTCCTGGCCGAGCTCATCCCTTTCGGCGGCGAGACGATCGCCGCTTCGCTGCGGCAGATGACCCGCGTGGCCCGCGGCTTCGAGGTGCTCTCCCTCGTGCTCGTGGTGTGGGGCTCCTCCGGCGTCTTCATGCCGGTCGAGATGGCGCTCGACCGGGTGTGGGGCGGGGCCGGGCCCCGCAGCTTCTGGAAGAGCCGGCTCCTCGCCTTCGCCCTGACCGTGGCGGGCGGGGCCCTCGCCCTTCTCTCGGTGGCCCTGACCCTCCTCGTGCGCGGGTTCGGCCGCGACTGGCCCCTCGTGGTGGACTCGGCCGCGAAGGCCGCGGCCCTCGTCCTGAGCTGGGCTCTCTTCCTGCTCGTGTACCGCCTCGTTCCGCGCGCCCGCATCGACGTGGGTGTCGCCGCGCGGGCCGCCCTGTGGGCCGCGGTGCTGTGGGAGGCCTCGAAGTACGCCCTGGTCTGGAACCTGGGGCGCATGCAGCTCCAGACGTTCTACGGCCCGCTGGCGTTCGCGGTGTCGCTCGTGCTCTGGGCCTACGTCTCGAGCGTCGTGCTGGTCTTCGGGGCGGCCATGGCGCCCGGCGGTCCGAGGCGCTAGCCGCCGGCCATCTGCTCCAGGCGGTCGAGCTGCTGGCGGTGGCCGAGGGTGATCAGCAGGTCGCCTGCCTCCAGCACCGCCTCCGGCGCGGGGTTGAAGGCCATCGTCCCCTCCGGCTTCTTGATGGCGACGATGATGATGCCGAGCTCGCTGCGGATCGGGCTGGCCTTCACCGAGCGGCCGACGAGGGCGCTCCCCGCGCGCACCTCGACCTCCTCGATCTGCAGCTCGAGGTGGCCGGTCCGGGTGGCCAGCTCGATGAAGTCCATGGCGTTCGGGCGCAGCACGGCCTGGGCCACCCGGTGCCCGCCGATGCTGTAGGGGGAGACGACGCGGCTCGCCCCGGCGCGGTGCAGCTTCACCTCGGCGCCCTCGCCCTCCGCGCGGGCCACGATGAAGAGCCGCTCGTTGATCAGCCGCGCGCTCAGGGTGATGAAGAGGTTGTCGGCGTCGGAGGCGGCGGCGGTCACCAGGGCGCGGGCCCGCTCGACGCCGGCGCGGCGGAGCACGTCGTCCGCGGTGGCCTCGCCGACGAGGGGGATGCCGTGGGGGATCGAGAACCCCTCCAGGACCCTGGGGTCGCGGTCCACCACCACGAAGGGCAGGCCGGCCGAGGAGAACTCCTCGGCCGCGAGACGGCCCATGCGGCCGAAGCCGCACACGACGAGGTGGCCGCTCAGCTTCTCCAGGCGACTCTCCATGCGCTGTCTCCCGAGCGCGGTGCGGATCTCTCCCGTGACCACCGCGCGGATGAACTCCGCCGCCGCGTAGAACGCCGTGAAGACGCCGCCCAGGGCGAGCGCCATCGTGAAGACCCGGCCCCCGGCGCCCATCGGGTGGACCTCGAGGAAGCCGACGGTCGTGATCGTGATCGACGGTCATGTAGAGGGCGTCGAACCAGCCCCACCCTTCGACGAGCTGATAGCCGAGCGTGCCCGCCGCGAGCAGGCCGAACAGGATGGCGACCGGGAGGAGGAGGCGGTGGGCGAGGGGCCGGACGATCACCGGGCGCGTTCCCCGGCGCCGTTCGCGGCCGCCGCCGCCCAGGCGGCGACCGTGGCCGGCCAGGGCGGCAGGAGCACGTCGGCGTCGGCGCCGCCGGCCACGAGGCGGGACGCCCGCGGAACCCGGAGAAGCCACTGCGACACGGCCTCGGCCTCGGCCGCGGGCCGCTCGCGCCCCTCGACCACGAGCGTGGGCACCGGAACGGACGGGCGCGCGAACGCGCTGACGAGCGCCGCCCGCAGGGGCGAGGACGGCTCCTCTCCCGCGCCCGCCAGCGACGGGGCGAGGGCGAAGGCCGCGGCGACGCCGGGCGCCGCTCGCGAGGGCCAGCGCCAGCCAGCCGCCGAGGCCGTGGCCGCCGACGACGAGCGGGAGCGCGCCCCAGCGGGCGGCACTCTCGCCGACCAGCCGCCGCGCGTCGTCCAGCACCTCGGGGCCGAAGCGCCCGCCGCTCGCGCCCTGGCCGCGCGGCTCCCAGGCGATCACCTCCAGCCGCTCCGCCATCGCGTCGAGGAAGGTCGTGAGCCGGGCGTCGTCGAGGGTCACCCCGGCGTCGAGGTGGAAGACGAGGCGGGCGCGGGGCTCGTCCCAGGGGGCGAGCCGAAGCGCGCGCAGGCGGGGCTCCCAGCCGAGCCAGACGTCCTGCACCAGGCTGGCCATGGCTACAGCCCGATCTCGTCGGCGATCGGCACGAGGGCGGCGATGACGAAGGCCACGTGCTCCTCGAGGGGCCGGCCGAGGGCCTCGGCCCCGCCGTAGACGCAGGCGCGGTCCACCGAGCGGGCGAACGCCTTGTCCTTGAGCTTCTTCGTCACCGACTCGACCGGCAGGTCGGCCACCTTCTTCGTGGGCCGCACCTTGACCGCGGCCCCGATGAAGCCCACCAGCTCGTCGCAGCCGTAGAGCGCCTTCTTGAGCGGCGTGTCGCGCGGGATCCCCATGTAGTCGGCGTGGGAGCCGATCGCCTCGACGATCTCCTCCGGGAAGCCGCGCTCGCGCAGGATCCGGCACCCCACGTGGAGGTGGGTCTCCTCGGTCGGGTTCTGCTCGTAGTCGAAATCGTGGAGGAGCCCGACGATGCCCCACTTCTCGACCTCGTCGGGGTCCGTGATCCCGAACCAGCCGGCGTAGGCCCGCATCGCCTCCTCGACTCCGCGGGCGTGCTTGCGCAGG
Organism: uncultured Acidobacteriota bacterium; assembly: GCA_963818355.1. Taxonomy (GTDB): domain Bacteria; phylum Acidobacteriota; class Vicinamibacteria; order Fen-336; family Fen-336; genus DATBSL01. The sequence continues at coordinate 87,474 of CAWFSB010000028.1, read as the reverse complement.
GCGTCCGACTGCGTGAACTCGAAGAGGACGGCCTCGGCGTCGGCGCGGGTCGGGCTCATCTCAGGAAGGCCTCGGGTAGTGGGAGTCGATCCAGGCGCGGACCTCCCGCTCGACCTCGTCGGCGCGTGGCGCCGTGGATCTCGTGGACGGGCCCGCGCTCGGGCCCCGGGGCGAGGCGGTAGAGCGACCGCGCGGGCCGCCTGCCCCTCGAGCGTAGAGGTAGGCGTGGACGTCGCCGCCGGGCCGGTGGAACTTGAGCAGGCGGCCCGTCTTCATGCGGGCCATGATACGCCGCGGCCGTGCTCAGGGGCTGTCGGGGGGCTCGAAGAAGAGTCATCGGCGCGCGGCCGGAGCTGGAGGTGGAGAGCGGCTTCGTGATCGCGTCGAAGAAGGCGCGCGCGATCACCCGGTAGCCGAGCGTCGTTCGGGTGCAGGTAGTCTTCGAAGAGCGCCGGCCAGGCTCGGCTGCTTCAGGAAGTCGCCGTGGATCTCGGCGATCGGCGCCCGCTCCTGCCTCGCCATCGCGCGCACGAGCTCGTTCATGCGCCTCACCCAGTCGTTCCTGCTCCACCGCGTCGCGGTCGAGCGTAGATCGGGTTCACGGGCGGGATCGTCCCGACGATGGGGAAGGCGCCCGCGTCGCGGGCCTGCAGGACCATCGAGCGCAGCGCGTCGATCGTGAAGCAGGGGAACTCGTCGCGGCACTCGCCCGTCGTTCCAGTCGTTGGTCCCGTAGAGAATCAGCACGTAGGCCGGGCGGTGGGTGGTCAGGCTGGCGCCCGAGCCGCGACTCGCCCTTGTTGCTCTTGCGTGCCCGGGACCCCGTCGTTCGTGATGTCGGCCTTGCCCCAGAACGCCCGAAGGTCGGCCTCGCAGCTCGTCGCGGTAGCCGGAGCCGTCGGAGGAGCTGTCGCCGAAGGTGATGCTGTCGCCGAAGGCCAGGTAGACGTTCGCCCGCGTTGCGGCTGCCGATCGGCAGGACCGCGGGCACCGCCACGTCACCGCTCGAGGGCACGGCGACGCTGAGCGGGGCGCCCGGCGTGAAGTAGGCGGGCAGGGACGCCGGGCTGGCCTGCGCCGTCTGCGTGCCGTTCGGGACGCTCGAGACCGAGAAGCGGCCGCCCTCGACCGTGGACGTGGTGACCCCGCCCACGACGATGCCCGACGCTGGGCAGGCGCACGGTCTCGGTCGGGTCGGCGGTTCCGTTGCCGTTCTCGTCGTAGAAGACGAAGCCGCTCACGGCGGATCCCGGCGGGGCGGCGGGAGTGGGCGTCCCCCCAGGGCCCGTCGGGCTGGAGGAGCCCCCGCCGCAGGAGGCCGCCACGGCGGCGAGGAGGATCAGGGCTGGCGCTCTCGTCGACATCAGGGCACAACAGATTAGCACGGGATTTGCCACGGCGGAGGCGGGGGGCTATACTCCGGCATCCCTTCGTTCCCGGGTGCTCTTCTACCAAGTGAAACATGGGTGAAACTGCAGTTCCGAGCCGGAACAACCGCCGCATCACCGCCCGCAAGGCCTGCCTGCTGACCGTCCGCTACCGCGCGAACGGCGACTGGCGTCCCGCCACGGCGATGGACCTCTCTCCCTACGGCTGCCGCCTGAGGGTGGGGGAGGACATCGATCGCGGCTCCACCGTCGCGGTCGTCTTCGAGGCCCCGATCCAGGACGGCTCGCGAACCGTCTCCGTCGAGGTCCCCGGCACGGCGATCTGGGCGCGGCTCGAGGGCCTGTCGTTCCAGGTCGGCGTGCACTTCGAGGACTCCCCGATGGGGCTCCTCGAGATCCTGTCCGTTCTGAGTTAGCCGACGCGGCGCCGCGAGAGGCCGCGAGCGCCTTCTGGAAGTCCGCGGGCAGCGGGCTCTCGGCCGCGACCGCTGGCCCGTGATCGGGTGGCGAAGGCGAGCCGGAACGCGTGGAGCATCGGGCCGGCGCGCGAGGGGCCGGCCGCGAGGCGGCGCGGCCGTAGACCGGGTCGCCCAGGATCGGCAGGCCCACGTGCGCGAGGTGGACGCGGATCTGGTGCTGGCGGCCGGTCTCGAGCTCGCACCTCCAGGAGCGCGGCCCCGGGCAGCCGCTCGCGCACGCGCCAGTGCGTGCGCGCGGCGCTGCGACGCCTCGCCGGGCTTCGCCACCCCGCGGCGGCCGCTCACCCACGCCTCGCGCAGCGGCGCGTCCACCGTTCCGCTCGTCGGCCGGGGGCTCGCCCTCCACGATCGCGAGGTAGAGCCGCTCGATCCGGTGGTCGCGGAAGGTGTCGATGAGCCCCGCCCGCGCCTCGCGCGAGAGCGCGAACGCGATCGCGCCCGAGGTGTCCCGGTCGAGGCGGTGGACGCGCTCGGCGTAGCCCACGCGCGGCTTCAGGCGGCGGGCGTAGTCCTGCACGCGGCGAAGCGCCGTGTCCTCGTCGTGGACGCCCGGGCGCCGACGGCACGGTCAGGAGGCCGGCCGGCTTGTCCACGACGATGACGTGCTCGTCCTCGTGGAGGACGCCGAGGGTGCAGCGGGCGCGGGGGAGGGCCTTGCGGTTCGGGTCGAAGACGACGGCCGCGCTCTCCGCGACGTCGCGCGCCCGGCTCGCGCACGACCGCGCCGTCGACGCTCACCTGGCCCTTCTCGATCACGTCCCGCGCCTTGCGGCGCGACAGCCCCGGGTGGTGGCGGATGAGCAGCAGGTCGAGGCGCATGGCTACTCCCGGACTCCCCGCTCGTCGTCCCAGGCCGCGGGGTCCTGGCCGAAGTAGCGAGGAGAGGATCGCGTAGACCTCGCGGTGGCGCCGGCGCACCACCTGCGGGATCTCGAAGAAGGCCTCCACCGCCACCCCGAGGAACTCCACCGGGTCGTGGGCGCCGTACTCGTCGAAGGCCGAGCGGCCGTGGCGCAGCCGCTCCATCTCCTTCTCCGCCACCGCCACCCACTCGCGCGCCCGCTCGCCGTGGAGGCCGACCGGGATGCCGTCGAAGTGCGTCTGGTCCACGTCGAGGAGGTGGGCGAACTCGTGGACGCCCGACGTGGTAGGCGTCGTCGGGGACCTCGAAGCTCTCGAGGAGCGCGGGAACGGAGAGGATCACGGTGCCCCAGGGGTGGGCCTCGCCGGCGCGCTCGTCGCCGCCGAACGCGTAGTCGCGGTCGAAGTCGTCGGGGTAGAGGAGCACCTCGGTCAGCTGGTCCCACTCGTACGTCGGGCCAGCCCACGCTCAGCGTCACCGCGGAGGCGGCCACGAGGAGGCGCAGCTCGTCGGTCACCTCGACCCCGACCCCGGTGATGCGCTTCTCGGCGAGGAAGATCCGCACGTCGTCCTCGAAGCGGGCGCGCCAGGCGGCGTCCAGCCTCTCGAAGTGGTCGTAGCGCTCGAGGAGGAAGGCCCGCCACTTCTCCGGGAAGGGGAGGGCGAGGGCGGCGCGGCGCGCGGGCCGTGCGGCGGCCGAGGGCGTGGCGCACCGCGAGGCCGACCCCGACGCCGGCGGCGAGGCCGGCGCCCGCCCCGGGCCAGCCGCTCGCCAGGGCGCCGAGGGCCGTCCCCCCGCCGGCGGCGGCGACGCCGGCCACGCGCGCGAAGCGGCGGTCGTGGGGCCGCTCGACCCTCACCGCGCGCCTCCTCCGTCGCCGTAGCGCGACGCCAGGAGGCGCGCCAGCACCCGCGCGTCGACGTTGCCGCCCGTGACCACCGCGACCACCGGCCCGCGGCCGGCGCTCGCCACCTTTCCCGCGCGCAGCGCGGCGACGCCGACGGCGCCCGAGGCCTCGGCCACCACCTGGTCGGCGGCGAGGAGCGCCACGATCGCGTCCTCGATCTCCTCCTCGCTCACCGTCACGACCTCGTCCACGAGGTCGCGGTGGTCGAAGGCGATCTCGCCGATGCCGCCCGCGAGCCCGTCGGCCAGCGTGGGCCCGGCCGGGTAGGTCAGGAGGGCCCGGCCGAGGCGCAGCGACTCGCGCAGCGCCGGCGAGGCCTCCGGCTGGACGGCGACGACGCGCACGTCGGGCGCCCTCGCCTTGACCGCCGTGGCCAGGCCCGCGACGAGGCCGCCGCCCCCGACCGGGACCAGCACCGTCGCCACCTCGGGGCACTCGTCGAGGATCTCGAGGCCGACCGTGCCCTGGCCGGCGGCCGTGCGCGCGTCCTCGAAGGCGTGGACGAAGCGTCGCGCCCGTCTCGCGCTCGAAGGCGCGGGCGGCCTCGACCGCGTCGTCGTACGTCTCGCCCGTCTCGCGGACCTCCACGGGGAAGCGGCGGAGCTTCTCCACCTTCGCCCGCGGCGCGGTGCGGGGGACGAAGAGGGTGGCGCGCAGCGTCCCCCCGAGGCGCGAGGCGGCGAAGGCGACGCCGAGCGCGTGGTTCCCGGCGGAGGCGGCCACGACGCCGCGGCGGCGCTCCTCCTCGTCGAGCGTCGAGAGGAGGTGCGTGGCGCCCCGGACCTTGAAGGAGCCGGTGGGCTGCCAGCACTCGAGCTTGAGCAGGAGGTCCTTGCCCGGCGCGGCGAGGCTCGGCCGCAGCGGTGTCGGCCGCAGGTGGCGGGCGAGCGCCGCCCGCGCCCGCTCGACGTCGGCGAGGCTCACCCGCGCGGGCATCGAGGCCTCACGCCGACGCCGGGCGCTCGGGCCCCGCGGCCACGAGGTCGAGGCGCGGCTCGCCGCAGTGGGCGGCGATCGCGTCCGCGACGCGGGCGCGCAGGCGGACGAGCGCGGCCATGTCCGTGCCCTCGGGCGCGATCGGCTCGCCCACCCAGAGGGAGACCCGCCCGGGCCGGGGCAGGCCCCAGTCGCCGCGCATGACGCGGCGCGTGCCGCGCAGGGCGAGGGGGACGACGGGCGCCCCGGCGGTGGCCGCCGCCATGAAGGCGCCCAGGCGGAAGGGGCGCAGGCCGGTCGCGGCCACGAAGGTGCCCTCCGGGAAGAAGAGCACGTCCTCGCCGTCGCGCGAGCGCCCGCGCCACGAGGTCGGCGTCGGCGACGCTCTGCAGGGCGTCCCAGCGGTCCACCGTCAGGTGGCCGCAGCGTCGCGCGAAGGCGCCGATCAGCGGGTAGCCGAGCACCTCGCGCTTGGCCACGAACAGGAAGTCGGCGGGCAGCAGGGCGAGCAAGCGCGGCCACGTCGGCGTAGGAGGCGTGGTTCGCGGCCAGCACCAGCGGCCCGCGGCGGGGGAGCCGCTCGAGGCCCTCGACCTCGAGACGGCAGCCGAGAAGCCGGAGGCCCGCCCGCGCGGCGAACCGCGACAGCGCGAAGGCGAAGCGCCGGCTCGGCACGAGCGGCCACGAGGAGCCAGGCGGGAAGGAGCAGGAGCGGCAGGGAGAGGGAGAGCCACGCCGCGTAGAGGGCGCGCCGCGCGCGCGCCACGCCAGGGCCGCGACGGCCTCGGCGAGGGCGGCGGCGGCCAGCCGGGCCTTCTGCGCGAGCGTCGTGCGCGGCGGGCGGCCGAGGGCGCCCCGCAGGTACTGCTCCCTCGTCGCGGCGCGGCGGACCTTGCCGCTCGAGGTCTTCGGCACCGCGCCCGGGCGGCACGAGGACGACCTGGTCGGGCGGCACGTCCACCGCCTCGGCCACGCGCTCGGTGACCGCCCCCGCCAGCCGCTCCCGCTCGGCCGCGCCCGTCGACGCGGGTCTCGGCCACCACCACCAGCCCCTCGGTGCCGAGCGCCGCGTTCTCGGACGCCGAAGGCGACGACGCACCCGCGCCGGATCCCCTCGACGCGCGCCGCGGCCTCCTCGATCTCCTGGGGCACGAGGTTGCGGCCGCCCTTGATGATGAGGTCCTTCCTCCGGCCGCAGACGTGGATCTCGCCGTCGGCGCGGTAGGCGAGGTCCCCGCTGTCGAGCCAGCCGCCGGGCAGCGTGATGGCGGCGGTCGCCTCGGGCTGGCGGTAGTAGCCGCTCGTCATCGAGGGGCCGCGGAAGACGAGCCGGCCCACCGACGCGCTCGGCCGAGCGTCCGCGCCGGCGTCGTCCACGATGCGGACCTCGTGCTCCGGCAGCTCGCGCCCCGCCGAGACGAACTCGAGGGCGGTCGGCGTCGCCCGGGGCCGCGGCCTCCGCCCGTCCCTCCGCCTGGAAGGGCCCGCGGGCGACGCGGTCCACCCTCGGCCCGCGGCCCACCGGGGGGAACGGCGAGCCCGACCGAGCACTCGGCGAGGCCGTAGACCGGCATCATCGCCTCGGGCCGGAAGCCGCAGGGCGCGAAGCGGCGGGCGAAGCGCGTCGATCGTGCCCGGGCTCACCGGCTCCGCGCCGTTCAGGGCCACGCGCCAGGAGGAGAGGTCGAGGCCCTCGAGCGCCTCGTCGGGGATGCGGCGCGCGCACAGCTCGTAGGCGAAGTTCGGCGCGGCGGAGAGCGTCGCCCGCCGCTGGTGGATGGCCCACAGCCAGCGCTCGGGCCGGGCGAGGAACGCGGTGGGGGGCAGGAGCGTCAGCGGCAGGCCGTGGTGGAGGCAGGTGAGCCAGGAGCCGATGAGCCCCATGTCGTGGTAGAGCGGCAGCCAGCTCACTCCGACGTCGGTGGGGCGCACCTCGAGGCCCGGCGGCGATCGCGCGGACGTTGGCGAGCAGGTTGTCGTGGGTGAGCAGGACGCCCTTGGGCTGGCCGGTGCTGCCCGAGGTGTACTGGATGAAGGCCGGGTCGTCGCCGTCGCCCTCGGGGCCGGAGACCGGCACGCCCGAGGCCGCGAGCTCGTCGGCGGTCACCACGTCGGCGAGCGTCGGCACCGCCGGCTTCAGCAGGCTCGACCACGGGCCGCGCGCGCGGGATCGTGACGAGGAGGCGCACGCCGGCGTCGGCCAGGATGGCGGACTGGCGGGCGGCGTACTCCTCGAGCCGGTCGAGGCGGACGGGCGGGTAGATCGGCACCGGGACGGCGCGCGCGAGCAGGATGCCGAAGAAGGAGCGCAGGAAGTCGAGCCCGGTCGGCAGCATGAGGGCGACCGTGTCCCCGCGCGCGACGCCGCGCTCGCGCAGGCCGCCCGCGACCGCCGCCGCCTCGTCGCGGAGGCGGCCGTAGGTGATCGGCTCCTCGCTCTCCGACGCGGCGGCCGGGGCTGCCCCGCCCGGCGGCGCGCTGCCTGGTCGCCGCGCAGGAAGACGTGGACGCGCGCCGGGGTCGAGGTGCGCGTGGCGCCAGAGCGACTCGTGCAGCGTGCGCACCCCGGCGCCGATGTCGGCGGCGACGCCGAGCGCCTCCTCGCGCGCGGGCAGGGACAGGGCCTGGCCGGGCAGCACCCTCCCCGAGGGCGCGGGCGAGGCCGGCCGCGCGTGTCGAGCGGCCAGGCAGCGGTCGTCGAGGGCGCGGCCGAAGGCGCGCTCGAGGCGCGCGACGAGCTCCACGCGCTCGAGGCTGCCGAGGCCGACCTCGCGCTCGAGGGAGGCCTCCGGGGAGACGGCGCGCTCGGCGCGCGGGCCGCCCGTCTCCCGGGCGAGCGCGCGGACCACGTCCAGGACGAGCTCGAGCACCGCCTCGGGCCGGGGCCCGGGTGTCCGACTTCCCTCGCTGGCGGCCATCGCGCGCCACTCTACGGGGGCGCGGCGGCACGCGCAAACGGCGGGCCGGCGCGACGGCTTGACGCCGAGAGCGCGCCGCGGCTGATGCTGGTGACCTGGCCTGGAGGTGCGCGTGCTTCAGGAAGTGACGATGCGGGAGATCGAGGCCGTCTTCGCGGTGACCGATCGCCTGGGGATCTCGCGCGAGGCGCTCGCCATCCCGCTCATGCCGCGCACGCCCGGTCGGGTTCGCCGGCTGCCGAACGGGAGGATCGAGATCGTGGCCGACGCCGCCGACTTCCCCGGATTCGTCGCGGGGCTCGAGGCGGCCCTGCGGGCGGCGGGGCTCGTCTCGCCCGCCTGAAAAGAGAAAGGGCGCGGGAGCTGTGTCCCGCGCCCTTCGATCAGGAAGGTGAGGCCCTACTTGGCGCCCAGGACGCCGTCCTTGGCCGCCTTGGCCACGACGAACTTCAGCCGCTTCCGGGCCGGGATCTTGATCGCCTCGCCCGTCTGCGGGTTGCGGCCCATGCGGGCCTTGTAGCTGCGGACCACGAGCTTCCCGATGCCCGGGATCGTGAAGCCGTTCTTGGCTTCCTTGTACGACATCTGGGCCTGGGTCTCGAGGAACGAGGACGGTCTGCTTCTTCGTGATGCCCGCCTTCTCGGCGAGCGCCGCCACGATCTTCGACTTGGTCATCGGCTTTGCGCATCGAGTTCAATCCTCCTCAGGGTCGAGTACGACTCGCTACGACGCGCCGTTCGTCTCGTTGGGAACGCGACCCAATCTAAGCGCGTTTCGGCCGCGGCTGTCAAGGGCGAAGCGCATTCCGGGCGCTCCCCTCAAGGGTTCGAGCGAGGTCCCCGCCTCAGCGACGGGCGGACGCGTCCTCCTCGCGGATGAGGAACACGGTCTCGTCGGGGCGGGCGAGACCGAGCTGCTCGCGCGCGAGACGCTCGATCGCGCGGGGGCTCGTGCGCAGCGCCGCGATCTCGGAGGCGAGCCGCGCGTTCTCGGCACGCAGCTCCTCGAGCTCGGCGCGCAGCGCCTCGACCTGGCGGCGCTTGCCCACGAGGTTGAGGATGCCGCGGTCCCCGAAGACGGACCCGACGGTGAGGGCGATGAGGGCGATCGCGGTGCCCAGCACCCAGGCCTTCATCCGGGCCCGGGGCTCGCTCCGTGTCGCGTCCTCGCGTGGCGGCAGGACTTGATCCTTTGCTTTAACAGCAAAGCTTAAAGTCCTATTGTAGCTCACTTTTTCAAGCCTGAACCTGCGGAGGCAGGCCGACCCGCCGCGTGCCCTGGCGCGTCGTGGCCTCCTGGTACCGGCGCAGCAGGACGACGAGCTGCTCGCTGACCTTGCGCAGCCGCCGCATCCCCGCGCGGTAGTCCCGGTAGGCCTTCACCAGCTCGCGCGCCTCGTCCATCTGCGAGGCCTCGAGGTAGGCGAAGCCGCCCTTGCCGGCGCTGCGCGTCGAGAGGACGTAGTACGGGCCGTGCTTCTGCCCGGTGCGGCAGACGCAGCCCTCCTTTCCGCACACCCCGAACCGGACGAAGAGCGAGCCCGAGAGCTGCTCGCGCCGGCGGAGGAGGTCCTCCACCAGGGCGCGCTGCTCCTGGAGCCTCGCTCTCACCCGCTGCCGGATGTCGTCGGGAGTCATTGGCGATTCCTACAGTGCAATATACAAAATGCACTGTAAGACTACGGAAGCGCGCCCGGCGGAGTCAAGCGCTTTCTTCGCGGCGGGGTCGCCCGTCCGCTGCGGGCGACGGCGGGGCCCGCCGGGGGCGCGGGTTAAGATGGCGGGGCGGGCGGAGGAGGCGAGCGCCATGTGGCTGCTGAAGACGGAGCCGACGGAGTACTCGTACGACGACCTCGAGCGCGAGAAGCGGGGGCGCTGGGACGGTGTCGCGAACCCGGTGGCCCTGCGCAACCTGCGCGCGATGAAGAAGGGCGACCGCGTGCTCGTCTACCACACGGGCGGCGAGAAGGCGGTGGTGGGGACGGCCGAGGTGGCGGTCGAGGCCTACCCGGACCCGAAGGCGAAGGACGACAGGCTCGTGGTCGTCGACGTGGAGCCGCGCGGGCGGCTGGCGCGGCCGGTGACCCTGGCCGAGATCAAGGCGATGGCCGAGTTCGCCGAGAGCCCGCTCGTGCGGCAGGGCCGGCTCTCCGTGGTCCCGATCACCGCCGCGCAGTGGAAGGCGATCGAGGCGAAGGGGCGCAGGTGAGCGAGCGGGTCGTCGCCTTCTCGACGGTGGCCAAGGCCGAGGACGCGGAGCGGATCGCCCGCGTGCTCGTGGAGCGGCGCCTGGCCGCCTGCGTCAACGTGGTGCCGGGAGTGGTGTCGCTCTACCGCTGGAAGGGCGAGGTCTGCCGCGACGAGGAGCTGCTGCTGGTCATCAAGACGCGGGCGGAGCGGCTCCCGGCGCTGCGCGAGGCCCTCGTCGCGCTTCACCCCTACGAGGTGCCGGAGCTGGTGGCGCTGCCGATCGAGTCCGGCCACCCGCCGTACCTCGACTGGCTGGACGAGAGCGTGTCGTAGTCGCGCGCGGCCTCAGGAGACGGTCGTGTCGAGGAACCGGCGGATCGCGGCGAGGTACGAGGGCACGTCGCCGAGGGCCGCGCGCAGCGCGTCGTAGACGCGTCCCGGGTCGAGGTCGTCGTAGGCGTGCACGATGCGGTTGCGCAGGCCGGCGCACGGCGCGAGGCGCGCCGCGAAGTCCGAGGGCAGCGCGCCGATCCGGGAGAGGGCCACGAACGACTCGAAGTAGTCGCGGGGCGGCGCCTCGCCCGACTCCGTGAGCAGGTGGTAGTTGACGTCGATCATGCGGCCGATCATGCGCTCGAGATAGCGCTCGGCGAGCGTCTCGTCGATCTCGCTGGCGAGGTACTCCTCGCGCGTCCTTCGCCGCGAGCGCCTCCAGCCGCCGCAGGTCCTCGGCGATGAGGACCATCTTGCGGGTGACGAGCTCTCGGTCGATCATCGGTCCGCCCGTGCGGCGAGGAAGCGGTCCAGGTGACGCTCTTCCAGGCGTAGGAACCGGCGGTGGTCCTGGTAGCGCCGGAAGGCGTACAGGCGCAGCCGGGCCAGGTCCCGCGGCGACCCCGCCAGCAGCCGGGCGTTCTCGAGGACCTTCTTGAGGAACAGGGGGTCGGCGCGGTTGAGCAGGCCGAGGTCGACGACGCGGCCGCGGAAGATGGGCTCGAGATCGGCCAGGAGGCCGCCCAGGCGCGTGTAGGTCGGGTCGCCCTCGAAGAAGACCGCGACGTCCACGTCGCTGGCGTCGTGGACGCGGCCGCTGACCGTGGAGCCGAACTGCACCAGCAGCCGCGCCCCGTGACGGCGGGCGATCGCGTCGAAGGGCGAGTCGCTCATGTGGGCAGTATAGCGCCGCGCTCGGCGGCCGTTCGGCCGGGCGCGCGCTAGACCGCGGCCAGCGCCTGGTCGAGGTCGGCCACGAGGTCGTCCGCGTCCTCGCAGCCGACGCTGATGCGGACGAGGCCGTTCGTGATGCCGAGGAGGTCGCGCTCCTCCTGCGTGTAGCCGGCGTGGGTCATGGTCGCGGGGTGGGAGATGAGCGTCTCCACCCCGCCGAGGCTCTCGCCGAGCGAGCACAGGCGGACCCGGCCGAGCATCCGCTTCGCCGCCTCGAGGCTGCCGAGGTCGAAGGAGATCAGGGCCCCGAAGCCGCTCGACTGGTGCTTGTGGACCTCGTGGCCGGGGTGGTCGGGGAAGCCGGGCCAGAAGACGCGCTCCACCTTCTGGTGGTTGTAGAGAAACGGCGCCACCGCGCAGGCGTTCTCCTCGTGGCGGGGCATGCGCAGGTGGAGCGTCTTCGTGCCGCGCAGCACGAGCCAGGAGTCGAAGGGCGAGAGGATCGCGCCGATCGCGTTCTGCACGTACTGCAGCCACTGGGCGTGCTTCGGCCTTCGCGACCACCGCCACCCCGCCCACGCTGTCCGAGTGCCCGTTCAGGAACTTGGTCGTCGAGTGGACCACGATGTCCGCGCCGAGCGCGAGAGGGCGCTGGAAGAACGGGCTCATGAAGGTGTTGTCCACCACGAAGACGGCGCCCTGGCGGTGCGCGACCTCGGCGAGCGCGCGGATGTCGCAGATCTTCATGAGCGGGTTGGTCGGCGTCTCGATCCAGAGGAGGTCGAAGCGGCCCGCCTCCTTCTCGAAAGCCCCGGGGTCGGTGGCGTCGAGGAAGGCGAACTCCACCCCGTAGCCCGCGAGGATCTTCGTGAAGAGCCGGTGGGTGCCGCCGTACACGTTGTCGCAGACGACGACGCGCTGGCCGGCCTTGACCAGGGTGAGCACCGCCTGGGTCGCGGCCATGCCGGAGGCGAAGCAGTACGCGTCCACTCCGCCCTCGAGCGCGGCGAGGTTCCTCTCGAGCGAGCGCCGGGTGAGGTTGTGGGTGCGGGCGTACTCGTAGCCCTTGTTCTGCCCGAGCCCCTCCTGGACGTAGGTCGAGGTCTGGTAGATCGGGACGGTCACCGCCCCGGTGGTGGGATCCGGCTGCTGGCCGGCGTGGATGCAGTCGGTCGCGAAACCCATGGGATCACCTCGGGGGGCAGCTAGCGCATCGAGACGAGGATCGAGAACGGCTGACCGTTGCGCACGACGACCGCGCGCAGCTCGGAGGCGGACTGGAGGCGCGGCCACAGGCCGATCAGGGTGGCCATCCCGTCGATCTCGGTGTCGTTGATCCGCGTCAGGACGTCGCCGACGCGCAGGCCCGCGTCGGTCAGGAGGCTGCCCTCGGGCAGCCGCGTCACCTGGACGCCCGCGACGCGCCCGTCCTCCATCACGGGGACGATCGCCGTCTCGGCCAGGATGCGGGGGATCTCCTCGCCCAGGCGGCGCTGGACCTCGACCCTGTTCATCTCGCGCGCGGGGGTCGCGGGGTCCTCGGGGGGCGCGCCCGGGGGCAGCGCGGGGCGGGGCGCGTCGCCCCTCGGACGGGGGAGGGCGGAAGCCACCACGGTCGTCGGCACGCGCAGCTCGCGGCGCTCGCCGTCGCGCTCGAGGACCACGGCGTCCGTGGCCACCGCGACGAGCTTCGGCGCCGAAGGCGCTCTCGCCGACGGCCACGACGCGCGTCTTCCCGCCCGAGGTCAGGATGGCGCTGGACCGCTCCGGCGTCCTGCCCACGACGACCCCCGACACGGCGAGGTCCTGCGGCCCGGGCGAGGGAACGGCGCGCCGGGGGCGCCTGGGAAGGCTCGGCGGCGAGGGACAGGAGGAGGAGAAGAGCGGCGCGCATGTCAGGAGCCACGCTAGCGGACCCCGCTACGGCTGTCAACGGAAGCGCGGCGGTGCTAGATTCTGCTCTCGCATGCAGCCACTGCTCCCCGAGGGACCGCGCCCGCCGGTCCTCGGGCTCCGAGCCCGGGTCGGCACCTTCTTCACCGCCACGTGGCCCGGCCGCGTGGTGGCCGTCGCCCTCGCGGTCTGGCTCCTCGACGGGCCTCCTCTCGCTCGCCGGCCGGGCCCTGCCGGGCGCGATCGGCGGGCCCGCGCGGGTCGTCCTCTCGCTCTTCGTCGTCTGGCTGGCCTGGCGCGGCTTCCGCTGGGTCTCGGACCGCCTGCTCTGGCGCATCCGGACCAAGCTCATCGTCTCGTACCTCTTCATCGCCCTCGTCCCGGTCGTCCTCCTGACGCTCTTCATGGCGGTCGCCATCATCCTGCTCCTGGGCCTCACCGCCTCGCGCGTGGTGACGGCGGAGATCGAGCGGGCGGGGGACGTCCTGCAGGCGACGGCGCGCGGCGCCCTCGCGGGCCTGCCCCCGGCGGACGCGGACGCGGCGCGGGAGCTCCCGGCCCGGCTGGCCGCCGCCCGCGCGGTCCACCCGGGGGTCTCGTGGACGCTGCTGCGGGGCGGCCGGGTGGCGGCCTCGTCGGGCGACGCTCCCCGCGCGCTGCCGCCGTGGTGGAAGGGGCCCGGCTTCGCGAGCCTGGTGCGCCTTCACCCGGAGGAGAAGCTCTCCGCCGAGGCGCTCCGCGCGGCCTGGGCGGAGGGAGAGTCGGCCCTCGTCCTCGACGTGCCCGGCCGACGAGGCCTTCTACGCCGACGTCGAGCGGCGGACGGGCATCCACGTCCTCCAGAGGAGCGAGATGGAGGTGGAGCCCGCGGAGACGCCCCGTCGCGAGAGCGGGCTCCGGAAGGGCACGGGCATCACCTACGAGGAGGACGGCCAGAGCGGTCACGGCGCGGCCCCGGTCCTGGTTCCTGTTCGTGGCGCTTCCGGAGAAGACGGACTGGGACGACCGGGGAGAGAAGCGCGTTCGACGGGATGCCGCTCGCCTTCCAGTACGAGCCCCGCGCGCTCGTGCGGCGGCTGTCGCCCATCCAGCTGCCGCGCGACGCGAGCGGCCGCAGCGTGCCCGACCTGCTCCTCTACGTGATGGGCATCCTGGCCCTCGTGTTCGTCGTCGTGTACGCGGTGGCCCTCGTCCTCGGCCTCCTCCTCGCCCGGTCGATCACCCGGGGCGTCCACGCGCTCTCGGTGGGCACCCAGAGGCTCCGGCAGGGCGACTTCGACCACCAGATCCGGATCCGCTCGCGCGACCAGCTCGGCGAGCTGGCGGAGTCCTTCAACCTGATGTCGCGGGGCATCCGGCAGCTCATGGTGGAGCAGGGCGAGAAGGAGCGGCTCGAGGAGGAGCTGCGCATCGCGCGGCAGATCCAGATGAGCCTGCTGCCGGCCCAGGGCGTCGGCGGGGCTTCCCGGCGTGCGCGTGGCCGCGCTGTGCCTTCCCGCGGCCGAGGTGGGGGGCGACTACTACGACCTCCTGCCCCTCGGCGAGACGCGGATGGGGGTCCTCGTGGCCGACGTCTCGGGCAAGGGCACCTCGGCCGCCCTCTACATGGCGGAGCTCAAGGGCCTGGTGCTGTCGCTCTCGCGGATCTACGAGTCCCCGGCGAAGCTGCTCAGCGAGGCCAACCGCATCCTGGCCGCCCACATGGACTCGCGCTCGTTCGTGACCATGACCTACGCGGTGGTGGACACCGCCACGCGGAGGATGCGCTACGCCCGCGCCGGCCACAACCCGCTCATCCACTTCCAGGCGCGGACCGGCCTCACGCGCGTCCTCACCCCGGCCGGGCTCGGGCTGGGCCTCGATCCCGGCGACCGCTTCGACCAGATCCTCGAGGAAGACGAGGTGGCGCTCGACCCCGGGGACTTCTTCCTCTTCTTCACGGACGGGCTCTCCGAGGCGATGAACCCCGGGGCCGAGCTCTTCGGCGAGGGGCGGCTGCGGCGGATCCTGGAGGACAGCCGGCCGACTCACCAGCGAGGAGCTCAAGGAGCGGATCCTCGAGGAGGTGCGCCGCTTCGTGGGCGAGGCCGACCCCCACGACGACATGACCCTCGTGGTGCTGAAGATCGTCCCGGAAGAGAGGCCGGTGTGACGGGGGAGCGCGAGGACGAGCTGCACGCGCTCGAGCGGAAGCTCGGCCACCGCTTCGCCGACCTGGGGCTCCTCGACCGGGCCCTCACCCACGCCAGCCTGGCCAACGAGACCGCGACCCTGCACCACGGCGACAACGAGGCGCTCGAGTTCCTGGGCGACTCCGTCCTCGGCCTGGTGGTGACCGACATGCTGCACCGCCGGGACCCCGACGGGGCGGAGGGCGCCAAGAGCCGGCGCCGCGCCCAGCTCGTCTCCGCCCCCAGCCTCGCCCGGCGCGCGGCCGAGCTGGGCCTGCCCGAGCTGTTGCTCCTGGGCCGCGGCGAGGAGAAGACGGGGGGGCGGGAGAAGGCCGCGCTCTGGGCCAACGCCTACGAGGCGGTGGTGGCGGCCCTCTACCTCGACGGGGGCTTCGAGGCCGCCCAGCGGTTCGTGCGGAAAGGGTTCGCGCAGGACGCCGAGGCCCCGGACGAGGAGCTGGAGGACCCGAAGAGCCGGCTGCAGGAGCTGCTGCAGGGACAGGGGCGGCCGGTGCCCCGCTACGCCGTGGCGGGGGAGGACGGGCCGAGCCACCGCCGGCGCTTCCGCGTCGAGTGCCGGCTCGACGACGGCCTCGTCACCTCGGGCGAGGGCTACTCGAAGAAGGCCGCCCAGCAGGAGGCCGCCCGCGAGGCGCTGCAGAAGCTGCGGGCTTCCTGAACACTCCGGGCCGGGTCCAGATGCGAAGCCCCGAGCCGCCGGCGCTGAGACTGCGGATTCCCCTCGCTTGTCGGCTTCCCGTCGTGCTCGGGGCTGCGCCTCCGTCGCCGTCCAGCCGGTGTCCCTCGGAATGACAGGCGGAAAAGAGAACGGCGGGGGCCCGAGGGCCCCCGCCGGGTGCGGCTGAACGGTCGAGTCTCTAGAAGCTGACGCCACAGCCGATGCGGATCGCCCGCTGGGGCTGGTAACCGCTGTTGTCCCGAAACCATCCTTCAGGAAGCGCGGGTCCTGGGGAATGTTCTGCGACGCGATGATCCCGGGGATGTCGACCTGGCCCCGGTAGAACGTCCTCCTCCGAGAAGTTCGACGCCCTGGCCGGACTGCAGCTGCGGTCGGGAAGTAGTTGGTCGCCGTCTCCTGGTCGAACAGGTTGATCACGTTGGCGCTCAGCGTCATGCCGGTACGCGGTCGTTCGAGCTTGAACTCCTGCTGCACGAACAGGTCGAGCTGGCTGAAGAACGGCGTGCGGCCGTCGCTGTTGCGGCCCAGGTACTGCACCGGGAAGTTGTTGGCGGCGATGAACGCGGCCTCGCGGCTCCTCGGGATGCCCGAAGCCGCGTACCAGTTGGCGCCCGCGCTCAGGCCGAACGTGAAGTCGTAGATGAGCCTGGGCCTTGAACTGGTGCGTGCGGTCGGTCGGCAGGAGCCCGTAGGCCGCCTGTGCCGGTCTCGTCGAACATCATGAGCGGGTAGTCGAAGGAGCGGCCGACGTTCGGGCTGGTGCGGCCGTTCTCGTCCGACTGCGACAGGCCGGAGTAGTTGCCGTAGAGCCGGCTCCACAGGTAGCGCGACGCGGCCCGACCAGTGGTTGGCCATGCGCTTGTTGAGGCTCAGCTCGACCGCGTCGTAGTCGCGCTTCGGCTTCGGGCAGGGCGATGTGCGGTGCCGTCCGCCGAGGACGTACGTCGTGGCGAGCGGGCCGTAGCTGGGGTTGCCGATCACGTAGATCTCGTTCCGCTGCGGCGTCGAGCGTCGCCGATGTCCTCGATCGCGCGGTCGAGGCTGCTTGTGCACGTAGCGGGCGCTCGACCGAGAGGACGGCTGCTCAGCTCGTGGTCGACGCCGACCACGAACTCCTGCATCTTGATCGGGCTTGAGGTTCGGGTCGATGCGCGCTCGTCGTCGATCGAGGGGGGGCGGAAGTCGATCGGGCCGCGGAGCAGCCGGCCGGGGCAGCGCCGGGCGGGCAGTTCGGGATGTCGAGGCTTGGCCAGTCGGGGCGTGTCGAGCGAGTAGTAGTACTCCAGCCACTTGTCGCCGCCGAACGAGCCGCGGGGCAGCTCGAGCTTGATGATGTCGTAGAAGATGCCCCAGCTGCCGTAGACCTTCCATCTTGCCGTCGCCCTTGACGTCCCAGGCGAAGCCCGGCGCGCGGCGCGATCTTGTCGCCGAAGCCGAACTTGATCGCGTCTCGACGGTAGCCCGTAGACGCGGTCGGCGTAGGACGGGACGTGTCTCGTTCTCGGTGCGCAGGCCGAGGTTCAGGGTCAGCTGGCTGCTGATCGTCCAGGAGTCCTGCACGAAGAGCCGCCAGTTGTTGGTCGCGATCGTCGCCCTGCGTGACGAAGCCCTGGTCGGGGAGGACGCCGTTGCTGCGGACCTGGTAGTAGCCGTACGGGCCGCGCTGGCCGCCGAACGGCGCGGTTCCACTGGAGGCGGAGCAGGTTGCCCGGTCTCGCCGCTAGAGGACGTCGTTGCCGATCCGGTCGAACTGCACGCCGGCCTTGAGCTGGTGCTGGCCGCCGCCCGTGAAGAAGAAGGTGGTGTCGAACTGGGCGTTGATGCGCTCCTGGACTTGTCGCTCGTGGTGCGAGCTGTTGGTCGGGACGTTCTGCGGTGCCGACGGGCGCCTGGTACTCGGCCGGCACGCCGGCCTGGCCGACGTTCGAGCTGCAGAAGAGGTAGCGGGTGCTCGTCGTAGACGCCCTCGTTGTAGATGTCGCGGAGGAAGTAGCCGCCGCGCAGGCTCATGTACACCTTGTTCGACGGGGTGTAGTCGAAGCTGGCCGACCCGCGTCAGTTCGGGCGAGATGTCGTTGATGGCGTAGTTCGCGGCGGGGCTGCGTGGTGCCGTCGAGCGAGGGCAGGCGGCCCTCCTGCTTGTAGCTGCTCGATGTGAAGGCGAGCCTTAGCCCGCACCGTGGCGCCGAACTGGCCGGTGATGTTCGCGGTGAGGTTGTTCCGCTTGAACGTCTGGTCGTAGGTGCTGGTCGACGCCGTCGGCACGGGCGGTGACCGTGCGGTCGCGTGGAGAGGAACGCGGGGGCGTAGCCCGCGAAGAACCAGAGCTTGTCCTTCACGATCGGGCCGCCGAGGGTGAAGCCCGGCTCCCAGCGCGGCTGTAGCTGTCCTCGGGGTAGGTGATGTACTCGGCCGCGTTCGAGTTGCGTCGGGCACGAGGCGCGAGGCTGGGCCGATAGCTCGCAGTCCAGGCCGTCGCCCGAGTAGTACGTGAACGACGTCGCCGCGCCACGTGTTCGTCCCGGTCTTGGTGATCGCGTTGATGACGCCGCCGGTCGCGCCGCCGTACTCGGCGGTGTAGCCCGAGGACTTGACCTGGACCTCGTCCACGAAGTCGGTGACCATGGCCTTGCCCGAGATGCCGCTCTGCAGGTTGGTGGTCTCGGCGCCGTCGATGATGAAGCGGTTCTCGCCGCCGCTCGCGCCGTCGATCGAGATGCCGCCGAGCTTGGCGTTCTCGTGGTTGGCGCCGGGGGCCTGGGTGACGAGCGACGTGAAGTCACGGCCCTTCGGCATCTTGTCGATGTCCTCGTCGCGCAGGATCGTGGCGCGGGCGCTCTGCCGTGACGTCGATGAGCGGCGACTCGGCCACGACCTGCACCGTCTCGGTCATCGCGCCGGGGCTGAGCGTGAGCGGAATGCGTGAGCAGCTGGCCGAGGCGCAGGTCGACGTTCTGGACCTTGGCCGGAGCGAAGCCGGACAGGTTGGCGGTGACTTCGTAGCGGCCCGGCGCGAGGGAGGGGAAGCGGTACGTTCCGGTGGCGTCGGTCACGGCCTCGACCGTGGCCCCCGCCAGGCTCTTCGCGACGACGGTGGCGCCGACGATGGCGCCGCCCTGTGCGTCCTTGACCACGCCTTCGATCGAGCCCCGCTGCTCCTGCGCCACGACGGGCAGGGCCACGAGGAGCGCCACGGCCACGAGGGCCGCGAGCATTCTGAAGCGCATCCAATCCTCCTTGGGAGTTATAGAGAACACCCCCGCCCCGGGGCCGCCAGGCGGCTTGAGACGGTGAGTCCGCTGGTTTGCGCCTTGTAGTAAAGCAGGGGTCGTGCCAGGCGTCTCGGCGTGACAAGTGTTGACAAATAAGGGGTTGCGGCGGCACGGATCTGGATGTTGTTCAGCGGATTGAATGTCGATCCAGTCCGTTGGATTTTCTCACTCGACCCAGCCCCCCCCGAGACAGACCTCGCCGTCGTAGAAGACTGCGGCCTGGCCGGGTGTGATCGCCCGCTGCGGCGTGTCGAAGCGCACCTCGGTGCGGCCGCCACCCAGTGGCCGAAGGGTCGCCTCGGCCTCCGGGTGGCGGTAGCGGATCCGCGCGCGGGCGCGGATCCGCTCCGCGGGCTCGGGGACGGAGAGCCAGTGGACGTCTCGCGCCACGAGCCGATCCGCGAGAAGGGCCTCCTCGTCGCCGACCACGACGGTACTCGTCTGGGGTCGCACCGCGAGGACGTAGAGGGGCCGCGGCGAGGTCAGGCCCAGCCCGCGCCGCTGCCCCACCGTGAAGCGGTGCACTCCGCCATGGCGGCCGATCTCGCGGCCGCCGGCGTCCACGATGGGGCCGGAGCGGTCCGCGGCCGGAGCGTTCCTCTCGACGAAGCCGGCGTAGTCGCCGTCGGGGACGAAGCAGATCTCCTGGCTCTCGGCCTTGTCGGCCACGCGCAGGCCCCGCTCGCGGGCGAGGCGCC
This sequence comes from uncultured Acidobacteriota bacterium, assembly GCA_963818355.1. Taxonomy (GTDB): domain Bacteria; phylum Acidobacteriota; class Vicinamibacteria; order Fen-336; family Fen-336; genus DATBSL01. The sequence goes on along the minus strand of CAWFSB010000028.1, from coordinate 67,892 downwards.
GCACCTCGGACTTCTCCAGGTGCCCCACCGGGAAGAGCGCCGCGGCGAGCTGTTCCTGGGTGAGGTCGAAGAGGAAGTACGACTGGTCCTTCGCGGGGTCCTTGCCCTTCAGCAGGCGGAGGCGGCCGCCCTCGCCCTCGCGGTCCTTGCGGGCGTAGTGCCCCGTGGCCACGTGCGAGGCGCCGAGCGAGCGCGTCTTCTCGACGAGGCTCGCGAACTTCACCTCGGTGTTGCACCGCGCGCAGGGCAGGGGCGTCCGGCCCTCGAGGTAGTCGCGCACGAAAGGCGAGACGACCCCGTCGTGGAAGCTCCGCTCGAGGTTCATCACGTAGTGGGGGATGCCGAGGCGCGCGGCCACCGCCTTGGCGTCGTGGAAGTCCTCGAGCGCGCAGCAGCGGCCGAAGGAAGGCCCCGCTCCCCCCGTCTGGTCGTGCAGCTGCATCGACACGCCGATCACCTCGTGGCCCTCCTCCCTGAGCAGGGCGGCGGCCACGGAGGAGTCGACCCCCCCGGACATCGCGACCACGATCCGCACGATCCCCCCAGTATAGCCGCGCGGTAGAATGCCTCCCGTCGGAAGGAGCCCTCCATGGACGCCGCCCTCGCCTCCCTCCTCGCTGCCCGCGCCGTGGCCCTCGGCTCGGGGCTCGAGGCCGCTCTCCTCGCGGCGGACGCACCGCACTACCGCGATGCCCGGCCCGAGGAGCGCCGCGCGCGCGTCGAGAGGCTGGTCGCGGCATTCCTCGGGGCGGTGCGCGCCGGCGGCCCCGCGCCCTTCGTCGCGCACGTTCGCGCGATTGCGGGCGAGCGGGCGGCGGAGGGCTACGACCTGCGCGAGATCCAGCTGGCGCTCTCGGCGCTGGAGGCGCAGGCCTGGCCGCTGGTGACGGGCGCCGGCGGGGACACGGACGTCGTCGTGCGGCGGCTGGCCCTCGTCACCGGCGTCGTGGGCCGGGGCAAGGACGAGCTGGCGCGAGCGTTCCTCGAGCACAAGGAGCGCGCCGAGGCCCGCGTCGCCTCCCTCGAGCAGCGCCTCGCCGAGCTGTTCAAGGGAACGCAGTCGCCCCCGGAACTCACGTGAAGCGGCGCGCGGGCTCGAAGCGGAGGGGGAGGGCGCGACGAGACCTCCCCGAGGTCAGGAGACCCTCGCGAGCCAGGGAGCTGGCTCGCAACCTGGCCCTTCTCGTGGCCACGCTCCTGCTGTTCGGGCTCGTCGCGGAAGTCGCCCTGCGGGCCACGGGCGGCAGCGAGAGGAGCTGGCTATTCAGCACCACAGCGGCTGACGAGTACTACCAGAGGGTCAGGAGGAACTCCTGGGGCTTTCGGGATGTCGAGCACGACCAGGCGAAAAGAGAGGGCGTGACGCGGATCGCCATGGTGGGCGACTCGTTCGTGTTCGGGGTGCCGATCGAGGACGACGAGAAGATCTTCCCGCGACTCCTTCAGAAGAAGCTAGGCGAGCACTACGAGCTCATCAGTGTGGCGTTTCCTGGGGCAAACACCGCCCAGGAGATCCGACTCCTGGCGCAGGCGGACGGTGTCTACGGCTTCGATCACGCGATCTTGTTCTTCTTCCCGAACGACGTCGAGAGGGAAGACGATCCCCGGGGCCTCTCGTTCTACGGGTCACCTGATCCCGGCGAGGCCGGGGAGTACCTGTTCTCGCATTCGAGGTTCTACTACTTCCTCGAGACCCGCACGCGCCGCCTCTTGGAGCGGCTCGGCGCCAGGGACAGCTACGAGGACCACCTGAGGTCGCTGTACCGCGAGGGCTCCCCCGACCTGGCGGCCCACCGGGACCTGCTGGGCGGGTTCCTGCGCGGCGCAGGCGAGCACGTCACCGTGGTCATCATTCCCGTGCTCCACGGCTGGATGACTACCCCTTCGCCATGGCGCACGACTACGTGAAGGGCCTGGCGCGAGCCAACGACGTCACGGTGATCGACCTTCTCGACGCCTTTCGGGGCATGGACGCGCGCGACCTCGTCGTCAACCCGTACGACTTCCACTTCAACGAGAAGGCCCACGCGATCGTCGCGGACTACCTCCGCCTCGAGCTCGAGAAGCAGGGGCTCCACTGAGGCGCCGGCGGACCTCGATCAAGCGCCCGGCCTAGGGCAGCAGAAACCCCTTTTGCCGCAGCGACGCCTCGATCTGCGGCCACATCTGCGGGACGAGCGTGCGCACGGCGGCGAAGCGCTCGCGCGCGGCCGCGTGGTCGCCCCTCGCCGCCAGGATCTGCCCGAGGTAGAGCGACGCCTCGGCCAGCCGCTCCGGGTCGAGATTCCGGCTGGCCCGCTCGAGGTGCGGCAGGGCCTCGGCGTTGCGGTCGAGGAGGAAGAGCGCCTTGCCGAGAGAGAACCGCATCCCGGGGTGATCGAGGGTGGGATCCGTCTCGAACGCGCGGCGGTACGCGTCCGCGGCCTGGTCGAACCTCTCGTGCTCGAGGCTCCAGTCGCCGAGGTTCTTCCAGGCCTGGACGTGGAAGCGGCGGACCTGCGCCGTGTACGGCTCGCGCACGTCGGTGCCGTCCGGTCGCCTCTGCGGGGCGTGGTCGCGCGCCGGCCGGTCGAAGGGGCTCGGGTTGCGGTAGACGAAGTCCCAGTCTTCGCGCCGCGGCGTCTCGCCCGGCGTCGGGCTGAGGCGCCACAGTCCCCCGGCCGGAACCCACTCGGCGCCGGGCGGCGGCTCGAAGGTGGGGAGCCCGGTCACGTAGGCGGGGCGGCGACGGAAGTTGGCGAGGACGAGCGCCTCGACCCGCGCCAGGGCCGCGAGCCCCGGTCCATCCAGGGACGGCGGCACCTCCAGGCCGGGATGGCGCCGGCGCAGGGTGTCGGCGTACCACGGGGTCGCGATCGAGCCCGCGTCCACGCGGGCCACGTCCGGGCGGAGCCCCTCCACGACCTCGAGGTACTGCGTGAGCGCGTTCTCCTGGTCGGAGGTCACCACGAGCACCGCGTCCGGCTTCAGCGGGCGGTAGAGGTTGCGGCCGAAGTCCTCGGCGACGAAGTCGCCCCGCCGGCTCACGAGCGCCGGGTTCACGGCGAGGGGCCAGGCGAGCGTCGCGGCCGCGACGAGGGCCACGAGTGCGAGCCGCAGCGGCCGTGGCATCCCGGAGCCGAGCGCGAGGACTGCACGAGTCACCCGATCCCGAGGCCGGCCACGAGGAAGGCGATGAGGTACAGCGGCAGCAGCCAGAAGTCGTACTCGCCGCCGCGCAGGTACACGAGAGGGAGGAGCGTCGCGGGCAGGGCGACCGCCGCGACGAAGCCGAGCAGGAGGCGCTGCCGGCGCCACAGCCACGCGAGGCCGAGAAGGAGGCCGAGGAGGCCCACCGCGAACAGCTCGTGCCAGAGCTGCGTGGGGAGCGCCGCGAAGCGGTCCGGGGCGAGGCCGAAGCTCTCCCCCTGGCCGCTCCACTGCACGCCGGCCATGTGGCGGAGGAGGGTGGGGAGGCTCGTCACGTCCCCGAACGGCGTCTTCGGGTACGCGCGGGCGGCCCAGGGCAGGTACAGGTACGGCAGGAGGGCGGTGGCGGCCCAGGTGAGCGCCGCGGTCGCCACCAGGCGGCGGTCGCGCAGGGCCGCGCGCTGCGTCCAGGTGAGCCAACCGAAGGCCGGCAGGAACACGACGGTGACGGGGTGGTTGCCGCAGGACAGCCCGAAAGCACCCACCAGCAGGAGGACGAGGGCCCGCTGTCGCCGCGTCGGCGACGGTCCGATCGGGCCCTCCGCGCCGAGTCTCAGGAAGAGGAACAGGATGAGCGCGGCGAAGAAGGCATTGAGGGCGTACGCCTCCGCGGTCAGGGCCTGGAACCACAGCGAGTACGAGAGCCCGGCGAGGAGGCCGCCGATCACTGCTGCGACGAGGCCGGCGGATTCCTCGGGACCCGTCCCATCGGAGTCCCTCGGAATGACAGAGCCGGAGTCCCTCGGAATGACAGGGCGGCCCGCGAGCTGCGGGCTCGGGCCGGGCGTGGTGCCGGCATCCGCGAAGAAGCGGTAGCGCGGCCCGAGGACGGTGGCGATCGACAGGGCCGTGACGCCTGCGGCGAGCGCCGCCCAGACGGAGGAGAAGAAGTTGCCGGCCTCGGCGAAGGTGGCGGCCGGCAGGGCGAGGTGGAAGAGGGCGACGAACGGACGGCCGAGGAGGAGGTACACGGGATAGCCGGGGGAGAGCAGGCCGCCGCCCGCCTTCAAGGCCGCGAGGAACAGGCCGGAGTCCTGCCAGAACGGCCCGGCGCCGCGCGTCAGCCAGTAGGCGACGAGGCTGGTGAGCGTCACTATGACCGCGGCGACCCAGGCAGAAGGGCGCTTCGAGCCCCCGCTCGGCGAGCGCGGCCGGTCTCGAGGATCCGCCACCGGTGACGTGTCGGGCGCGGCGGTCTTCGCGCTCGGCTCCGCCTTTGCGATGCTTCCCTTCCGCCTGGCCTTGCTCACGGGGCGGGATTGTACCTACACCCTGTCGCCCGGCGGGGTCGTGCCGCGCAGCCAGTGGGGAAGTCGCTCCGCGCAGGCCGGGCAGAAGCGCGGCCCGCGCGTGTCGACACGCTCGATGTTGCCGGCGAAGCTCATCAGGCAGCCTCGGTCCGGGCAGTGCTCGAGGGTCGCGAGGTGCCCCATCTCGTGGAGCACCTCGGCCACCGCGCGCTCGTCCCGGAGGGCGGGGTCGGGGGGCAGGCCGTAGAACGAGGGGTCGGTGCGCGCGAGCGACACGACGCAGGCGCGGCCGCCCTGGCGCGCGAGGCCGAAGACGAAGGTGAAGAGGGGGACCGCGATGTCCTCGCCCGCGACACCCACCAGCAGGCGCGAGTCGGAGGTCGCTCGCGCCTCGAGAGCTTCGAGCAGCGCGTTCGCGTCGATCTGGTCCCGGTTGGGGATGCGCCGCAGCGGCAGCTCCCGCGGCGGCAGCACGTGGCAGGCGAGCTCGACCCGGCGGCTCAGCCGGGCGGCGAGCGCCTCGAGCCTGCCGGGAGGCAGGGCCCCGACCGGCAGGAGATCGACCGCCTCGGCGAGACGGGCCGCCTCAGCCAAGGCCAACCTCAGCCCGCGCGCTCCGGCTTCTTGAGCTCGTACTTCTTGATCTTGTTGTAGAGGGTGACCCGGTCGACGTCGAGGACACGGGCGGCGCGCGTGATGTTCCAGCCGCTCGCCTCGAGCACGGAGAGGACGTGCGCGCGCTCGGCCTCGGCGAGAGAGCCCGGCCCCGGCCCGCCGGCCGGCGCCTGCGTCACGCGCAGCGGGAGCTCCTCGGCCCGCACCACTTCGTTCCGCCCGACCACCACCGCGCGCTCGATCGCGTTCTGGAGCTCGCGGACGTTGCCGGGCCAGGGGTAGGCGGCGAGCGCGTCCAGCGCCTCGGGCGAGAAGCGCATCGGCTTGCGGCTCATCGACTGCGCGAACTTCGCGAGGAACTGCTCGGCCAGGACCGGCACGTCCTCCGGCCGCTCGCGCAGCGGCGGGATGTGGACGTGGACCACGTTGAGGCGCCAGTAGAGGTCCTCGCGGAACGAGCCCTCCTTCACCGCCGCCTGCAGGTCGCGGTTCGTGGCGGAGATGATCCGGAAGTCCACCGGGACCGGCGTCGTGCCGCCGAGGCGGGTGACCACCTTCTCCTCGAGGACGCGCAGCAGCTCCACCTGCACCTTCGGGCTCACCTCGCCGATCTCGTCGAGGAAGACGGTGCCGCCCTCCGCCGACTCGAACTTGCCCTTGTGCCGCGCGCGCGCGCCGGTGAAGGCGCCCGCCTCGTGGCCGAAGAGCTCGCTCTCCAGGATGCCCTCGGGCAGCGCGCCGCAGTTGACGACCACCATCGGGTTGTAGCGCCGCGGCGAGGCGGCGTGGATGGCGCGGGCCACGACCTCCTTGCCGGTGCCGGACTCGCCGGTGATGAGCACGGTCGAGTCCGAGGCGGAGACGGTGGCCACGAGGTCGACGACGTGCTGCATCGCGGGCGAGGCGCCGAGGAGGGGCGGGGGCGCGGCCTGGCTGTCGAGGCTCTTCTTGAGGCGCACGTTCTCCGCCCGCAGCGAGCGGTGCTCGGCGGCGCGCTTCACGAGCATCGAGAGGTCGTCGGGGTCGAACGGCTTGACGATGTAGTCGTAGGCCCCGTTCTTCATGGCCTTGACCGCGGTCTCGACCGAGGCGTAGGCGGTCATGAGCACGATGCTGAGCTCGGGGTCGGCGGCGCCGAGCCGCGACTGCAGCTCGAGGCCGTCCATGCCCGGCATCTTGATGTCGAGGAAGGCCATGTCGTAGCGGCTCGCGCTGACCAGCCGCAGCGCGTCCTTGCCGCCCTCGGCCACGTCCACCTGGTGCCCGTCCTGGCGGAACCAGGCCGCGAGCGAGTCGCGCACGATGGTCTCGTCGTCCACGATCAGGATCCGCAGCGTCCCCGGGGGGACGCCGGTCGTCGCGCTCATGCCTCGTCTCCCGCGAGTGCCTCCGGCTGCCGCGCCGGCAGCCGGACGGTGAAGGTGGTGCCGCGGCCCGGCTCGGACTCGACGTCGATCGTCCCGTGGTGGGCGCTCACGATGCCGTAGACGACGGCGAGGCCGAGCCCGACCCCCTTGCCCGCCTCCTTGGTGGTGAAGAAGGGCTCGAAGATGCGGTCGAGGTGCTCCTTCGGGATCCCCCAGCCGGTGTCGGCGACGGCGAGCCGGACGCCGTCGCCGTCCGGCGCCGCCTCGATCGAGACGCGCCCGTCGGAGGGCGTCGCCTCCAGGGCGTTCATGGCGAGGGCGAGGATCACCTGCTGGACCTGGGCGGCGTCGCACACGACCTTCGGCAGCCCCGGCGCGACGCGCGTCTCGAGCGTCACCCCGAGCATCTCGGCCTGGTGCTTCAGCAGCATCCGGCAGCGCTCGACCACGGGCGAGAGGTCCTCCTCGGCGAGGCGGGCCCCGCTCTGCCGGCTGAAGGCGAGCAGGTTCCGCACGATGTCGCCGCAGCGGCCGGCCTCGCCGTCCACCATCTGCAGGATGCGGTCGGTCTCCTTCGCCTGCTCGGGGGTCGGGGGGGCCGCGGCCCCCGCGGCGAACTGCCGCCGCAGCAGGCGGGCGTAGGTGCGGATGCCGGCCAGCGGGTTGTTGATCTCGTGGGCCACCACCGCGGCCAGCTTGCCGAGCGAGGCCATCTTCTCGACCACCACCATCTGGCGGTGGGTGTGCTCGAGCTGGCGCGTCTTCTCGTCGACGCGCTGCTCCAGGGTGCGGTTCAGTCCCTCGAGCTCCTCCCGCGACGCGCTGGACCTCGCCCGTCATGTCGTTCCAGGAGCGGGCGAGCTGTCCCATCTCGTCCGTCGAGCGCACGGGGACGCGCGCCGCGAGGTCGCCGGCCCCCGCCTTCTCCATGGCGACGCGCAGCCGCTTCACCGGGCGCATCACCAGGGCCCACAGGAGCAGCAGGGAGAGGCCGAGCACCCCGGCCACCGCGCCCACCAGCCCGGCGGTCATCTGGCGCTCCGACGCCGCGAGGGCGGTGTCGACCCCCGTCATCGAGAGCTGGACGTCGAGGACGCCGAGCACGCGCTGGGAGGCGGGGTGCTCGTGGCAGGCGGTGCACTTCGGCTCGTTGTAGACGGGCGCGATGATGCCGAGGACGCGGCTCCCGTCGGCGGCCCGGAAGACGCGGATGCGGTCCCTGCGCTCGAGCCCGGCCTTCGGCACGGGGCCGGCGTGGCAGGCGATGCACTCCGCGGACTTGACGTCCTTGACCCGTCCCTCCTCCTCGTGGTCGGAGGAGACCTGGACCCGGCCCTCCTTGTTGTAGACGCGGACGCGGTACGAGGCCCTCCAGGGCGCCGATGTTCTCGATGATCCGGTGGACGCTCTGGGTGTCGTTGCGGAGCATCCCGTCGTGGGTGGCGCCGCGCACGATCTCGGCGATGCGGTCGGCGGAGAGGGCCGACCAGGCCCTCGAGCTGCTCGCGCTGCCGGTCGAGGCTGAGCCGCTCGGCCGCCCAGAAGATCAAGGCGGCGCCCAGGCAGAGCCCGAGGCCCATGCGAACGGCGAGGCGCCTCCAGGGTCGGAGGCGCCTCGCGACGGAGGTGGCGGTGTCGAGCGGCGTCGTCTAGCTCCTCACGGGAACGGCGGCCAGGGCACGGGCGGGGGACGGCTCGGTCGAGGCCACGAGCTCCGGCTCCTCGACCTTCTCCATGATCGGGAGGTAGCGCACGGCGAGGCCGAAGACGGCCATCCCGATCCCCACCAGCATCAGCGTGATGATCCCCTCGGCCACGCTCGGGACGTAGTGACCTCCCTGGGCCCCCTCGAAGCCGGTGAGGCTCACGTTCAGGCGGTTCACCACGAGGCCGGCCACCACGAGGAGGGAGGCCCGGAAGAGCCGCTCCGTGTTGCGGCGGACGGCCGGCAGCGAGAGGAGCACGATCGGGAGGATAACCCCGATCGCCATCTCGAGCTGGAAGAACCGGGCCTCGCGGGTGCCGGCGAGGACCTCGCCGAGGACTCCCAGGCGCGCCATGTCCGCGAGGCGCACCGTGGCGTAGAAGCCGAGGGCGACGACGAGCCCCTTGGCCAGCGACTGCAGGAGCGGCATCTCGAGGCCCCTTCCGAAGGCCCGGGAGGAGAGGCGCGACTCGACGATCATCATCGCGAGGCCGGCCGCGATCGCGGAGAAGTAGAACATCCAGGGCAGCAGAGGCGTGTACCAGAGGGGGTGGAGCTTGCCCGGGGTGATCAGGTAGAAGGAGCCGAGCGAGGACTGGTGCAGGGTCGAGATGATGGCGCCCGCGATCACCAGGGGAACGGTGGCCGCGTGCTGCACGGCGATCGCCTTCTTCCAGCCGAGCTTCTCGAACACGATGCCGGAGAACTCGAGCGACAGGACCGTGAGGTAGAGCATCACGCACCAGCCCACCTCGAACATGGGCGAGCGCGGGTTCCACATGACCATCGGGTGCCAGATGTTCCAGGGCTTGCCGAGGTCGTACATGAGGCCGACCGCGACCAGGGTGTAGCCGAGGAACGCGGTGAGGACGGTGGGCCGCACGATCGGCTTGAAGCGCTTCAGGTTGAAGACGTAGACGGCGGCCGTGATCGTGAAGCCGCCCGGCGGCGAGAGCCACCCCGCACAGCACGTCGAACCCGACCCACAGGCCCCAGGGGAACTTGTCGGAGAGGTTCGTGACCGCGCCGAGGCCCTTCCAGAAGCGCAGGACGGTGACGACCGCGCCGGCGGCGAGGATCAGGCCGAACACGTAGGTCCAGAAGCCCGGGTGGAAGCGCTCGTTGGGGCGCATGGGCGTGAGCAGCGGCTCGAGAGGCTTCAGCAGCTTGGGCAGTCTCATGGTGTCACTCCTTCTCCCCGTGCTCGGCGGCCGCGACCTCGTCGCGCCGGTGGGTGATCCAGTAGATCGCGGAGAGGCCCACGGCGCCGCCGGCCACGACCTTGGGGATCTTCGACAGCGCGGCCCAGGTGAGGTTCGGCATCGGGTCGTTGCCGAGATTCGTCCGCATCCCGAGCTGCTCGAAGGGGACCGGGGAGAGCACGAAGACGTTCGTCCCGCCCACCTCGTTCTCGCCGTAGATCACCGGGTGGTAGGTGCCGGGGTTCTCGGCGATGCGCTTCTTCGCCTCGGCCAGCATCTCCTCGCGGGTGCCGCCGACCGTCGCCTCGGCCGGGCAGGCCTCGGTGCACGCGGTCGGCTTGCCTTCCTTCTGCCGCTCGAAGCAGCCGTCGCACTTGCGGACGACGGGGATGGTCTTCGACCACTCGTAGCGCGGCACGTTGAAGGGGCAGGCGATCATGCAGTACCGGCAGCCCATGCACTTGTCGGCGTCGTAGACGACCGGGCCGAGCTCGGTCTTGGTGAAGGCGCCGACCGGGCAGGCGCTCACGCAGCTCGGGTCGGCGCAGTGCATGCACATGCGGCGCAGGTAGCGGTCGTCGCCCTTGTCGAGCACCACGGTGTAGGTCGCGGCGTCGAGCTCCGTCTCCTCGCCGGTGCCGGGGAACTCGTGCGAGGCCTTGCAGGCCTTGGCGCACTCGCGGCAGCCGACGCACCGGGTGACGTCGAAGAGCAGGGCTCGCGACTTCGGGTTGGGCAGGAAGGCCATGGTCGGGGTCTCCAGGGTGGTCCGGTCTAGGTGAGCAGGAACTCGTGGACGAGGCGATCCCAGTCCGCCTTCGGCAGGTGGTGTCCGAGGTCGGCCGCGGGCTCGCCGCCGTCCTGGAGCACCGAGCCGGAGAAGGCCATGAGCCGCAGCTCGAGGGCCTCGCGGCTGTCCTCCATCCACTTGCGGGCGAGACGGCCCGAGAGCAGGTTGCGCAGGTTCGAGGCGAGCTTGGGGGCCTTGACCTTGAGCACCCAGCCGCGGCCGTACGGGTCCTCGCTGGCGAGGCCGGGCTTCTCGGCCAGGTCGCGGTTGACCTCGACCACCTCGCCCTCGACGGGCGAGACGAGCTCGGCCGTCTTGCCGTCGAGCTTCATGGCGAAGCGCCCGGCCGCCCTGGTGCAGCCAGTCGCCGCGCGACGGGGCGCTGACGGTGGCCGCGGGGCCGATCAGCCGGCGGGCGAAGTCGTCGACGCCGATGAGGACGGTGTCGGCGTCCAGCGGGCGGGCCCAGGTGTGCCCGCGGTGGTAGTACAGGGCTTCCGGCATCTGGTAGCCGGCCACCCAGGCGGGCTCGACGGCGGGAATCGCCGCGGTCGCCAGGGCCTTGGACTCCCGGGCGAGCCGCTGACGGGTCACCACGTAGTCCATGCTGATGAGAACGACGAAGAACGCGAGAACGAGTAGAACGGTCATGACCGCACCTCCGCCTGCCCCTACTGCAAGACCAGGATCCAGTCCCTCAACGGGGGTGTTGAGAAGCTCGCAAGAAGCTGAAAACAAGGGAGAATCACGAATGGTGGGGAACTCGACACCTCCAGCGACACCGCTGAGAATCTCATCGCCCGACCAGCATAGGTCTGCCTCGAAAGGTGCAAAGTGCGCCGTATCAATGGATTGACCGGTGCGTTGAGATACTCAACGCCCGATGGAGATCCTCAACACCCTACAGACTGACCTCTCCGATCGGCGCCGGAACCCGCGAAACGAGGCGGGAGGTGATCCTCCGAAGAGCCCTTGCGCTCGGCGGCCCGCGCGCGGACAGCCTCCTCGGCGCGTCCGCGCACTTGACATGAACCATCGGTACTGGAACGTCAGGGCTCTTGACACGGTGCGAGGCAGGCGCCCAGAGTCGGTGCAGAAGCAGCTTCCTGGTTGCGCATCAGGGTTTCTCACCACGAGGGCATCGTTCGACCACGGGTGGGCCTGAGCGACGCCCTCTGCCGTTCCGGGAGGCGTCATGGCGCACCTCGGCGCAGCGGCGGACGGCCCCGCAGACTCCCGCGCCTCCCGCATCGGCGTCTTCGTCTGCCACTGCGGGGGGAACATCTCCGACGTCGTGGACGTGGAGCGCGTCGCGGCGGAAGCGGCGCGAATGCCGGGGGTGGTGCTGGCGACGGCGTACCCCTTCGTGTGCTCCGACCCGGGCCAGGCCCTCATCGAGGAGAAGATCCGGGAGCTCGAGCTCGACCGCGTGGTGGTGGCCGCCTGCTCCCCGACCCTGCACCAGACGACCTTCCGTCGGACCATCGACCGCGCCGGCCTCAACCAGTACCTCTTCGAGCACGTCAACGTTCGCGAGCAGGTGTCCTGGGTCGTCGAGGACCGCGAGGCGGCGACGCGGAAAGCCTCGCGCCTCGTGCGCGCGGCGGCCGCCCGCGCCGCGCACCTCGTCCCGCTCGAGAGGCGGCGCATCCCGATCCAGCCCTCGGCGCTCGTGATCGGCGGCGGGGTGGCCGGGCTCGTCGCCGCGCGCGATCTCGCCCGGCGCGGGATGAAGGTCACGCTCGTCGAGAACCGGCCGTTCCTCGGCGGGCGCATGGCCCAGCTGCACACGCTCTTCCCGACCGGCGAGAACGCGCGGGACCTCCTCGCCGCGCTCATCCAGGACACCGTCCGCGAGCCGCGGGTGCGCCTGCTGACCGGCGCGCACGTGATCGGCTCGGAGGGCGTGGTGGGGGACTTCCGCACGCGCGTGCGTCTCGAGCCGCGCGGCGTCGACGAGCACCTGACCTACCCCGGCAACGCGATCGCGGCCTGCCCTGAGGAGACCATCAACGAGTTCGACTTCGCTCTCAGCCGGAGGAAGGCCATCTACCACGCCTACCCCGGCTGCTACCCGCCGATGCCGGCGATCGACTGGCGCTCGTGCACGCGCTGCGGCAAGTGCCTGGCCGCGGTCGGCGGGAAGGGGATCGACCTCGAGGGCGAGCCCCGCGAGATCGAGCTGCACACCGGCGTCATCGTCCTCGCCACCGGCTACGACCCGTACGAGCCGCTCTACGGCGAGTACGGCTACGGCATCTTCCCCCAGGTCCTGACCCTGCAGCAGCTCATCCGCCTGCTCGACCCCGAGGGGCCGAGCGGGGGACGGCTGCCCGGCAACGGGGCGGGCCCGGGGAGAGTCGCCTTCATCCACTGCGTGGGGGCGCGCCAGGTGGACGGGGTGAACCCTCCAGGTCCCGACGGGAAGGTCCGGGACTACTGCGCGCGGACCTGCTGCACCGGCGCCCTCCACGCCGCGCTCCAGCTCAAGGAGCGCTACCCGCGGGCGCGCCTCACGAGCTTCTACCAGGACATCCGCACCTACGGGCGCTTCCACGAGGCGTACTACGAGCGGGCGGCGGAGAAGGGCGTCCTCTTCGTCCGCTACGATCCGAACCACCCGCCGCGGGTCGAGCGCGACACCGGCGACCACTCGCCGCTCGTGGTGCGGGCGAGGGACCTCCTCACCGGCGGCCTCGAGCTCGAGGTGCCGGCGGACCTCGTGGTGCTGGCGACCGGGGTCGTCCCCCACGACATCAGCGAGCTCATCTCGATGTACCGCTGCGCGGTCGGCTACGACTCCTTCCTGCTCGAGGTCCACCCCAAGCTGCGGCCGGTGGAGCTCGCGGTGTCCGGGGTCTTCCTGGCCGGCTGCTGCCAGGGGCCGATGGACATCACGGAGGCCTGCGCGGCCGCCTCGGCCGCCGCCTCGAAGGCCGCGGCGCTCATCTCGCAGGGGCGGGTCGAGATGGACCCGTTCGTCTCCCGCGTGGACGAGGCGCTGTGCACCGGCTGCCAGACCTGCCTCACCGTCTGCCCCTACGAGGCCATCACCCGGGACGTGGCCCGCCGCGTGAGCCGGGTGAGCGAGGCGCTGTGCACGGGCTGCGGGACGTGCGTCGCCAGCTGCCCGAGCAACGCGATCCAGCAGTGCGGGTTCACCGACGCCCAGGTGATCTCCGAGGTGGACACCCTCCTCGCGCCGGAGCCCGCGCGCGAGCTGGTGGAGGCCTAGGGAGGCATGGCCATGGCCGAAGCGACCCCGCAGCCTTTCCCCTGGGAGCCCCGCATCGTGGCCTTCCTCTGCTACTGGTGCTCGTACACGGGGGCCGACGCGGCCGGCACGGCCCGCCTCAAGTACCCGCCGAACGTCGACATCGTCCGCGTGATGTGCTCGGGCCGGATCGACCCCGAGCTCGTGACCGCGGCCTTCGCCAGGGGCGCGGACGGGGTGATGGTCTGCGGCTGCCACATCGGCGACTGCCACTACATCGCCGGCAACCACAAGACGATGGCCCGGATGCCGCTCGTGGCGCGCACGCTCGTGCAGCTGGGCATCGACCACGGCCGGTTCGTCCACGAGTGGGTGAGTGCCGCGGAGGGGGAGAAGTTCGCGGCGCTCGTCGAGCGGATCACGCGGCAGGTGCGGCGGCTGGGGCCGCTCGACTGGCCGCGGCGGATGCGCGAGCGCGGGGTGCCCGGCGGGCGGAGCCTCGGGCCGTGGGCGGAGCCATGAGCGGGACCGCTCCGGCGGAGCGCGCCCGGCAGAGGATCGCCATGTACTGGGCGGCCGGCTGCGGCGGCTGCGACATGTCGCTCCTCGAGATCGGCCCGCACCTCCTGGAGCTCGTGGACGCGGCCGACGTCGTCTTCTGGCCCTGCGTCGCCGACTTCAAGTACCGCGACGTGGCCGGCTACCCGGACGGCCACATCGACGTGTGCTTCGTCAACGGCGCCGTGCGCAACTCCGAGGAGGAGGAGCTCGTCCGCCTGCTGCGCCGGAAGAGCCGGACGCTCGTGGCCTACGGGGCCTGCGCGGTGGAGGGCGGCGTGCCCGCCCTCGCGAGCCTGGGGACGGTCGAGGCCATCTTCGACGCCGTCTACGGAAACAATCCCTCGATCGACAACCCGGACGGCGTCCTCCCCCGCACGCGCACCGAGACGTCCCACGGCGCCCTGACCCTGCCCAGCGTCTACCGGCAGGTGCTCCGCCTGCGCGACGTGGTGGAGGTGGACTACCAGATCCCCGGCTGCCCGCCCCAGGCGCCGCAGGTCTGGGGCGTCGTCCAGGCGGCCCTGAACGGCGGCGTCGCCGCGAAGGGCGACGGGCGCAAGGTCGGGTGCGACGACAAGTCGGTCTGCGACACCTGCGCGCGCGAGAAGCGCCACGTGCGCATCTCCGGCTTCAAGCGCCCGCACGAGGCGCTGCCGGAGGCCGGGTGGTGCCTGCTCGAGCAGGGATTCCTCTGCATGGGCCCCGCGACGCGCGGCGGCTGCGGGGCGCTGTGCCTCAAGGCCAACCTGCCCTGCCGCGGCTGCTACGGCCCGGCAGGCACGGCCGAGGACCAGGGCATGGCCATGATCGGGGCCCTGGGCTCGATCCTCGACGCCGACGACGGAGGCGCGGGCCCGCGAGCTCGTGGCCCAGGTGGTCGACCCCGTGGGCACCTTCTACCGCTTCAGCCTGTCCTCGAGCCACCTGAAGGGCGGGCGCGCGGACGGGAGGGGGTGAGGGACATGCCGGGACGCCACGTCACGATCGACCCCGTCACCCGCCTCGAGGGTCACGGCAAGATCGACATCTTCCTCGACGAGCAGGGCGAGGTCGGAGACTGCTTCTTCCAGGTGCCGGAGCTGCGGGGCTTCGAGAAATTCTGCGAGGGCCGGCCGGTCGAGGAGATGCCCCGCATCACGACCCGCATCTGCGGGGTCTGCCCCGAGGCCCACATGATGGCGGCGGCCAAGGCCGCCGACGCCGTCTACGGCATCACCCTGCCCGCGACCGCGCGCCTCCTGCGCGAGCTGCAGTACCAGATGTTCTACGTCACCGACCACACGACGCACTTCTACGCGCTCGCCGCGCCCGACTTCGTCATGGGCCCGCGGAGCGACCCCGCCCAGCGCAACCTGATCGGCATCATCCGCAAGCTCGGCCTCGAGATCGGCGGCCAGGTCATCCAGTGCCGGCAGTGGGGCCACGAGGCGGCGGAGATCTTCGGCGGCCGCCCGGTGCGGCCGATCAACGCCATCCCCGGCGGGATGAGCAAGGGGCTGAGCGCCGACGAGCGCCACCGCCTCGACGAGATCGTGCGCTTCATGGTGGACTTCGCCCAGGTCGAGCCTCCGCCTCTTCCGGAAGGTCGTCCTCGAGAGCGGCGAGTACCGGGACCTGATCCTGAGCGACCCCTACACCCACGCGACCTACTCGATGGGCCTCGTGGACGAGCAGAACCACGTCAACTTCTACGACGGCCGGGTGCGGGTCGTGGACCCGGAGGGGAAGGAGCTCGTCAAGTACGCGCCCGCCGACTACGCGAAGCACGTCGCGGAGCGGGTGGAGCCTTGGACCTACCTCAAGTTCCCGTACCTGCGCGCGGTGGGCTGGAAGGGCTTCGTGGACGGGAAGGACTCCGGCGTCTACCGCGCGACCCCCGGGGCGCGGCTCAACGTCTCCGACGGGATGTCGACACCGCTCGCCCAGGAGGCCTACGAGGAATACTTCGAGACCCTCACCGGCGACCGCACGGGCCGCACGCCCGTCCACCACACGCTCGCCATCCACTGGGCGCGGCTCGTGGAGATGCTGCACGCCGCGGAGCGGGCGCAGGAGCTCGTCCGCAACCCCGAGATCACCCACCCCGAGCACTACCGGGTCCTGCCCACCGAGACCCCGCACGAGGGGGTCGGGATCGTCGAGGCGCCGCGCGGCACCCTGACCCACCACTACGTGACCGACGAGAAGGGGATCCTGAAGAAGGTCAACCTGATCGTGGGCACGACCAACAACCACGCGGCCATCTGCATGTCCATCAAGAAAGCCGCGCAGGGCGTCCTCCACGCCGGGACCTCCCCGGACGAGGGCCTCCTGAACATGATCGAGATGGCCTTCCGCGCCTACGACCCGTGCTACGGCTGCGCCACCCACGCGCTGCCGGGCGAGATGCCGCTCGAGGTCAGGATCCGGGACCCGCGGGGCGCCGTGCTCCGCGAGGTCCGGAGGTAGCCGCCATGCCGGCCATCCGCGAGCGGTACGACGCGCTGGTGATCGGCGGCGGGATCGCCGGGCTGCAGGCGGCGCTCGACCTGAGCGAGCAGGGCTACGAGGTCCTGCTCGTCGAGCGGGACCCCTCGATCGGCGGCGTGATGGTGGGCCTCAACAAGGTCTTCCCGACCCTCGACTGCTCGAGCTGCATCTGCACCCCGCGCATGGCGGAGGCGGCGCACCACCCGCGCATCCAGCTCCAGACCTGGTCGGAGGTGAAGCGGGTCGAGAGAGACGGCGACGGCTTCCGGGTCGAGGTGCTGCGGAAGCCGCGGTACGTCGACGAGGACAAGTGCCTCGGGTGCGACGAGTGCGAGCTCGTCTGCCCGATCGACGTTCCGCACGAGTTCGACCACGGCCTCGGCGCGCGACGGGCCGTCTACATCCCCCACGCGAACGCGATCCCCCACAAGGCGGTCCTGGACCTCGAGCACTGCGTCTACTGCGGCAAGTGCGAGAAGGCCTGCCCGACCGACGCCTTCGACTTCGCGCAGCAGCCGGTGGTCGACGCGACGCGGGTGGGAGCGGTGGTGGTGTCGACGGGCCTCGAGATCACGCCCATGGACCGGAAGAAGGAGTACGGGGGCGGCCGCTTCCCGAACGTCCTCAGCCCCCTCGCCATGGAGCGCCTGCAGTCGTCGAACGGGCCCTACGGCCGCGTGCTGCGGCCCTCCGACGGCCGGATCCCGCGGACGATCGCCTACGTCCAGTGCGCGGGCAGCCGCGACCGGTCGATCGGGGTGCCCTACTGCTCGCGGGTCTGCTGCATGTACGCGCTCAAGCAGGCGCTGCTGCTGCGTCACTCCATCCACGACGTCGAGGTGACCCTCTACTGCATGGACATCCGGGCCTTCGGCAAGGGCTACGAGCAGTTCTACCGCCGGGCGGTCCGCGAGGGCGTGCGGGTGGTGAAGGGCAAGGTGGCGAAGATCCAGGAGACGGAAGGGCACGACCTGCTTCTCCGCGTGGAGCGCATCGACGTCGACGGGCGGCTCGAGGAGCACCGCTACGACCTCGTCGTGCTCGCCCAGGGCCTGCTGCCCGCGTGGCACGCCGACGGGGTCGTGGACATCGAGGAGGCGGAGGACGGCTTCGTCCGCACCCCCGAGGCGAAGATCAACCCGTCGTTCACGACGATGGAGGGCGTCTTCGTGGCGGGCGTCGCGGCGGGGCCCAAGGACATCCCGGACGCGATCGTCGAGGCGGGGGAGGCGGCCATGGCGGCGGCGAACCACCTCGAGCGCATCCGCTGGCGCGCGGGGCCGGCCCGGGCGGCGGAGGACGAGGGCGAGGAAGGCGAGGAGCCCGGGGTCGAGCTCGCCGGGCAGGCGTCGGGAGGGCGGTGGGCATGACGACCGCACCGGCCGTCGCGAAGCCGCGGAGCGCGCTCCAGTCGCTGCGGGAGAGCCGGGGCGGCGTCTCCGCGGAGATGAAGGCGTGGCTGAAGGACCAGCAGGACGTGCGCAAGCGCCTGCGGGCGGCCCTCGCGAGGGGCCCCCGCACGGTGCCGGACCTCGCGGGCGAGTGCGGGCTCGAGGGCGGGCGCCTTCTCTGGCACCTGATGGCGATGCGGCGGTACGGGGAAGTCACGGAAGCCGGCGAGAGGGATCGCTACGTCCTCTACGCGCTCAAGAAGGGTTGAGGCGATGGCGACGGCGACGTCCTACCGCGTGAACGAGGGCCTGGCCGAGGAGCTGGCGCGCTTCGGCGGGCCGACCCTCGACCGCTGCTTCAACTGCGGCAACTGCACCGCGGTGTGCGGGCTCTCCGACGGGGAGCACGCTTTCCCCCGGCGCGTCATCCGGCACCTGCAGCTCGGCCTCGAGGCGCGGCTCGTCGAGTCGACGGACCCCTGGCTCTGCTACTACTGCGGGCAGTGCTCGGAGACCTGTCCCCGCGAGGCCGAGCCCGGCGAGCTGATGATGGCCACCCGCCGCTGGCTGACCAGCCGCTACGACTGGACCGGTCTCTCGCGCCGGCTCTACCTGGGAGCCCGCTGGCAGGTCGGCATGCTGCTGACCGTGGCCCTCGTCGTGCTCCTCCTGTTCGTCGTGCCCGCGGACTTCGGCTTCCGCCTCCTCGCCCGCCATCCCGAGGCCCGGACCACGGTGATGCTCGAGCACTTCGCCCCCCGCGACGTGGTCCACGTCGGCGACCTCGTGCTCGCCGCGGTCATGGGCTTCTTCCTCCTCACGAACGCCGCGCGCATGGCGTTTCGCGTGTGGCGCGGGACCGGCCTGCCGTGGTCGCGGCTCCCGGCCGCGCTCCTTCCGCTGGTCGTGCACGGCGTGACCCAGAAGCGCTGGCGGGACTGCGAGGGCGGCGAGCGGAAGCAATGGTGGCGGCACTTCCTGCTCGTGACCGCCTACGCCACGCTCTTCACCCTGGTCGTCGTCTTCCTCCCGGTTTTCCAGGTCGAGCGGGGCGGTCTCGCGGGCTGGCACTGGACGGCGCTCTTCGGCTACTACGGCACCGCGGTTCTCCTGGCCACGACGCTGTGGATCGCCCGCGACCGCTGGCGGAAGCACGACGTGATCCACCGCTTCAGCCACCAGACCGACTGGCTCTTCCTGTTCCTGCTGATGGCGACCGTCCTGAGCGGCATCCTCATGCACGCCTTCCGGATGCTCGACTGGCCGATGGCGACCTACATCACCTACGCGGCCCACCTGGTGATCGCCGTCCCGATGCTGGCGGTGGAGGTGCCGTTCGGCAAGTGGGCGCACCTGCTCTACCGCCCGCTCGCGGCCGGGCTCGCCGCCGCCGCCGAGCGCGGCCGGGAGCTCGCCCCGACGAGAGTGCCGCGCGCGCAGCGCGCCTGAGGGTCGATCGGCCCCTTCGCGAGGCCGGCCGCGGGGGACCTGGCGGTTACTGGCAGCCGCTCCGCCCCATCGCCGCCGGGGCGTCTGGCTCGCGCACGTAGAGGGTCCAGGGGGAGCGCGCGGTCACGGAGAGGCAGCGGCGGAAGGGGGTGGACTCGCCGAGCCACGCGACCGGTTTCGGTCCGGCATCGCCCGGCGCCAGGAAGTGGGTGACCCGGTAGGAGTCGAGGAGGGCGGCGCGCTCCCCGGGGGAAGAGCTCCGAAGCCCTGCACCTGCGCGAGCCTCCTCTCGTAGCCCGGGTCCACCTCGTGGGACAGGATGGCGCGGCAGGCGGTCAGCCCGTAGGCGAGGATGCCGATGGACGCCGGCGCGAAGAGCACGTCCCCCGCCCGGCACGTGGGCCGCATCGCCCGGACGAGCTCCATGTCCCCCCGTGGGACGAGCCAGAGGGGATTGCGCTTCGTGACGAAGAGAAGCGCGGCCACCTGGCTCGTGGCGAAGATCACGGCGACGAGCAGGGTGATGCGGGGGGCCCAGCGCCGCAGTCCAAAGGCACCGAGGGCCAGGAGGGGCAGGCCTATGCCCACCAGAAACTGGAGCGAGAAGTTGACGGGCCTGAGCAGCACCACCAGGAGCCCGAGCGCCGCCCAGACGGCGAGGTGGACCCTCTCTCGTCGCGCCTCCCCGTCGGGCGCGGACCGCAGCCCGAGCAGCGCCAGGAGCGCGGCCGGCCCGAGCGCCCAGGCGAAGTCGGCGCGCGGAGGAAAGACGTAGACGGTCTTCGCGTAGAAAGCGAAAGCCGGGTTGCGATAGAAGAGCCAGTACAGGTAGAGGACGACCGGGACGAGCCCAGCGAGGGGGAGAAGGGTGGCGACCCATCGCCGGGGCGGCTCCAGGATGCCGATGGAGATCGTGCGGATGAGCACCAGCAGGACGAGGTCGTAGGGACGCACGAGGGCCAGGGCCCAGGCGGCGGCGAGGGCGACGAGCCGGGCCCTCGTGGTCCGGGCGTCGTCGAACAGGAGCAGGCACGCGAGGAGGAGAGTGGTGCCGGCCACGAAGTGGGGATTGGCGAGAAGGCCGAGGTAGGGGTAGAGGCCCGCGTACAGGTCCAGGGAGTCCTTCAGGTCGCGATCGGTGAAGGTGAAGAGCAGGCCGCCGAGGCCTCCTCCCGTGACCAGGAGGAGCAGCGCGGGGAGGCGGTGGGCTCTCCCCAGTCCGAGCCGGCGCAGCCACCAATCGGCCACGATGACGAAGGCGAGAGCGCTGAGGATTCCGAAGAGGCGGTAGGCGATAAGGAGCCGGCCTCCGCCGAGCAGCGCGCTCAGGCGTCCGACGAGCCACCACTCGAGGTTCACGAGGGCGGGCGGGTGCTCCTCGAGCAGGACGCGGTTCTGGAACAGGAAGGCGCCGTCCTCGGCCTGCTGCGCGTAGCTGAGGTAGTTGTAGAAGTCGTCGCCGTAGTAGAAGGCGCCGACGAAGGCCAAACCGGCCGGCGGGTGGAGAGTGGCCACCACGTAGGGCGTGAGGGTGAGGGCGAGGACGAGCAGGAAGACGAGGGCCAGGAGCCGCGAGTCGACGGACACCGTTCGCGGATTCTACCCGAGGGCGCGGGCGGAAGGCGATCGAGGTCCGGCGGTCCGGCCGCCACCCACGCGCCCGGCGATTGTGGCGGCGCGGCATTGGGAGCTAGAGTCGGGGGCAGTGTGGGCGTGCCCTGAAGAGGAGCCTTGCATGCGAGACTCACGGCCCTGCCACGTTGCGGCGTCCCTGCTGCTGCTTCTCGCGGTGGCCGCGCCCCGGCCGGCTTGTGCGCAGCTGCCGGAGGATCGTCGGACCCTGACGCGCTCCGTCTCCTACGCCGAGATGGTCGCTCTCCTGTCGAGCGTCAACGGAAGGGGACCAGTCACCACCTCGGTGGAGGCCACCACCTCCGGGGGCCGATCCGTCCACCTGGTGCACGCCACGCGGGGCGGCACGCCGTCTTTCCGGATCCTTTTCTACGCCCAGCAGCACGGCGACGAGGTCTCGGGCAAGGACGCCCTCCTCTACATGGTGCGCGACATCGCGCGCGACCCGCGCGCTCCTCCCGCCCGACGTCGACCTCTGGGTCCTGCCGATGATGAACCCGGACGGGGCCGAGGCCGGGACCCGCCGCAACGCCGCCGGGGCCGACCTGAACCGCGACCACCTGGTGCTCGAGCAGCCGGAGACCCAGGCGCTGCACCGGGTGGTGCGGCGCGTGCGGCCCCACCTCGCCGTCGACTGCCACGAGTTCACGCGCGACTCGAAGCAGCGGCGGAGCCGGGGCTGGATCGCGTGGCCCGACATCACCATGGACGGCGTGAACAACCCGCTGTTCGACCCGGCGGTCGTCGCCGCGGCGCGGCGCTGGGTGGACGACGCGGCGCCCGCGGTCGAGGCTGCCGGGCACGCGTTCTTCCGCTACACGCGTGGGCGGCCTACCGCCCGACGAGGAGCAGCGCCACTCCGCGCCGGACGTCGACTCCGGCCTCAACGCGATCGGCATGTACGGCGGGCTCTCCTTCATCATCGAGGCGGCCGTGCGCCGCTCGGCGCCCGACCCGGCGGCCGACCTCGCCGCCCGGGTGGACGCCTACCTCACGCTGCTCTGGGGGTTCGTCGCGGGACGACGAGCCACCGCGCGGACGACCGCGCGGCGGTCGAGACGGCCCGCGCGCGGCCGCTGCCCGCCCTTCCTCCCGACGAACTACCTGTGGGTCAACCCGGGGATGACGGTCACGGAGTTCCCGGTGCTCGAGATCGAGACCGGGCAGGAAGCGGCTCGTCCCCACCGCCAACCTGATGACGACGCTGGCCGTCAAGACGGCCGTGCCGACCCCGCTCGGCTACGCGGTCGAGCCGCGCGCGGCCGCCGACTTCCGGCTGCTCCTCGAGCGCCACGGCATCCCCTTCGAGCGAGCTCGCCGGCGCCGGGCCGGTGCGGGCCGAGCGGTGCGCTGCTGGTGCGACTCGAGGACGAGTTCGACGAGCTCTACTCGCGGTACGAGGGCCGGCAGATCGTCCGGTGCGAGGCCGCCGCGCCGCGGGAGCTGCCGCCCGGGACGCTGTGGGTGCCGCTCGAGGGCGAGGCCGCCGTCCGCGCCGCCCTCGTCCTCGAGCCTGCCGCCCTCTACGGGGTCTACACGGAGCCCCGCTTCCGGAAGCTCGTCGCGCCGGGAGAGCCGGTCCCGGTCCTGCGCGTCGTCCGCCCGTAGCCGGGTTCAGCGTGGCGTGGCGGGTTGCGGACGCTCTCCGTTCCCGCGACGGAGGGTCAGGACCAGGACCTCCCCGCGGGTGTGGAAGCGGACGGGGACCCCGGAAATCGAGCCCGCGCCGGCGTTGGTGATGCCGGCAGGCCCCGGTGCGTCCAGGTCCCGCGGTAGGAGCCATCATGAGCCATCGCGTCGTTGCTTCGAGGACTGATCGCCGCGCTCTGGGTCGCCGGGCCGGTCGCGGCCGACTCGGGGCAGGCGGCGCCGCCGGTCTCGGTAGCGCCGACCCCGGTCTCGCCCGCGCCCGCGGCGCCGGCACCCCCCAGCCTGCCGGGCGCCATCGTCGGTCCAGAGCCTGACCGAGGCGGCCCCGCCCGGGGAGGCCTTCACCCTGCACTACGGCAACCGGCCGATCGTCGAGTTCCGGGCCCGGCTCCTCGGCCGCACGCCGCAGGAGCGCGCCCGCGGCACGGTTCGCCGGCTCGACGAGCTGGTGGCGCTCCGCCTGCATGCCCCCGTGGAGTCGAAGCTCGTGGGCGGCGTCGCCGTGGTGGCCGTCGCCGGCCGCGACGCCGTCATGGTGCTGCCGGCCGACCTCGATGCCTCCGCCGGGGAGACGCTGGAGGCGGCCGGCCGCGCTGCGGCCGCGAGGCTGGCGCTGGCGCTTGCCGAGGTGAGCGAGGCGCGCTCGCCGCGGCTGCTGCTGCTCGACGCGCTGCGCGCGCTCGCCGGGACGCTCGTGGCGCTGCTGCTCGGCGGCGTGCTGTGGTGGCTGCGGGACCGGGTGGCCCGCCGCCTGGCCGCGTGGGTCGACGCGAGGCTCGTGCGCAACCTGGTGCGCGACGCCCGGAGCGACGTCCGGCGAACCGTCGAGGCCACCCTGGTCGCCGCCCTGCGCTTCCTCAGCCGCGTGATCGTGCTCGGGCTCTCGGCGGTGCTCCTCTACGCCTGGCTCTCCTTCACGCTGCGCCAGTTCCCCTACACGCGGCCCTGGGGCGAGGCGCTGCGCGCCTTCGTGGTCGCGACCCTCGTCGACCTCGGCCACGGCGCCCTTTCCGCGCTCCCGGGGCTCTTCTCGGTCGCGCTGATCGTCGTCATCACCCGGGTGGTGGTGCGCCTCGCCAACGCCTTCTTCCGCTCCGTGCGAGCAGGGCCGGCTATCGATGCCGGGCGTCTACGCCGAGACCGCACAGCCCACGCGGCGG
Source organism: uncultured Acidobacteriota bacterium (assembly GCA_963818355.1). Lineage (GTDB taxonomy): Bacteria > Acidobacteriota > Vicinamibacteria > Fen-336 > Fen-336 > DATBSL01. Next base: position 44,248 of record CAWFSB010000028.1, on the reverse strand, counting down.
CTGGCGGTGGCGCTCCTGTGGCTCCTCGCCGTCGTCGTCGCCTACCCCGTACCTGCCCGGCAGCGGCAGCGACGCCTTCAAGGGCGTCAGCGTGTTCGTGGGCCTGATGCTGTCGCTCGGCTCGAGCGGCCTCGTGAACCAGGCCATGAGCAGCTTCATGATCACCTACTCGCGCGCGCTGCGGCTCGGCGACTTCGTGAGGATCGGCGAGGTCGAGGGCACGGTCGTGCACTCCGGTGTCCTGGCCACGAAGATCCTGACCCCGCTCAACGAGGAGATCACGCTCCCGAACGCGGTCGTCGCTTCCTCGACGATCACGAACTACTCGCGCCACTCGGGCGAGGGCGTCTTCATGGGGACCGCGGTGACGATCGGCTACGACACCCCGTGGCGCCAGGTGGAGGCGCTGCTCCTGCAGGCGGCCGCGCGCACCGCCGGCGTGCGGAAGGACCCGCCGCCACGCGTGCTGCAGTCGGGGCTCAAGGACTTCTACGCCGAGTACAAGCTGATCGTGGCCCTCGAGCAGCCCGCCCTCCGCGTGCCCGTCCTGAGCCAGCTCCACGGGCACATCCAGGACGCGTTCAACGAGCACGGCGTCCAGATCATGTCGCCGAACTACGAGGCCGACCCGGCGACGCCCAAGCTCGTGCCGCGGGAGCAGTGGTTCGCGGCACCCGCCAAGCCGGAAGAGAAGGGCTGAAGACCGCCGGAAGTCAGTCCCGGCGAGCGCCCCGGACCAAGGTCCGCACCAGGGCCACCAGGAAGCCGCCCGTGAGCATCCCCAGCACGTAGACGAGGACGAGCAGCACGGACACGGGCAAGGTGAAGCTCGCGGACAGCAGCGAAACCGTGACCGCCTGGAGGTTCTGGACCTTGAACAGCAGGACCAGCGCGGTCAAGGCCACGATCAGCGCGATGTACACGTACCTCACAGGCACCCTCCCCAGATGATGGCCGCCTTCCGAGCTTCGCCGCGAGCGCAGGACCTGCCGCATGGTGCCACGCTTTCGCGCGGCAGAGCGTACTCTCAGCGTCGTGGCGCGGGCGCGGGGACGTCGATTGGCGTGCCGCTGACGGCGGAGTAGAGGACGTCCGGATCGACGTCGGCACCGTTCGGCCAGACGATCGTGCCGAGCTCGGGATCCACCCTGACCTCGGCGAACCGCTGCGGATCGCGCAGCGGTTCGAAGACGCCTTCCCAGCGGACCAGGCGGTCGAGATCGACCTCTCCGGCCACACCGTCCTCGAAGCGCAGGTACAGGCGCCGTTCGCCCGTCGCTCGAGCCTCGACCACGTCAACCAGCACGCCTGTCATTGTAGCGGATCGATCGGCTTGAGCGGCTGCTGGGCGCGGGCGAGGCGCCAATCCTCACGAAGATCCTCCAAGTGCGCCGCCGCCCACTCCTTCGACGAGGCCGAACGCCCGCGGAGGGAGCTGCCCGCGGAGCACGTCGAGAGTGTCCAGGCCGATGATCGCCCGGTGGCTGCCGTAGCGAACGTGGAAGTGCGGCGGTTCGTGATCGTCGAAGAACATGGCGATGACGATGCCGTAGAAGCGGCAAATCTCGGGCACGTGCTCTCCTCGGACACGCACCGTATCTCACGGTCGTGTCAGGGTAGGTCCGCGACGCGCCCGACGATCTCGAAGGCTATGCCGGTAGTGAGGGCTGCGGGCTCGGCTGGGCCCAGGCCTTCGCCTGCCGGATGACCGCCCGGATGGCCCGCGGCAGGGCCCGGCGCACGACCGGCGAGAGCTCCTCGCCCATGCCGAAGCGCTCGCCGGCGATGCTGAGGACGACCGCCTTCGGGGCGCGGCCGTAGAGCTGCTCGGCGAACAGCAGGAGCGCCTGCGGCGAGAGCGAGTGGGCCAGGGGGTTCGAGCCGGCGGTCGGAGCGATCTCCTCGCAGCGCACCTCGCCCGGGGTGCCGTCGCGGCGGGCGTCGATGAAGACGACGCCCTGCGCCTTGCTGACGCACTCGGCCATCTCGGGGGCGAGCTGGTGGGCGTGGCGGAGGTGGAGGGCGGGCCTTCCCGGCCGGGGCTTGAGCGAGCGCAGGCCCTCGAGGACGTGCCAGGCGACGGCGTCGTCCTCGCGCAGCGGGTTGCCCCAGGCGATGACGAGGACGGAGTCCGGGCAGTCGAGTGTCGGGCATGGACGCTACCCCCGCCCGACGGTGTCGAGGACGGTGCCGTCCGCGGCCACGAGCTCGACCCGCAGCGGCATCTCGCCGTAGGCGTGGGTCGAGCAGCTCAGGCAGGGGTCGTAGGCGCGGATGCCGGCCTCGACGCGGTTCAGCATGCCTTCCTTCAGCTTGTCGCCCTTGACGTAGTGGCGGGCGATCTGGAGGACGGTCTGGTTCATGGCCAGGTTGTTCTGGCCGGTGGCGATGATCAGGTTCGCCCAGCTGATGAGCCCGCCCTGCTTCACCTTGTAGTGGTGGAAGAGGGTGCCGCGCGGGGCCTCGCAGCAGCCGACGCCCTCGTAGCGGTTGCGGCGGGCGAAGGCCAGCACCTGCGGGGTCAGGAGGTCCGGGTGGGCGAGGATCTCCTCGATCCGCTCGACGCAGTAGAGGATCTCGATGAGGCGGGCGTAGTGGTAGTGGAAGGCGGAGAGCACGGCGCCGCGGCCGAGCTGGCGGAACTCGGCGAGCTCGCGGTCGGCGAGCGGCGTCCCGCAGTGGGAGGCCACGTTGAGCCGGGCGAGCGGCCCCACCCGGTACATCCCGCCGGGGTAGCCGAGCGGCTTGTAGTAGGGGAACTTGAGGTAGGTCCAGGGCTCGACCGCCTCGCCGATGTACTCCTGGAAGCTGCTGGGTCGAGAGCTGGTCGGCGACGATCGTGCCCGTCGCGTCCACGAAGCGGATCTTCCCGTCGTAGTGCTCCAGGCCGCCGTCGGGCGTCACCAGGCCCATGAAGAGCGAGGGGAAGTTGCCGAAGACCCGCGCCTCGTCCTGGTGGCGGTCCATCTCGCGCTTCCAGAACGTCAGCGTCTTCTCGATCGTCTCCTTCGCCTCGGGCAGCCACGCCTGGATCCGGTCCCGGCCGGCGGCGGTGAGCGGCTCGTCGACGCCGCCCGGCACGACCCAGGTCGAGTGGATCTTCTTGCCGGCCAGGATCTCGATCACCTCCTGGCCGAACTGGCGCAGGCGGATGCCCGCGGCGCGCGACCTCGGGGTTCGCCGCGATGAGGCCCATGACGTTGCGCTTCGCGGGGTCGGAGTCGTGGCCGAGCAGGAAGTCGGGCGAGGAGAGGTGGAAGAAGGAGAGCGCGTGCGACTGGAGGATCTGGCCGTAGTGGAGGAGGCGGCGGAGGCGGGTGGCGCCCTCCGGGATCTCGACCGCGAGCAGCTCGTCCCCGGCCTTGGCCGAGGTGAGCATGTGGCTCACCGGGCAGATGCCGCAGATGCGGGACGTGATGCCGGGCATCTCGCGGAAGGAGCGCCCCTCGCAGAACTTCTCGAAGCCGCGGAACTCGACGACGTGGAACCGGGCGTCGGAGACCTCGCCCTGGTCGTCGAGGAGGAGCGTGATCTTCGCGTGGCCCTCGATGCGGGTGACGGGGTCGATGACGATGCGCTGGCCCATGACGTGGTTCCTTCTAGCCGTACTTGAGGCGGTCCTTGAGGTCGGGGATTCGACCGGCCACGAGCTCGGTGAGCACGAAGTGGATGAGGTCGGCCGAGGGCGGGCAGCCGGGGAGGTAGACGTCCACCGGCACCACCTCGTGCACCGGCCGCACGCGGTCGAGCAGCACCGGGACGATGCCGGGGTCGGCGGGCCGCCGCGGGTTGAGGTCCACGTTCTCGATGTAGGCCCGCTTCAAGACCGCCTCGGCCCGCCGCAGCGGGTTGCGCATGGCGGTCACGTTGCCGGTGACCGCGCAGTCGCCGAACGAGACGAGGAACTTCGTCCGCTCGCGGATGAGCTTGAGGTGGTGGAGGTTCTCCTCGTTCGCGACCGCGCCCTCGACGAGGGTGGCGTCCACGTCCTCGGGGAACTCCTTGACGTCCATGATCGGGCTGTAGACGAGGTCGATGAGCGGCGCGAGGTCGATCAGCCTCTCGTCCATGTCCACGAACGACATGTGGCAGCCCGAGCAGCCCCCGAGCCAGGCGGTGGCGATCCGCGGCTTCCTGGGTCCGCTCTCGGGGGGCGCCTTCACCGGATCCATAGCTTCTTCTCCCGCGCGGTCTTGAGGTAGACGAGGAAGTCGCGGTTCTTGACCATCTCGGCCTTGGGCCGGATCTTCTCGAAGAGCGCGCCGGTGGGGCAGACCTGCACGCACTTGCCGCAGCTCGTGCAGCTCTGCGACTGGCCCCAGGGCGCGTCGAGGTCGGTGATGACCTGGGCGGAGGCGCCGCGGCCCTTCACGTCCCAGGTGTGGGCCCCCTCCACCTCGTCGCAGACCCGCACGCAGCGCTGGCAGAGGACGCAGCGGTTGTTGTCGAGGGCGAAGCGCTTGTGCGAGGCGTCGATCTGGAGGGCCGGGGTCTGGTACTCGAAGCGGACGTGGTCCATGCCCACCGCGTAGCCGAGGTTCTGCAGCTCGCAGTAGCCGTTCACGACGCAGATGGCGCAGACGTGGTTGCGCTCGGCGAAGAGCAGCTCCACGATCGACCGCCGGTAGCTCTGCAGCCGGTCGTTGCTGGTGGTGACGACCATGCCCTCCTCGACCTTCGTCATGCAGGAGGGGGCCAGCTTCGTCCAGCCCTGGATCTCGACCATGCACAGCCGGCAGGCGCCGATGACACCGAGCCCCTCCAGGTGGCACAGGCGCGGGATGGGCACCTTCTGCTCGTCGCAGACGTCGAGGATCGTCTGGTCCTCGCCCGCGCTCACCAGCTCGCCGTTCAGGGTGAAGGTCTTGACGCTCACGGGTGCACCTCCGCGGGGGCGGCGGGGGAGATCGTGCAGACCCCGGCCGGGCACCGCCTCTCGTCGATGTGGGCGAGGTACTCGTCGCGGAAGTGGCGCAGGGTCGAGACCACGGGGTTCGGCGCCGTCTGCCCGAGGCCGCACAGGCTCGTGCTCTTGAGGAGGTCCGAGAGGTGCTCGAGGAGCTCGAGGTCCCGCCGCGTCGCCTCGCCGCGGGTGATCTTGTCGAGGAGGCCCCACATCTGCACGGTGCCCGCCCGGCAGGGCACGCACTTGCCGCAGGACTCGTCCCGGCAGAACTCCATGAAGTACTTGGCGACGTCCACCATGCAGGACGTCTCGTCCATCACGATGAGGCCGCCCGAGCCCATGATCGAGCCGACGCTCGCCAGCGACTCGTAGTCGACGGGCAGGTCGAGGTACTGCGCGGGGATGCACCCGCCGGAGGGGCCGCCGGTCTGGGCGGCCTTGAACTTCCGGCCGTCGGGGATGCCGCCGCCGATGTCGAAGATGATCTCGCGCAGGGGGAGCCCCATCGGGACCTCGACGAGCCCGGTGCGGGCGATCTTGCCGGCGAGGGCGAAGACCTTCGTGCCCTTGCTCTTCTCGGTCCCGATCGAGGCGTACCAGGCGCCGCCGTTCTGCACGATCGGCGCGATGTTGGCGAAGGTCTCGACGTTGTTGATGAGGGTGGGGTGGCCCCAGAGCCCGCTCATGGCCGGGTAGGGCGGGCGGGGCCGCGGGGTCCCGCGGTTGCCCTCGATCGAGGCGATGAGGGCCGTCTCCTCGCCGCAGACGAAGGCCCCGGCGCCGATGCGGATGTCCACCCGGAAGCTGAAGCCGGTGTCGAGCACGCGGCCGCCCAGGAACTGGGCCTTCTCCGCCTGCTTGATCGCCGTCTTCAGCCGCTGGATGGCCAGCGGGTACTCGCCGCGGACGTAGACGTAGCCCTGGTCGGCCCCGACCGCGAAGGCGGCGATCGCCATGCCCTCGAGGATCCGGTGGGGGTCGCCCTCGAGGACGCTCCGGTCCATGAAGGCCCCGGGGTCGCCCTCGTCCGCGTTGCAGATGACGAACTTGCGCGTGCCCTTGGCCTTGTAGACCGTGCTCCACTTGAGGCCGGTGGGGTAGCCGCCGCCGCCCCGTCCCCGCAGGCCCGAGGCCGTGATCTGCTGGATCACGTCGAGCGGGGTCATCTCGGTGACGGCCTTCTGCAGCGCCTCGTAGGCGCCCTCGGCGACGCACGACTCGATCCGCTCGGGGTCGATGCGGCCGGAGTTCTCGAGGACGATCTTCCTCTGCTTGGCGAAGAACGCGTCGTTCCCGCCCTGGAGGAGGTCCTTCGCGGGCGTGCCGGCGACCGCGTCCTCCGCGGCGATGCGGGCCGCGGTGGAGGGGTCCACCTTCTCGTAGAGGCGGGTCTCGCCCTCCGCCTGCACCTGGACGAGGGGCCCCGCGTCGCACAGGCCCAGGCAGCCGGTGCCGAAGACCTCGACCTCGCCGGCCGCGCCAGCCTCCTTCACCGTCTTCTGGAGGGCGTCGCGCACGGCCTGGCCCCCGTTCGAGAGGCACCCGGCGGCGGCGCACACGGCCACGCGGCAGCGCTTGCCCTCCACGCGGTCGCGCTCGGTCTCCTGCATCTCACGGCGGGCTTCGGTGCTCATGGCTGCGCCTCTTCGGGACGGGAGGAGCCTTCGGTCCACGGCGCGACACGCTCGAGCGTCGCCTCGGTGCCGATCTTGCCCGCCACCTCGCCGTCGAAGACGACGGCGGGGGCGAGGCCGCAGGCGCCGAGGCAGCGCGCGGTGACGAGCGAGACCTTGCCGTCCTCCGTCGTCTCCCCGGCCTTGATGCCGTGCTTCTGCTCGAGCGCCTGGAGGATCTGCCCCGCGCCCTTCACGTAGCACGCGGTGCCCATGCACACGACGCAGGTGTGCTCCCCGGGCGGCTTCATCGAGAAGAAGTTGTAGAAGGTGGCGACGCCGAAGACGCGCGAGAGCGGCGCCCGCACCGCCCGCCCGACGTAGATCAGGACGTCGTTGTCGAGGTAGCCGAACAGCTCCTGCGCGGTGTGCAGGATCTCGATGAGGGCGTCCTGGCGGAACTGGTGGCGCTTGATCGCGACGTCGAGCAGCTTGAACCGCTTGTCGCCGCTGGGGTGGGGTGGGGTCTGCGGGGCCAGGTTCATTCGTTGTTCCTGTTCATGCCTGACGGCTTACACGTGAGAGACCTGCATGACTAGTGCCATGACCTCGTGAACCCCACGATCCACCTCCGGCGAGAGGCCCTCGCCCTCGCGCGAAGATCCCGCCTCGATGGCGTAGATGACGAGCCGCGATGGGAGAGTGCCCAGCGCGCGCCCGAGGCCGATCGCGGCGGCGACGCCAAGTGAGTGAGTGGACGCGTGCTGGAGCCTCGCGACGCGCTCGACGTCGTCCGGGCCGACGCGGTGGACGCTGCCCGCAGGCCCCGCCCCGCGGCACGCATCCACGAGGATGACGTCATCGAACCCAGTCCACGCGTTCATGAGAGAGGTGGCTTCGCCGCTCCCCTCGCGGACCTCGAGGGCGCAATCGTTGCGGGCCTGGAGCCGCCGCGCGACGGCCCTGCCGGCCCCGTCGTCCCCCGCGTACGGGTTGCCGACGCCGATCAGGAGGCGGCGCCCGAGTCCCGCGCCGAGCGCGGGTCGAGGTGAGCCTGCGAACGGCTGCGCCGGCGATGGCCTGGCGTCCAGCGCCCGGCGCGGTGGGCGCAGTCCCCGACCCCCGGCGAGTGACGCGCGCCTTCGAATGACGGGTCCCGTCACCGCTCTCCGCGCAAGTCCAGCTTCAGGAAATGCGTCGCGCAGGAGATGCAGGGGTCGTAGTTGCGGATGGCCTGCTCGCACTTCCAGGTGAGCTCGTCCTTCGGCAGGGCGAGGACGGTCGGCACGAAGTGCCAGAGGTCGTTCTCGATCGTCTTCTGGTTCTGCGAGGTCGGGGGGACGATCTTCGCCGACTGCACGAGGCCCTTCGCGTCGATGTGGTAGCGGTGGTAGAGCATGCCGCGCGGCGCCTCGGAGGCGCCGTGGCCGGTGCCGTCGCGGGGCAGGACGTCCACGGCGGGACGGTCCGGCGGCTCCCAGGCGTCGATGATGCGCAGGGCCTCGTGGCAGGCGAAGACGAGCTCGACCGCGCGGACCACGATGCTCTTGAAGGGGTTGCGGCAGGTGGTGCCCAGGCCCGCGTCGCGGGCCGCTTCCTGCGCCACCGGGGGCAGCCGGTCGAAGTTCAGGCTGTAGCGGGCGAGCGGGCCCACGTGGTAGGCCCCGTGCCCCTTGTGGACGCAGTGCAGGGCGTTCGCGTGGGCGACGTGCTCCTCGATGAAGTGCTCCTCGAACTCCGAGACCGGGATGTCGAGCCCCTTGCTCGACACGATCCGACCGTCGTTGAACGGGTACTCGTCGGGGTGGCGCAGCGAGACGAACTCGTAGTCCTGCTCGAAATCGGGGAAGTCGAGCGAGGCGGCGAAGCGCACCGGCCTCGAGCGAGAGGTCGAGCGCCCGCTTCAGCCGCTCCGCGAGGGGCGCCATCTCCCGCCGGGTGGGGACCCGGTAGAAGCCGCCCACCTTGACGTTGATCGGGTGGATCTCGCGCCCGCCGACGAGGATCACGAGGTCGTTGCCGACCTTCTTGAGCTCGAGCGCCTTCTTCACGACGTCGGCGTGGTCGGCGGCCATGTGGATGGCGCTCTCGTAGCCGAGGAAGTCCGGGGCGTGGAGCATGTAGACGTGGAGCGCGTGGGACTCGATCCACTCGCCGCAGTAGAGCAGGCGGCGCAGCGCCCGCAGCGGGCCGGCCACGCTCGACCCCGCACGCCGTCCTCCATCGCGTGGATCGAGCTCATCTGGTAGGCGACCGGGCAGATCCCGCAGATGCGGGCGGTGATGTCCGGCACCTCGCGGAAGTCGCGGCCCCGCAGGAAGGCCTCGAAGAAGCGGGGAGGCTCGTAGATGCGGAGCTTGACGTCGGTCACCTTGCCCCCGCGCACCTGCACGGTGAGGCCGCCCTCGCCCTCCACGCGGGCGAGGGCGTCGACGGTGATCGTCTTGCTACGGGCGTTCGTGGTCATAGGCGTCGCTCGCGGTCCGGAAGGGGGCCGACCAGGCGTTGTAGGTGCGGAAGGCCCGGACGAGGTCGGGCGCGCGTCGATCCCAGCTGCTCCTGCCACCAGTTGCCGAGCGACGCGGTGTTGGGCGACTCGGCGGGGCCGAAGCAGCCGTAGCAGCCTCGCTGGTAGGACGGGCAGAGGGCGCCGCAGCCGGCCTGGGTGACGGGCCCGAGGCAGGCCGTGCCGTGCGCGGCCATCACGCAGACGGTGCCCCGGCGCTTGCACTCGAGGCAGACGGAGTAGGTCGGGATGTTGGGCCGGCGGCCGCGCAGGAAAGCGCCCAGCACCTCGAGGAGCTGGGCCTTGCTGATGGGGCAGCCGCGCAGCTCGAAGTCGACCCGGACGTGCTGCGAGATGGGAGTGGAGGCGCCGAGCGTGCTGATGTACTCCGGCGTCGCGTAGACCGCGGAGGTGAACTCGCGCACGTCCTTGAAGTTGCGCAGGGCCTGGATGCCGCCCGCGGTGGCGCAGGCCCCGATCGTGACCAGGAAGCGCGACTGCTTGCGCACCTGCTGGATGCGCTCCGCGTCGTGCGCGGTGGTGATCGAGCCCTCGACCAGGGTGAGGTCGTAGGGCCCCTTCACGACCTCGCGGGAGGCCTCGAGGAAGTTGGCGACCTGGACCTCGCCCACCACCGCCAGGAGCTCGTCCTCGCAGTCGAGCAGCGAGAGCTGGCAGCCGTCGCAGGAGGCGAACTTGAAGACGGCCAGCTTCGGCTTCGCCGCCACCTCACACCTCCCGCATGCCGAAGAAGCGCTCGATCTTGTCGTAGCGGAAGACCGGGCCGTCCTTGCAGACGAACCACGGGCCGAACTGGCAGTGGCCGCACACGCCCACCGCGCACTTCATGTTCCGCTCCATGGAGACGAAGATGCTCGACCCGGGGGTGCCCCGCTGCTGGAGGGCCTGGGCGGCGTAGCGGATCATCACCTCGGGGCCGCAGATGAAGGACATGGCGCTCTGCGGGTCGAAGGGGGCGCGCTGGACCATCTTGGTCACGACCCCCACCGAGCCCTGCCACTCCATGGTGGCGCGGTCCACCGTCACGTCCACCACCACGTCGAAGCGGCTGCGCCACTCGCGCAGCTCCTTCGGGAAGAGCATGTCGCGCGGGGTTCGCGCGCCGTAGAGGAGGACCACGCGCCCGTAGAGCCCCCGGTGCAGGAGCACGTGGTAGAGGGCCGGGCGGATGGGGGCGAGGCCGATCCCGCCCGCGATGAGGATGACGTCGTGGCCGTGGGCCTGGTCCACGGGCCACGCCGTGCCGAAGGGCCCCCGCACGCCCACCCAGTCGCCCTTCTGCAGCTTCTGCATGGCGCGGGTGGTGGCGCCCACCGAGCGGATGGTGTGCACCAGGATCTCGGGCTTCGCGGGGTCGCCGCTGATCGAGATCGGCACCTCGCCCACCCCGAAGACGTAGAGCATGTTGAACTGGCCCGGGGCGAAGGGGCGGAAGGGGGCCCCGGCGACCGGGGCGAGGGTCAGGGTGAAGGTGTCGCCGGTCTCCTTCGTGACGTGGCGGACCTCGAACGGCTCCGGCCGCATGGGGTCGGAGCCGAACTCGACCGCCGGAGCCGCTTCAGTCGTTGCCATAGAGGTCCAGGAGCTGCATGCGGGTCGCCTCGAGGCGCGAGACCACGACCTCGGTGAACCGCCTCAGAAGCTGGTAGCCGAGGGCCGGGTCGCTCTCGCACTTCTTCCGCAGGCACGCGCCGTCGAGCGAGAGCGCCCGGACCGCGTTCAGGGCGCGCGCGTCGAAGCGCGCCTTGTAGGGCGGGAACAGCCACGACCAGCCCAGCATCTCCCCGCCCTCGATGGTCTCGATGGTCACCGGCCCCTTGTTGGGGACGAAGACCTCGACCGCCACCTTGCCCTCGCGCACCAGGAAGAAGAGGTCGGCGGGCTGGCCCTCCCGGAAGATGAACTCACCCGGCTGGAAGACGACGTTGGCGACGCACCCCACGACCGTGTCCAGGTGCGGAGAGGACAGGTCCTTGAAGAAGGGGTGCTCCGCGAGGATCTTCTCGAAGGAATGGATCGTCACGAAGAGCTCCCTTGCGTTTCGCCCTGGCGCAGGGCCCGGGCCTCTGCGGTGATGTCGATGCCCACGGGGCACCAGGTGATGCAGCGCCCGCACCCGACGCAGCCCGAGACGCCGAACTGGTCGTGCCAGGTCGCCAGCTTGTGCGTGATCCACTGCCGGTAGCGCGCTCCCCCGGAGGTGCGCACGCTGCCGCCGTGGACGTAGGAGAACTCCTGGGAGAAGCAGGAGTCCCAGATGCGCCGCCTCTCCGTGGCCGTGCCCAGGAGGTCGGTCTCGTCCTCGACCGTCGCGCAGAAGCACGTCGGGCAGACCATCGTGCAGTTCGAGCAGGCCAGGCAGCGCTTCGCCACCTCGTCCCAGCGCGGGTCCTCGTAGCGGCGGTAGAGCAGGTCCTTGAGGCCGTCCGTGTCGAGCGAGCGGCCCATCCGGCCCGCCGCCGCGGCGGTCGACCGCGCGGGCGGCCTCGAGGTCGGCCGGCTCCGCGGGGCGGTGGGGCACCGCCCCCGCCACCTCCGCCCCGCGCTCGGTGCCCACCTCGGCCACGAGCACGTGCCGGCCGTCGCCGATCACCTCGGTCAGCGCGAGGTCGAAGCCCGGGCCTGCCTTCGGCCCGGTCCCCATCGACGCGCAGAAGCACGTGCCGGCAGGGGAGCCGCAGTCCACGGCGAGCACGAAGGCGGACTCGCGGCGCGAGCGGTAGGCCGGATCGACGAAGGGCCCCCCGAGGAAGACGCGATCCTGGACGAGAATGGCGGCGAGCTCGCAGGGCCGCACGCCCACGAGCGCGTAGCGCGGGGGGGGCGCCGTCTCGGGCTCGGCCACGAAGCCCGCCTTCGCGCGACGGGCCCGCCATCGCACGACCGCCGGCGGGTGCAGGTAGCGCTTCCACGCGTGGGCGCCGACGGCGTAGCCGAAGAGGGCATCGTCCTCCCGGCGACGGAGGCGGTACCGGCCGCCGTCCTGCTCGTCGGTGAGGCCGACCGGCAGGTCCTTCGCCGCGTCGATCTCGTCGAGGACGATGGCGCCGTCTCGCACGGTGGGACCGAGGAGCGTGTGGCCCCGCTCCCGAAGAGCGCCGAGGAGAGCGTCGAGCTCACGAGCCTCGACGACCAAGGTGTCGCCCGGTTTCATCAGGGCCCCTCCTGTTCCCGGGAAGGTCGTGCAAACCAAACGCCATGCGCGGCGCGCCTATCAAACCGATCGATCCGTTCGATGGCGCAGGCGAGGCACGACCTGTTTGCGGTGGGGGCGGGTGGGCGCGAAAAACTGACGCCCTCCGGAGGGGCTACTCCACGTCGGTGACGATGAACATCAGCACGTGGCTGCCGATCCGGAACTCCTGCTGGTTGTTCAGCTGGTTGCTGCTCGATCCGGTCGAGCTCGATCCAGGTGCCGTTCGTCGAGCCCAGGTCGCGGAGGATGGCCACGTCGGCCACGATCTCGAGGGCGGCGTGCTGCCGCGAGGCCTCGGGGTCGTCGATGTTGATGTCGGCGCCCGAGCGGCCGATCACGGTGCGCGTCTTCGAGACGGGGAAGATCTGCCCGGTGGCGACGCCCTGGATCACCGCGAGCGAGAAGCGCTTGTCCTTCGGCAGCTGGAGCAGGCCCATGCGCTGGGCGTCGCCGCCGGCAATCGTGGCCATGCCCGCCTCGGGCTTCGGGGTCACGGGCTGGATCGGTGTCCGCTGCGTGCGCAGGCTCTCCTCGGGCGCCGGGCCGGGGGCGGGCGGGGGAGGGGGCGCGATGGGCTCGTCGGGGGCCAGGGTGGAGGAGCCGAGCAGCGGGTTCTCGATCTCGATCGTCCCGCCGCACTTCGAGCAGCGCGTCTTCACCTTGGGCCGGTCGCCCAGCTTCGACTCGTCGAACTTGTACCTCGACTGGCAGCTGGGGCAGGCGACGATCATCGCGACTCTCCTCCACTCGCCCGGGCCGCCCTGGACGACGGGGCGGCCGGATCGGACGGCCGGGTGAGAGGATAATACGAATCAGGCGGCCGCGGCAGCCGGGGTAGAATGAACCACCCATTTCGAGGAGGCGGCGTGGAGCGCAACGAGATCCTCTTTTTCGACGAAGACGAGGACGACGTCGTCGACGACGAGCTCGAAGACGACATCGAGGACGACGAGCTCGAGGACGATGAGCTCGAGGACGACGAGGACGACGAGGACGACGAGGACGAAGACGACGAAGAGGAAGAGGAAGACGAAGAGGAAGAAGAGCTCGACGACGAGGAAGAGGACTGGGACGACGAGGACGGTGACGACGAAGATTTCGACGAGGAAGAAGAAGAAGAGGAAGAGTGAGCTCCAGCGTTCCCATTCCGCTTCTCCCGCGGCCGTCGTGGATCCGGGCCAAAGCGCCGCAAGGGCCGGTCTACGAGCGCCTCCGGGGCCTGATGCGGGGACTCGAGCTCCACACGGTCTGCGAGGAGGCGCACTGCCCGAACCTGGGCGAGTGCTGGAGCCGTGGCACCGCCACGTTCATGATCCTCGGCGAGGTTTGCACCCGGGCGTGCGGGTTCTGCGCGGTGAAGACGGGCCTGCCGGAGCAGCCGCCGGACCCTGACGAGCCCCGCCGCGTGGCCGACGCGGTTCTCCGCATGGGGCTGCGCCACGCGGTGATCACGTCCGTGAATCGGGACGACCAGCCGGACGGGGGCGCCGGGATCTTCGCCGCCACCTTGCGGGAGGTGCGCGCCCGGGTACCGGGTTGTGCGGTCGAGGTGCTCATCCCCGACTTCAAGGGGCGCTGGGACGCGCTGCAGTTGGTGCTGGACGCGCGCCCCGACATCCTCAACCACAACGTCGAGACGGTGCCGCGCCTCTACCGCCAGGCGCGGTCGGGGGCCAGCTTCCCGCGCTCGCTCGAGCTGCTGAAGCGATCGAAGGACGCGGGGCTCCTGACGAAGAGCGGGGTCATGGTCGGCCTCGGCGAGGAGTGGGCCGAGATCGAGGAGACGATCCGGGCCATCCGCTCCTCCGGGACCGACATCCTCACGGTCGGTCAGTATCTGCGCCCCTCGCCCCAGCACCTGCCGGTCCTGCGCTACTACTCGCCCGAGGAGTTCGAGTCGCTACGGGCCTTCGCTCTGGGCCTCGGCTTCGGGCACGTCGAGTCCGGCCCGCTGGTGCGCTCCAGCTACCACGCCGAGAGCCACGTCCCCCGCTAGCCGCGCTGGCGGGCGACGACCGCGGCCACCACGTCGGCAGCGTGGTCGACGTCCGGCTCGGTGGTCGCCCGGCCGAGCGAGAGGCGTAGCGAGGACTCGACCCGCTCGGGCGGGAGGCCCATCGCTCGCAGCACGTGCGAGGGCTCGACGCCGCCCGCGGCACAGGCGGCGCCCGTCGAGACCGCGATCCCTTCCAGGTCGAGGGCGATCATCAGCCCCTCCGCCTCGACCCCCTCGAACGACACGTTGGTGGTGTTCGGCACCCGGGGGCCCTCGCCGTTGCGCCGGGCACCGGGTATCGCGAGCAGGCGCGCCTCGAGCCGGTCGCGCCGCGCCGCGACGCGGGCCGCGTCCGCCGGCAGGCTCTCGCGCGCGAGGGCCGCCGCCGCGCCGAAGCCGACGACACCCGCCACGTTCTCCGTGCCGGCCCGCCGGTTGCGCTCCTGTCCGCCGCCCCTCACGAACGCCGCCAGCGGCGTGCCGCGCCGCACGTAGAGGCACCCCACGCCCTTCGGGCCGTAGACCTTGTGCGCGGAGAGGGTCAGCAGGTCGACGCCGAGGGTCCGCACGTCGACGACGACCTTTCCCGCCCCCTGCACGGCGTCGCAGTGGACGAGCGCTCCCCGCGCGTGGGCGAGCCGCGCGGCCTCGGCGACGGGCTGGAGGACGCCCGTCTCGTTGTTGGCCAGCATCACGGACACGAGCGCCGTCGTCTCGCTCACGCTCGCGGCGAGCTCCTCGAGATCCACCGCCCCGCCCTCGCCGACGCGAACGATCGCGACCGGCCGCCCCTCGTCGCGGAGCGCCTTCGCCGTGTTCAGCACCGCGTGGTGCTCGATCGCGGTGCAGACGATCCCCGAGCGCGGCGGCTTCGCCCGGGCGGTCGCCCCCCGCAGGGCGGCGTTGTCGGACTCGCTGCCGCCCGACGTGAAGACGATCTCGGCGGGATCCGCCCCCAGAAGCTCCGCCACTCGCCCGCGCGCCTCCTCGACGGCGCCGCGGGCCCGCTGCCCGAACCAGTGGAGGCTCGAGGGGTTGCCGTAGTCGTCGCGCAGGAACGGCAGCATCGCGTCGAGCACCCGCGGGTCGAGCGGCGTCGTGGCGTTGTGGTCGAGGTAGACCCTCTCATCACACGCCCCTCGCGGCGAGGACGAGCCGGGTCTTCAGCTCGTGCAGCTCGAGGGCGAGGCCGACCGGGTACTGGTGCGGGTTGACGAAGCGCCGGATGCCGGGGTGCAGGCGGGCGATCTGGTCCTGCGCGCGGGCCCGCACCGCCTCGAGGGGGGGCGGCTCGTAGGCGCGTCGGCCCTCGCGCACCACGGGGACGAGCAGGTCCTCGGCCGGGGTGCCGGCGGGGATGCGCTTGCGGCGTGTCGGGTCGAGCGGGTCGACGACGACCGGCGAGGCGGGCAGGCCGGTCTCCTCGTCGAATATCACGTCGGCCACGAACCCGGCGGGACCCGAGAAGCGCCGCACCTGCTGCACGCCGGGGTTCGAGGTCTTGGCCGCCTGCTCCGAGACCTTGACCCGGTGCTGCCACTCGCCGCCCGGCTCCCGCACCGCGCCGAGCTTGTAGACGCCGCCGAGCGCCGCCTGATCGCCGCCCGTCACGAGCCGCGTGCCGACGCCCCAGGTGTCGATGCGCGCGCCCTGCTCCTTGAGGCTCGCGATCAGGTGCTCGTCGAGGTCGTTGCTGGCCACGATCTTCGCCGAGCGCAGGCCGGCCTCGTCGAGGATCTTCCGCGCCTCGATGCTGAGGTAGGCGAGGTCCCCGGAGTCGAGGCGGATGCCGATCGGCTCGTGCCCCCTCTCGCGCAGGCGGAGAGCCACCTCGGCGGCGCGCCGGACGCCTTCGAGCGTGTCGTAGGTGTCCACGAGGAAGACACAGTTGTTGGGCTGCGCCCGCGCCCAGGCCTCGAAGGCCTCGAGCTCCGACGCGAAGGCCATGACCCAGCTGTGGGCGTGCGTGCCCCGCACCGGCAGGCCGAAGAGGCGCCCCGCGAGCACGTTCGAGGTCGCGGCGACGCCGCCCACGTAGGCCGCGCGCGAGGCGCCGAGGCCCCCGTCGGGACCCTGAGCCCGCCGCAGGCCGAAGTCGATCACCTCGTCGCCCCGCGCGGCGAGGCACACGCGGGCGGCCTTGGTCGCGATCAGCGTCTCGAAGTTGACGAAGTTGAGCAGCGCCGTCTCGACGAGCTGCGCGTGCAGGATCGGCCCTCGCACGCGGACGAGCGGCTCGTAGGGGAACACCACCGTGCCCTCGGGAACCGCGTCCACGTCGCAGCGCAGGCGCAGCTCGCCCAGCTCGCGCAGGAAGCCCGCGTCGAAGAGCGGCCGGCCGTCGTTGCCGAGAAGCTCGCCCAGGTAGGCGACGTCCTCCGCCGTGAACTGGAAGCCGGCCACGTAGTCGAGGGCGCGGGCGAGGCCGCAGGCCACCGCGAAGCCGCCGCCGAAGGGGTTCTTCCGGAAGAAGAGGTGAAAGACGGCCTCCTCCTCCGCCCGACCCGCGTGACGGTAGGCCTGGGCCATGGTCAGCTCGTACAGGTCCGTCGAGAGGGCGAGCGAGGGGCGGTAGACGTCGGCCAGGTGCGTCATGCGAGCCATCATGCGACAGGACGGGGCCCCGAGGCGAGGGGCTCCGTGGCCCGTGCCGACGCTCTTGCCCGGCGCCGGGCAGGGAGCTCGCGTCTGCGTGCGGCGCCGAAGCTCGGGCGTGCTACACTTTCTCGAGCGATAAACTGCGGCAAACGCGTGGTTTGTCGCCCGAGCGAGGGCCGCTCTCGGCCCAGAAAGGGGCCTCACGCGCATGGCCGAGGACTTCGAAGACCCGCACGACCAGGACGTCTTC
Source organism: uncultured Acidobacteriota bacterium (assembly GCA_963818355.1). Taxonomy (GTDB): domain Bacteria; phylum Acidobacteriota; class Vicinamibacteria; order Fen-336; family Fen-336; genus DATBSL01. The sequence goes on along the minus strand of CAWFSB010000028.1, from coordinate 27,162 downwards.
GCCCCCTCGAGGGTCCAGAGCTTCCAGCACGTCAACGTGGACACGGCGCAGGGCGTCACGCGCATCACGCTGAATCGCCCGCCGGCCAACGTGCTCTCCGTCGAGATGATGCAGGAGCTGGCGAGCGCGATCGAGTCGCTCGAGTACGAGCGGGACGTGAAGGTCGTCACCCTGTTCGGGGCCGGGAAGTACTTCTCCGCGGGCTTCGAGCTGGGCGACCACCTCGGTGACCGCGGCTACATGATGCTCGAGAGCTTCCGGCGCATCTTCGAGGCGCTCGCCAAGGTGGACAAGCCCACCCTCGCGGTCGTGGCGGGCCCCGCCCTCGGCGCCGGCTGCATTCTCGCGGCGGCGTGCGACATGGTGCTGGCGGCCGGCAGCGCCAAGCTGGGGCACCCCGAGATCCGCGGGGGCGTCTTCAACACGGTGGCCGCCGCTCTGCTGCCCCGGCTCGTCGGCCGCAAGCGCGCGTTCGAGATCCTGCTGACGGGCGCGAGCCTCACCGCGGCCGACGCGGAGCGGATCGGGCTCGTCACGCGGGCGATCCCCGACGAACGCCTCGAAGCGGAAGTGGCCGCCGTCGTCCAGCGGTTCCAGGAGTCGAGCGCGCCGGTCATGCAGCTCGTCCGCCGGGCGATCGCGGGCGGGATGGACCTGCCGTACGAGGACGCGGTTCGTCACGCCGAGGACGTCTACCTCAACCAGCTCCTGAACACCCAGGACGTCGAGGAGGGGCTGCGGGCCGTGGCGGAGAAGAGAAAGCCCGCCTGGAAGGACCGGTGAGCGGCGAGCAGCCCCGCGTCTCGCACGGGGACTGGGACACGGTCCTCGAGGCGCGCCAGGTCTACGAGGCGGAGCTCGCGGCGGGGCGGCTGCGGGAATCCGGCATCGACGCGCGGGTGATCGACCAGAGCTACCGCCAGGAGCCGGTCCCGAGCGTGCGCGCGTTCGCGAACGTGCGGGTGCTGGTGCCGGCCGAGCGCGCCACGGAGGCCCGGGCCCTGCTGGCGGAGACGGCGGAGCCGACCGACGAAACGGAGAGCGAGGAGACATGATCGACCTGCAGCTGAGCGACGAGCACGAGGCGCTCGTCTCCACCCTGGGCGAGTGGGGCCGGAAGGACGTCCTTCCGCTCATCCACGATCTCGACCGGGAGCACCGTTTCAATCGCGACTTCCTGCGCCAGATGGCCGAGTTGCAGCTGCTCGGGATCTGCATCCCGGAGGAGTGGGGCGGCGCGGGCATGGACTACGTCAGCCTCGGTCTCGCCTGCGAGGAGCTCGAGTACCTCGATACCCACCTGCGGGTGATCCTGTCCGTCCACGTCGGCCTCAACTCGATGACCCTCTGGTGCTGGGGCACCCCCGAGCAGAAGAAGAAGTACCTGGTGCCGCAGGCGAAGGGCGAGAAGATCGCGACCTACGGCCTCACCGAGCCCAACGCCGGCTCCGACGCGGTCGGGATCCAGACGACCGCCGTGCGCAAGGGCGACCGCTACGTTCTCAACGGCGAGAAGATGTGGATCAGCCTCGCCGACGTGGCCGACCACTTCCTCGTCATCGCCTGGACCGACCAGGAGAAGAAGAAGAAGCGCGACCACTCGGGCATGTCGGCCTTCATCGTCGAGCGCGCGCTTCAAGGGCTTCTCCTCCTTCTCGATCAAGGAGAAGTGGGGAATCCTCGCCGGCAACACCGGCGGCTTCTCGATGCAGGACGTCGAGGTGCCGGTCGAGAACCGCGTGGGCGAGGAGGGCGAGGGCTTCAAGGTCGCCATGTTCGCGCTCGAGAACGGGCGCTACACCGTGGCCTCCGGCGCGACCGGCCTCGTCCGCGCCTGTCGCGACGCGTCCGTCTCGTACGCCCAGACCCGCAAGACGTTCGGGGTGCCGATCGGCGAGCACCAGCTGGTCAAGGAGATGCTCGCGCAGATGGTCTCCGACTACGACGCGTCGCGGCTGCTCTGGCTGCGCGCGGGCTGGCTCAAGAACGAGGGCCGGCGCAACACGCGGGAGACGTCGCTCGCGAAGTGGTTCGCCACGGTGGCGAGCGAGCGCGCGGCCGGGGACGCGGTGCAGATCCACGGCGCGAACGGCTACTCCGACGAGTACCCGGTCGGCCGCTTCTACCGCAACTGCAAGGCCGCGGTCATCTACGAGGGCAGCCGCGAGGTGCACAAGCTCATGCAGGCCGACTACGCCCTGGGCTACCGCCAGGACAAGCCCCGCCGCGTCGAGCTGCCGGCCTACAGGTCGGCCGACAAGTAGCCCGCAGCGACGCGCCGCGGCCGAGAGGCCGGCAGGCTTCGTAATCCGGCATCCCGGGGCCTGGCGCCCACTGAGCCGAAGGCTCGTCGCCAGCTGCCTCTGAAACGGGGGGGCTCCGCCCCCCCGTACCCCCGGGACCGACGGGGGTATGATTCGCCTGTCCCGCGAGGTGCCTATGATTCCGGCTGATCTGCCTCTCGAGTTCGTGAGGGTCGTCGAACGCGCGGCCATCGCCGCCGCGAGGACCATGGGTCAGGGCGACCGGAAGGGCTCCGACCACGTCGCGGTCGAGGCGATGCGCCACGAGATGGAGACCGTCGACATCGACGGCACCATCGTCATCGGCGAGGGCGAGCGGGACGAGGCGCCGATGCTGTACATCGGCGAGAAGGTGGGCACCCGCAGCGGGCCCGCGGTGGACATCGCGGTGGATCCCCTCGAGGGCACGAACCTCTGCGCCACCGGCACCCCGGGCGCGATCGCGGTCCTGGCCGCGGCCGAGAGCGGGGGACTCCTCCACGCGCCCGACATCTACATGGAGAAGCTGGTGGTGCCCGGCGCCGCCCGCGGCCGCGTCGACATCCTGGCGCCGGTCGCGGACAACCTCAAGGCCATCGCGGGGGCGCTCAACCGTGACGTGGACGACCTGGTGGTGATGGTGCTCGATCGCCCCCGCCACGAGCAGCTGATCGCCGACATCCGCAAGGCCGGGGCCCGCATCCGCCTGATCGGGGACGGGGACCTCCCGGCCGGAATCTCGGCCGCGGTGTCGGGCACCGGGGTCCACGCGGTCATGGGCACCGGGGGCGCTCCGGAAGGGGTCCTCACCGCCGCCGCCATGCGGTGCCTGAACGGGGAGATCCAGGGCCGCCTCGTCCTGACCCGACCCTCGGATGCCGACCGCCTCCGGAAGATGGGGATCTCCGACCTCGGCCGCGTCTACCGGACCGAGGATCTGGCGCCCGGCCGGAGCATCATCTTCGCGGCGGCCGGGGTCACCGACGGCGCCCTGCTGAAGGCGGTCCGCTTCTTCCGCGACGGCATCCGGACGGAGTGTCTGGTGATGACGACGGAACCCCACCGGGTCCGCTTCATCGACACGATCCACGCCGAGGACCGCCCCGATCTCGTGATTCGCTTCTAGCCGGCGGTCGGAAGCTCGGACACTCCAGCCCTCGGGGCACCGGTCGGCCGTCCCGGGCCCGCTTCGTCCCGGTGTGGGTACTCCTGTGACGGGGGACACATTCTGTACACCCCCTCAGGGCGGTTAATGGCACGCGGCGCAAGGAGGGACGTGTCTTGGCCCGAAGAAACAGGAGATCCCGGCCGGCCGGTCCAAGCCTGCCGAGGGTTTACGAGACGAACCCTCAATTTGTGCTTGACATGGGTAGGACCCTCTGTTAGCTTCACCTAGAACTTTAACTATTCTTGATAAGTGTAGATCGAAATTGAGTTCTGATTCGAAACATCGCGGCGCCGACAGGGGCCGTGGAACTGCAGGCGAGGTCGGGAGCGACGGTCAGTAGAGGAGACGCCCGTGGGCCTTTTCGGTAAGAAGAAGGGACTGGTTGGCGTCGACATCGGCTCCTCGGCTGTCAAGGCGGTGGAGCTCAAGGTCGGCGGCAAGGGCAACGACGAGTACCAGCTCCTGAACATCGGTATCGAGCCGCTCCCCCCCGAGGCGATCGTGGACGGCGCGATCATGGACTCGGGAGCGGTGATCGACTCGATCCAGCGTCTGTTCCAGGACAACAAGATCAAGACGGGCGACGTCGCCACGGGGGTCTCGGGCAACGCCGTCATCGTCAAGAAGATCAGCCTCCCGTCGATGAGCTCCGAGGAGCTGGCGGAGTCCATCCACTGGGAGGCGGAGCAGTACATCCCGTTCGACATCCAGGACGTGGCCCTCGACTACGAGGTGATCGAGGGCGGCGGCTCGGGCGGGAACATGGACGTGCTTCTCGTCGCGGTGAAGAAGGACAAGATCAGCGAGTACACGTCCGCCCTCACGCAGGCGGGCCGCAACCCCGCGATCGTGGACGTGGACGTCTTCGCCCTGCAGAACTGCTACGAGATCAACTACGGTGTGGACCCGGGCCGCGTGGTCGCGCTCCTGAACATCGGCGCTTCCATCATGAACGTCAACGTGGTGAAGGGCGGCATCTCGGTGTTCAACCGCGACATCGCCTCCGGCGGCAACCAGTACACCGACGCCATCCAGAAGGACCTCAACCTGTCCTTCGAGCAGGCCGAGGCCCTCAAGAAGGGCGAGCAGGTCGAGGGGGCGGCGCCCGAGAGCCTCTACCCGATCCTCCAGGCCGTCTCCGAGAACGTCGCCATGGAGGTCCAGAAGACCTTCGACTTCTTCCGCGCGACCAGCCAGGAGGACCGGATCGACCAGATCTACCTCTCCGGCGGCACCGCGAAGATCCACGGTCTCAAGGACCTCCTCCAGGAGCGCTTCGGGGCCCCGGTGGAGCTGCTGAACCCGTTCCTCAACGTCCGCTACAGCGAGAAGGACTTCAACCCCGAGTACCTCGAGGACATCGGGCCCTCGGCGGCCATCGCCGTGGGCCTCGCCGCACGCAGGGTGGGTGACCGATGATCCGCATCAACCTCGTCGCGCCCGAACGGAAGAGCAAGGCCAAGGACAAGGGACCGGCGCTCCCCCCCGGCGAGCTCCAGAGCTACCTGCTGCTGGCCCTCTTCGCCGGCGGCGCGCTCGTGCTCTGCGCGGGCGCCTGGTGGCTGCAATCGAACAAGCTGAAGGACCTCGAGACCCGGATCGCCGCCGACGAGAAGCGCCAGAGGGACCTGCAGGCGATCAAGCTGCAGGTCGACCAGTTCCAGCAGCGCAAGGCGGTCCTGGAGAACAAGGTCCTCGTCATCGAGCAGCTCCGCCTCGCCCAGAAGAGCCCCGTCCACATGCTGGACGAGATCTCGAAGGCGCTGCCCGACTTCGTGTGGCTCACCGGCATGGACGAGACCAAGGGCAGCCTGCGCTTCCAGGGCCAGAGCAACAGCCTGGCGGCGGTGGCGGACTTCATCAGCGGGCTCCAGCGCGGCGGCTGGTTCCCGCAAGTGGACCTCGGATCCAGCCAGGAGGACCAGAACATCGTGAACTTCACGGTGACGGGAACCTTCAAGGACCCCGAGGTCGCGGCCAAGGAAAAGGCGGCCGCAGAGGCGAAGGCCGCGGCGGCGCCGGGGGCCGGCGGCCCTCGGGGAAAGAGCTAGGGAGACGCAGATGGCGGAGAATCCCCTCACCAAGCTCGCCCTTCCCGCCCAGCTGGGGGTGGCAGCGGTCATCGCCGCCCTCATCTGCGGAGGCTTCTACTACTTCTGGTACTCGGAGGCCCTCGAGACGCAGAAGACGCAGGAGGCCAGGCTGGCCGACCTGCAGACCCAGATCCGGGCGCTCGAGGCCACCGCGAACAAGCTGCCCGAGTTCCAGCGGGAGGTGCAGGCCCTCGAGGCGCGTCTCGAGACCCTGAAGCGCATCCTGCCCCCGGAGAAGGAGATGCCCGATCTCATGCGGCGCCTTCAGTACCTCGCCGCGCAGTCGAACCTCCAGATCCGCAAGTTCAATCCGGCCGCCCCGGTACAGAAGGACTTCTACCAGGAGGTCCCGGTCAACCTCGACCTCGAGGGGACCTACCACAACCTGGGAGCCTTCCTCGACCGCGTCAGCCGGATGTCGCGTCTCGTCAACGTGGGCGACCTCAAGATCAAGGCCCAGGCCAGGCCAACGATCAACGACACGATCCAGGCCTCGGCGGTGGCCACCACGTACGTCTACCAGGACACGCAGGCCATGGCGGCCGCCGCGGCCCCGAAGGGCAAGCGGCCGACGCCGGGAGGCGCGCGATGAGGGGGCTCGACCTGAAGCTCGTGCTCGCCGGCGCACTCGCCTTTGCGCTCGCCGGGCCGGCGCTCGCCCAGGCGCCGGCTGTGGCCACTCCGGCGCCGGCTGCGGGCACCCCGGCACCGGGGCCGGAAGCGGTGCCGGGCGCCGGTGACGCGGCCCGCCCACCCTTGGACGTGGAGCTCGAGACCGGCGGCTATGCCTACAGCTCGGGGGGGCGGCGCGACCCGTTCGTGAGCCTGCAGCGGCCGGTGGCCGCCGACCGCGGGCCGAAGACCCGCAAGCCGGGGATGGAAGGCTTCCTGATCCAGGAGATCGCCCTCAAGGGGATCGTCAAGACGAAAGGCGGCGGGATGGGTGAGGCCAGCCGATCGGGCTTCATCGCAATGTTCCTGGGCGCCGACGGAAAGTCGTATTTCGTGACCACGGGGCAGCGGCTCTACGACGGTGTCATCACCGCCGTGGACGCGACCTCCGTAACCTTCCGGCAAGAGGTGACTGATCCCCTCTCGCCGGTCAAGACGCGCGAGGTCCGGAAGAGCCTGTATGCGTCGGAGGAGGCGAGGCAATGAGAGCGAAGCTCGCTGGGGTGGGCCCGTTCGTGGCCGTCCTCGCGCTGGCCACGTGGGCGCCGGCGCAGGATGTGACCCCGACGACGATTACCGATATCCGCCAGGAGAGCACCGACCGGTCCACTCGGCTCGTCGTGGAGTGCACCGGTCCGCTCGCCTACACCTACTACAGCCCTGATCCCCTCACGCTGGTGATCGACATTCCCGAGGTCGATGCCTCGCAGATCCCCGCACGGATCAACGTGGGGACGAGGGAAGTCGAGTCGCTGCGCGTGACCAGCCTGGCGCGCGCCGACGGGCGCAACCTGGCGCGGGTCGAGGTTCGCCTGGCCAGTCTGGTCCCGTACCAGATCTTCTCGAAGGACAAGGCGCTCAACCTCGTCTTCGAGAGGCCGGCGACGCTCGTGGCCGCGGCGGACCCCGTCCCCGCGGCGGAGCCAGCCCCGGGCGTCCTCGCCCCGGCGGCCCGAGCCCGGCCGCCCCCGAGCCGGCGACGGCCGTTGCGGCGAAGGGACCGAAGGCGACCCGCATCGTCGCCGTCTCGCGTGACGAGATCGGCGGCCTGCTCGCCTTCACGGTGAAGGCCGACGGCCGACTGAGCTACCGCGACTTCATGCTTCCCAACCCCGACCGTCTCGTCGTCGACTTCGCGGACGTGACCGCGCGCGCGAGCGCCCGGTCGATCGACGTCGGAGAGAACCCGGTGCGCAAGGTCCGGCTGGGCCAGTTCAGTGCGGAGTCGCCGAAGGTGGCGCGCCTGGTCCTCGACCTGTCCGGACGTGCCCCGTACCGGATCATCGAGGGAGCCGACGGGGTCCGGATCGTCTTCGGCGACGCCGGCGAGCCCGTGGCCGCGACCCACGCGCCCCTCGCGGCCATGCGGGCCGCGGAGCCGGAGCCGGAGCCTCTCGAACCCGCACCGACGCCGGCCCTCGTGGCCCGCGCCACGCCGACCGCCGTCGAGCCGCTGCCTCTGCCCCCGCTGCCCGAGCCCCAGGCTCCGGCCGCCCCGGCGGATCCCGGGCCAGCCCCGGACCAGGCGAACGTGGGAACGGCCTGCGGCGTGACCGGCAACCTGGGCACGCCGATCAGCCTCGACTTCAAGGACGGGGACCTCCAGGACATCTTCCGCCTCTTCTCGGACATCTCCGGCCTCAACGTGGTGGTGAACCCGGGTGTGACCGGCAAGGTGACCTTGAAGCTGAACGAGGTGCCGTGGGGCCGCGCGCTCGAGCTGATCCTGAAGACGAACGGCCTCGGGTGCGTGCTCGAGGAGAACGTCATCCGGATCGCGAAGATCACGGACCTCCAACGCGAGGAGGTGGATCGGCGCAAGCTCCAGGAGGAGAAGGACCTCGCCGGGGACCTGGTCACCCACACCCAGCGGATCTCCTACGCCAAGGCCGCCGAGCTGTCCGCCGTGCTGAAGAGCGCGAAGGCGGTGTCGGCTCGCGGTGAGGTGAACGTCGACGAACGCACGAACACCATCATCATGCGCGACCTGGCCAGCTTCGTGGAGAAGGCCAGGGGCCTGATCGGCGAGCTGGACACCGCGACGCCCCAGGTCGAGATCGAGGCGCGGATCGTGGTCACCACCCGCAACTTCATCCGGGACCTCGGGATCCAGTGGGGCTTCGGCGGCGCGGCCATACCCCAGTTCGGCAACACCACGAGCAAGACCTTCCCCAACGCCCTCGTGCTCAACGGCGGCGCGGTGCCGAGCGAGCAGGGAATCCCGGCGGACAACACCGGCCCCGGTGGTGCCTCCTCGGCCTCCGGGATCGGCACCGCGGGACGCGGCTACGCGGTCAACCTGCCCGCGAGCGCCTTCAACAGCGGCATCGGCATCTCGATGGGCAACATCCTGGGAAGCTTCAACCTCGACGTGGCGCTGACGGCGCTCGAGCGGCAGGGCCGCGGGCGCATCCTGTCGACGCCGAAGGTCACGACCCAGAACAACAAGACCGCCGAGATCAAGCAGGGCGTGCAGATCCCGATCCAGACGGTGGCGAACAACACCGTGACGGTGCAGTTCAAGGACGCGACGCTGACCCTCAAGGTCACCCCGCAGATCACCGACGCCGGCACCGTGATCCTCGAGGTCGAGATCGAGAACAACTCCCCGGACAACGCGAACCGGGTGAACGGCATCCCGCCCATCAACACGCAGTCCGCCAAGACGATCGTCCTCGTCAAGGACGGAGCCACGGCGGTCGTGGGCGGCATCTACCAGAGCAGCGAGACGACGACGCAGAACCAGACGCCGTTCCTGAGCCAGATCCCCGTCCTTGGCTACCTCTTCAAGAGCAAGGCCGTGGAATCGAAGAACAACGAGCTGCTGCTGTTCATCACGCCGCGGATCGTCAAGTCCTAGAAGGTGAGAGAAGAGCCATGTGGTTCCGATTGCTCAGTCGTGACGGCAGGGGGTGGACGATGAGACTCGGCGCGGTCGCGGCGGCAGCCCTGGCGCTCGGCCTCGCGGGCTGCAGCGCCGCCTACGTGGAGAATGACTCGAGCACCGTCCTGCTCCTGGTCGACTCCATCAACGAAGGCGCTCCCGATCCTCTCCGATGTCCGGGGGGCCGGTGACAATCCGGACACCATCATCAACTGCCAGACGAAGGTGACGGCGGGGGTCCGGGTCAAGAACCCGAGCCAGACCGCGGCGCCGGTGCAAGACGTCCGCCTGACCCGCTACGAGGTGTCGTACCGGCGGTCGGATGGCCGCGGCGTCCAGGGCGTGGACGTGCCGTACACCATCAGCGGGAACATGACGGTAACCGTCGCCGCCGGCGAGAAAGTCACCTTCCCCGTGGACCTCGTCCGACACCAGGCCAAGCTCGTGCCCCCGCTGAGCAACATCACGGGGCTGCAGATCGTCACGATGTTCGCGGACGTGAGGCTGACCGGCGCGACGATCTCCGGCAGCAACGTCTCGGCGGATGGCTCCGTGCAGGTGACGTTCGCCGACTACGCCACCGGGACGACCACCTGTGAAGCAGGGAGTTAGGAGACAAGTCATGCGAGTGTCCCTTGGCAATGCGGGCGTGCGCCCCCTCCTGCTGGTCGTGGCGACTCTCGGCCTGGTAACGGCCGGGTGCGGGCTGGGCCAGGTCGAGAATCCCCCTCTCGTCGGTCCCGCGGAGACGGGCGTGTCGGTACAGCTCACCGCCCTCCCGGACACGGTGAACGCGGACGGGGTGAGCCAGGCGACGGTGCAGCTCGTGCTGCGGCGCCAGGATGGGTCGGCCTTCTCCGGCCTGGCCGTGTACTTCACCCACGACGGGGATGGGCTGCTCGGACCCTCGGCGAGCTCGACCTACGTGGGACCGGTCCAGTCGGGCTTCGTGATGGCCACCGACAACAACGGTGTCGCCAACGTCGTCTACGTGGCGGGCACCGGTCTCGGGACGGTGAAGGTGTTCGTACGCCCCTACAATATCGACGGAGCGAGCTACTTCGAGCGTACCGTCGAGATCCTCCAGCGGTGATACTCTATCGGGCGCGCGCACGCACGCCCTGATACGGGGCCGGCCCGAGCGCAGGCCGGCCCCGGTGCTTTGTGACCGTGGTTGACTCCCGCATCGACGAGCTCCGACGCCGGCTCGAGCGCGACCCAGGGTCGCGGCTGTTCGCGCAGCTGGCGGAAGAGCACCGGAAGGCGGGGGCGCACGCGGAAGCCATCCGCGTGGCCCGGGCGGGGCTGGTCCAGCACCCGTCGTACCCCTCCGCGAGGCTGACCCTGGGGCGTGCGCTGCTCGACTCCGGAGACCCCGCGGGAGCGCGAGTGGAGCTGGAGGCCGCGCTGCGCGACGCGCCCGACAACATCCTGGCCAGCCGATTCCTGGGCCAGGCGCTCGACGCCCTCGGAGAGCTGGGTCCGGCTCTCGTGCAGCTCGAGAGGACGCTCAAGATGGCGCCGGGCGACCGGCAGCTCGAGAGCCAGATCGTCTCGCTCCAGACCAGGCTGCGCGCACCCCAGCCGCAGCCCGGGTCGACGCCCGGCGGGGCAGCGCCGGCAGCCGGCACGTCGGAGTTGACCGCGCCGTTTGCCCGGCCGGCGACGCCGGCGGCACCGGAGGAGGAGGAAGCCGAGGGAGGGCTGCTTCCACCCACCATCCGCATCCACATGCCGGGAGACCGGGGTTCACGGGGGCGTACGCCTCCGCAGCCACCCCCGCTGCCCCCCACTGCGGCTCCGGCGGCTCCGGCACCGGCGTCGGCCCCGCCCCTGGTCGAGGCGAGGGACGTGACTTCGGTTCCGCCTCTCGCGGTCGCCGCGGCCGATGCCGTCACGACACTCCCGGCGACCCCGCGCAGGATGTCCGCGGAGCCCTTCTACGAATCGGATGTCGCGCCGACGCTCCCGACCGCGCATTCTGCCGGTTTCGGGCCGGTGGACGAGCCCGCGGCCTCGACCCTGCCGGCGGGGGCGGTGGCGGCCGAGGAGACGGTGTTCGAGCCGGAGGCCGCACCGGTGCCAGCGGAGGAGAGCCGGCCTGCGCCGCCGCCCGTGAGCTCGCCCGACGACGCCGCCCCGGGAGTCACCACGCCCTTCTCGTCCTCCACCCTCGCGGAGCTGTACTTCCGCCAGGGGCTCGTGGACCGGGCGGTGGAAGTGTATCGGCAGGTGCTCGACGAAGAGCCCGGGAACGAGCGGGCCCGCTCCCGCCTGGCCGAGATCGAGAGCGACGCCGCCCCCGGGCGACGCGCGGGCGGCCCGGCGTGCCGCGCTGGAGAGGACGATCGCAGGGCTCGAGGCCCTGCTGCTCGTCCTGCAGAGGAGATGACCGTGGGCGCTTTCGCCGACGCGCTGAAGGCTGTGGCGAGCCGCGTCCCCGAGACCGAGGTCCTGATGATCATCGGGACGGACGGCATCCCCATCGAGAAGCTGATGATCCGGCCCGACCCGAACATGGAAGCGGTGGCGGCCGAGTACACGACGCTCCTGCGGGCCAGCCTGGCGGCCTCCGCCGACACAGGACTGGGCGCCCTGGAAGAGCTCGCGATCACCACGGAGCGGATGGCGACCCTGCTCGTGGCCATCACGCCGGAGTACTTCCTCTTCGCCTCCCTCTCTCCGGGCGCGGTGATGGGCCGGGCGCGCTTCGCCCTGCGCCTGGCCGGGCTCTCGCTCCGCCGGGAGTTCGAGTAGCCGGCCCCGGGCCGGCTGTTCTTGACAAGCCGCCCCCGGGTCCAAATAATCTCCACTCTTAGACATACGGGCGTCGTGCGCCCCCAAGGAGAGCGATTGGACATCTCGGATCTCAAGGAGATCCTCCGGATTCTCGAGGCGCAGGACATCACCGAGTTCGAGCTCGAGCAGGACGGCGTGAAGCTCCGGGTGTGTCGCAGCTCGGCCGCGCCGGCGCCGGGGCGTGCCGTGGCCACCCTCGTGCCCGCGGCGGCGGTCCCGGCGACCGCCCTCGCGTCGGCGCCCGCGGCGGCCGAGGCGATCGCCCCCCCGGCCGAGCCCGCCGAGAACGGCACCCTCGTGAAGAGCCCGATCGTGGGCACGTTCTACCGGGCCGCCGACCCGAACAGCCCGCCGTTCGTCAGCGTCGGCGACCGGGTCAAGGTGGGCCAGGTGCTCTGCATCATCGAGGCCATGAAGCTGATGAACGAGATCGAGGCCGAGATGGCGGGCGAGGTCGTCAAGATCCATCCCGAGAACGGGCAGCCGGTCCAGTACGGGGACCCGCTCTTCACCGTCCGGCCCGCCTGAGCCCGGGCACCGGACCTCGGATCCCGCCTCCCCGATGTTCAAGAAGGTCCTGATCGCGAACCGGGGCGAGATCGCCCTCCGGGTCATGTGGGCGTGCAAGGAGCTCGGCCTCAAGACGGTGGCCGTCTACTCCGAGGCCGACGCGAACGGCCTGCACGTGCGCTTCGCGGACGAGGCCGTGTGCATCGGCCCGCCGCGCAACATCGAGTCCTACCTCAACATCCCGGCGATCATCAGCGCGGCGGAGATCACCGGCGCCGACGCGATCCACCCCGGCTACGGCTTCCTGTCCGAGTCCGCCTACCTTGCCGAGATCTGCGAGGCCTGCAACATCAAGTTCATCGGGCCCGGGCCGCAGGCGATACGCCTCATGGGGGACAAGAGCCGCGCCAAGAAGGCGATGATCAAGGCCGGGGTGCCCGTGGTGCCGGGCTCGAACGGCAACGTCGAGGACGAGGAGAAGGCGGTCAAGGTCGCGAAGGACATCGGCTTCCCGGTGATCCTCAAGGCCTCGGCCGGCGGCGGCGGCCGGGGGATGCGCATCGTGCGACAGGCGGCCGACGTCGCGCAGAGCTACCGGGCGGCCCAGGCCGAGGCCCAGGCGGCCTTCGGCGTCCCGGACGTCTACATCGAGAAGTACGTCGAGGGGCCGCGCCACGTCGAGATCCAGGTGATGGCCGACAGCAAGGGCAACGTGGTGCACCTCGGCGAGCGCGAGTGCTCGATCCAGCGCCGGCACCAGAAGCTCGTCGAGGAGGCCCCGTCGGTCGTCGTGAACGAGAAGCTGCGGCGGCGGATGGGGCGGACGGCGGTCGAGGCGGCGGCGGCGGTGCAGTACACGAGCGCGGGCACGGTCGAGTTCCTGCTCGACAAGGACGGGAACTTCTACTTCATGGAGATGAACACCCGCATCCAGGTCGAGCACGGCGTCACCGAGCTCGTCACCGGTCGCGACCTCGTGAAGGAGCAGATCCACGTGGCGGCGGGGGCGCCGCTGTCCTTCTCCCAGAAGGACGTGGCCTTCTCCGGGCACGCTCTCGAGTGCCGCATCAACGCGGAGGACCCCTTCACCTTCGTGCCGTCGCCCGGCACCATCCGGCACTTCTTCTCACCGGGCGGCCCCGGCGTGCGGGTGGACACCTTCGCCCACGAGGGCTGCGAGATCTCCCCCTACTACGACAGCATGATCGCCAAGCTCATGACCCACGGCCGCGACCGCGCGGAGGCGATCGCCCGCATGAAGCGCTGCCTCGACGTGATGGTGGTCGAGGGCATCAAGACCAACATCCCCCTGCACCGGCGGATCCTCGACGACCCCGACTTCGTGGCGGGGCGCTTCGACACCCGCTTCATGGAGCGGTTCATGCCGCAGAAGAAGGCGAACGCGGCCCCGTGAGGGGCGCAATGGGCCGGCTGGGCCGCTGGCTCCCGCTCCTGCTCGTGCCCACCGCGCTCCTGCCGGACCTCGCGGCCGCGCTGCCGCTGCGCACCTACTTCTTCCGCGACTTCACGGTGACCTTCCTGCCCCTGCGGCTCTTCGCCGCGCGGGAGATGCGCGAGGGCCGCATTCGCCCTCGTGGAACCCCCTGGTCTTCGAGGGCTCCTTCCAGCTGCCGGCGCTGTACCCCCCGGACCTCCTGCACGCGCTGTGGCCGAGCCCCGTCTTCGTCTCGTGGCTGCTGACGCTGCACCTGCCCCTCGCCGCGCTCGCCGCCTACTGGCTGGCGCGCGAGCTGGGAGCCTCGCGCCCGGGTGCCTTCCAGTCCGGCGCCGTCTACGCGCTCGGCGGTTTCGCGCTCTCCTGCCTCAACCTCTACGTCTTCCTGCAGGCGCTCGCGCTCGCGCCCTTCGTGGCCGGGCTGCTGCGTCGGGCCGCCCTGCGGGGAGGGCGGCAGGTCCCGGGCGCGGCCCTCGTCCTGGCGCTGGCCGCTCTCCACGCATCGCCGTCGAGTTCGTGGCGCAGGCGGTCGTGCTCGGGGGTGCGCTGGGCCTGGCGGCCTCCCCGCGCCGGCAGGCCCTCGGCGCGCCTGGCGCTCGCGGTCGTGCTCGGGGTGGGGCTCGCGGGGCTGCCGGTGGCCCTCGTGGCCGGCCTGTTGCCGGAGACCGCGCGCGGGGCGGGCCTGGCGCCCGACGTCGTCCTCGCCAACGCCGTGCACCCCGCGGTGCTGCTCCAGGCCCTGCTGCCCAACCTGTTCGGCGTGCCCCAGGCGCCCGCCGAGGCCTGGTGGGGCGGGCGGTTCTTCAGCAAGGGGCTGCCCTACTTCCTGTCCCTCTACCTCGGCCCCCTGACCCTGGCCCTGGCCGGCGCTCGGCGCCTTCGCGCTGCCGCGCCGTACCCGCCTCGTCGTGCTCGGACTGGCCGTCGCTCGGCCTGTGGTACGCGCTCGGGGAGCGGGGAGGCCTCGCGTCGCTCGTCGCCAGGCTTCCCCTGGCGTCGTCGTTCCGTTTCCCGGCCAAGGCGCTGCTGCTGCCGCACTTCGCCGTGGCCCTGGCCTCCGGCTTCGGCGTCGACCGGCTGCGCGTCGCGAGCCGTCCCTGGGCCCCGTTCGCGGGGTGGGCGGGCGGCGCGGCCGCAGTGGCGCTGGCGGTGGCCGCCGTGTTGAAGGTCGCGCCCGGCGGCCTCGTGGCGTGGTCCGGTGTCCTCGAGTCCTTCTGGCCGCGGCTGGTCGAGGTCGCGCGGCGCGACGCGGCGCTCGTGCTGCTGGTCGCGGCGGCCGCGGCGGCCGTGGCCTGGGCCGTGCGCCGCGGAATGGTCCGGCCGGGTCCGGCCGCCGCCCTGGTGGTGGCCCTCGCCGTGGCCGATCTCGCGCGCGCGGGCTCCGGGCTCAATCGGCAGGTGCACCCGTCGTTCTTCGATCTGCTTCCGGAGACCTCGGCCCTGCCGCTGCGCGACCGCGAGGGCGGCCGCGTGTTCTCCTACGGCCTCGACCACAGCCCGGCGTTCCGGGCGTTCCTGGCTCGTGGGGGGCCGGAGCTGACCCTCGCCGGCCTCTACCTGCACCGTCAGATGCTCGGCCCCTACACGAACATGCTGGACGGCATTCCCGCGCCGGAGGCGACGGATCTCACCGCGTTCGCGCCCCGCTCCCCGCGAGCTCGAGCCCGCGAACTACGAGCCGCAGGGCGTCGACCACCTGCTCCCCTGGCTGCGCAACGCGGCGGTGACGCGCGTGCTCAGCCTCGACCCGCTGACGCACCCCGAGCTGCGTTCCCCTCGGCACCGTCGCCCCCGGCCCACCCGGGCTGCTCGTCCACCTCTACGCGGTCGAGTCCGCGTGGCCGCGAACCCACGTCGCTTGCCGCGTGATCGAGGAGCGCGATACCGAGCGGGCCCTGCTACGGCCCTACTCCCCGGGATTCGACCCGCAGCGCGACGTGGTCCTCGAGCCGGGGCGCGCGTCGGTCGTGGACGGTCCGCTCGCCGCGACGTGCACGCGGGGCCGGGCCCGGCTCACGGCGGAGTCGTCCGGCGAGGAGCGTGTCGAGGTCGAGACGAACGCCAGCGGCTACCTCGTCGTCCGCGGCAGCTACGCCCGCGGCTGGCGGGCGCGCGTCGACGGGGTGCCAGCCCCGGTCCTCCGCGCCAACGGCAAGCACCGGGCGGTGGCCATACCGGCGGGGAAGCACGAGGTCGTGCTGCGCTACGATCGCGCCGGGCTTCGCCGCCGGCGTCGGCGGTGAGCCTCGTTTCCCTCGTGGCCGCGGCCCTCCTGTGGAGGGCGGCGGGGCGCGAGGCCCGGGGGTGAGCACGGCCGCCCTGCCGCTCGTCTGCCCCCGCTGTCGCGCGGCCGTCGCCGCGGGGCCGGAAGGCGCGGCCTGCGACGCGTGCGGCGCCCGCTACCCGGCGCTCGACGGCGTGCTGCACCTGGTGGCCGGGCGCGTGGGCGCGGCCGGCTACGACCCGCACTACTTCCCGAGCCTGGCCGCGGTCGAGAAGGAGCACTACTGGTTCGCGAGTCGCCGCGAGGTGGTGCGCGACGTGCTGCGCGCCGCCGTCCCCGACCTCGCGCGCCGGGCGCTCTTCGACCTCGGCTGCGGGACCGGCGGGCTCTTGCGCTTCCTCGGCGACAGCGGGATCGCTCTCGCCGGGGCCTGCGACGCGTATCCCGAGAGCCTGGCGATCGTGCGCCAGCTGGTGGCGGCGCCGCTCGTGCTCGTCGACGAGGGGCGCTTCCCGCCCCTCGGCCCCGGCTACGGCCTGGTGAGCCTCTTCGACGTGCTCGAGCACATCGACGACGACACCGGCACCCTGCGCCACATCCACTCGATCCTCGAGCCCGGGGGGGTCCTCGTGCTGACCGTGCCCGCTCACCCGTTCCTGTTCGACGAGATGGACGAGCTCGCCCACCACCGCCGGCGCTACCGTCGCCCCGAGCTGGGGCACAAGCTGCGAGCCGCGGGGTTCGAGGTGCGCCGGCTCACGCACTTCATGGCCCCGCTCGTACCGCTCGTGGCCGTGCGCTGGCTGGTGCGCGCGGCGTCCCGGGGACGGGGGTCGGCTCGACGGCGGGGAATGGAGCTTCGGGTCGTGCCGGGGCTCAACCGCCTGATGCGCGCCGTGCTGGCGCTGGAGCGGCCCCTCGTGCGCGCGGGCGGGCTGCCCTTCGGCTCTTCCCTGATCGCGGTCGCGGCGCGTCCCCGCTGACCGCGAGGGGCGGTGTAAGATCCGCTCGATGACAGCCCGAATCCTCGACGGGACGGAGATCGCGCGGCAGATCAAGGAAGAGCTGCGTGTGCGTCTCGGCCAGCTGGCGGCGAAGGGGACCCGTCCCGGGCTGGGGGTGGTCCTGGTCGGCGAGGATCCCGCCTCGGCCGTGTACGTCCGGAGCAAGACCCGCACCTGCGAGGATCTGGGGCTCTTCCACGAGACGCGGCGCCTTGCGGCGAGCGCCACGACCGGGGAGGTGCTCGCGGCGGTCGACGACTTCAACCGCCGCGCCGAGATCCACGGGATCCTGGTGCAGCTGCCCCTGCCCCCGCAGGTGGACGCCCAGAGCGTCCTGGACCGCGTCCTTCCGGAGAAGGACGTGGACGGCTTCCACCCCGCCAACGTGGGGCGGCTCGTGCAGAAGCGGCCGCGCTTCGTCCCGTGCACGCCGGCCGGGATCATGGAGATGCTGAGGCGGAGCGGGCTCGAGGTGGCGGGGCGCCGGGCGGTCGTGCTGGGGCGCAGCGACATCGTGGGGAAGCCGATGGCGCTCCTCCTGATGCACGCCGACGCCACGGTGACCGTCTGCCACTCGCGCACGCGGGACCTCGCTGCCGTGACGCGCGAAGCCGACATCCTGGTGGCGGCGATCGGGAAGGCAGGCCTCGTGCGGGCCGAGCACGTCAAGCCCGGCGCGGTGGTGGTGGACGTGGGCATGAACCGCGTGAGCGACGGAAGGGAGGCGCGGGAGCTCGTTCTTCCCTCGCGGATTGCCGAGCTCGAGAGCAAGGGGCACGCCCTCGTGGGCGACGTGCACGCCCCGTCCGTCCTGCCGATCGCGGGTGCCATCACCCCGGTGCCCGGCGGCGTCGGCCCGCTGACCATCGCGATGCTCCTCTCCAACACGGTGCGCGCGGCGGGCGGCGCCGCCTGAGGGCATGCTCCGGGTCGGCCTGACCGGCGGCATCGCCTGCGGCAAGTCCCACGTCCTGCGGCGGCTGGCTCTCCACGGCCTCCACACCCTCGATCTCGACACCGTCGCGCGCAACGTCACCGCGCCGGGCAGCCCGGCTCTCCAGGAGATCTCCGGCGCCTTCGGCGCCGGAGTGCTGGGCCCCGACGGCTCGCTGGACCGCGCCGCGCTCGCGGCGGTGGTGTTCTCGGACGCCGGGGCCCGGGCGCGGCTGAACGCCATCGTCCACCCCCGGGTGCGCGCCGAGGAGGCCCGGCGGGCCCGGGACCTCGCCGGCGGGGAAGCAGCGGTGCTCGTGACCGACGGCGCCCTCCTCATCGAGGCCGGGGTGCACCTCCGGTTCGACCGGCTCGTGGTCGTGCACTGCACCCCGCGGCTGCAGCTCGAGCGGCTGCGGGCGCGCGATGGCCTGGACGAGGGATCGGCCCGCGCCCGCATCGAGGCGCAGATGGACACGGTCGAGAAGCGGGCGTTCGCGCACCACGAGGTCGACACGTCGGGCTCCGCGGAGGACACCGACCGCGCCGCGGACGCCCTCGCCGGGGAGCTGCGTTTGCTCGCCGGCCGGCCGCGGGCCTCGGCCGGAACGCCGGCGGAACGGCTCGTGGGCGGGCTCGTCCACGGCTCGCGCGACGGCCCGCGCGGGCTCTCGCCCGTCGTGCTCCTGGCCGAGGCGGCCGCGGCCGGGACGCTCGAGATGGAAGCGCTCGCCCGGCGTCTCCGGCCGTCCCCGCGTGGCCCCTGGTACCGGGCCTCGGTGGAAGCCGTGCCGGACGCCCCCGCCGCTCGCCTGGGCGTGGCGCTCGCCGCCTGGGCGTTGCGGCGAGGAGCGCCCGACCCGGAGTTCCTCGCGGCGGCTGCCGGCTCCGTCGCGCGGCTGACCCACACGGACCCCGCCGCCCGCGCCGACGCGTGTCTCGTCGCCCTGGTGGCGCAGGAGCGCGTCGTCTCGCCATCGGGTGGCGAAGGCATCGCCGCTCGGGCGTTGCGCCTGGCGCCGCTCGCCGCCCGCTTCGGCGGCGGAGCGCCCTCCGGCGGCCTCGACGCCGTATGGGAAGCAGTCGCACTGTCTCCCCTGGACCCGTCGCGCGCCGGGGAGGAGTGCGCTCGGCGCGGTGGAGATCGGGAGCTGGCTGCGGCACTCGCGGGCCTCACTGCGCCGCCGATGCCTTCGCTCGCGGCCGCCGCGCTGCGGGAGGCCCTCGCCGCGATCCCGCTTGGCTAGTCTGCTCGCCTGCGGGCGATGACCGCCACGGCGGCGAGGGCAATCACCGCCGTCAGGGCCGAGACGGCGATCCCGAGGGTAAGGGCCCGGGGCCGGTAGCGCATCTCAACCCGGTGCTTTCCGGGCGGCACGGGGACGGCGCGGAATGCGACGTTTGCCCGGAGGATGCGCACGGGCTCTCCGTCGACCCACGCCCGCCACCCGGGATCGAACGAATCGAGGAGGACGACGACCGCCGCACGCCGGGCGGTCACCTCCATCTCGACGCGGTCCGGAAGGTAGGAGACGACGCGGGACTCGCCGGCGGAGTCTCTCCCCGGCGGGCGCGAGGGCAGGCCCTCCGTGAGCAGGACCTCGCGGCGGAAGTCGAAGCGGGGATCGACGAGCGCGGCCAGCGCCTGGTCGTCCGGCACGAGGCGAACGCCCTCCGCCACGTAGCTCCGCGGGAGCGGCTCCTCCACCCGGAACACCCGGATGGGCTCGGCGTAGACGTTCGGGAACCGGGCGATCTCGGGCAGGGTCTCGAAGCCCTTCGCGTGCAGCGCCACCACGTGGCTCACACCGCCCAGCTGGAGAAGCCTGATCCGGGCCTGGGCGTCGCCGTCCAGGCTCCACAGGAGCCGCGTCAGCTGCTCCAGCTCCCGGGGGTACAGGCCCCGTTGGTCCACGTCGAAGCTCCCGAAGACCCCGTAACGGGCCCCCATGGGAGCCGGGAGGTACTGCTGGAGGCCGTAGGCCACGCCTTCCCGGTAGGACCAGCCCCGGGGAAGGCGTGTCGACGAGGTGCGCGACCCGGCGCCCGAGGTATCGTTCGCCGCTGCCGGGGACCGCCCCGTAGTCGTAGGTGAGCACCCGCGTGCCGAGACCCGGCCTGAGCACCTGGAGGATCGGGCTGCGCGACGCGATGAGCGCCGCGGGAGCCGAGGGGTGGAGCGTTCGATGGGCGGCCACGAGGCTCGCCACGGCCAGCACCCCCACCGCAACCGCGCTCGCTCCCGCGGACGCGCGTCCGCGGACCGCGAGAGCCGCCGCCACGAGCACGGCCGTGGCCGAGAGGGCCGCCACCGCCAGGTGCCCGGCCACCGGCTCCCAGAGCTGGCGGTACGGCGCCCCGGCCTCCGCCACGGGCAGAAGCGTCGCCCGGCCGAGTGGCTCGGCGGCGAAGAGGACGCCAGCGAGGGCGAGGAGCGTTGCGCTCGCGGCCAGGCCCAGTCCGAGCACGAAGCCCCTCCGCGACTTCCAGAAATCAGCCCTCGACCAGGCATCGAAGCCGAGCCCGGCCAGGAGCGCGAGAGCCAACGCGACCAGGATCATGGCCTTCTGCGGGAAGCGCAGAATGGCGAGGGGGGGGAGGAACCGGACGACCGCGGCCTGGACGACCGTGTGGCGACCCAGAGCGACCAGGACCGAGAAGACGGCGATCCCGGCCAGGAAGACCGAGTGCCGGGCCCGGCCCAGGAGGGCTGCCCCGGCCAGTGCCAGGGCGGGCAGGCCGATGTACACCGACTCGAGGAAGGGCTCCCGGCCTTCGAAGAGCCTCTGACGCCACTCCCCCTGGAGGGGCAGGTCCACGACGAACAGGGGCAGGCCCAGCTGCAGCAGGGAAAGCGGATGCAGGGACCAGTACTGCTGGGCGGAGGAGGAGAGGCTCCAGCGCACCGAGCGCCGCGCCACCTCGAGCGTGGGCATCCAGAGCGCGGCCGACGAGCCCAGCCCCAGGGCCATGGCGGCGAGGGCCGCACCGGCCACGCGGAGGCGGGGCACCGACCCGCTGGCTCGCGAGCCGAGGTGTCGTGCGACGAGGACGGCGGCGACGAGCGCGGTCATGGCGGCCACGTCGGCGGAGCCGGCGAGCACCTGGAGCCCGGTCAGCAGCCCCCAGCGGAGCACGTGCCGCGGCCTTCCGCCGGAGCGAGAGGTCTGCTCCGCGGCCTCCAGCACCCACGGCATCCAGGCGGCCCCCGCAAAGTGGTGCCACACGTTGGCCAGGGATACGAAGGGCCCGGACAGCATCCACAGGGCCGCCGCCACGAGCGCCCCGCGTCGCTCGGCTCCCAGCAGGCGGGCCAGGCGGAAGAGGCCGGTGCCGGACAGCACGAGATGCACGAGGACGAAGACCGTGTAGCCCGCCGCGAGGGGCAGGACCAGGTTGAGCCACGTGAAGGGGTAGAGCACCTGGGTGTCGGGCTGGGCCAGCATCGGCTGCCCGAACGCCACCCAGGGGTCCCAGACCGGCCAGCAGCCGGCGGCCACCGTCCGGACGAAGGTCTCGACCTGGGCGAGCCAGTAGGTGAGGATGTCGCGCTCGAAGAGCACGCGCCCGAGGACGAGGGGGAAGAAGGTGAGGAGCGCGAGCGGGACGAGGGCCAGCGCGGCGCGAGCGGCCTCGTGCCGCGCGCGAAGGGCGGCCACGAAGGCCGCGCGGGAGGGGGCTCTCAACGCGGTCCCGCCGCGGGAGAGACGCGCTCCTCCACGAACGTGTTCCACTCGTGGCAGTGGGGGCAGCGCCACAGCATGTCGTCGGCGCGGTAGCGGCAGGCCGTGCAGATGTGCGGGTCCACGTAGAGGGCCGACTCCTCGACCGTGGCCACGTAGCGCTGCTCGTCGGGCCCCAGGGCCCCCAGGGCGCGCAGGGTGCGCCAGACCTCGAGGTGGACGAGCAGGACGTGGGGGTTCGCTTCCAGGGCCCGCAGGAGCAGGCCCAGCGCCTCCTCGGCGTGCCCTCCCGCGCGCCCCTGGCGCGCCAGGGCCAGCCGGGCCCGCCAGTCCCGCGGGTCCTGCCCCACCAGCCGCTCGCACAGGGCGGCGAAGCGCGAGGGCTCGCCGCAGGCGGCGTACGCCTTCTGCAGGGCGTCGAAGGCGAGGTAGGCCCTCTCCGGAACGGCCGCCGCCGCGTCCTCGAGGATCCGTGCCGCACGGCGCGGGTCGCGCTCCATCCACAGCTCGGCGAGGGCCAGGTGGGCGGGGAAGACGCGGCGGTCGAGCGACAGCGCGGTGAGGAAGGACTCCTCCGCCGCGTCGCGACGGCCGGAGCGCAGCGCCTCTCGTCCCATCTCCGCCTGCAGGAAGCCGAGCACGAGGGCGTCGTCCGACTTGCGCATGCGGGCGAGCCGCGTCCGGGTCTCGTAGGCCTCGCGCCACTGCCGCTGGTCCTCGTGCAGCTTCTGCCGGCCGGCGAGGGCGTGGACGTTCCGGGGGTCCACGTCGAGCGCGTCGCCGTAGGCCTGGGTGGCCCGGTCGAGCATGCCCGCCTTGCGGTAGTCGGTGCCGAGGCTCGCGAGGGCGTAGGCGCGCTCGGCCCGCGTGAGGTCCTGGCGCGCCAGCAGCGCGCGGTGGATCTCGATCGCCCGCTCCACCTTCCCGACCTCGCGGTAGAGGTGGCTCTGCACCTGCAGCACCTCGACCGCGTCCGGGTGCTCGCGCAGGACCTTGCCGAGCTCGTGGATGGCGGTCTCGAGCTGCCCGGTGGCGAGGCAGTGCAGGCCCTCGGTGTAGTGGGGCGAGGAGCGGAAGCCGGGCCGCTGGCGCTCGCCCGCCTTGCGGCGGCCCGCCACCCAGGCGCCCCCCGCGAGCGCGCCGGCGGCGGTGGCGAGGAGGACGGCGAGCAGCGCGGTGTCCGTCATCCGCCTAGATCATCTCCGTCTTCCACAGGTCGTGCAGGTGCACGACACCCTCGACGCGGCCCTTCTCGTCCGTGACGAGGAGCGAGGTGATCTTGCGGGTCTCCAGGAGATCGAGGGCCCGCGTGGCGAGCTCGCGGCGGCCCACGAGCGCGGGCGTGCGGGTCATGCACTCGGCGGCGGTGCGGTCGAGCAGGGCGTACCCGTGGCGCTCCATCTGCCGCCGCAGGTCGCCGTCCGAGATCATGCCGACCAGCGTCCCGTCCTCCTCCGTCACCGTGGTGAGCCCGAGGCGCTTGCGCGTCATCTCGAACAGCACGTCCTTCATCTGCGTCTGCGGCCGCACCCGGGGGATCGCCTCGCCGGTGTGCATGACGTCCTCGACCCGGAGGAGCTTCTTGCCGAGGCGTCCCCCGGGGTGGAGCACCGCGAAGTCGTCGACGGTGAAGCCCCTTCTCTCGAGCAGGGCCATGCTGAGCGCGTCGCCCATGGCGAGGGCGGCGGTGGTCGAGGCGGTGGGGGCGAGGCCCAGGGGGCAGGCCTCGGCACGGATCGAGACGTCGATGTGCACGTCGGCGGCCTGCGCCAGCGGCGAGCGGGGGTTGCCGGTGAGGGCTATGACCGGCGCCCCCAGCCGCTTGAGCCAGGCCACGAGGACCAGGATCTCCTCGGTGTCGCCGCTGTGCGACACCGCGACCAGCGCGTCGCCCTTCACGATCCGGCCGAGGTCGCCGTGCGTCGCCTCCGTGGGGTGGAGGAAGAGCGAGGGGCTGCCGGTGGAGGCGAGGGTCGCCGAGATCTTCTGGGCGATGATCCCGCTCTTGCCCATCCCGGTGACCACCACGCGGCCGGTGCAGGCGAGGAGAGTCTCCACCCCCCGGTCGAAGCTCTCGTCGAGGCGGGGGATCAGCTCCCGGATCGCCTCGGCCTCGATCTCGAGGACCCTGCGGGCGGTGTCGCGTGACATGGCTTCATCCTAGCAGGGTGCGGCAGGGTCAGCCCCGCCCCGCGCCAGCGGCCCGCTTGACGCGCTGGAGCCGCCGGAGGAGCGCCTCCAGGCGGCGCAGCCGGTAGGCGTTCGGCCCGTCCGAGAGCGCCCGCTCGGGGTTCTCGTGGACCTCCATGAACAGGCCGTCCGCTCCGGCGGCGACGCCCGCGGGCCCGAGCGTGTCGATGAAGTGGGCGTCCCCTCCGGATCGGTCGCCCAGGCCGCCGGGCCGCTGCACGCTGTGGGTCACGTCGAAGATCACGGGGAAGCCGAAGGACCGCAGCACCGGGAAGGAGCGCATGTCCACGACGAGGTTGTTGTAGCCGAAGGTGAAGCCCCGCTCGGTCACCATGATCCGGTGGTTGCCGGTCGAGGCCGCCTTCCGCAGCACGGCGCCCATGTCCCAGGGGGCCATGAACTGGCCCTTCTTGACGTTGACGATCTTCCCGGTGGCCGCGGCCGCCACCACGAGGTCGGTCTGGCGGCACAGGAACGCCGGGATCTGCAGCACGTCGGCGACCCTGGCCGCCGCCTCGACCTGCGCCACCTCGTGGACGTCGGTGAGGATGGGCACGCGGTGGCGCTCGCGCACGGAGGCGAGGATCTCGAGGCCCTGCTCCAGGCCCGGCCCCCGGTACGAGCCGAGGCTCGAGCGGTTGGCCTTGTCGTAGCTCGCCTTGAAGACGCAGGGCATGCCGAGCGCGTCCGTGACCGCCTTGACCCGCGCCGCCACCCGGTGGGGATGCCTCGGGCTCTCGATCACGCACGGGCCCGCGATCAGGAAGAGCCGGTCGCGCCGCGTCAGGGCGCGCCAGAGGCCCTCGGTCGTGAGCAGGCTCGCGCTCACTCGCGGACTGCTTCCACCGCGGGCATCGCGCCATCGGCCCGAGCCCGCCGGTTGTCGAGGCTCGCGCGGACGAAGTCCCGGAACAGCGGGTGCGGGGCGAGCGGCTTGGACTTGAACTCGGGGTGGTACTGGACCGCCAGGAACCACGGGTGGTCCGGCAGCTCCGCGATCTCCACGAACTTCCCGTCGGGGGTCTTTCCCGAGACGACGAGGCCGTGGTCCTCGACCGTCTTCAGGTACGCCTGGTTGAACTCGTAGCGGTGGCGGTGGCGCTCGCGGATCTCGGAGGTCCCGTAGATGGCCGCCGCGCGCGAGCCGGGCTTGAGCTCACAGGTGTAGGAGCCGAGGCGCATCGTGCCGCCCAGGTCGTCGACCCCGAGCAGGTCCTGCAGCTTGTAGATGATCCGGTGCGGGGCGTCGGGGTCCACCTCGGTCGAGTTGGCGCCGGCGAGGCCGCAGACGTTGCGGGCGAACTCGGTGACCGCCCACTGGAAGCCGTAGCAGATGCCGAAGTACGGGGTGCCCGTCTTGCGGGCGTACTCGGCGGCGGCCACCATCCCGTCCGTGCCGCGGCTGCCGAAGCCGCCGGGGACGAGGATCCCGTCCACGCCGCCGAGCTTCTCGGCGGCGTTCGCGGAGTCGAGCTCGTCCGACTCGACCCAGCGCCGCACCACCTTCACGTCGTTGGCGAAGCCGCCGTGCGAGAGCGCTTCGTTGAGGCTCTTGTAGGAATCCTCGAAGGTGACGTACTTGCCGACGATCCCGATCACCACCTCGCCCTTCGGGTTCTTGATCCGCCGGACGAGCTCCTCCCAGGCGCCGACGTCGCGGCCCGGGCTGCGCAGGCCGAGCTGCTTCAGGATGATCTCGTCGAGCCCCTCGAGGGAGAAGGCGAGGGGGACCTCGTAGATCGTCTCCACGTCCTTCGCGGTGATGACGGCCTCCTCCGGCACGTCGCAGAAGAGGGCGAGCTTGGCCTTGAGGTCGGGGGAGAGGACGCGGTCGGTGCGGCCGAGCAGGACGCTCGGCGAGATGCCGATCGCCCGCAGCTCGCGCACGCTGTGCTGCATGGGCTTCGTCTTCAGCTCGTGGGCGGTCGCGATCCAGGGGACGAGGGCGAGGTGGACGAAGATCGCGTTCTCGCGCCCCACGTCCTGGCGGAACTGGCGGACCGCCTCCAGGAAGGGGAGGCCCTCGATGTCGCCCACCGTGCCGCCGATCTCCACGATCACCACGTCCGCGTCCTCGCCGTGGCCCGCGGACCCTGCGCTCGCCACCGCCCGGATCGAGGCCTTGATCTCGTCGGTGATGTGCGGGATCACCTGCACGGTGCGGCCGAGGTAGTCGCCGCGGCGCTCCTTGGCGATGACCGAGCCGTAGATCTTGCCGGTGGTGATGTTGGAGGCCTTCGAGGTCTCGCAGTGCGTGAAGCGCTCGTAGTGCCCGAGGTCGAGGTCGGTCTCCGCCCCGTCCTCCGTGACGTAGACCTCCCCGTGCTGGTAGGGGCTCATGGTGCCGGGGTCCACGTTGAGGTAGGGGTCGCACTTCATCATCGCGACCTTGAACCCGTGGCCCTCGAGGAGAGCCCCGATCGAGGCGGAGGCGAGGCCCTTGCCGAGCGAGGAGACGACCCCGCCCGTCACGAAGATGTACTTGGTCAAACGGTCCTTCCTTTTTCGGGAGCGAGCAGCGCCCGCACGCGCTCGAGGTCCTCGGGGGTGTCCACCGCGACGCCGCCCTCCCCGTCCATCGGCACGACGCGGATCCTCATGCCGTGGTGCAGGGCGCGGAGCTGCTCGAGCCCCTCCGCCTCTTCGAGGGGCGAGGGGGCGAGCGAGGCGAAGCGCAGGAGCGCCTCTTTCCGGTACGCGTACAGGCCGACGTGCTTGCGCGCGAGGCCCCGGGCGACCGCCGCCTCGGCCGCGGCGCGAGGGTCGGTCGAGGCCCCGAGGCGCAGGTGGGGGATGGGACTGCGCGAGAAGTACAGCGCGTCACCCCGCGCGTCGACCACCACCTTCACCACCGAGGGGGCCAGCATCTGCGGGGCGTGGCACAGGGGCAACGAGAGGGTCGCCATCGGGAGCGTGGGGTCGTCGAGCAGCGCCTTCGCCGCGGCGTCGATCCCGGCGGGGTCGAGCATCGGCTCGTCGCCCTGCACGTTGACGATCACCTCGGCCTCGATCGACCGCGCGGCCTCGGCGAGCCGGTCGGTGCCGGTAGCGTGGTCGGGGGAGGTCATGACCACCTCGCCGCCGAAGCCCCGCACGACGGAGGCGATGCGCTCGTCGTCGGTGGCGACGAGCACTCGGCCGACCGTGGTGGCCGCCCGCGCGCGCTCGTAGACCCGTTCGACGAGGGTCCGGCCGTGGATGTCGGCGAGGGCCTTGCCAGGGAGGCGGGTCGAGGCGAAGCGGGCGGGAATGATCGCGACGATG
>CAWFSB010000027.1:0-73280 GCA_963818355.1 uncultured Acidobacteriota bacterium | reverse complement strand
TCGCGGTGACGATCGCCGTGAACATGACCTTGAAGACGGAGAGGTCGTCCAGGTAGAACTGCGAGACGAGCTTCGTAGCACTGCCGAAGCC
Organism: uncultured Acidobacteriota bacterium; assembly: GCA_963818355.1. Classification (GTDB taxonomy): domain Bacteria; phylum Acidobacteriota; class Vicinamibacteria; order Fen-336; family Fen-336; genus DATBSL01. The sequence continues at coordinate 73,189 of CAWFSB010000027.1, read as the reverse complement.
GGCGCGCTCCAGGAAGAAGCCGAAGCCGATCCCGATCAGGAAGGCGACGATCAGGCTCGCCTCGTCGCCGAACGCGCCGAGCTTGTAGAAGGGGGCGCTCATCTCCACTGCCTCCGGAAGAACCAGGCGACCGCGTAGGCGCCGCCGAAGATGCACATCATGGACGCCCAGCTCCCGAGGTTCAGGAGCGAGCCGCCGGTGAGGGCCTGTCCGCTCGTGCAGCCGCGGGCGAAGGCCGCGCCGATGGCCATGAGGGCGCCGCCCACGAACGCGAAGACGAGGCGGGTCCCGACCGAGACGCGCGGGCCCTTTTCGACCGACTTCGCGACCCGGCCGGCCAGGAGGCCCGACAGGAGCGCGCCGACGAAGGCGCCTGCGATCTCGAAGACGAGCCAGGCCTTGAGGGGGTGGGTACCCTCCTCGAGGTACGCGGAGAGGAACTCGTTCGACTTCGCGTAGCCGGGGGCCACGAGCGAGACGAGCCAGGCGATCGTGGAGTTGAAGGCCCCGGAGGCCCCGAGCCCGCGGCCGACCAGGACGAAGGCGGCCAGCAGCACGAGGCCGAGGCCGATCCCGGCGAGGTACGGGTTCATGTACGGCTGGGCCACGCGGGCCTTCTCGGCCGCTCTCTCGTGGACGACGTCGTGGGCGACGGAAGCCATGCTTCCTCCGTTAGGAGAGCCGCGGCCAGTGGCTGTACTGGCCGGCGTAGACGATGACGAAGCGCAGTGCGAGACCGCCGAGCATGACGAGGATCGGCGCGATGGGCGTGTGGATGATGCGGTGGGTGACGGCGAGCGACTGGATCACGAGGGGCAGGACGATGCCGAGCCCCACGACACCGATCCAGAAGACGGCGGTGAAGGGCCCGCCCAGGACGAGACGCGCGGCCTCGGCGTGGGCCTCGCTCGAGGAGGCCAGGCCGATCAGGAGCATCCCGATGAGGGCGAGCTCGATCACGAGGAAGAGGTTGTCGAGCCACGCCATCTGGCGCCGTTCCTCCGGCTCGGGCGAGACCCAGTGGGCGAAGGCGGCGCTCGAGGAGAGGCCGGAGGCCAGGAAGAGCGGGCCGAGGAGGCCGCTCGACCAGAGCGGACGCGCGCCGAGGGCCGAGAGCAGGATGCCCGTGTAGATGCCGAGCCCGATGCCCGTCGCCATCGACACGAAGCCGAGGGTGCGCCTCGCCCGCGGGTCGTCGGCCAGTCGTTGCGACAGGGGGCCGACCGCAGGGAGCAGGCGGACGAGCGGCGCCGGTGGCTCCAGCAGCACGGCGGCCGCGAGAACGGGGTAGACGAGAAGAAGGATCCAGGAGCCCCAGGACATGGGCGACGTGGGCTCCATCGTCAGGTACAGCCGCCAGACGTACGGCTTGTGGGCGAGGTCGAGGAAGAGGGCCAGCATGCCGAGGGAGATCGTGCCGAGCGCCAGCATGAAGAGGCCGCTCGAGGCGAGGGAGAACGTCGGGTGCGAGCGGGGGTTGCGCCGGCCGCGCCACAGGGCCCAGCCGGAGAGCACCATGATCCCGGCGGTGAAGCCGCCGAGGAAGAGGTAGACCGGGATCTCCCAGCCCCAGACGTGCAGATGCGGGTCCGTGGCCGGGCTCCGGGTGGTCGCGAGGAACTCGAAGGGGGCGGGGCTCATCGCGTCACTCCAGGTAGAAGATGCGGGGGCGCGTCCCCGCCTCCGGCAGGACCGCGTGGTGCCGGCGCGAGGCGAGAAGCCGGCTCACCTCGGACTCGGGGTCGTCGAGGTCGCCGAAGTGCATGCAGTGGGTGGGGCAGACCGAGACGCAGGCCGGGTCCTGGCCCTTCTCCACGCGATGGATGCAGAGGGTGCACTTGTCGGCGTAGCCGTCGGGGTGCACGTAGCGGGCGTCGTACGGGCACGAGGCGAGGCAGGCCTTGCAGCCGATGCACTCCTCCTTCGTGACGAGGACGACCCCGCCCCACTCGTGGACGTGGCTCGCCCCGGTCGGGCAGCAGGTCACGCAGGGAGGGTTGTCGCAGTGGTTGCACCGCTCGGAGCGGATCGTCGTCGAGAGGTGCGGGAAGCGGCCCTTCGTGGCGGTGGTGATCCAGTCGCGGTTCATCCCCGTGGGCGTCTGGTTCTCCGTCTTGCAGGCGACCACGCAGTCCATGCAGCCGACGCAGCGGCGGGTGTCGATGACCATCCCGAGGCGCGCCACGTCAGGCCTCCCTCTCGAGGGTCACGAAGTTGACGTTCATGCCGGTGCCCCCCATGAGCGGGTCGGTCTCGTAGCGGGTGACGAGCGAAGCGTCGCTGGCACCCTTGCCGAGGGCGCGCCGCAGGCCCTTCGCGGTGTGGCCGAAGCCGTGGACCATGTAGACGCAATCGGCGCGGATCGCCTGCGTGGCCCTCACCCGGATCGGGTTCGAGACGACGCCGTCCTGGTTCCTGACCCGCACGCGGTCGCCCGTCTCGAGCCCGGACCGCTCGGCCACGTCCGCGTTCACCCAGACCTCGTTCTCCTCCATCGCCTGCGCGAGGATCGGGTTCGTCTGGGTGCGGCTGAACGTGTGGACGGGGGCGCGGCCGAAGAGCAGCCGGAAGGACCCGGGCGGCCCGGCGGCGGGCCGCTTGAACTTCGGCACGGGGTCGAAGCCCTTGTCCTTCAGCTGGACCGAGTAGAACTCGATCTTCTTCGAGGGCGTCGAGAAGACGGGCGGCACCCCCTCCTCGTAGTAGATGGGCGGGCGCGGGCGCCGTGACGAGGCCCTGCTTCTGCAGCTGCGCGAGGCTCAGGCCCGCGCCCTTCAGCCGGTGGTCGAGGTACTCCTCGATCGTCTTCCAGGGGTAGAAGGCCTCGAGGCCCAGCTTGACCGCGAGCTCCCGCGCGATCCACCAGTTGGGCTTCTGGTCGAAAGGTCGCCTCGACCACCGGCTGCCGCAGCGCCACGAACGGCTCGCGGAAGAGCTCGACGTTGAGCTCCTCGTACCGCTCGAGGTACGTGGACTCGGGCAGCACGACGTCGGCCCAGCCCGCGATCTCGCTCCCGACCACGTCCACCACGGCCAGCAGGTCGAGGGCCTGGATGGCCTGGATCGTCTCCGCCTCGTTCGGCAGCGCCTGCATCAGGTTCGTGGCGTACACGAGCCAGCCCTTCACCGGGTACGGCTTCCCGGTGATCGTGGCCTCTCGGATGCCGGTCGTGATCGCCTCGCTCGCGAAGGGGTAGCGGTGATCGGGGTTGTCGACCTTCCCCTTCTCCGGCTTCGGGTAGGGCGGGTACGGGTAGGCCGGCACGTTCATGCTGGCCGGCTGGTAGAAGCCGCCCTTCCTCCCCCAGCTGCCGAGCAGGGCGTTCAGCAGCGCCACCGCGCGGCCCCGCTGCGCGTCGTCCCCGTACCACGTCGCGTGGCGCCCGGGATGCACGAGCGTCGCCGGCCGGTATCGCGCCATCGTGCGCGCGGTCTCGCGGACGACGGCCGGCTCGATGCCGGTCTCGGGGTACGCCCATTCCGGCGTGAACGGGGCGATCTCGGCGGCAAAGGCCTCGAAGCCGAAGCCGTGCGCGGCCACGTAGTCCTTGTCGTAGAGCCCCTCGCCGACGAGCACGTTCATCCAGGCGAGGAGGAGCGCGAGGTCGGTCCCCGGCTTGATGGGCAGGTAGTGCCTCGCCTTGCTCGCCGCGACCGAGAAGCGGGGGTCGGCCACGATGATGGTGGCGCCGTTGCCGATCGCGTCGCCGAGCTCCTGCACCTGCGTGTTGTGCATGTTCTCGCCGAGGTGCGAGCCGATGAGGACGAGGCAGCGGGCGTTCTGGATGTCGGTCCGCTCGGGGGAGCCGATCGGCTCCCCGAAGGTCAGCTCGAAGCCCACGTCGCGCGGGCCGCGGCACTGGGCGAAGGACGGGGCGGCCGAGTTGGGCGAGCCGAAGGCCTTCATCGTGTGCTTGAGGAACGTCCCGCCGATACCGTGGCTGAAGAGGGCGACGGCCTCGGGGCCGTACTCGGCCTTGATCTTCAGCATCTTCTCGGCGACGTGGCCCAGGGCCTCGTCCCAGGTGACCTCGGTCCACCTCTCCTCGCCGCGCACGCTCGCGCGCACGAGCGGCGAGCGCACCCGGTCGGAGTCGAAGTGCGCGCCGACACCGCCGGTTCCCCGCGGGCAGAGGCGGCCGCGCGAGAGCGGGTCGTCCGGGTTGCCCTCGATCTTCCACAGGACGCCGTCCCTGACGGTGGCGATCGCATTGCACTTCCAGAAGCAGAGGTCGCAGAAGGTCGGGACGGTGCGGATCCCCTTCTCGACCGGGCCCTTCGCGGCGCGCAGCCCGGGAAGCGATCCGAAGGCCCCGGCGGCGGCAGCGACCCCGGCCCCGGCCCCGGTGATCTTCAAGAAGCGTCGGCGTGAGACGTTGTTCATGGGCGACTCCGTGGTGCAACAGCGAAGCAGGAGATGTGCCAGGGGTCGAAACGCGGCGTTTCAGGCTTCGTCATCGAGCCGTCGGGGACGGGCGGAGCGGGGGCTGGCGAGTCATCCAGCAGCATGGGGACTAGCGAAACGGGACCGGCGAGTCATCCAACATGGTGGGGACTGGCGAGGGGATACGGCTTCGCCTGTTTCCAGCTTTCTTTGTTCTTGGGGGGTTCCACCCCCCAAGCCCCCCGGACTGCTGCTATTGAACGAAAGGTTTGCGACGTTCTGTCTTGTTGCAACGAAATGTTTGCCTATTCCAGGCACAGCTCGCGCATGCGGCGCCACAGTGTGGTGCGGCTCATGCCCAGGACGCGGGCTGCTTCGTGACGGCGCCAGCGGCAGGCCTCGAGCGCCCCGCGGATGCGCGCGGTGTCCACGGCGTCCGCCTCGGCGCGCCGCGCGGCCGCCGCCGCGGCGCGGCCTCGGGCGGGGCCCGCGGGGGCGTCTTCGGCTCTCGTGGGAACGGACGACCCTTGGAGACACGACCTCGCCCGGCAGGTCGTCGGGCAGGATCGTCTGCCCCTTGCACACGGCGACCGCGTACTCGAGCGTGTTCTCGAGCTCGCGCACGTTGCCGGGCCACGGGTGCTCGAGGAGCAGGCGCAGCACGTCGGGCGAGAAGCGCAGCGCGCGGCCCTGCCGCGCGCCGACGCGGGCCAGGAGGAAGGTGGCGATCGGCTCGATGTCCTCGCGCCGCTCCCGCAGCGGGGGGATCTCGATCGGCACGACGCGCAGGCGGTAGTAGAGGTCCTCGCGGAAGCGGCCCTCGGCGACCGCGCGCTTGAGGTCCACGTTCGTGGCGGCGACGATGCGGCTGTCCGTGTGCCGCGGCTGGCTCTCGCCCACGCGCTCGAAGGTGCGCTCCTGCAGCACGCGCAGCAGCTTCACCTGCAGGTGCAGGGGCAGGTCGGCCACCTCGTCGAGGAACAGCGTGCCGCCCGCGGCCATCTCGAAGCGCCCGTCGCGGTCGCGCACCGCGCCGGTGAAGGCCCCGCGCACGTGGCCGAAGAGCTCGCTCTCGAGGAGCTCCCCCGGCAGGGCGCCGCAATTGAGGGCCACGAAGGGTCCCGCGCGCCGCGGGGAGCGCGCGTGGATGGCGCGGGCCACCACCTCCTTGCCGGTGCCGCTCTCGCCGGTCAGCAGCACCGTGGCCTCGCTGTGCTCGAGGTTCTCGATGAGGCGGAAGATGCGCTCGAGCCCGGGTGAGCGCCCGATGAGGCCGGGGAAGGGCGACCCCGCCTGGACCTGGTCCTCCTCGGCCGGGCGCAGGACCACGACGTAGGCCACGCGCGGGTCGCACACCGCCCCGGGCTCCGCGCAGAACGGCGCGGCGGTGACCGACACCGCGCGCGGCGCGGCTCCCGGCACCGTGAGCGACGATCGCCAGCCCTCGCGCCGCTCGCCGGCCAGCATGAGCTGGCGCAGCGTGCCCGCCGGGCCGAACAGCTCGGTGCCGAGCAGGTCCGCGAGGGGCCGGTCCTCGGCCCGGTGCGAAGCACCGTCGCCCACGAGCCGGTCGAGCTGCGACGAAGCGTGCAGCACGTGGAACGAGGCGTCCACGCAGAAGAAGACCCGGCCGAGGGAGGCGAAGGCCGAGCTGACCGCGGCGAGGGCCACGGTCATCGCCGCATCGTTCGGGTCGATCGCCGGAGAGGCCGTTCTCGCGGGCAGCCAGGCGCTTTCGGATGTGCTCATTCGTTCGCTCCTGAGCCGGACCGTTGCAGAGCGCATGCCAGAACGACCCACACCCGCAACAAATCGACGTTTCGTCAAAACGACACGTTTCAGGCGCGGACCTGGCGGCATCGCTCATGAAGAACATGGGCGTGCCCGGTTCCATCGCGGACGAGATCTCCGAGCAGGTCCGCCCGGCGCTTGCGGCTCGCTAGGACCAGTCCTCGACCCGCAGGCCAGGGGATCGGCTCAGCGGCGGGCGAGCAGGACCTCGAACGCGTCCGCCCCCAGCGCCTCGAGCGAGGGCACCACGAGGTCGGCCTCGAGCCGCGGGTGGTGCTCGGACAGGACACCGATCGACCGCATGCCCGCCCGGCGCGCGCCCTCGAGGCCGGCGGGGGCGTCCTCGACCACGATGCAGCGCCCGGCCGGCAGGCCCAGCCGCCGCGCGGCCTCGAGGAAGACGGCCGGGTCCGGCTTGCCGCGGCCCACCTCGTCGGCGGAGACGACCACGGCGAGGTACTGGCCGAGCGCCGTGAGCGACTCGAACACCGCGTCGATGTTCGGGCGGGGGGCCGAGGAAGCCAGGGCCTGCCGCCAGCCCGCAGACCGCAGGCGCTCGAACCACGCCAGCGCACCCGGCAGCAGCTCGAGGCCCTGCGCGCGGAGCAGGCGGCGGTAGGCCTGCTCCTTGGTCTCGCTCACGCGCTCGATCCACTCCGTCTCGATCCCGTGGCCGAACAGCTCGTGCAGGATCTCGTCGTTGCGCTTGCCGAACGAGTCCGCGAAATCGCCCGGCGTCACGGAGCGGCCAAAGGCGGCGAGCGTGTCGCGCCAGGCGACCCAGTGGTGGCCGGCCGAGTCGATCAGGGTGCCGTCCAGGTCCCACAGCACGCCGCCGACCGTCTCCGAGGTGACGCTCATGCGACGAGGATATCAGGGCCGGGCGCGCCGGCCGGAGTGAGCTACACTCTCAGCCCACGAGCGGCACCGGCGGGTCGCACGGGGGCCGAAGGGGGGACGATGAAGGATCGCATCTGGCTGACGGCGACGGTCCTGGCCGCCCTGCTCGCGCCCGGCGTCGCGCGGGCCGAGGGTCTCGAGGGGCGCTTCTCGTTCGCCTTCCAGGGCGGGACCCAGTCGATACTCGGGGGCAGCCTCATGAAGGGCGCCGAGGGCTCGCTCATCGGCAAGCCCGTCACCATCGAGTCGGTGAGCTACCGCGACGTGTACGCGCCTGACCTGCGGCTGCAGGGGCTGCTGGGCTTCGGAATCGGAGAGCGGACCGAGATCATCGCCCGTGGCACCTGGTACGAGGCCGAGGGCACGGGGCTCGAGGTCGGGACGTCGGACGGCAACCTGATGTTCGCGTTCTTCGGCCCCTACGAGGAGGTCGGCTTCGAGGTCGGGCTGCGCTTCTACATCTCGGCGGCCGGCCGGCTCAAGTCCTACGTCGCCCCGGTGGTCGGCGCGCGGTCCGTGAGAGAGGTCCTCGTCTCCTTTCAGGTGCCCGACGCGGGCTCCGCGATCCTCAACGTGCCGTTCAACCAGAAGAGCACGGTGGCGGTCTTCGGCTTCGACATCGGCTTCACGTTCGACCTCGGCACCCATTTCTTCGTCGGAGTCGACACGGGGCTGCGCTACCAGACGGCCCCCGGGCAGTTCGACGGGCTCGAAGGCCTGCCGGTCATCGACGACAGCACTGGCCAGTGGACGGCCCCGGTGGTCGCGTCGATCGGCGTGCGGTTCTGAGTCATCCACGGACCGCCACGGATCGAGCCGCAATCTTGACTAATCGGTAGAGATTGATAGGCTGGGGGCATGAGCAGCCCTTCGCTGGACGACATCACGAAGGCCGAGTACAAGGCCGGCTTCGTCACCGACATCGAGCAGGAGACGCTGCCGCCCGGCCTGTCCGAGGACGTCGTGCGCATCATCTCGGCGAAGAAGGGCGAGCCGGGCTGGATGACCGAGTGGCGGCTCAAGGCCTACCGGCACTGGCTGACGATGGAGGAGCCGAAGTGGCCGAACGTCCACTACCCGCCCATCGACTACCAGGCCCTCTCCTACTTCTCCGCGCCGAAGCAGAAGAAGGACGGCCCCAAGAGCCTCGCCGAGGTGGACCCGAAGCTGCTCGAGACGTACGAGAAGCTCGGGGTGCCGCTGCACGAGCGGGCCAAGCTCGCGGGGGTCGCGGTCGACGCCGTCTTCGACAGCGTCTCCGTGGCCACCACGTTCAAGGCGAAGCTCCAGGAGGCGGGGGTCGTCTTCTGCTCGTTCTCCGAGGCGGTGAGGGAGCACCCCGACCTCGTGCGGAAGTACCTGGGGACCGTCGTCCCCCACTCCGACAACTTCTTCGCCGCCCTCAACGCCGCGGTCTTCTCCGACGGCTCCTTCGTCTACGTCCCCAAGGGCGTGCGCTGCCCGATGGAGCTCAGCACCTACTTCCGGATCAACGCCGCCAACACCGGGCAGTTCGAGCGGACCCTGCTCGTGGCCGCCGAGGGGGCCTACGTCAGCTACCTCGAGGGCTGCACGGCGCCGGTGCGCGACGAGAACCAGCTGCACGCCGCGGTGGTCGAGCTGGTCGCCCTCGACGACGCGCAGATCAAGTACTCGACCGTCCAGAACTGGTACCCCGGCGACAAGGACGGCAAGGGCGGGATCTACAACTTCGTGACGAAGCGGGGCAAGTGCGCGGGGCCGCGCTCCAAGATCTCCTGGACGCAGGTCGAGACCGGCTCCGCCATCACCTGGAAGTACCCCTCCTGCATCCTGCAGGGCGACGACTCGGTGGGCGAGTTCTACTCCGTCGCGTTGACGAACAACATGCAGCAGGCGGACACCGGCACCAAGATGATCCACGTGGGGAAGCGAACCCGCAGCACGATCGTGTCGAAGGGCATCTCCGCCGGCCGCGGGCAGAACTCCTACCGGGGCCTCGTGCGGATCGGCAAGGGGGCCGACGCCGCGCGCAACTACTCGCAGTGCGACTCGCTCCTCATCGGCGACAAGTGCGGGGCGCACACCTTCCCCTACATCGACGTGCAGAACTCCACCGCCCAGATGGAGCACGAGGCCACCACCTCGAAGATCAGCGAGGACCAGCTGTTCTACTTCCTCTCGCGCGGCATCGGGGCCGAGGACGCGGTCAGCATGATCGTGAACGGCTTCTGCAAGGAGGTCTTCAAGGAGCTGCCGATGGAGTTCGCGGTCGAGGCGCAGAAGCTCCTCGGCGTGAGCTTGGAAGGCAGCGTGGGCTAGCGGGGGGTCTGGGGGGCGCGACGCAGCACCCCCCAGAACAAGATCTAGCCCCGGCGCAGGAAGTCGCGCTGCGCGTTGAGGACGACGCCGACCATCAGTCCCGGCCGGAGGAGCGCGGCCGCCCGCCGGATGGTCTCCCGCTGGGCGTGTCGCGAGCGCACCACGAAGACGAAGCCGTCGAGGAGCCCCTGTAGCACGGTCGCGTCGCCTCCCTCGAGGAGCGGCGGACAGTCCGCGACCACGTAGTCGAACACGCGGTCGGCCGCCCGCAGGAGCGTCGCGAGCCGCGGCGAGGCGAGCGGCGTCTCCGTCGCGGTCGCCCCCGCGCCGGCCGACAGCACCCAGAAGCCCGCCGGCCGCGAGCGCCGCAGCACCGGGACGTCGCTCTTTCCGTCGAGGTACCCGCGCAGCCCGACCGCCGGCGGGTCGAGGCCGAGCTCCTCTTCGAGGGCCGGGCGACGCAGGTCGAGGTCGACGAGCAGGACGCGGAGACGGTGGTCCTGAGCCAGCGCCCGGGCCAGGCCGAGCGCCACGGTGGTGCTTCCCTCGCCGCGCCCCGCGCCCACGACACCGATCCGCCGCAGGCGCTTGTCCCGGCCGAGGGCACGCAGGCGAGCGCCGAGGAGGCGGCACTGCTGTCCCGGGGCCGAGCGCTCGTCGAGCAGCGCCCGAGCCACGGGGCCCGGGTCGAGCGTGGGGCCGCCCTCCTCCTCGAACGCCGGCAGGAGCTCGAAGAGGGGGATCTGCGGGTCGATCGGTGCCGAGGGGGCAGGCTCGTCCGGCTTCTTGCGCGGCCTGCGGCTCACGCCTTCGCCCGGCGCGCCAGCCGGTCGTAAAAGCCCATCCGCTCGAGCTCGAGCGCGTATCGCCGGGTGGACTGGCGCACGGGCTCGACGACCCGGTCGGGCTCGACCTGCAGGACCGCGGTCGCGAAGGCGCGGCACCACGCGGCGATCGCGCGGACCGCGCGCCGGGGGAGCCGGTCCGAGTACTCGGGGTCGACCATGACCCTCCCGAACGGCGTGACGTGGAAGGCGCGCAGGGCACTCTCCTCGACGAGAGCGGTCTCACGGGTCAGGCGCAGCTGCCGGGCCGTCTCGTCCGTCCCGGCTTCCGACTCGGCGAGCTGCGCGACGGCCGACATGGCCCACGCCAGGACGCCGGCCTCCACGCTGCGGCTCTGGTCCGACCACACCACGCGGCGCGGCGTGTGGTCGAGCACGAGGTCGCTGAGCCGCCGCAGCGTGTCGTCGTGCTGCAGGTCGAGCTGCCGGCGGACGGTGTCGCCGTCCTCCTCGCGGGCCAGCGGGTGGGGGAGCGCCGACTCGATCTTCCGCAGCGGGACGCCGTTCTCGGTGATCACGGTGGTGACGGTGAACTTCGGCTGAGCCAGGGCCTCCGTCAGGACGACGAACGAGCGGCCCCGCGAATCGACCCGGGTGAAGCGGCCGAAGCCGAGGCCGCCGTCCGGCGGGCCGAGCTCCGTCCGGTGAACGTCCGCGCTCCCGGTGGCCGGCGTTGGCAGGACGATGCGCACCGGCGCGACATGGACCGAGGTCGGCGCGGCCGGGGGCGGTGGCGCCTGCGGCGGGGCGGGTGCGGCGGGCGGCTCGACGATAGGCGGCGCGGGCGTGGCGGCGCGAGGAGCGACGGGCGCAACGGCCGGCGGTGCCGCGGGCGGGAGGATCGGTGCGTCCACGGGCGGGGCGAATCGGGCGGCCCCCGGCCGGTGGCGGATGGCGGTGGTGCTCATCGTGTGCGCCGCCGCGATCACCGGCCGCGTCGGGGACGTGTAGTCGCTCGTCTTCTCCCCGCCGGACCGCGCCGTCGCCGGCCGCTCGAGCAGCGAGCGCACCTTCTCGATCAGGTCGCGCAGCGGGAAGGGCTTCAGGAGGAAGGCGTCCGCGCCGGCCTCGAGCACGGTGCGGATGCGGGCCTCGGAGCGCACGGCGGAGACGGCGACGAACGGCACGCGCTCGAGCCCCGGCACCGTGCGCACGGCGCGCAGGAGGCCCTCGCCGTCCATGTCGGGCATCAGGATGTCGCTCACCACGCAGTCGGGCCGGATCTCGGCGACCTGGCGCAGGGCGGCCGCCCCGGTCGGGAAGGCGTGGGTCTCGAACTCGGGCGCCCGGAAGGCGCGCTCGAGCAGGAGTCGGACCTTCGAGTCGTCGTCGACCACGACCATTCGCCAGGGGGTGCTCATCGACGGAACTCGCAGGCCAGCAGTATACGGCGGGCAGTCTCTCAGACCGCAGTTCGAGGTGTCAACGGCCGCCTTCACCCGCGTATCATGCGCGGGATGTTCATCGTCGCCTGGGAGGGAAAAGCGCCCCCGGACAAGGTCGAGTGGATCCAGATCCTCCGCGAGGTCCTGGCGGCCGAGCTCGGCTCCTACCGCGTCGTCTTCGCCGAGGCCGCCCGGGGCTGGCGTTTCGCCCTCGACTGGCGCGAGGACGAGCGGCCGGCGACGGCGACGACGCCGTGATCGCGAACACGCCGGAGAGCGTCGCCTACAACATCTACGTGAACCTGGCCGGCAGCGGCAAGCCGATCGACCCGACGTGGCGTCCGGGGGCCGGTTAGGCTAGGGCCGGGTCCGCTTCGCGAGACGGACGACCGAGCCGCCCCGCCGGGGGAACACGAACGAGACCCGGTCGGTGAAGCACCGCATGTAGTAGATCCCGCGGCCGTTCCCTCGCGCCAGGTTCTCGTCGCTTGCCCGGGTCGGGGACGCTCGCGGGATCGAAGCCCGGGCCGCGGTCGCGCACGGTGATCACGAGGCTGTCGGGGGTCAGGTGGAGGCCGATCCGCGTCGGCGCGCCGTCGGTGCTGCGGCCGTGGCGGAAGGCGTTCACCACGGCCTCCCGCAGGGCCACCCCGACGAAGACCGCCCCGTCCGGGTCGAGGCCCCCCGCGCGGCCCATGCACACGGCCAGGTCCTCGACGTGATCGAGGGCCGCCTCGCCGTCCGGGCCCGGCCCCAGGACGAACCGGGCCGACCAGGTCCCGCTGCCCCGGTGGCGGCGAAAGCGCCCCAGTCGAAGGGCTTCGGAGTCGAGATCGGCCATGGGAACCATCGCCAATAAGGACGAGTCCGGGCCGCCGAGGTTCCGCAAAACCCCAAGTCGCACCTGGTTTTCCGGCCGGCGGATGCCTGCGGGCCCGGGTCAGACGAGGTATATTCCCCGCCTCCCCGGGGGAGCGGAAGGGGCGCCATGAGCGGCTGGAAGGTCAGGCTGGGCGACGGCAGCGAGATCGGGCCCATGGACCTCGCGGCGCTGCGGACCTGGCTCGCGCAGGGGCTGGTCGACGGGGACAGCCCCGTCATGCGCCCCGGCTCGCGCAAGTGGGCCCCCCTCGCCACCGTCCCGGAGCTCAAGGCCGTCGTGGGGGCCCGCCCGAAGGCCGCCCCGCGCCCGGCCCGCCCGCGGCCCGGGCGCCCCGCGCCCGAGACGGCGGCGGCCGAGGACCCGACGGCGCTCGACCTGTGGCGGGTGCGCGGCGTCGGCGCGCTGCTGCTCGTCGCGGCGGCGGCGTTCGGCGCCCTGGCCTGGCGCCCGGCCGACGCGTCCCCGGTCTTCGACGGCGCGCCCTGGCTGCAGCTGGCCCTCGGCACGCTCGCGCTCGGCCTGGCGCTCCTGCCCGGCTGGGACCTGGGCCGGCGCATCGTCCGCGTCGCCCTCCTCCTCGTGGCCTTCGCGCTGTTCCCCCTCGCGGGCATCCTGATCGCGCAGGGCGAGCGCGGCGCGGGCCTCCTGGCCCTCGCCTCCGTGTGGCTCTTCGCCTCCGGCCTCGCGGCGCTCCTGCCCCGGACGCTCGGCTGGGCCGGCCTCGCGATCGTGCTCGTTCCCGTCCTGGCCGCGGGCTACGGCGCCTGGCGGTTCGGGCGGGCGCCGGAGAGCCGAGGCGTCGGCGGGAGTGAAGGGGTGGGCCTCCGCCGACCGCCGCTTCACGGACGACGCGCTCGGCCTCACCCTCGACATCCCGGAGGGCTGGGTCGCCCTCAAGCCCGGCAATCCCCTCGTGGCCGCGCCCGCCGAGGCGCGTCTGACGCTCGCCCAGCCGCGGCAGGGCGGCTTCGGCTACCTCGTCGCCGAGCCGGCGCCGCGGGGTGTCGCGACCGCCGAGCAGTACCTGGACCGGGTCGTCGGCCGCCGCCCGGCCCGCGCCGGACTCGAGGCGGGGCCGCGCTCCAACGCGCTCCTGGGCTCTCTCGCGGGCCGCCGCCTCGAGTCGACCTGGCTCGCGCAGGGCGTGCGCCAGCGCGAGGTCGCGGTGGCGGGGCTCGACGGCTGGATGGGCTTCGCCCTCGTGGCCTGGATGCCGGAGGCGACCGCCGCCCGCCCCGACGGCCTCGACGCGCTCGCGCGGGGCCTCTCCGCGCGCGGCCTCCTGGCCGTCCGCCTGCGCGCCGCGGTCGAGGCGGTGGTGGCCGGCGTGCCGCACCTCTCCGCCCCGGCGGCCGAGCAGCTCATGTCGCAGAGCGAGGCGCGCGTCCTCGAGCCCGACCAGGCCTTCCGCCGCTCGGTCGTCGCCCTCGCCCGGCTGCTGCCCTCGCTCTCGAAGGACGAGACCCGCGAGCTCACCGGGCTCACGACCGCGACCTACGCCGGCGTGCCCTGGGCCGATCGCTCGCGCCTCGCCTCGTACGTCGAGCGCGTCCGCAAGAGCGCCACGACCCGCCCCGAGGAGGACCGCGAGATGGCCGCCCTCATGAAGACGGCCGAGGAGCGGCTCACTCCCGCCCGGCGCCTGCGCCTGCAGGCGTACTACGAAAAGGCGATCCGCGCCGAACATTGACTTTTTCGTACGGATTGACTAACCTCGCGCCAGTCATGCTCGAGATCAAGAACCTCCACGCCCGGGCCGGGGAGAGCGACATCCTGCGCGGCCTCGACCTCACCGTCCGCGCCGGCGAGGTGCACGCCATCATGGGCCCGAACGGGTCGGGCAAGAGCACCCTCGCCCACGTGCTGGCCGGGCGGCCCGGGCTACACCGTCACCGCCGGCGAGGTCCTCTACAAGGGGCAGGACCTCCTCGCGCTCGCGCCCGAGGTGCGGGCCCGCGAGGGCGTCTTCCTCGCCTTCCAGTACCCGGTCGAGATCGCGGGGGTGAGCAACGTCTACTTCCTGAAGGCGGCGACGAACGCGATCCGCAAGCACCGCGGCCTCCCGGAGCTCGACGCCCTCGAGTTCCTCGCCCTGGTGAAGGAGAGGTCGAAGATCGTCGAGCTCGACGACGAGCTCGTCAAGCGCGCCGTCAACGAGGGCTTCTCCGGCGGCGAGAAGAAGCGGAACGAGATCTTCCAGATGGCGGTGCTCGAGCCCGCGCTCGCCATCCTCGACGAGACCGACTCCGGCCTCGACATCGACGCGCTGCGGATCGTGGCCGGCGGGGTCAACCGCCTGCGCGGCCCGGAGCGGGCCATGATCGTGGTCACGCACTACCAGCGCCTGCTCAACTACATCGTCCCCGACTTCGTGCACGTGCTGGTGGACGGCCGCATCGTGCGCTCCGGCGGGAAGGAGATGGCCCTCGAGCTCGAGGAGAAGGGCTACTCCTGGCTCGAGAAGGAGCCGGCCGCGGTCCCCGCCGCCGGCCGCTAGGCGCTCGCCATGGCCGCCGTCGCCGAGGACAAGGACGCCTACCGGGCGGGCTTCGAGCGCTTCGCCGCCGCCCACGCCGCCTCCGACCCCGCGTGGCTGCGCGAGCGGCGCACCGCCGCCATCGCGCGCTTCGTCGAGCGCGGCCTGCCCGACCGCTCGCGACGAGGCGTGGCGCCACACGCCGGTCGGCCCCGCTCGCGAAGGGGCGCTTCGTTCCGGCCGACCCCGCCGCGCGAGCCTCCGCGGACGCGCTCGCCGCGCTGCCCCGCGAGGGCCTCCGCGGGGCGCGCGTCGTCCTCGTGAACGGCCGGCTCTCGCCCGAGCTGTCGTCGCTCGACCCCGGGCAGCCCGGCGTCGAGGTCGCGAGCCTCCGCGAGGTGCTGCGCTCGCAGCCCGGGCGCCTGGAGAGCTGGCTCGGGCGCGTCGCGGACGGCCGGACCGGCGTCTTCGCCGACCTCAACACCGCCTTCGCCGAGGACGGGGCGGTGGTGCTCCTGGCCCCCGGCACCGTCCTGAAGGAGCCGATCCACGTCGCGCACCTCTCCGCCGGGGACGGCGCGCCCGCGGTCTCCTACGCCCGCACCCTCGTGGTGGCCGGGCGGGGGAGCGAGTGCCGGCTCGTGGAGAGCTTCGCCTCTCCCGCGGCGAGCGCCTCGCTCACGAACGCGGTCACCGAGGTGGTGGTCGAGGACAACGCCCTCGTGGACCGCTACAAGCTCCAGCAGGAGGGCGCCGACGGCCCTCCACGTCGCGACCCTCGCCGCGCGGCTGGGGCGCGACGCCCGCTTCGCCGACCACTCGCTCTCCTTCGGGGCCGCGCTCTCCCGCAACGACATCGACGTGCGCTTCGAGGCGGAGGGCGGGGACTGCGCGCTCGACGGCCTCTTCGTGGTCGACGGCCGCCGCGTGGCCGACACCCACTCGCGGATCGAGCACGCGCAGCCCCACTGCTCGAGCCGGCAGCTCTACAAGGGGGTCCTCGACGGGCAGGCGCGGGGCGTCTTCAACGGCCTCGTGGTCGTCCGCCCGGGCGCGCAGAAGACCGACGCCCTGCAGATGAACCGCAACCTGCTGCTCTCGCGGGAGGCGCTCGTGCACTCGACGCCGCAGCTCGAGATCCTGGCCGACGACGTCAAGTGCAAGCACGGCTCGACCACCGGGCAGCTCGACGCGAACGCCCTCTTCTACCTCCGCTCGCGGGGGATCGGCGAGGCGGAGGCCCGCAGCCTCCTCACCTGGGCCTTCGCCAGCGACCTCGTCCGGAAGCTGGAGATCGAGCCGCTGCGCCGGGCGGTCGGGCGGCACCTGCAGGCGAGCCTGCCCGGCGATCGCGGGCCTCGCGGAGGCGCTGCCGTGAGCGGGACGGCGGGAGCGGTGCCGCCTTCGACGTCGAGGCGGTGCGGCGGGAGTTCCCCGTCCTGCGCGAGACCGTGCACGGCAAGCCCCTCGTCTACCTGGACTCCGCGGCGAGCGCGCAGAAGCCGCAGGCGGTGATCGACGCCGAGAGCGAGGTCTACGAGCGCTCCTACTCGAACATCCACCGCGGCGTCCACCACCTCTCGATGCTGGCGACCACTGCCTACGAGGGCGCGCGCGCGAAGGTGCAGCGCTTCCTGGGCGCCGCGGAGAGCCGGGAGATCGTGCTCCTCCGCGGCACGACCGAGGCCGTCAACCTCGTGGCGCAGACGCTACGGCCGCCGGCACGTGGGCGCCGGCGACGAGGTGCTCATCACCGGCCTCGAGCACCACTCGAACATCGTGCCCTGGCAGATGCTGTGCGAGGAGAAGGGCGCGACGCTCCGGGTCGCCCCGATCGACGACGCGGGCGAGGTGGACATGGCCGCCTTCGAGCGGCTCCTCTCGCCCCGCACCCGCATCGTCTCGGTGTCCCACGTCTCGAACGCGCTCGGCACGATCAACCCGGTCCGCCGCATGAGCGAGCTCGCCCACGCCGCGGGCGCGGTCGTGATGGTCGACGGGGCCCAGGCGGCGCCCCACCTCGCGGTGGACGTGCGGGCGATCGGCTGCGACTTCTACGCCTTCTCCGGGCACAAGGTCTACGGCCCGTCCGGCGTGGGCGCGCTGTACGGCACGCGCCGCGCTCCTCGAGGCCATGCCGCCCTGGCAGGGCGGGGGCGACATGATCGCGTCCGTCACCTTCGAGAAGTCCACCTGGAACGAGCTGCCCTACAAGTTCGAGGCGGGCACCCCGAACATCGCGGGGACGATCGCGCTCGGCGCGGCGATCGACTGGGTGGAGAGGGTCGGGCTCGACGCGATCGCCGCCCACGAGCACGACCTGCTGCTCCACGGGACGAGGGTCCTCGGCGAGATCCCGGGCCTCCGGATCGTCGGCACCGCGCGGGAGAAGGCGGGTGTCCTCTCCTTCGTCCTCGACGGCGTCCACCCCCACGACGTGGGGACGATCCTCGACTACGAGGGGATCGCGGTGCGGACCGGCCACCACTGCGCGCAGCCGGTCATGGACCGCTTCGGGATCCCGGCCACCACGCGCGCCTCGCTGGCCTGCTTCAACACGCGCGAGGAGCTCGACCAGCTCGCGCTCGGCATCCGCAAGGTCCAGGAGATGTTCAGATGAGACGACCTGCGCGAGCTGTACCAGGAGGTGATCCTGGACCACAGCAAGCGCCCCCGGAACTTCCACGGGATGCCGGAGGCGAACCGCGAGCGCGAACGGGCACAACCCGCTCTGCGGCGACCGGGCGACCGTCTATCTCCACGTCGAGGGCGACGTCGTGCGCGACGTCAGCTTCGAGGGCTCGGGCTGCTCGATCTCGACCGCCTCGGCCTCGATGATGACGGACGCCCTCAAGGGGAAGACCGTGGCCGAGGCCGAGGCCCTCTTCGAGCGGTTTCACGAGCTCGTGACCGCGGACCCCTCGAAGGCGGCCACCGCGGCGGCGGAGCTCGGCAAGCTCGCCGTCTTCGCCGGGGTCCACGAGTTCCCGATGCGGGTGAAGTGCGCCTCGCTCGCCTGGCACACGATGAAGGCCGCCCTCGAGGGCGGCGGCCAGGCTTCGACGGAGTAGCGGCATGGTCACCCGCGAGGCCCGGACCCTCTCCCGCGACGTCGAGGTGGCGGCGATCCCCTACGGGGACCGCCTGACCCTCACCATGGGCACGACCGTCTTCATCACCCAGGCGCTCGGCGGCTCCTACACGGCGATGACGGACCACGGGTACCTGGTCCGCATCGAGGGC
Source organism: uncultured Acidobacteriota bacterium (assembly GCA_963818355.1). Taxonomy (GTDB): domain Bacteria; phylum Acidobacteriota; class Vicinamibacteria; order Fen-336; family Fen-336; genus DATBSL01. The sequence goes on along the minus strand of CAWFSB010000027.1, from coordinate 54,981 downwards.
AAGGACGCGGACGCCATCGGCGAGAAGCCGGTCCAGCCCATGACGGCCGAGGACACGAAGGGGCGCAGCACGCAGGAGCTGGCCTGGGACCAGCTCAAGACCTGCTTCGACCCGGAGATCCCCGTCAACATCGTGGACCTCGGCCTCGTCTACAAGTGCGAGGCCCAGCCGCTCGACGACGGAGGGGAGAGGGTCCACGTCGAGTTCACGCTGACGGCGCCCGGGTGCGGCATGGGCGACTTCCTCCGGCAGGACGTGGAGCAGAAGCTCCTGGCCATCCCGGGCGTGAAGGGAGCGGACGTGCAGGTGGTGCTCGACCCGCCCTGGGACCAGAGCATGATGTCCGACGTGGCGCGCCTCCAGCTGGGGTTGATGTAGAGATGAAGCTGAGCTCACAGGAGGAGTACGGCCTGCGCTGCCTGCTGCAGCTCGCCCGCGCCGGCGAGGGGGCGAGCCTCACCATCGCCGAGATGAGCGAGCGCGAGGGCATCTCCGCCCCGAACGTGGCGAAGATCATGCGCATCCTGCGCCGCGCCGGCCTCGTGAAGAGCACGCGCGGGAAGGACGGCGGCTACACGCTCGCGCGCCCGGCGGCGGAGGTTCGCGCCCTCGACGTGCTCGCGTCCCTCGGCGGGCGCCTCTTCGACACCGGCTTCTGCGACCGCCACGCCGGCGTCGAGCGCCACTGCCTCAACACGCGCGACTGCTCGATCCGCCCGGTGCTGAGCGGCCTCCAGCAGGCCGTGGACCACGTCCTCGGCGAGCTGACCCTCGCCAGCCTGCTGCCGAGCGAGAGCGAGGTGACGATCACCCTCCGCCCGCGCGCCATCAAGCTGCCCATCGCCCGACGGGCCAGCTGACTCTCATCTGGGGGGTGTTGCGCCACACCCCCCAGACCCCCCGCTCACTTCGCGGGAGTGAATCCCACGCCGTTCGCAGCCCGTGGCTTGTGGCCTCGTGCTGCGACACCGCCCTGACGCCAACGGTCACACGCGTCGGCTAGAATCGACCACCGTATGGCTCGTGACATCCGCATTGCGCTCGTCGGGTTCGGGAACGTGGGCCGGCGGTTCGCGGAGCAGCTGCGGGGGCCGTACGCACGATCGCTGAAGGCCGCCGGAGCGCGCGTGCGTGTCACCGGCATCGCCACCGCGCGCCACGGCCTCGCCGATCGACGCCCGGGGCGTCGACCTCGGCCGCGCCCTGCGGCTGGTGGCGAAGGGCGGCTCGCTCGACGCGCTGCACCGCGGCCCGCGGGTGGGCGACGTGCGCGGCTTCATCGCCCGCGTGCCGGCCGACGTCCTCGTCGAGATCACCACTCTCGACCCTCGGAGCGGCCAGCCGGCCATCGCGCACGTGCGGCAGGCACTCCATCGCGGGATGCACGTCGTGACCGCCAACAAGGGGCCGGTCGCCTTCGCCTTGCGGCCGCTGCGGGCTCTCGCCGCGCGGAAGAAGCGGCTCTTCCTGCACGAGGGCGCGGTCATGGACGGGACGCCCGTCTTCAACCTCGCCGAGCGTTGCCTGCGCGGCGCGCGCATCGTCTCCTTCCGGGGCACGCTCAACAGCACCACGAACCTGGTGCTCTCGCGCATGGAGGAAGGGCTCACCGCGAGCGCCGCGGTGAAGGAGGCCCAGGCGCTCGGCATCGCCGAGGCCGACCCGCGCAACGACCTCGAGGGCTGGGACGCGGCGGTCAAGGGCTGCGCGATCGCCAACGGCCTGATGGGCGCCGCGGTGCGGCCGGCGCGGGTGCGGCGGCGCGGGATCGCGGGTCTCACCGGGCTCGACGCGCGCCGGGCGGTGCGGGCGGGGACGCGGCTGCGGCTCGTCGTCCGGGGCGTCCGGCAGGGAGGACGCGTGCGGGTGAGCGTCGCGCCGGAGCGGGTCCCCTTCGGCGATCCCCTCTCCGGCTCGGGGCCCGACGCCGCGCTCGTCCTCGAGACCGACCTCATGGGGGAGATCGGCGTCTTCGAGCGCGGCGCGACGGTGGACCAGACCGCCTACGCGCTGCTGTCGGATCTGCTGGAGATCGTCAGCCTGTCACCCCGAGGGACGGCGGGGGGACGGGTCCCGAGGGGGCTGCCGGCGGGCCGGCGGATTCCTCGTCGCCCGGCGAGACGAAGCTCCTCGGAATGACAGGGCCTCGAGACGAGGCTCCTCGGAATGGCGGCGAGTCAGCAGCAGCGGTTGGGCTGGCCGGACTGGTAGCGGCGGCGCAGCGAGTCGAGGTAGAAGGCCTCGCGGCTGACGCGCTCGTCCTCTCCCGACGCGAGCCGCGTAGGTGTCGTAGGCGGCGTCCCCGCTCCACTCCCGCAGCCGGCGCCACAGCGTGCGCAGCGCCGAGCGCACCCTCGCGGTCACGGCGAGCCCTCCGCCCACTTCGTCCGGACGTAGGGGCTCTCGCTGAGGTGCGCGGCCGCCCTCCCGGCCAGGATGCGGTACCACTGCAGGGCCGCCTCGAGGAGCAGGCCCAGGATCAGCAGCGCGAAGAAGCCGGTGACTGCTGCGTCCAGGCGGTTGTTGAAGACGACACGCCGGGTGTCTTCGACCTTCGCCTCCGGCACGCGGCCGTCGGCGATCTGCTGCTCGAGCGCCGAGGCCTGGGCGAGGAACCCGATGCGCGGGTTCTCGTGGAAGACCTTCTGCCAGCTCCCGGTGAGCGTCACCGTGACCAGCCAGGCCATGGGCAGGAGGGTGACCCAGACGTAACGGGCCCGTCCCATCTTGAGGAGGATGGTGGTCGCCACCACGAGCGCGACCGAGGCGAGGATCTGGTTCGCGATGCCGAAGAGCGGCCAGAGGGAGTTGATGCCGCCGAGCGGGTCGAGGACGCCCTGGTAGAGGAAGTAGCCCCAGGCCCCCACGATGACCCCGCTGGCGAGGAGGGTGCTCGTCCACGAGCCGGTGCGTGCCATCCGCGGGAAGACGCGGCCCAGCAGCTCCTGCACCATGAACCGGCCCACCCGCGTGCCCGCGTCGAGCACGGTGAGGATGAAGAGCGCCTCGAACATGATGGCGAAGTGGTACCAGATGCCGAGCAGGCGCTCGCCGCCGATGGTGCTGCTGAAGATGTGGGCCATGCCCACCGCCAGCGAGGGCGCGCCGCCGGTGCGATTGAGCAACGTCTCCTCGCCCACGCTGCGCGCGAGCTGGTGCATCGTGGCGGGGTCGAGCGGGAAGCCCCAGGCGGAGATCGTGGTGGCCGCCTGCTCCGCGGTCGCGCCCACGATGCCGGCCGGGCTGTTGATCGCGAAGTAGACGCCCGGCTCGAGGGCGCAGGCCGCGACCATCGCCATGACGCCCACGAAGGACTCCATCAGCATCGAGCCGTAGCCCACGAGGCGGGCGTCGCTCTCCCGCGTCAGCAGCTTGGGCGTCGTGCCCGACGCGATGAGCGCGTGGAAGCCCGACACCGCCCCGCAGGCGATGGTGATGAAGCAGAAGGGGAAGATCGTGCCCGCGAAGACGGGGCCGGACCCGTCCACGAAGCGGGTGAGCGCGGGCATCTGGATGGTCGGCCGCACCAGGACGATGCCCGCGGCCAGGGCCAGCACGACCCCGACCTTGATGAAGGCCGAGAGGTAGTCGCGGGGCGCGAGGAGCAGCCACACCGGCACCGCCGAGGCCGCGAAGCCGTAGACGATGACGGCCGTCGCCAGGGCCGGCCCGGTGAGGGTGAAGACCGGCGCCCAGTCCGGCGAGAGCGCCACCCACTGGCCGGACACGACCGCGAGCAGGATCAGGACGAAGCCGATGGCCGAGGCCTCCAGGACCCGCCCCGGCCGCCAGAAGCGCATGTAGAGGCCCATCAGCATCGCGATCGGGATGGTCATGGCGAGAGTGAAGGCGCCCCACGGCGAGTGCTTGAGCGCGTTGACGACGACGAGGGCGACCACCGCGAGCAGGATGACCATGATGGCGAGGACCGAGACCATGGCCAGGAGCCCGGCGCGGCGCCCCACCTCGTCGCGCGCGATCTGGCCGAGCGATCGGCCGTCGCGGCGCAGCGAGAAGAAGAGGATCACGAAGTCCTGCACGCCGCCGCCCAGCACCGCCCCCGCCACGAGCCACAGCGTCCCCGGCAGGTAGCCGAACTGCGCGGCGAGGGTGGGGCCGACGAGCGGCCCCGGGCCCGCGATGGCGGCGAAGTGGTGGCCCAGCACCACCCAGCGGTTGGTGGGCACGAAGTCGCGCCCGTCGTCGAGCCGCTCCGCGGGCGTCGCGCGGGTGGCGTCGAGCGAGAGGACGCGCGCGGCGAGGAAGGCCGAGTAGAAGCGGTAGGCGACGAGGTAGGTGCACCCGGCGCCGACCACGAAGAAGACGCCGTTCACCGGCTCGCCGCGCCACAGGGCGATCGCCCCGAGGGCGCCCGCCCCCACGAGGGCGACGGCCAGCCAGGCGAGTGAGGACAGAAGACGGTTCATCGAGGCCCGGGTCCTCCTGGTGAAGTGCGTGAGTATAACCGTGGGGACCCGGGCCTCGCCTGCGCTACTTGTCGATCGTCAGTATCTGCGCCTTGACGGTGCCGTCCGTCCGCTTCCACCCCTCGACGGTGACGGTCTGGCCGGCCTTGACGTCGCTCCCCGAGCAGGGGCTGCCGTCCGACCGGCGGAACTTCGTGTCGGCGTTGGTGGTCACCGTCATGCCCTTCACGATCGAGCGTCGGGTACGCCGACGGGCTGGGGGTGTTGGGGTTCGCGTGGACGTCCAGCGAGGACGCCTTGAGCGACTCGACGACGCCGCTGAAGACCACCCAGGTCCAGCCCGTGGGCCCGGGCTCGGTGGTCAGGGCCTGGATCTCCTCGGCGACCACGACCCCGTCGCCGCGGAGCGTGCCCCAGACCTTCACCTTGTCGCCCACCTGCAGCGAGTCGAGGCTGGAGCGCCGGTCCCCGCGCCACACCTTCACCGAGGGTCCCGCCTCCACCGGTCGGCCGGACACGACCAGCCGCGTGCCGGCGATCGACTCGAGCAAGCCCGAGAAGAACGTCTCCGCGGTCGGGGCGCAGCTCGGCGAGCCCGCGAGCTGGGCGCTGCCGCCCGCGAGCTGCACCTTGATCGACGTGACCTGGCCGTCCTGCAGGCCGGGCACGGAGACGCGGGCGTCGATGCCGGCGCCCTCGAGCTTCAGGGTGACGGTCCCGGCGGGGACCTGGGCGAGGGCGAACTGGCCCTCGTCGTCCACGGAGGCGACGAGCGGCGTGCCGACGACGCCCACCTGCAGGCCCGACTGCGAGCCCGTCACCGTGCCCTGCAGGACCGCGGCGCCCGTGGCGAGAGACCCTCCGAGGGCGCGGTGACGGAGCCCGACTTTCCACAGCCCGCAGCGGCGAGCGCGGCCGTCAGCCCGGCCAGGAACAGACACACGAAGTGCTTGCGACGCATGACATGGCCTCCTTTCTCCTGGCGGCTCGGCTGACCCCCCGAGGGTGGGGGCCCCGTTGCTCTGCGTCCCCGGGTTGCCCCGGGTTTGCTCTGAGCAGGAGGTCGATTGCCCCCGCCGGTGTGATGGCCGGCGGGGGGCCCGGGCCCATTGCCCGGTCGCCCGACAAGCTAGACGCCGGCGCCGCGCGCTCGGCGGTGAGGCCGCTCACCGATCGAGGCGCTTGTGCGCGCGCGCACGCCCGCGGTGAACGGAAGGTGGATAGCGGCGTCGTTTGTGGCAGCCGGGAAACTGTCACGAGCCCCCGTCGCGGAGTCGTAGCCGGGCCCGGTCCTCCACGATCCCGACGAGCCGCCCAGCCCGGGCAAGAGGAGCCCGATGCTGAAGGCCCACCTGAAGTCGGGAGAGTTCACGGGTCGCGGTCCTCGCCCGGTGCGGTTTGCCTCGATTCCGGCTAGACTTCGCCCCGGTGCTCAAGGTCCTCATCGTCGGCCCGGAGAGTCTCTCCGGCGTGCTCGCCGCCACCGTCCTCGGTCGCCCGGACATCGACTGCGTTCACGTCGAGTCGGCGGACGGGGCGGTCGAGGCCGCGGCTCGCGCGCGTCCGCACATGGTCGTGATCGACCTGCCGCGGGCGGAGGCCGTCGCCGTGGTCCGTGGCCTTCGCCAGAACGAGGTGACCCGGCCCACGGCGATCGTCTGGCTCAACCGCACCGACCCGCCCGACTCCGAGACCGAGCTGGCCGTCGCGGGAGCGAACGCCGTGATCACTCTTCCCGTGGACCCCTTCCTCTGGGACCGGAGGCTCGAGGAGCTCCTGAGCGTTCCCGCCCGGCGGACCCAGCGCTTCCCGGTGCGACTACGCGACTGGTCCCGTTTCGTCAGCGGCGCCGACGAGGACGAGGGCTCGGTCGTCAACATCGGCGCGCGGGGAGTCCTCCTCGAGAGCCCGCGCGAGCTGGAGCTCGGGACGAAGGTGGGGCTGACCTTCGACCTCCCGGGCTCGGGCTCCCCGGTCGCCGTGGTGGGCCAGGTCGCGCGGCTGGCCGGGGAAGAGGGGGGCTCTTCCGCGTGGGAATCGAGTTCCTCGTCTACCGCGGCGACGCCCGCGAGCGGATCACCGCGTTCGTGGAGGCCGAGCCCGCGCCCGACCGCCCCGGCGCCCCGGCTGCCGTCCTTCCCCTCACCGTCCGCCCGTTCGAGGAGGCGCGCGAGTGGGAGGAGGAGCTGCGGGCGAGCGAGATCCGCAAGGCGCTCATCCTCGACTCCGCCATCGACTGCATCCTGACCGCCGATCACGAGGGGCGCATCATCGAGTTCAACGCGGCGGCGCGGCGGCTGTTCGGCTACAGCCGCTCCGAGATCCTCGGCCGCGAGGTCGCCGACACCATCGTTCCCCCCGCCCTGCGCGACGAGCTCCGGCGCTGCCTGCGCGACTTCGTCCTGACCGGCGAGAGCTCCGACCTCGGCCGCCGGCGCGAGGCGACCGCCATGCGCGCCGACGGCTCGCTCGTGCCGGTCGAGGTCGTCGTCGTCCCCGCCTACGTCAAGGGCCGGGTCATTCTCACCGCGTACATCCGCGACCTCAGCGACCGGCGGCGCGGCGAGCGCCTGGCCACCGCCCGCCAGCGCGCGACCCAGGCCCTCACCGCCTCCCTGTCGCTCGCGGAGGCCTCGCCCGCCGTGCTCGACGCGCTGGTGCACGGCCTCGACTGCACGGAAGCGCGGCTCTGGGTGGCGGACGGCGACCCGCCCGCGCCGTCACTGGCCGGGACGTCCTCCGGCGCGCCGGCGGCCCTCGCGCCCGGCGCCGCCCGACGACTCCCTCGCGCGCCGCACGCTCGAGGACGGGGCCGCGGCGTGGGACGGCCCGCCCCCGCGCGGCGCCGGTGTCGCGCTCGCGGTGCCGGTGCGCGTGGGGGGACAGGTGCTCGGGGTCCTCGAGGTGAGGTGCGAGCGAGCCCAGTCGCGGGATGCCGACTGGGTCCCGGCCCTCGCCGACATCGGCAGCCTCCTCGCTCTCTTCCTCAAGCGGCAGCGCGCCGAGGCCGACCTCCAGCGCTTCGCGCGCTACGACAGCCTCACCGGCCTTCCCAACCGCTCGTTCTTCCTCGACACCCTGGACCGAACGCTGTCGCGCGCGGGACGCCAGCGCACCCGCAGCGCCCTGGTGTTCATCGACCTCGACGGCTTCAAGGCCGTCAACGACGGGCTCGGCCACGCCGCCGGCGACACGGTGCTGCAGACGATGGCCGAGCGCCTGCGGGCCGGGACGCGCAGCTCCGACCTCGTGGCGCGCATCGGGGGCGACGAGTTCACCGTGCTCGTGCAGAACCTGGCCCGCGCCGACGACGCCGCGCTCGTGGCCCGGGGGCTCCTCGACCGGCTCGCCCGGCCCTGCCGGGCCGACGACCACGACGTCGCGATCAGCGCGAGCGCCGGCATCAGCGTCTACCCCGACGACGGCACCGAGGCCGACACGCTGCTCCGCAACGCGGACCTCGCGATGTACCGGGCGAAGCAGGAAGGCAAGAACACCTACCGCTTCTTCACCGCGGAGATGAGCGAGCGCGCCCTCGAGCGCATGCTGCTCCTCGACAGCCTGCGGGTGGCCCTGGAGCGGGACGAGTTCGAGATCGTCTACCTGCCCGTCCTCCACCGCGAGGGGCCGCCGTCGCTCGAGGCCCTCCTGCAGATGGCGGCACCCCAAGCTCGGGATGGTGACGCCGGCCGCCTTCATCGGCCAGGCCGAGGAGAGCGGCCTCATCCTGCCGATCGGCGCCGGGGTGCTCCGCGGGGCCACGCGGTTCGCCGCCTCGCTCGACCGGAAGGACGTTCGCGTCGTCGTCAACCTCTCGGCCCGGCAGTTCCTCCAGCCGAACCTGGTCGACACCGTCCGGGACGCCGTCGAGAAGAGCGGGCTCGTGGCCTCGCGCCTCGAGCTGGACCTCACCGAGCCCACCGTGATGACCGAGGGCGAGGAGACGACGGAGCGGCTGCGCCAGCTCCGGGAGCTGGGCGTGCAGCTGGCCCTCGACGACTTCGGGACCGGCTACTTCTCGATCGGGCGCATCCGCGACCTCGGCTTCAGCCGGCTGAAGATCGACCGGTCACTCGTCTCGGGGCTGCCCGGCAACCCCGAGCAGGCCGCGCACGTCGTGGCCATCCTCGGCCTGGGCCGCAGCCTCGGCCTCGAGGTCGTGGCGGAAGGCGTCGAGACCGAGGCCCAGCGCGCCTTCCTCGAGTCGCACGGCTGCACCGGCTTCCAGGGCTACCTGCTGAGCCCGCCCCTCGCCGCCGCCGACGTCCCCGCCTACCTGGCGAAGACCTAGTAGCTCGCCAGGTCGGGCGAGTAGGGCAGCGCCATGGTCGGCACCTCGGGGCGGGCCGAGCAGGCGAGGCGCGCCGGTGTCTCGCGCACTCCGTCCCAGAACGCCCGTGCCACCAGCTGGAGCTTGCGGCTCGTCGGCACCACCGCCCGCCCCTGCCAGGCGTCGTGGCCGCGGGCGTCGATGACGTCGCCGATCTCCGCGTACACGTAGCGGGCGGTCCGCACCGAGAGCGCGCAGCGCCAGGAGAGCCAGCGCATCCCGGCCTCGCCCGAGCGGTACAGCTGCGCGGCGTGGGCGAGCAGGCGCTGCACGGCGCGCCGCAGCTCGGGCTCGAGGTGGCGGGGAAGCTGGGGCTCGCCGAGCCGGGCCCACAGGGCGTCCGCGGCGCGCGTCCCGAGGAGATCGTCCGGCAGGTACACGTGGCCGCGGCCCCAGTCCTCGAGCACGTCGCGCGAGATGTTGGTGAGCTGCATGGCCATCCCGAGGTGCGCGGCGTGCCGCAGCCCGCGCGGGTCGGAGACGCCCATGACGTGGCACATCATGAGCCCCACCGTGCCCGCGACGCGGTAGCAGTACAGCAGCAGGTCTTCGATCGTCTCGTAGCGGCGGCAGTCGGCGTCCATGGCCAGCCCCTCGAGCAGCTCCTCCGGGTAGCAGGCGGGGATGCGCCGGTCGCGCACGACCTCCTGGAAGGCCCGCAGGATCGGGTCGCCGGGATCCGGGTCCGCGTACACGCGCAAGAGCCGCTCGCGCTCGGCGAGGAGGGCCTGCGCCTTGGCGCCCATCGGCGCGAGGTCGATCGCGTCGTCGCTCAGGCGGCACCACGCGTAGACCGCGGCCGCGTCCTCGCGCGGCCCCGGCGGGAAGAGACGGCCGGCCAGGGCGAAGCTCTTCGAGTGCTCCGCGAGGACCGCCGCGCTCTCCTTGCGCCCGGTCTTCACAGGCCCAGGTCCTCCGCGATCACCCGGTCGGTCGCCTTGGCCGAGTTCACGACGCCCGGCATGCCCGCGCCCGGGTGGGTGCCGGCGCCCGCGATGTAGAGCCCGGGGATCCGCGGGTCCCGGTTGTGGGGGCGGAACCACGCGCTCTGGGTGAGCTTCGGCGCCACCGAGAACGCCGAGCCCTCGAACGTGTTGAGCTCGTCGCGGAAGTCCACCGGGGTGAAGATCCGGCGGGTCACGATCGAGGCGCGCAGCCCCGGCGCGAGGCGCTCCTCGAGCAGCGCCAGGATGCGATCGGCGTACGCGGGGCCCGCCTTCTCCCAGTCGATCTTCGCGAGGCCGAGGTGCGGCACGGGCGAGAGCACGTAGAAGGCCTCGCAGCCGGGAGGGGCCATCGTGGGGTCGGTGACGGTCGGCGCGTGCAGGTACAGGCTGAAGTCCTCGGGCAGCCTCGAGCCGTGGAAGATGTCGCGGAGGAGTCCCTCGTAGCGCGGCCCGAAGACGACCGTGTGGTGCGCGAGATCGGGGAAGCGGCGGTTCGTGCCGAAGTAGACGAGGAAGAGCGACATCGACCAGTCCATGCGCTCGAGGCGCCGGCCGGTCGTCCGCCCGCGCGGGTCGCCCCCGTAGAGCTTCGAGTACGTGTGGTGCACGTCGGCGTTCGACACCACCAGGTCGAACTCCTCGGTGCCGGCGTCGGTGCTCACGCGGTGGGCCCGCCCGTGGCCGTTCGGCGCTTCGATTCCCCGGACGGGTGTCGAGAGCCGGAGCTCGCCGCCGATCTCCTCGTACAGCTTCACGAGGGCCCGGATGAGCGCCCCGGTCCCGCCGCGCGGGAAGAAGACGCCCCAGTTCCGCTCGAGGTAGTGGATGAGGGTGTAGATGGCGCTCGTCTCGAAGGGGTTCCCGCCCACCAGGAGCGAGTGGAAGCTCAACGCCTGGCGCAGGTGGTCGTCCCGGACGAAGCGCTTCACCGCGCCGTAGACCGAGCGGTCGGCGCGCAGGCGCATGAGGTCGGGGGCCACCTTCACCATGTCCGCGAAGCGCAGGAACGGCACGCCGGCCAGCTCCTCGTAGCCCTTGACGAAGACCTGCCGCGCGTAAGCGACGAAGGCGCGGTAGCCGGCGACGTCGCCCGGGGAGAGCCTCCGGATCTGTTCCTCCATGTTCGCCTGGTCGCCGTCGTAGTCGAAGGCGACGCCGTCGGGCCAGGACAGGCGGTAGAAGGGAGTGACCGGCAGCATCTGGACGTAGTCGGACATCCTCCGGCCGGCCACCGCGAAGAGCTCCTCGAGGCACTGGGGCGCGGTGATGACGGTGGGGCCGGCGTCGAACGTGAAGCCCTGGTCCCGGTAGACGTAGGCGCGCCCCCCGGGGAGGTCGCGCTTCTCGAAGAGCACGGTGCGGACGCCGCGGGCCTGGAGGCGGATGGCGGCGGCGAGGCCGCCGAAGCCGCTCCCGACGACGGCGGCGCGGTAGCGAGTGGCTTTGTCGTTCATGCGGCCTGCAGGTGCGCCCAGGCCAGGCGGAAGGAGAAGCCGCGGGGCGGCCGCCCGAGGAGCAGCCGCGCTCGGTCCTTCACCGTCAGGTCGAGGGCGTAGAAGCGCCGGATCGTGTCCTCCGGCATCTCACGGTAGAACCGCTCGAGCACGTGCCAGCGGCAGGGCGGCGGGTAGGCGCGGAACATCAGCAAGTTGAGGAGGTGGGCGAAGCGGGCCTGGGCGCGGTGCCGCCGCGCGAAGGCCTGGAGCTCGGCGCCCAGCGCCCGCTCGGGCGGAAGGGACGCGACGAGCGAGGCGAGCCTCACCGCCACCGGGAACGAGTACCCCGTCACGGGGTGGAAGAAACCGCCGGCGTAGCCGGCGACGAGCGGCGGGTCGAAGGGGCGCGGCAGCGGACCCGACCAGGGCAGGGGCAGGACACCCTCCTCCTCGCGGACGACCGAGAAGGGAGAGAGCCCCTTCTCTCGCGCGTAGTCGAGGGCTCGCTCGCGCAGCGCCCCCCGGTCGAGGAGATCGGTGTCGGAGAAGTAGGTGTCTTCGACGAGGACGTGGTCTTCGGCGAGGGGCAGTACGTACACGAAGCGGAAGCCGTCCGCCTGGGGCACCGTCGCGTCCATGACCACGGGCCGTGCCGGGGCGATCGGCTTCTCCAGGCGAAGCTCCACGCCCACGAACTTCTGGAAGCCCGCGCCGCCCGCCGGCTTGCCGTGGTCCGGGCCGCGCGCGTCCACCACCAGCGTCGCCTCGAGGGCCCGGCCTTCCTCGAGCCGCACGACGCGCGGGCCGACGGCGACGGCGGCGCTTCCCGTGATCACCTCGCACCCGGGCGCGCCGGCGAAGCGCTCGCGCACCACCGCGTCCACCCGAGCCGAGGGGATCGTGGCGTAGGCGTGCCCCAGGGTCCGCTCGAGGCCGGGGAAGCGCACGTCGTAGGAGGGCCAGCGGCGGGCGACGAGCGGCTCCACCCACTCCCGCGCCGCCGTGGGCACGTCGCCCTCGTGGAAGGACCAGGTGTGGTTCCCGCCGAGCGACGCCGCGCGCTCGACGAGCGCGACGCGCGCCCCGGGTTGGCGCGCGCGCAGGGCGAGAGCCAGGAGGGCGTTCTGCAGCCCCCCGCCGACGAGCACGTAGTCGAAGGCCGTCCTCACCTGCTCCGCTCCATCTCGCTGCCCCGGAGGCGAGACGAATCCCCTCCGGCGCGTTTGACCCGGTTGGTCCGCTTGTTCCCCTCTGTCGTGCCGGTTGCGCCCCGTCGATTGCCTCGGGGCCTGGTTCCAGCATTCTAGCCGATCGTCGCTGCCCGGGCGCGGGTCAGTAGGTGCGGAACAGCCGCGTCCCGAGGACGACGCCGGCCGCGCCGATCGCGAGGAGGAGGCCCAGAGGCAGGGCCATCTCGGCGGGGGAGAACCCGCGCCAGAGCGCTCCCTCGAGAGCGAGGATCGCCCACTTCGCCGGGCTCACGCCGCTCGCGGTGAGCATCCACCGGGGCATGACGAACAGCGGCACCATCCCCCCGCCGAGCATGGCGAGGACGAGCAGCGTCGCCCATGCCGCCCCGCTCGCCGACTGCTCGGTCTCGGCGACGACGGCGAGGACCATCATGATCCCGGTGAACGCGGTGGCGGCGGCGAGCACGGCGGCGGCGAGGAGGGGCCACGAGCTCGGCCGCACGCCGAAGCCCACGACGCCGACGGCGACGAGCAGGGCCTCGACCGCGATCATGGCGACGAAGCAGGCGAGCGCCTTACCGAGGAGTATGAGGCGGCGCGTGAGGGGCGCGGTGAGGAGGCGCCCCATCGTCCCGCTGGTGCGCTCCTTGACGAGGCCGATCGCGAAGTTGGCGGCGCAGGCCAGCAGGCCCCACAGCATGCCCTGGGGAAAGGTGAACTCGAACGAGCGGCGCGGACCGCGCCGCTCGGGCGCCGCCGCCTGGTGCTCGACCGCCAGCGGCTGGAGCTTCAGGCCGCCCCCCTCGGCCGGCGCGTCCGCGAGCCAGCGGTCGAGCTCGGAGAGGAATCGCTCGTTCCGCTTCCGCTCGGGCGACCACGGGGGCGCGTAGCGCAGGCGGGAGAGCGCGTCCGCGACCATGCGGCGGGTGGCCTCGCGGTCGGAGAGGCGCTCCTGGAAGCCGAGCGCCGCCTCGCGGGCGAGCAGGCCCTCCAGCATCGCCGCCTCGGCCTTGCGGGCGGGGTCGATCCCCATCTCGACGGTCGGCGCCCGCCCGGAGAAGGGGTTCGCCGACGCTTCTCCGAAGCCGGAAGGCAGCGCCACCCAGGCGACCCGCTTGCCCTGCCGCACCAGGGCCTCGGCGTCCGCCCGGCCCACGCTCAGGACGTCGAGCCCGCCCGTGCGGCCGAGCCGCGCGGCGAAGGCGCGCGAGCCGTCCGTCCCGTCCTCGTCCGCGAGGGCTATGCCGAGCGGCGAGCGCCCCTCGGGCGGCGCCGCGAAGATCACCCCGAACAGCACCGACAGGACGACGGGCCACACCGCGACGAAGAAGAAATCCCCCCGGTGCCGCGTCAGCAGCCGCAGGTCCTTGACGGCGAGCGCGAAGACGGCCTTCATCGGGGCGGCCCGATCGCCGCCTCGAGCGACTCGAGGAGCCGGACCTGGTTCCGGGCGCGGTCGAGGTTGTGGCCGGGCCGGGTGGTGCGGTAGTAGCGGTCGCCGTCGAGGTGGTCGCCGAGGAAACGGACGGCCTGCTCGTAGACGATGACCTTCGCGCCGGTGACGAGGAGCGCGCGCTCGGCGGGGGAGAGCGCGTCGCCGGCCCCCTCGACGAAGCCGCGGGCGAGCGCCTCGAAGACGGGGACTCGGACCCGGACGCGCTCGAGGTCCCGCTCGTCCTCGTCCGAGTCGCTCACCGTCGAGCGGGCGAGGTCGCCGAAGTCGTACGAGGCGAGCCCGGGCATCACGGTGTCGAGGTCCACGACGCAGACCCCTTCCCCGGTCGTCTCGTCGAAGAGGACGTTGGCGATCTTCGCGTCGTTGTGCGTGGGGCGCACGGGAATCTCGCCGCGCGCCGCGGGCCCGGCCAGGGCCGAGGCCAGGGGGCGGCGGTCGAGGAGCGCGTCGATCTCGCGCCGGCAGCCGGAGGCGCGGGAGACGCGGTCCGCCGCGACCGCCCGCTCGAAGGCGACGAGCCGGCCCGGCGTGTCGTGGAACGCGAGGATCGTCTCGTGGAGCGGCGGCGAGGGCAGGTCGTGCAGGTGGGCCAGGAAGCGGCCGAAGGCGCGGGCGGTCTCGCGGGCCTCCGCCTCGGTCGAGGCTCGCTCGGTCGCGCGCGTGCCCTCGACCCACGGCACGAGGCGCCAGGTCTCTCCCGCCGCGTCCACGTGGTGCGAGAGGCCCTCGTGCGTCGGGACGAAGGAGAGCACCCGGCGCCCGGCGTCGGAGGCGCCTTCGCGCGCGAGGCGCGCCGCGACGTGGCGCGTGACGCGGACCATGTTCTCCATCACCTCGTCGGGGTGGTGGAAGACGTGGCGGTTGATCTGCTGGAGCACGTAGCGTCGCCGGTCGGAAGGCGTCGCGAACGTCGCGACCCACGAGTGGTTGATGAGACCGCTCGTGTGCGGCTCGAGAGAGAGCATCGAGCCGGGGACGGCGAAGCGGGCGGTGACCGCGGTCGCGTCGGCCTGGGTCGGGACGTGCGGCGCCGCGGCCGTCACGCCCAGAGCTCCCGCGGGTACTCGCCCCGCGCGGTGAGGTCCTCGAGCAGCGCCACGAGGCGCGGGCGGTCGCCGGGGTAGGTGAGGCCGCCCCAGGGGCCGCCGCCGCCGAGGACCCGCACGCGTGCCGCGCCCGCGTCCACGAGGTCCTGCACCGCGTAGAGCAGGAAGTACTCGGCCTTCACGCTGTCGCGCGTTCTGCTCCAGGAAACGCCGGAAGCCGCCCTGCAGCGCCGGGACGAGGGCGGGGGTGAACCCCCAGAAATTGAGCGACACGGGCGTCGTGCCCGGGATGGGCTGCCAGGCGCCGGACGCGTCGAGGCCGCGCGCGTCCTCGCCGTCGCGCTCGACCTTCAGCACCTCGCGGATGGACACGAGAAGGCCTTCGTCGCTCACCGTGCAGACGCCCCGGCTCACGGGGCCGTCCGGGCTCAGCGTGGCGGCCAGGGGGAAGCCGACGATCGCGAACTCGGGGACCGGGCCGTCCGGCGGCCGCCGCAGGTGCTCGGCCAGCACGCGATAGCTGCCGGCGCCGTAGAAGTCGTCGGCGTTGATCACGGCGAAGGGGCCGTCCAGGAGCGGCGCCGCGGCGAGGGTGGCGTGGCCGGTGCCCCACGGCTTGGTGCGGCCGGGGGGCGGCTCGAAGCCAACGGGCAGCGCCTGGCC
Organism: uncultured Acidobacteriota bacterium; assembly: GCA_963818355.1. GTDB lineage: Bacteria > Acidobacteriota > Vicinamibacteria > Fen-336 > Fen-336 > DATBSL01. The sequence goes on along the minus strand of CAWFSB010000027.1, from coordinate 39,486 downwards.
CTGCACCGCGTAGGACCACCGGGACGTGGCGCGCGATCCGGTCGCCCACGGCTTCGCGGACGTCCGCCTCCATGCCCTCGCGCACGACCAGCACGACCCGGTCGAACCCGGCGCGCCTCGCGTCGAAAGCGGCGTAGTCGAGGAGCGTCGCCCCGCCGGGGCCGACGCGGTCGATCTGCTTGGGGCCGCCGTAGCGGCTCCCGACCCCGGCGGCGAGGACGACGAGGCTCAGGCTCATGCGGATGGGATTATAGGGGAGCCGGCCGGGTTAGCATGGGCGACCTATGAGCGAGCGCCCGCGCATCCTGGTCTCGAACGACGACGGCTACCAGTCCGAGGGCATCAAGGCCCTCGTCGACGCGATGGAAGAGCTCGGCGAGGCCTGGGTGGTCGCGCCCGAGGTCGAGCAGAGCGCCTCGTCGCACGCCATCTCCATCCACCGCCCTCTCCGCTTGCGCGAGGTGCGGCCGCGCTGGTTCGCGGTGGACGGCACTCCCACCGACTGCTCGTGGCTCGGCATCCACCACGTGCTGAGGGCCCGCCGGCCCGCCATCATGGTCTCCGGCATCAACCACGGCCCGAACCTGGCCGACGACGTCACCTACTCGGGCACGGTCGCCGCGGCGATGGAGGCCTCGATCATCGGCGTGCCGGCCGTCGCGTTCAGCCTCGCCGGCTGGGGCGTCCAGGACTTCGGCCCCGCGGCGCGGTTCGCCCGGGCACTGGTGGGCGCGGCCCTCGGCCGCGAGATCCCCGCCAACCTGCTGCTGAACGTCAACGTGCCCCCCGGAGTCGAGCCCGACGGCTACGTCGTCACGCGCCTCGGCAAGCACTCGTACGGCTCCGAGGTCGTCGAGAAGAAGGACCCGCGGGGTCGCTCCTACTTCTGGATCGGCGGGAACGAGTACCAGCACGAGGACATCCCGGGCAGCGACTGCAACGTCGTGCTGCGGGAGAGGCGGGTCTCGGTGACGCCGCTCAGCCTCGACCTGACCGACGAGCCGATGCGGGAGACGGTCGCCTCCTGGCCGGTCGAGGGTTTCGCGCGGCGCCCCGCTTGAGCACGTCGTCGAGGCAGCGCCGCCAGAACTCGCCGTACCCGTCCCAGTAAACGAAGTTCAAGCCCCAGTGCGGGGCCGGGTCGGACGTGTAGGCGAGGACCCGGCCCTTCCCGAAGGCCCGCACGGCGAGCAGCGGGTCGCCCGTCTCCGCGACCTCGAGGAGGACGGTGCCCTCTCGTCGTCGTCGCGTCTTGTTGTAGCCGAGGAGCGGGGGCATCGCCCCGACGTCGAGGCCCTCGAAGAACGCGCGGCCCGCGCGGGTGGCGGCCGGGGAGAAGCCCTCCGTGCTCTCGACGAGGTCCTCGGGCTCAGGCCACCGCGGGCTCGAGCATCGCGATCGTGCCGGCGGCGGCGTCCATTTCGACCTCGACGCCGATCGGCACGGTGAACTGCCGCGCCTGGTGGCCGATCATCGCGCCCTCGTAAGCGGGGACGCCGAGCGGCTTCACGTGCTCGTCGAGGACCTCCTCGAGAGTCAGCGAGCCGTAGCTCTCGCCCGGCCCGCACTTGCTGCATGAGCCGAAGACGAAGCCACGGATGCGGCCGAGCAGACCCGAGAGACGCAGCTGCGTCAGCATCCGGTCCACCCGGTAGATCTCCTCGTCGCACGTCCTCGAGGAAGAGGATCGCCCCGTCGAAGGACGGCACGTAGGGCGAGCCGACGAGGGCGGTCAGCACGGTCAGATTGCCGCCGACGAGGCGCCCGCGCGCCTTGCCCGGCGTGATCGTGCGAGTGCGGTTCTCCCTGCTGGACGAGCCGATCCTGGCTGCCGGGCGGGTTGGCCATCGTCACGGCCTCCCCCTCGAACACCACCCGCTTGAAGTGCTCGACCGAGAACGGCGGCCAACTCGAGAGCAGCACCGGCGCGTGGAAGGTCACGAGGCCGGCCTTCGCCTGCAGGCCGCAATGCAGGCCGGTGACGTCGCTGGAGCCCGTGAGGACCTTCGGGCTGCGACGGATCGTCTCCCAGTCGAGGTAGGGCAGGACGCGCGCACCGCCCCAGCCGCCCCGGATCGCGAAGACGGCCTTCACCGACGTGTCGGCGAAGAAGCGGTTCAGGTCGGCGGCGCGGTCCTCGTCCTTCCCGGCGAAGTAGCCGTGGCGATCGCGGACGTGCGTGCCCAGGCGGGGCTCGAGGCCGAAGGCCCGGACGACCTCCTGGGCGATCTCGATGTCGACCGACTCCCAGACTCGCTCCGGCCGGCGCCACGAGGCCGGCCACGTCCCCGGACCGCAGGCGCCCGGGCTTGACGGCCCTTGGAGTCGAGGCCGCCCCGGAGGGCGCTCCGAGGGCGGGGCCGGCCGCGCCCGAGGCGAGCACGGCCGTCCCCGCGGACTTCAGGAAGCCCCGTCGCTCCATCCCCGGGGCGCTACTTCCCGCCGGCGAAGGAGGGCAGCGCCAGGCTGCGCATCGTGTGCAGGCCCGGCGGCGCCGTGAGTGCCTTCGGGATCGTGTTGACCGTGATCGAGTGGGTGGCCACGTCGCCGTGGTAGCCCCCGGTCGCCTTCACGTCGAGCCGGGGCGAGCCCTCGACCCGCACGCGATCGTACGTCTCCGGAGCGCCGAGGTACGCCTCCATGTGCAGGGCGATCACGGGCTTGCCCTTCACGAACCCGAGCCCGTCCTGGATGATGCCGCAGACCTTGCCCGCCTCGACCTTGAGGAACTGGCTCTCCACCGGGGCCTCCGCGATCTTCGGCTGGATCTCGTCGGTGATCCGGTCCAGCTTCCAGCCGAGCGCGTCCGCGATCATGGCCACCGACTCGGTGAGGCCGACGTGGCGCACGGTGAGCGTCTTCACCTTCTCCGCGAACTCCGCGGAGGTGAGGCCCGAGCCGATCTTCTGCTGGAAGGGCAGGCGACGGATCCGTGCGTCCTGGATGCGGTCCACCCGCACGGAGTCCACCCGCTCGCAGATGGCGGTGAGGGTGATCGGCAGCGCGTCCATGGCGAAGCCGGGGTTCACCCCGGTTCCGACCACCGCCACCTTCGCCTTCTTCGCCGCGGCGTCGATCTTCCTCGCCAGGGCCCGGTTGGAGAACCACGGGTAGGAGAGCTCCTCGGTCGTGGAGACGATCGGGACCTTGAGCTTCAGCACCGCTTCGACCTGCGGCCACACCTTCTTGAGCGCCGAGCTCGTGCACAGGACGGCCACCTGCGGCTTCGTCTTCCGGATGGCGGCGGCGGGGTCGGCCCCGACCTTGACGCCGGTCTTCTTCCCGAGGCCCACCACCTCGCCCAGGTCCTTGCCGGCCTTGGCGGGGTCGATGTCCACCGCGGACACGATCTTGAAGTTCTTCCGGGCCGCCAGCTGGCGGGCGACGCCCGCCCCGATCGGCCCCAGGCCCATGATCATCACTTTGGTCGGCATGGCTTCGGCTCCTTGTTGGTCGCGCGCCGCCCCGGTTCGGCGAGGCGGACCGGATCATAACCCCTGCCCGAACGCGCCGCCTGAGCCATTCGGACCGCCACCGCTCACCGCAGGTGCTTGATGAGGATGACTTCGTTGCGGCGCTCGGAGTAGATCATCTCGTCCACGATCTGCCGCGCCAGCAGCAGGCCGAAGCCCCCCGGGCGCAGGCCCTCGGTGCTCCCGGAGCTCGGCCACCGCGAGCGGGTCGTCCGGCCGGGTGACGGCGGCGTGGGGCAGCGCGGCGATGTCGAAGCCGGGGCCCGGGTCGCGCAGGTAGAAGACCATCGTGCGCGCGGTGCGGACCGCCGTGACCTCCACCACCTGGTCGGGATCGAAGCCGCCCCCGTGCTCCATCGCGTTCATGAGCACCTCGCGGAACGCGAACATGAAATCGTCGCGGGGGGCCTCGGGCACGTCGGAGCGCAGCTCGGTCAGGAAGTTCACGAGGCGCTCCGCGCTCAGCAGCCGGCAGTTGACCCGAACGTGCATCCAGTCCGGGGTGGCGGAGAGGACCTCGATGCCGTTCTTCCAGTCGTTCGCCTCGAGGGCGCGGGAGAGCATGTCCGCGATCTCCGAGGTGTCGAAGGGGGCGCTGAAGCACGCGAAGACCCGCTTGCGCAGGGCGCCGATCACGAGCTCCGGCGTCGTGCGCGGCGCGAGGAGGACGACCTTGACCCCAGGCCGGACGAGCCGCACCTCCTCGAGTATCGCCGCGTCCTCCGCGAGGTTCGCTGTCGGGCGCGGTCACCAGGACGTCGAAGGCCCGCCGCCGCAGCTGGCGCAGGGCGTCCGTCTCGCTTCCCGCCGCCTCGATCGCGTGGCCTTCGAGAAGCGGGGAGGCCCGCAGCGCCTTCAGCAGGGCCTCGTCGGGGGCGATCATCAGCAGGCGCGCCATCGGTGACCTCTCTGGAGAAGGAGAGTATTCTAGCCCCTGAGATGCCGGGAAAAAGGAAGGAGGGGCCCGTGAAGAGGCGAGACTTCGTGATCGGAGCGGGAGCCACCCTGTCGCTGTTCCCCGCGGGCCTCCAGGGGGTCGAGCGCGAGCGGGGGCCGGGCGGCCTCGAGCGGCGGGCGCTCGGAAAGACGGGCGAGAAGCTCTCGATCGTCGGCTTCGGCGGGATCGTGGTGACGAACGCCACCGCCGGGCAGGCGTCCGCGCGGGTGCGGGCCGCGATCGAGGCGGGCGTCAACTACTTCGACGTGGCCCCGAGCTACGGCAACGCCGAGGACATGCTGGGGCCGGCGCTCGAGCCCCACCGCAAGGGCGTCTTTCTCGCCTGCAAGACCCAGGGGCGGACCCGCGAGGCGGCGACGCAGGAGCTCGAGAGCTCGCTGCGGAAGATGCGCACCGACCACTTCGACCTCTACCAGCACCACGCGGTCACGAGCCAGAAGGACGTGAAGACGATCCTCGGCCCCGGCGGCGCCATGGAGGCCTTCGAGGCGGCGAGGAAGGCCGGCAAGGTCCGCTTTCTCGGTTTCTCGGCGCACTCCGTCGAAGCGGCGACCGCGCTCCTGGACGGCTACGCGTTCGACACGATCCTGTTCCCGGTCAACTTCGCCACCTGGCACGCCGGCGCCTTCGGGCCGCAGGTGCTCGCGAAGGCGAAGGACAAGGGCGTGGGCATCCTCTGCCTGAAGGCGATGGCCAGGGGCCCGTGGCCGCAAGGTGCGGCGAAGCGTTACGCCAAGTGCTGGTACGAGCCGCTCGACACTCCGGAGTCGGCCGCCATGGGCCTGCGCTTCACGCTGTCCCACCCGGTGACCGCCGCCATCCCCCCGGGGGACGAGACGCTGTTCGCCATGGCCCTGAAGCTCGCGGCCGGCTTCGAGCCGCTCTCGGCCGCCGAGATCGAGGCCGTCAAGGCGAAGGGCCTGGCGGGGTCTGCGCTCTTCCGCTACCCGAGCAAGGACGCCTGAGGCTCAGCCCCTCCGGTCGAGCTCGGCCAGGGCGAAGGCGTAGGCGCCGATGGCCACCGCCCGGCTGGTCCCGAGGCGCGAGAGGCCGACCCCGACCCGCTTCAGGGGGTCGTAGGAGACCTTCCGGTCGGAGCCGGGGACGACGACCTCCCTCGCCTCGCCCCTCACGAACGCCGCTCGCTCGGCGGGGTTCTCCAGGTTGAACGCCTTCACCTCGAGGCGGGGGACCGGGCCCGACGGCGTCTCGTAGGATGAGTTCATCTCGGCCACGAGCGCGGGCAGGAACAGCTCGGACGCGCCGGTGAGGCCGCCCCCGATCACCACCAGGCCGTCGACGAGCGTCATCGCCGAGGCGAGCGCGTCGCCCGCCGCCTCGCCCATCCGCCGGAAGGCCTCGATCGCTCCCGCGCGGCTGCCGGGCTTCTCGCCCCCGCCGATCTCGAAGATGTCCTTCGGCTCCGGCGCCGTCTCGAAGGCGATCCCCGCGCCCCGCGCGTACTCGCGCCGGATGGCCCGGATCGAGACCGCCTCCTCGATGTTCGATTTCGGGTCCAGCTTGTTCCGGAGGAGCCAGATCTCGCCGCCCGCCGAGTTGTCTCCGATCCACAGGCGGCCGTCCTGCACGATGCCGCCGCCGAAGCCGGTGCCGAAGGTGGCGCCGAAGAGGTTGCGGAAGCGCTTGGGGCTGCCGCCCTCGGCGAGGAGGCCGTTCACCCACGGGAGGAAGCCGGCGATCGCCTCCCCGAAGGCGAACAGGTCGCCGTCGTTGTTCAGGAACACCGGGATGGAGAAGCGGTCCGCGAGCATGGGCCCGAGGGCGACGCCCCCGCCCTTGAACGCGGGCAGGTTTCCGAGGCCGCCGATGACGCCGTTGGGGTAGTCGGCGGGGCCGGGGAAGGCGAAGCTGATGGCCACCGGCGGGGCGGGGGCCTTCTCCTTCACCTTCGCGAACCCCTCGACGATCGTCTGCAGGCACAGCGTCAGGTCGTGGGCGTTCGATCGCAGGGTGACCGGTTCGACCACCTCGCGCTCGCCACGCGCCGCGGAGAAGACGAAGTTCGTGCCGCCGGCGTCGAGGGTGAGCACGACGCGGGGATCCTCGGCGTAGGACATGGGGGCCTCCCTAGGCCTTCGCCTCGCGCGCGGCGCGCAGGCCCAGGTAGAAGATGTACAGGCACGAGACGAAGGGCACCGCCATCGCGGCGGTGACGGAGGAGAACGTGTCGTTCACCGCGCCCATCACCAGGGGCATCACCGCGCCCCCCGCGATCGCCATGCACAGCAGCCCCGACAGCTCGGCGCTGCGCTCGGGCATCTTGTCGATGAGCATCGAGAAGATCAAGGGGAAGACGTTGCCGAAGCCGAGCCCGGTGACGAAGATCGACGCGACCGCGACCTCCTTCGATCCGAGCATGATCCCGAGCGTGCCGACGACGGAGAGCGCCGCCGTCACCAGCAGGAACTGCCGGGCGGACATGAAGTTCAGCACCGCGGAGCCGATGAGCCGGCCGATCGAGAGGGCCACGAAGAAGAAGGCGATCCCGCCGGTGGCGAGGCTGCCGAGGTCGAACTGGAACTTCTGGTTGAGGAAGGTGGCGATCCAGGAGTTGACGCCCACCTCGGCCCCCACGTAGAGGAAGAGACCGAGGATCATGGTGAAGACGTAGGGGTTCGCGAGGAGGGCGAAGCTCGAGCGGATCGAGGCCGCGGGCTTGTCGTCCTGCTTCTTCTCGTCGACCTTCAGGAAGGCGACCCCCGCCAGCGTGATCGCCACCACCACCCCGAAGACGGTGAAGATCGAGTTCCAGGGCAGACCGCGCGAGACGAGGGCGATCGCCACCGCCGGCCCCGCGATCGACCCGAGTCCCTTGATGAACTGCGCGAAGGTGAGGTTGCGGGCGAAGCGGCCCTCGTCGGAGACGTCGCGCATGATCGGGTTGCCGGCCACCTGCAGGAGGGTCATGCCGACCCCGATCAGGAAGATGGCGCCGACGAGCATGACGTAGCCGGTGGTCAGCGCGGGCAGCGCCTCGCCGACGAGCACGATCGCGAGCGACAGCAGCATCAGGAACTTCTTCCCCTTCTTGTCCATGAGCACGCCGCCCGGGACCGAGAAGATCGCGAAGGCGATGAAGCCGAAGAAGGGGAGGAGTCCCGCCATGAAGCCGGAGAGCTGATACTCCTCCTTGGCGAAGCCGACGAGCGTGCCGACGGCGTCCACGAAGCCCATCACGAAGAAGGCGAAGAAGATCGGCATCGTCCGCAGTTTCATCGGGTGTCTCCTGGCCGAGGCGCCTCGGCCCCGGGTGGGGCCGAGGCTATGCGAGACGCGCGGGGCGCGTCAATGGCGCGCCGCTTCGACCGGCCGGCCGCGGTGCCTCTCGTCGAGGCGGCGGCAGCCCTCCAGGAGGAGAGCGGTGAAGTCGCTCTCCATCGGAGTCCCTTCGGCGAGGGCCCCCCGGTCGAACTCGAACTGGCCGTTCGGCCAGCCGATGAAGTCGTAGACGACCGGCGCCCCCTCGTGGTCGTGGCCGGTCGCGGAGACGATCTGCCCGGAACGGAAGGCGATGCGGACCGAGTGGCTGCCGCGGCGGGCGACGAGCACTCCCGTGAGCAGGTTGAGGTGGCAGATCTGCAGTACGGCGGGCGCGCCCACCAGCTCCACCGCCCCCCGCAGGCCGGCCCCCGGCTCGCTGGCGAGCTCGATCTCGGCGAAGCGCTTGAGCAGCAGCTCCAGGCGGATCAGCAGCTCTCGCGAGGGGCCGGGCTTCAGGAGATAGTCGTCGGCCCCCGCCTTGAGGGCCTGGTAGCGCGTGTCGCAATCGTCCCGCCCGGAGAGGAAGACGACCGGCGTGCGTCGCAGGAGGCTGTGGCCGCGCATCCGCCGGCACAAGGCGAGGCCGCTCTCGTCGGGGAGGATCAGCTCGGTGAGGACGAGCCACGGGCGGCGCGCCACCGCGAGGCGCAACGCCTCGGCCCCGGTCGAGGCCTCGAGAACCGAGAAGCCGTGGCGAACGAGGTCGTCCACGACCGCGCGGCGATCGGTGTCGTCCGGATCCACGACGAGCGCGGTGCGCAGCGCGACGGGCGTGCTCTCGAACGGTCCCGGTCCACTCGGCCGGTTCGCTTTCTTCCCGGCGCCCGCGGGCTCGATCGGCCACGGGGCGGTCGCCACCGATTCGACCGGAGGCGTCGGCCGGATGACGTGGCGGAAGACGGTGTCGAGGCCCTCGAGCAGCCCTCCCGCTTTCCATGGCCGCGGGAGGAACTCCACGACGGCGAAGCGGCACTGCGGGGGGGGCTCCGAGGGCAGGGCGTCCATCCGCAGCGTCACGACCGGGAAGCGGGCCGAGGCCGGGTCGACGTGCAGCGGGCGCAGCACGGCGTACCCGTCCGTCAGCGACGGCGGGATGCCGTGGAAGGCCGCGTCCCCGCGGCGGCGTTGCCACTGGGGAACGGCTTCGAGGCGGCCGAGGCCGAGGTCGACGAGGACGAGGTCGACGGCGGACACCGAGGAAACGCGCGCGGCGGCGGCGGCGTCTTCCGTCACGAACACCCAGTAATCCTCGCGACGCAGAAGCCGCTCGGTCGAAAAGCGGTTGATGGTGTCGGCTTCGAGGACCACGACACGCCGTGCATCCGGCAACGGACTCTCCCGATTCCTGAATGAGGCTCACCCGTCGCGCGCCGGGCGGGTGGGAGAGGGATGCCCCGCCGGTGAGCGAGACCCCGAACCGCCGCGCAATGTTCCCGAACGTGAAAGCTTGGAGTGCGAATGATGCGAGGCGATCACCAGTGCTGTCAAGGGTTTTCGGCTTCTCCAGGCGGCAGCCCGCACGGGCGTTTTCCTCTGCGACGCAATGCGTATCCCGGCCCGGCGCAAAGCGGGCGAGTGGCGATCTGTCTGCCGGGCTTCTGGCCGGAAGACGGACAGGAAGCTGTCACGGTCGATGCCACTGCCGCCGGCTGCCCTCTCGCTACGGGTCCGCCAACCCGCGGCAATCACAGGGGATCGACCCCTCGCCGGCCGGTTCCGACGCCGCCGGTACGCGCCTTGCGTTCGCTTCCGCCGTGGCCCGCCTGGACGGGCCGGGGAGTGGACGATGCGGACGAAGCTGGCGTGCGTGGCCGTGGCGGTGCTCGCGGGGGCGTGCGGAGGGGAGTTCGAGAGCCCCGCGGCCGCGCCGGTCGCAGGCCTCGCGCTCGTTTCGGTGCAGCCCGCCGTCGGGCCGGCTTCGCTGGCGCGGGCGCGCTCCGCCGATTGCGCGTGGTGCACGACGGCGTTCAACGCCGAGCTGTCGGTCGCCTCACCCTCGACCCTGGCCGGCGTCAACCTGTGGCTAGACGGCTGGTCGGGAAGCCGCCGCTGCCTCTACTCGCAGCACGACTCGCCGGCGGACGGCTTCACCCTCGTCGGCGGACAGCCGGCCACGGTGGGCTTCCACCAGGCCGCGATCGAGTGCGCACCGCCCTTCACGATCGACCGCATCGATGCCCGCGTCCGCTCCGGCGACACCCTCGTGTACCAGGGGTCGTGGAGCGTGAGCCTCAGCTTCGTGGAGTGAGCGCCCAGCCCGAGCCTCTCAGTCGGGCAGGGCGAAGGCCATGTACACGTCGCCCGATGGAGTTCCCATCTTCCCGCCGCCGGCGGCGATCACGACGTACTGCCGGCCGTCCTTCTCGTACGTCGCCGGCGTGGCGTAGCCGCCCGCGGGCAGCGTCGTCTCCCAGAGCCGCTTCCCGGTCCTCTTGTCGAACGCGCGGAAGCGCTGGTCCTTCGTCGCGCCGACGAAGACGAGCCCCCCCGCGGTGACGATCGGCCCGCCGTAGTTCTCCGTGCCGGTCGGCGGGAGGCCGCGTTTCGTGAGCTCGGGCACTTCGCCGAGCGTGACCGACCACCGGATCTCGCCCGCGTCGAGGTCGATGGCGTTGAGCGTACCCCAGGGCGGCTTCACCGCCGGGTAGCCCTCGGGGTCGAGGAACCGGTTGTAGCCGAGGTGCGTGTATGGCCGCCCCGCCTTCGCCGCCTCGCCCTTCGCGTGGTCGGGCTCCGGCTCGCCCAGGACGTGCGAGGCGACGGCCTCGATCTCGGCGGGCGGGAGAAAAGCGAACGCGGGCATGACCCCCTTGCCCTTCTCGAGGAGCGTGACCACGTCCGGCTTCTTCTTCCGGTCCGCGAGGCCGGTGAGCGGCGGGAACTGTCGCTGCGGGTCGCCCTTCCCGCCGACGCCGTGGCACACCGTGCAGTGCTGGGCGTAGACGCGCGCGCCCAGGGTGCCGCCCTCGCCGGGCGGGGGCAGCTCGAGCATCTCCAGGATCCACGGCATCTCGTTGGCGTTCACGTAGAGGAGCCGCGTCTCGGGGTCGAAGGCCGAGCCGCCCCACTCCGCGCCGCCGTCGAAGCCCGGGAAGATGATCGTGCCCTGCGTGCTCGGCGGCACGAACTGGCCGCCGCTGCGCACCCGGCGCAGCCGCTCGAGGACCGCCGCGCGCGAGGCGGGGGAGATGTCGGTCGCGTCCGCCTCGGCGAAGGCCTGCCGTGCGAAGGCCGGCGGCTTCACGGGCACCGGCTGGGTGGGCCATGCCCGCTCGCCCTTCAGGTCGGACGCGGGCACGTTCCGCTCCTCGATCGGGAACAACGGCTCGCCCGTCTCGCGGTCAAAGACGAAGATGTGGCCCGACTTCGTCGCCTGCGCGACGGCGTCCACCTCGCGCCCGCCCCGCCTCACGCTGACGAGCACGGGAGCTTGCGGCAGGTCGCGGTCCCACAGGTCGTGGCGGACCACCTGGTAGTGCCACACGCGCTCGCCGGTGGCCGCCTTCAGGGCGAGCACGCTGTTGCCGAACAGGTTCTCGCCGTGCCGGTCGCCGCCCCAGAAGTCCCAGGAGGGGGAGCCGGTCGGCAGGAAGACGAGCCCCCGCGCGTGGTCGACGCTGATCCCGCTCCACGCGTTGGCGCCGCCCGCCGTCTTCCACGCCTCGGGCGGCCAGGTCTCGTGACCGGGCTCGCCCGGCTTCGGGATCGTGTGGAACGTCCACCGGATGGCGCCGCTGCGCGCGTCGTAGGCGCGCACGTACCCGGGCGACGAGGGCCCCGGGCCCTCGTGGACGCGCGTGCCGAGGACGAGGAGATCGCGGTAGACGGCCCCCGGGGTCGTGGAGAGGACGAAGAGGGCGGCGGGGTCGCGCCCGAGCCCCTCGCGCAGGTCCACGCGACCGCCCGTCCCGAAGCCGGGCACGAGCGTCCCGGTGCGCGCGTCGAGGGCGAACAGGTCCTGGCCCGCGCTGTACAGGACCCGGCGCTCGGGTCCCTCGCCCCAGACGACGACGCCGCGGTTCACGCCGAGGGCACTATCCTCGGCCCCGGCCGCGAACGGGTCGAACCGCCAGAGCTCGCGGCCCGTCTCGGCGTCGAGCGCGAACGCCTTGAGGCCGGCCGACGTTCCGTAGAGGACGCCGTCCACCACCACCGGGTTGCACTGGATCTGCGAGCGGTTGTCGGGGCGCGCGTCGCCGGTGTGGTACGTCCAGGCGACCTTCAGCCGCTGCACGTTGCCGGTGTCGATCTGCGCGAGAGGCGAGTGCTGCGTGTGGCCGGGGTCGCCGCCGTGGACCCGCCACTCGCGCTCGGGCGCGACGCGGGCGGGGGCGTCGGCGGCCGGCCCGAGGACCGCGGCGAGGGCGAGCGAGGCGGCGACGAGAGACACCACGGCACCGGGCGGCGGAGGCTGGCTCATGGGAGCCGAGCATAGAGGCTGGAGCGGCCCGCGGCAACGGGCCTGAACGAGCCGATCGCGCGAGGTGGGCTAGGCGTCGATGACGACGAGGTGGTCGGCCCGAGCCGCGCGGACGGCCTTGACCGGGACCGAGCGGTCGAAGGTGGCGAGCCGACCCCCCCGCTGGACCGCCAGGCCCAGCAAGTAGACATCGGTCAGATGCCGGTGCCCGACCGTCAGGCTGAAGACCTCGGAGTCGCACAAGGAGACGTCGTCCGGCCAGAACACGTGGTGGCCGCTCTTCCGGAACGACGCGAGGCGCCGCGCGATCTCCGCGGGCCGCTCGGCGGACGGGGAGTATGCGGGGTTCGACAGGATGCGCACGACTCCGTTCTCCGTCAGCGGACACGTCGCCCAGCCCGAGGAGCGGTGGGTCCCGAACCAGAAATGGGCCGGCTCGTGATGGACGTGGTCCGGATCGAACAGCGCGATGAGGAGGTTGACGTCGAGGAGGGCCGGCCGGCTCACGTCTCGTCGCGCAGTCGGTTGACCAGGTCCATCGTCGGCTTGGGACTGGGGCTGCGTCGACGGGCCAGAAGCCGCACGCCGTTGCGCACCGGCTGACGGCCCCTGGGCTCGAGCGCCTGGCGCGCCAGGTCGGAGAGCACCTTGCCGGTCGTCTTCCGCCGGTTCCCTGCCAGCTCCTTGGCGGCCTGCAGCACGTCGTCGTCGATGTCCAGCGTCGTCCTCACTCCATCAGCATCACGCATCACACATCAGATGTCAACGCCGATCGGCGCCATGGGCAGTGGCATCGCCGAGGGCCATCGTGCGCACCGCGCCGAGCCGGTCGGGATTGACCCCCGGGCGGCTCGGGGCGTAGCCTCGATCCGGCGCGCGGGCGACCGCGCGCGGAGGGCAACATGAAGACGCTCAGCGCTCTCGTCGAGCGGGACTCGTTCGAGGTTCCCGCTTTCGCTCTCGATCACTTCCAGAAGAAGGTGCGGGAGAACCTGCACCTCGAGTTCTTCCTGGCCCGGGGCCGGCTGATCGTGACCCCTCACCTCTCGCACCTCACGACCGACGAGGCGAGCCCGGCCGAGGAGGAGCGCGTCCGGGCCATCCTGGAGGAGAGGCAGGACCTGCTCGAGCAGCTGAAGCTCTACCTGCTGTACAACCTCTCGCTCTACTCCGCCCTCCTGGAGACGAACTCCTACTTCGTCGCGGTCAACGAGCACCGGTTGATCTCCCGCTTTCTTTCCTACGGTCCCGGGGTCTGCGAGGTGAAGCTCTACACCCTGCCGCCCGGGGACCCCCTCGACCGCTACGGCGACCGCATCTACCTGGGGCGGGACTGCCTCCCCCTCGACTCCCCGCGCCGTCCCCACCTCGGCCTCGGCTACCTGCGCCAGTCGCTGCCCGAGCAGGTCGGCAAGCTGAAGTCGCGGCTCGAGCGCAACGCCAGGGAGGGGGAGCGCGCCGCGCTCGAGCTCGTGGAGGACCTCGAGGGCCTCGTCGACGAGTTCGCCCAGAAGGCCGACGCCGTCCTCGCGCACCTACCCGGCCGAGATCTCCTCCCGGGCGCTCCGGCCGGAGACGCTCCTCGAGGTGAACCGGGACTTCCGCGAGATCAAGCACATCCTCTCCGACGCGGAGATCCTCGTGCGCGAGATGGAGGAGGGGATGCTCGCCGCGGGCGCCCACGCCGCGCGGTACGTGACGAAGCTCCGGAAGGACCTCACGAACGACGTCAACTACATCATGGTGAAGGTCAACGGCCGCATCAGCGACGCGGTGAACGGCATCCATGTCTGAGAAGACGTCGCACTCGACCGATGAGTCGGACGCGCGTGGTCGCGGTGTGCTTCGCCGCCGGCCTCCTCGCCGGGGCGTTCCGGGTCTGGCCGGTCGCGGCCCAGGCGCCGGCGCCCGCGCCCTACCTCGATCCCGACCTCGACTTCGAGTCCCGGGCCCGCGACCTCGTGTCGCGGATGAGCGTCGAGGAGAAGGTCTCCCAGCTCACGAACCAGGCGGCGGAGATCCCGCGCCTGGGCGTGCCCGCCTACGAGTGGTGGAACGAGTGCCTCCACGGCGTGGCCCGGGCCGGCGTCGCCACCGTCTTCCCGCAGGCGATCGGCCTCGCCGCCACCTTCGACGAGCCGCTCATCCACGAGATGGCGGAGCGTCATCGCGGACGAGGCCCGAGCCAAGCACCACCAGTTCGTGCGCCAGGGGAAGCGCGGCCGCTACCAGGGCCTCACCTTCTGGTCGCCCAACATCAACATCTTCCGCGACCCGCGCTGGGGGCGGGGGCAGGAGACGTACGGGGAGGACCCCTTTCTCACGAGCCGGCTGGGTGTCGCCTTCGTGAAGGGCCTGCAGGGAGACGACCCGCGCTACTACAAGGTCATCGCCACCGCCAAGCACTTCGCCGTCCACAGCGGCCCGGAGCCGGACCGCCACCAGTTCGACGCCCGCCCCAGCGAGCGCGATCTCCACGAGACGTACCTGCCCGCGTTCCGCGCCCTGGTGCAGGAAGCGAAGGTGGCGTCCGTCATGGGCGCCTACAACCGCGTCAACGGCGAGTCGGCCACGGCCAGCCAGCGCCTGCTGCTGGACGTCCTGCGCAAGGAGTGGGGGTTCGACGGGTACGTGGTCTCGGACTGCGGGGCCATCGACGACATCTACATGCGCCACAAGCTGGTGGCGACGGCGGAGGAGGCGTCGGCGCTCGGGGTCACGAAGGGCTGCGACCTCGAGTGCGGGAGCACCTACCGCACCCTCGGAAAGGCGCTCGAGCGCGGCCTTCTCCGGGAGGCCGACCTGGACGTGGCGGTCCGCCGGCTCATGCTGGCGAGGATGAAGCTCGGGATGTTCGATCCGCCGGAGCGGGTGGCGTACGCGCGGATCCCGTACTCGGTCAACGACTCGCCGGAGCACGACCGCCTCGCGCGGCGCGTGGCCCAGGAGTCGATCGTCCTCCTGAAGAACGACGGGGTCCTGCCCCTGCGCAAGGACCTCGGCACGATCGCCGTCGTCGGGCCGAACGCGGACGACCTCGTCACCCTGCTCGGCAACTACAACGGGACGCCCTCGCGGCCGGTCACCGTCCTCGCGGGGATCCGGGGCGCCGTCTCGCCCGCCACCCGGGTCCTCTACGCGCGCGGGGTCGACCTCGTCGAGGGCCGGCAGGACCCTCGCGCCACCGAGGCCATCGGCGCGGCCTTCCTGCGTCCGGCCCCCGGCTCGTCCGAGCGCGGGCTCACCGGGGCGTACTTCCGCGGCCGCGACCTCCAGGGCGAGCCGGTGCTGACGCGCGTGGACCCGACGGTGGCCTTCCGCTGGGACCGCGGGGCCCCCACCGACGAGCTCGTCGCGCGGGGCGAGCTGAGCGCGGAGCGCGCGCTCGAGAGCGACTCGTTCTCCGTTCGCTGGACGGGTGTCCTCGTGCCCCCCGCCGCCGGCGAGTACGAGCTGACGGTGACCGGCAACGACGGCGTGCGCCTCTTCGTGGACGGGCGCAAGGTCCTGGAGGAGTGGAGCGAGACGAGCGTGTCGCGGGCCGTCAGCGCTCGGGTGACCCTCGAGGCGGGCCGCGAGCACGCGCTGAAGCTCGAGTACTTCGAGGCCGCGCGGGACGCCGAGGTCCGGCTGGGGTGGAAGCCGCCGGGAGCGGGCACGCCGTTCGACGAGGCCGTGAGCGCGGCGCGAGCGTCGGACGTGGTCGTCTTCGTGGGCGGCCTCACCGCCGAGGTCGAAGGCGAGGAGATGAAGGTCGCCTACCCGGGCTTCGCCGGCGGCGACCGGACGGACATCGAGCTGCCCGCCGTCCAGAAGAAGATGCTGGAGGCTCTCCACGCCACCGGCAAGCCGGTGGTGCTCGTGCTCACCACGGGCTCCGCGCTGGGAGTGCGCTGGGCGCAGGAGAACCTGCCCGCCATCGTTCTCGCCTGGTACCCCGGCCAGCAGGGAGGAAACGCCGTGGCCGACGTGCTCTTCGGGGCCACGAGCCCCGCCGGCCGCCTGCCCGTCACCTTCTACGAGTCCGTGAGCCAGCTGCCCCCGTTCGCCGACTACGCGATGGAGGGCCGTACCTACCGCTACTTCCGCGGGGAGCCGCTCTTCCCGTTCGGCCACGGCCTCTCCTACACGAGGTTCGAGTACTCGGGCCTGCGGGTGTCGCGCACGCGGCTCGGGCCGCTCGACCGCCTGGAGGTCTCGCTCGCGGTGAAGAACGCCGGGGCCCGCGACGGCGACGAGGTGGTGCAGCTCTACGCGCGCGACGTGGAGACGACGAAGGGCGCGCCGATCCGGCAGCTCCGCGGCTTCGAGCGGATCCGGCTCACGGCCGGGGAGGAGCGTCGCGTCGTATTCACCCTCGTCCCCGAGCGCGACCTCGCCCACTACGACGAGGCCCGGAAGGCCTTCGCGGTCGAGCCGGGCGAGTTCGAGATCGAGGTGGGCGCCTCGAGCCGCGACCTGCGGCTGCGGACCCGGGTGAGCGTGGAGTGAGCCTCGCCGCGCGGGCCGTCCTGCTCGCTCTGCTCGCCCTGTGGACCCTCGGCTTCCTGCGCCACGGCATGGACGCGCAGTACCTGATGGGCTCGTTCCTGCACCTCGTCCACCTGCCGTTCCACGAGGCAGGGCACGTGCTGCTGATGCCGTTCGGCCGCTTCCTCACGGTGCTCGGGGGCAGCCTCTTCCAGCTCGCCATCCCTCTCGTCTGCGGCGGGGTCTTCCTGCTCAAGAACCGTGACCCCTTCGCCGCGTCGGTGACGCTGTGGTGGGCGGGCCAGAGCCTGATGGACCTCGCCCCGTACATCGCCGACGCGCGCGCGTTGCAGCTGCCGCTTCTCGGCGGGCGAACGGGCGCCGAGGTCGAGGGCCACGACTGGGAGTACCTGCTCGGGGCGACGGGCCTCATCAACCACGACGTGACGCTGGGCCGGCTCTCGTTCGCCCTGGGTGCCATCACCATGCTCGTCGCGCTCGGCTGGGGCGGCGCCGTGCTGTGGCGCCAGCACGCCGGCCGCCAGGCCCCGTGAGCCCGACGCGCGTCGCGTGGCTCACGGTCGCGCTCCTGCTTCCCGTCGCGCTGCTGAACTACCTCGACCGCCAGCTGCTGGCGTCGATGAAGTTCTCCGTGATGGCCGACGTGCCGACGATCGCCACCGAGGCGAACTGGGGCCGGATGCTGGGGCAGTTCAAGTGGGTCTACGCCTTCCTGAGCCCGGTGGGGGGCTACCTGGCCGACCGCTTCGGCCGACGGCACGTCATCTGGGGCAGCCTCCTCGTGTGGTCGGCGGTGACCTGGGCGACGGGACAGGTCACGTCGTACGACGGCCTGCTGCTCACCCGCTCGCTGATGGGCATCAGCGAGGCGTTCTACATCCCCGCCGCTCTCGCGCTCATCGCGGACCATCACCTGGGAGCCACCCGCTCGCGGGCGGTGGGGCTGCACCAGATGGCGATCTACTTCGGGGTGATCGTGGGCGGATTCGGCGGCTACGTGGCGGACAACCCGAACCTGGGCTGGCGCTGGGCCTTCCACGCCAGCGGCGCCGCCGGCATGGCCTACGCCTTGCCCCTGGCGTTCCTGCTGCGCGACGCGCCGCGCAGCGCCGCCGTCACGACCTGCCCGGGCAGCCCCCTCCTTCGAACCGCCCGGGAGCTGCTGACCAACCGCTCGTTCATCCTGCTGGTGCTCTACTTCACGGTTCCGGCCCTGGCGGGCTGGGTGGTGCGCGACTGGATGCCCGCCATCCTCAAGCAGCAGTTCGGCATCGGCCAGGGCGTGGCCGGCGTTTCCGCGACCCTCTACTGGCAGGTCGCGGCGATCGTGGGCGCGCTCGGCGGGGGCTTCGCTGGCCGACCGCTGGATGCGGCGCCACGAGCGCGGGCGCATCTTCACCAGCGCCATCGGCATGAGCCTCATCGTCCCCGCGATGTTCGGCGTGGGCCACGCCGGCACGCTGGCGGTGGCGGTGGCCTTCCTCGTCCTGTTCGGGCTCGGCTGGGGCTTCTTCGACTGCAACAACATGCCCATCCTCTGCCAGGTGGTGCGGCCCACGCAGCGGGCGACCGGGTACGGCCTCATGAACCTGGTGAGCATCAGCTGCGGCGGCTTCGCCGACTGGGGCTTCGGCGCCCTGCGCGACGCGCAGGTGCCGATCGACGCGATCTTCGGCGTCTTCTCCGGCGCGGCGGCCGTCTCCGTCGTCCTGGTCCTGCTCATCCGGCCCCGGCCGGAGCTGACGCGCGAGCTGCCGTCCCGGAGGCCGGCCTCATGAAACACGAACCTCTTCTCGCCGGGCTCGTCGCCGCCGTTCACTCGCCGTTCCGGTCGGACGGCTCGCTCCACCTCGCCGCGGTCGAGGCACAGGCCGCCCACCTGCTTTCTCACGGAATCCGCGTTGTGTTCGTCGGCGGCAGCACGGGCGAGAGCCACTCGCTCTCCCTCGAGGAGCGGAGCCAGCTGGCCCGGCGCTGGGTCGAGGTGGCGCGTGGCACCGCCCTCGGCGTCGTCGTGCACGTCGGCTCCAACTGCCTGGCCGACGCCCGCTCGCTGGCCGCGCAGGCCGAGGCGCTCGGGGCCGCCGCCGTCTCCGCTCTCGCCCCGAGCTACTTCAAGCCGCGGGACCTCGACACGCTCGTCGCCTGCTGCGCCGACATCGCGGCGGCCGCGCCCCGGACGCCGTTCTACTTCTACGACATCCCGGTGTTGACCGGCGTGAGCCTGCCCATGCCCGACTTCCTCGAGCGGGCGGCGAGCCGCATCCCCACCCTGGCCGGGCTCAAGTTCACGAGCCCCGACCTCATGGCGTACCAGCTCTGCCTGCGGGCCGCCGACGGCGCGTTCGACGTCCCCTACGGCGTCGACGAGTGGCTGCTGGCGGCGCTGGCTCTCGGCGCGCGCGGTGCGGTGGGGAGCACGTACAACTTCGCGGCGCCGGTCTACACCCGGATGCTCCGGGCGTTCGCCGACGGCGACCTGGAGGCCGCGCGCCGGGAGCAGTTCCGCTCGGTGCAGCTCGTCCGCCTCCTGGCCGGCCACGGCTACATGGGCGCATCCAAGGCGGTCATGGCCATGCTGGGAGTGGACGTCGGCCCCGCGCGCCTGCCCCACGCCCGCCTCTCCGCCGATCAGGCTGCACAGCTCCGCGGCGACCTGGAGGCGCTGGGCTTCTTCGACTGGATTTCCCCCCGACAGAGCTGACCGAGGGCGCGGGGGGCGTCCAGACGCCGTTCGTGGCTAGAATCGGCTCCTTGGGGGCCGACCGGTCCCGCGGAGGCACGCCATGGAGTACAGGCCAACTCGGACGAACGGGCATGAAGGTCTCGGCCGTCAGCTTCGGGGCCTGGGCCATCGGCGGCACCTGGGGCCCGGTGGACGACGAGGAGTCGATGCGCGCGCTGCACGCCGCGATCGACGCCGGCACGAACTTCATCGACACCGCGGACGTCTACGGCGACGGTCGCAGCGAGCGCCTGGTCGCGCGGCTCCGGCGCGAGCGCAAGGGCGAAACGATCCACGTCGCCACGAAGGCCGGCCGGCGCCTCCCGAAGCAGACGCCCGAGGGCTACAGCCGGGAGAACCTGGGCGCGTGGGTGGAGCGGTCCTTGAAGAACCTCGAGATGGAGGCGGTCGATCTCCTCCAGCTCCACTGCCCGCACCCGGAGGTCTACGACCGGCCGGAGGTCTTCGGCATTCTCGACGACATGGTGGTTGCGGGGAAGGTGCGCCACTACGGCGTGAGCGTCGAGACGGTGGACGAGGCGCACCGCGCGCTGCGCCACCCGCGCGTCGAGACCGTGCAGATCATCTTCAACATGCTCCGCCTCAAGCCGGCCGAGGAGCTGTTCGCGCAGGCGTGGAACCGGCACGTGGGGATCCTGGCCCGCGTGCCGCTCGCGAGCGGCCTGCTGACGGGCAAGCTGACGAAGGCCTCGACCTTCGCGAGCGACGACCACCGCAGCTTCAACCGCAACGGCGAGGCGTTCGACAAGGGCGAGACGTTCTCCGGCGTGCCCTACGAGGTCGGCCTGGAGGCGGTCGAGAGGCTTCGCCCGCTCGTGCCCGCGGGCTCGACGATGAGCCAGCTCGCGCTCAAGTGGACGCTGATGTTCGAGGCGGTCAGCTGCGCCATCCCCGGGGCGAAGACGCCGCAGCAGGCCCGCGACAACGCCGCCGCGGCCGACCTGCCCTCGCTCGCTCCGGCCACGATGGCGGCGGTGAGAGCCGTGTACGACGAGAAGGTGCGCCCGCTGGTCCACCCGAGCTGGTAGCGGGGTCGCGGATTCCTCGTCGCCCGCCAGGACGAAGCTCCTCGGAATGACAGGGTCACGGCTGGGCCTGCTGGGCCCGCTCGATCGACTCGAAGAGCGCCCGGAAGTTGCCGGCCCCGAAGCCCTCGTCGCCCTTCCTCTGGATGATCTCGAAGAAGAAGGGGCCCGCGCCCGGGTCGTGGTACATCCCCGAGGACTCCTTCACGAAGATCTGCAGCAGGTACTTCCCGGGCCCGTCCCCGTCCACCAGGATCTCGAGGTCCCGGAGCACGGCGATGTCCTCGTCGATCGAGCCGATGCCGAGCCTCTGCAGCCGCGCGGGGAGAGCGTCGTAGTAGGTGCCGGGGGTCGGCATGAACTCGAGCCCCCGCTCGCGGAGGAGCCTCACGCAGCCGATGATGTCCTTCACCGTGATCGCGAGGTGCTGCACGCCCGGTCCCCGCAGCTCCTCGTTGAAGATGTTGATCTGCGAGTTGCGGAAGTTGGGCCGGCACGGCTCGTTGTTCGCGAACTTCACGCCCGACACGGGATCCCGGTACACGAGCGACCGCAGCCCGGAGCCCTTCTGGTGCCCCGGGTCCACGTCGGTCGTGTGGAACTGGATCTCCCAGAAGCGCTCGAAGCCCATCACGTGCTCGAGCCACAGGGCCACGGGGGCGAGGGTGGCGAAGTTCGAGGTGGTGTGGTCGAAGCCCACGAAGCCGAGGCGGTTCGCCCCGCCCCGTGGCCGCTCGTGCATCTCGAACCCCGGGTAGAGCGCCCGGTAGCCGTGCCGCTCGACGAAGCGGAACGTCGTGTCGCCGAACGGCGTCGTGATCGAGAAGAACGCGATCTCGTGGCCGGCGTCGTCGGTGAACCGCCGGACGTCGTCGATCGGCGTGCCCCCGCGCCCCTCGAGGAGCCGAAACGTCCTCGTCGACG
Source organism: uncultured Acidobacteriota bacterium (assembly GCA_963818355.1). Classification (GTDB taxonomy): domain Bacteria; phylum Acidobacteriota; class Vicinamibacteria; order Fen-336; family Fen-336; genus DATBSL01. Next base: position 18,167 of record CAWFSB010000027.1, on the reverse strand, counting down.
TCCTCGACCTCGAAGATCAGCGTGCCGACGCCGTCGGGGTGCTTGCGCAGCCAGCGCCAGGCGCGCCCGCCCTCCCCCCGCGGCTCGACGCACACGACGACACAGTTGCCGGCCAGGAAGGCGAGCGACTTCTGCCGGCCGGCCGTCGTCAGCTCGTCGGAGCTCTCGCCGATCTCGGCGAAGTCCATGACCTCGGTGTAGAAGCGGCGGCTGCGCTCGAGGTCGTGCACGTAGTAGTGCACCGACTCGAGCCGCTTGATGCCGAGAGACTCCACTGTCGCCATGCCTGTCCTCCTGCCGTCATCCCGGGTCCTGCATGATCCTGTCATTCCGAGGGACTTCGATTGGACGGGTCCCGAGGAATCCGCAGTCTCAGCGTCGGTGGGGCGGCGGATTCCTCGTCGCCCGGCGATGCGAAGCTCCTCGGAATGACAAGGCCCGTCTATCCGCCCCCGACCACGATTCCCCGGCACTCGCCGAAGCCGATGGTCGCGAAGCCCTCGCGCTCGCAGCGGCCGCGCAGGACGACCTCGTCGCCGTCCTCCAGGAACCTCCGCTCCTCGCCCCCCGGGAGGGCGATCGGCTCCGTGCCCCGCCACGTCCGCTCCAGGAGGCAGCCCCGCGCCTCCTTCCCCTCCCCCGACACCGTCCCGCTCGCGATCAGGTCGCCGGGCTGGAGGTTGCAGCCGTTCGAGGCGTGGTGCGTCACCAGCTGCGCGAGCGTCCAGTAGAGGTCGCGCAGGTTGCTGCGGCTCACCACGAGCGGTGGCAGCCCCTTCTCGCGCATCGTCCTCGACGAAAGGAGCACCTCGAGCCGCAGGTCGATCCCGCCGTGCGCCTCGTTCTCCTCGTGGGCGAGGTACGGCAGGGGCCGCGGGTCGCCCTCGGGCCGGGCGAAGGCGGGCACGCGGTAAGGCGCCAGCGCCTCGAGCGTCACGACCCACGGGCTCACCGAGGTGGCGAAGCTCTTCGAGAGGAAGGGGCCCAGCGGCTGGTACTCCCACTTCTGCAGGTCGCGGGCCGACCAGTCGTTCACGAGGCAGAGGCCGAAGATGCGGCCCTCGGCCTCCCCCAGCGGGACGCTCGCGCCGAGCGCGTTCCCCGGTCCGAGGAAGGCGCCGACCTCCAGCTCGTAGTCGAGGTTGCGGCTCGGGCCGAAACCGGGCGGCCCGCCCCCGGCCGTCTCCGTCTGACCGCTCGGCCGCTTCACGCTCGTACCGCTCGCGACGAGCGAGGAGGCGCGGCCGTGGTAGCCGATCGGCACCCACTTGTAGTTCGGCAGCAGCGGGTTGTCGGGGCGCAGCATCTTCCCGACGTTGGTCGCGTGGAAGACCGAGGCGTAGAAATCGCTGTAGTCGCCGACCTTCGCCGGCAGGAGCATCTCGACGTCGGCCTGGCGCAGCAGCACCTGCGGCGCGTCCGCGCGCGCGGTGACGAAGCCGCCCTCGGCGCGCAGCAGGTGGCTGAGCCGGTGCCGCAGCGTCCCGCGCACGCGTGGCTCGAGGGCCATGAGGGCGTTGAGGCTCGTCCCGCGGCAGCCGTCCTCGACGTCGGACGGCATCCCGCGCAGGAGCCCCCTCTCGGAGCAGGCGGAGAGATCCAGGACCTGGTCCCCGATCGCGCAGCCGACCCGGGTCGGCCGCGCGCCGCCGCGACGGAAGACGCCGAGCGGCAGGTTCTGGACGGGGAAGTCGGTGGCGGGGTCGTTCGCCGACTCGACCCAGCTGCGCAACGACGCGTCGTGCGTGCCGTCGGTCTTCGGTATCACGGGAGCACCCCGAGGGAGCGGAGGTCGGCCACCGGCTCGGCGAAGGAGCACGAGCCGAAGGACGACGCGAAGTCGCGGCGCGACCTGCGCCAGCTCGGCCGTCGCGACGCGCAGGTGACGCCAGGAGAGGCCGTCCTCGTCCAGGCGGAAGGCCGCGGGGTCCTCCTCGCGCAGCACGGCCTCGAGATCGGCGGCCGGGGCGCCGCCGCCGGCGAAGGCCGCCGCGGCGAACACGTTCAGGAAGCCGTGCATCACCGCGCGCGGGCTCCCCGGCTCGTACGTGAGCGCCCGCTCGGCGCGGATGGGGTGGTGCAGCCCGGCGGTGGCCTTCCACGGAACGGACGCGGCGGCGCAGGCCGCGATGAAGCGGACGAGGGCGGCGGGGTCGGGGATGGCGTCCGGCACGACGCCACCGGTGCGGGCCTTGGCTCGCGCGCCCCGGCGGCGCAGGGCGGAGAGCAGGCCGTCGAGCTCTTCGCCGAGCGGCACCTCGACGAAGGCGACGAGGCCGGACGGCAGCGCCTCCAGCGCGGCGTCGGCGTCTGGCGGGCTGGCCGCCTTCAGCTCGACCGCGTCCACCACCGCCCGTCCCGCGTGCGCCCGGTTGAACGAGCTCACGAGCGACGAGTCGCCGTGGACGTCGGCGCCGAGCAGCGCGCTCAGGCGCCAGGGCTCGCCGGCGCCCGGCTCCGGCAGGTGCGCGTCGGCCTCCCGCGCGAGGTCGCGCAGCCGCGCGGCGGGCAGGACGAAGCGGCCGAGCATCCACGTTTCCGGCGACCTGCGCCACCGGGCGTACTCCGCGGCGGCGTCTTCCATCGACAGCGCGGCCGGCGGGAAGAGGCCGGCGTAGTCCACCAGCCCCTCCAGCAGCGCCCGCGCGGACGAGGTGGTCACGGCTGCGGCTCGAGCCACGACGCCTGGTACGAGGCGTCCTCGATTGCGAGCGCCTCGCGGCTGACGAGGAGGGGGCGGAAGGTGTCGACCATGACCGCGAGCTCGTTCGTGCCCTTGGCGCCGATCGACTCCTCGGTCTTGCCCGGCTGCGGGCCGTGCGGCAGCCCGTCGGGGTGGAGCGTGATCGAGCCGAGCTCGATGCCCTTGCGGCTCATGAACTCGGCGTTCGCGTAGAACAGCACCTCGTCGGACATCACGTTCTGGTGGCTGTAGGGCGCCGAGACCGCCCCCGGCTCGAAGTCGTAGGGCCGCGGGCAGAACGAGCAGATCACCCAGCCCTCGCCCTCGAACGTCTGGTGTACCGGCGGGGGCAGGTGGACCCGGCCCACGCGCGGCTCGAAGTCGTGGATGCTGAAGGCCCAGGGGTAGTAGTAGCCGTCCCAGCCCACCACGTCGAAGGGGTGGTGGGGCACCACCATCTCCACGAGCCGGTTGCCGCTCTTCACCACGACCTGGAACTCGCCGGTCTCGTCGCGGGCGACGAGACCCTCCGGCCGGCGGATGTCGCGCTCCGAGAAGGGCGCCATCTCGGTGAGCTGGCCGTGCTCGTTGCGGTATCTCTTCGGCGTGCGCACGTACCCGGCGCTCTCGATCACGAGGAGCCGCACGGGCGTCTGTCCCAGCCGCCAGCGGTGCAGCACCCCGCGGGGGATGACGACGTAGTCGCCGGGCCGGCAGGGGAGATCGCCGAAGGACGACTCGACGACCCCGCCGCCCTCCACCACGAAGACGACCTCGTCGCCCTGCCCGTTGCGGTAGAAGAACGTGTCCTCCTTCCGCGGCCGGGCCATCGAGATCGCGACGTCGGCGTTGAAGAGGAGCGGCACGCGGTCGAGGACCGCGCTCGGCCCGGCGACGAGGCCCGCGGTGCGGAAGTGCCGGTGCCGCACCACGCGCTCCGGCTCCGCCACCCAGCCCAGGCCGCGGATCGGGCGCACGCTCTTGACCGCGGTGGGCAGGCGCAGGTGATAGAGCAGCGACGAGGGTCCGGCGAAGCCCTGGTTGCCGACGAGCTCCTCGTAGTGGAGCGAGCCGTCCTCCTTGCGGAACGCGACGTGTCGCTTGCGGGGCACGCGCCCCAGCTGGTGGTAGATGGGCATTCAGCTCTCCGGGTGCGGGAGCCTCATTCTACCCCGCGCGGACCGTGTCATTCCGAGGGACTCGGGGAGGACGGGTCCCGAGGAATCCGCCGGCCCGCCGGCTGCCAGCGTCTACTTCTGCTGGTAGATCCTCACGTAGTCGACCAGGTAACGGAGCGGGAAGCGGGAGTCGTCGATGCCCTTCTGACCGCCCCAGGAGCCGCCGATCGCGAGGTTGACCAGCAGGTACTGCGGCTTGTCGAAGGGCCACGTCCGAGAGCCCGTCCCCTCGTTCCGGAAGCTGAAGTACTTCTGGCCGTCCACGAAGACGTCGATGTGGTCGGCGAACCACTCCATCGCGTAGACGTGGAAGTCCTCCCACGGGTTTGCCACGTTGACGGTCGCCGTCTTCTGGGTGCCGATCGTGTGGTTGTAGGCGGCGGTGTGGACGCTGCCGTGGATGCGCAGCGGGTCGAAGCCGACGTTCTCCATGATGTCGATCTCGCCGCAGGTGGGCCAGCCGACCTGCGTGCGGTTCGTCCCGAGCATCCAGATGGCCGGCCAGGAGCCGTTGCCGGTGGGGATCCTCGCCCGCACCTCGACCCGGCCGTAGAGGAACTCGAACCGTCCGAGGGTGTTGATGCTGGCCGAGGTGTAGCCGAAGCCCTGGTAGGCCTCCTTGCGGCCCTCGATCACCAGGTTCCCGCCCTCGGCCCGCACGTTCTCGGAGCGGGAGGTGTAGGACTGCTTCTCGTCGTTGCGGACGTAGCCGATCTCGTAGCCCCACCTCGCGGGGTCGAGGGCGCCGGGCGTGTCGAACTCGTCCGCGAAGACGAGGGTCCACCCGGCGGGGCCGGGGGTCGGCGTCGCGGGCGACGCCGCGGAGTCGCCGCCACAGGTGGCGGTCGCGAGCAGGAGAAGGAAGAGGGCGGCGTGGAGCCGCGGTCGAAGAAGCACCTGACACCTCCCGGCCGGGCCGCCGGGCGGCGACCCGGCCCGTCGGGAGGGATTCTACTTCTTGTCCTTCAGCAGGTCGCGGATCTCGGTGAGCAGCTGCACGTCCGCGGGCGGCGGGGCCGGCGCGGCCGCGAGCTTCGCCGCGAAGCGGGCAAAGGGCCGAACGATGAAGAAGTAGACGACCCCAGCCTTCATCACGAAGTTGAGGAGAGCCGAGAGGACGAGCCCGACCCTGAAGGGCCCGAGGAGCAGCGCGGTCTCGAGCTGCTTCACGTCGCCGGGGGCGAGCACCGCGATCAGCGGGTCGATGATCCCCTTGATGAGCCCGTCCACGACGCCGTTGAAGGCCACACCGATGATGACGGCCGTGGCGAGCTCCACCACGTTGCCGCGCATGAGGAAGTCGCGGAAACCCTTGAGCATGTTGTCCTCCGTTGAGGCGCGGAGTCTACCACGCTGGCTCGTCATTCCGAGGGACTCCGGTGGGACGGGTCCCGAGGAATCCGCAACCCCGGCGGACCCCTCGTCGCCCGACACGGATGGAGCTCCTCGGGGTGACAAGGTCATTGCCATCGGCGACCGATGACGGCCCCTGTGCGGGACGGCACGTTGCATGCGGGCGCGGAATCGGGGGGATGAGCCGGAGGCCGGGCGCCTCGTCTGATCCATTTGATTCTCCCGGGACGGCCTCGGAGCCATTAGCATTGGCTCATGAACGTACTGGTCCTCAACACAGGCAGCTCCTCCCTCAAGTTCCAGGTCATCGACACCGACCTCGACGCCATCGAGAGAAACGCCGACCGCCAGCTCGCCCGCGGTGTCATCGAGCGGATCGGCAGCGAGTCGCTCGTCACCTTCCGGGTCGAGGGCAAGCCCGCGGTGCGGCGCACCGCGGCGCTGCGCGACCACCGCGCGGCGCTCGACTACGTGCTGCGCTGGCTCGTCTCCCCCGAAGCCGCCGTCCCCGGCATCGCCTCGGTGGGCGACATCCACGCGGTGGGCCACCGTACCGTCCACGGCGGCGAGAAGTTCACGCGCTCGGTGACGATCAGCGACGAGGTGGTGGACCAGATCGAGGACTGCATCGATCTCGCGCCGCTGCACAATCCGGCGAACCTGAAGGGCATCTACGCCGCGCGCGAGCTGCTCGGCCCCGGCGTGCCGCAGGTGGCCGTCTTCGACACCTCGTTCCACTCCACGATGCCCGAGGTCTCGTACCTCTACGCGATCCCCTACCCGCTCTACGTGCGGCACAAGATCCGCCGCTACGGCTTTCACGGCACCTCGCACCGCTACGTGGCCTACCGCTACCGCATGCTCACCGGGAAGTCGTACGACGAGACGAACATCGTCACCGTGCACCTCGGCAACGGGTGCTCGGCCTGTGCCATCCAGAAGGGGGAGTCGGTCAACACCTCGATGGGCCTCACCCCGCTCGAGGGCCTCGTGATGGGCACCCGCGGCGGCAACATCGACCCCTCCATCCTCGAGTTCCTGCACCACAAGGAGGGGATGTCGTTCCAGGAGATCGACGCCCTCCTCAACAAGCAGTCCGGCCTCCTCGGCGTCTCCGGGCTCACCAACGACATGCGCGAGCTCCTCGAGGAAGAGCGCGTCCACCAGGACCGCCGGGCCCGGCTCGCCATCGAGATCTTCTGCCTGCGCGTGAAGCACTACCTCGGCTCCTACCTCGCGCAGATGAACGGCGCGGATGCGATCGTCTTCACCGGCGGCATCGGGGAGAACTCGGCCGAGATCCGCGCGCGCATCTGCAAGGACGTGGACTTCCTGGGCATCGCGATCGACCCCGCGAAGAACCAGGCCGCGGTGGGGGGCCAGGAGGGCGACGTCAGCGCCGAGGGCGCCCGCGTTCACACCTTCGTCATCCCGACGAACGAGGAGCTGCTGATCGCGCGCGACACCGTGCGCTGCGTGAAGAACGCACCGCGCCGCTGGTAGCGCCCCGGGGTCGTGGTACCGTCGGGCGATTCAGGGGAGGGCGTGATGACCACTCGAAGGGACCTGCTCAGGCTCGCGGGGGCCGGGGCCGTCGGCCTGGGCCTGCGCCCGGCGCTGTCGTTCGCGCGTGAAGCGGAGGGCGCGGCCCGGAAGGCGCCGAAGCCCCTCCGCATCCTGATCCTGGGCGGCACCGGCTTCACCGGCCCGCACCAGGTCCGCTACGCGCTCGCGCGTGGCCACAAGCTCACGCTCTTCAACCGCGGCCGCCGCCCGAAGGAGTGGCCGGCGCCGGTCGAGGAGCTGGTGGGGGACCGGAACACCGGCGACCTCTCGGCCCTCGCCGGCCGCGAGTGGGACGTCTGCATCGACAACCCCACCAGCCTGCCGTTCTGGGTGCGCGACGCCGGGCAGGTGCTCCAGGGCAAGGTCAAGCAGTACGTCTTCATCTCGACGCTCTCGGTCTACGCCTCGGACAAGGACCCCGGGCAGGACGAGACGGCGCCCGTCGCTGTCTACAAGGGCCAGGACGCGATGAAGGAGACGCAGGAGACGCTGCGCGCCGACATCGAGGGACTGTACGGCGCGCTCAAGGCGCTCTCCGAGAAGGAGTCCGAGAAGTGGTTCCCCGGGATCACCACGGTGATCCGCCCGGGGCTGATCGTGGGCCCGGGCGACGAGAGCGACCGCTTCACCTACTGGCCGGTGCGTCTCGCCCGCGGGGGCGACGTGCTCGCCCCCGGTGACGGGAAGGACCCGGTGCAGTTCGTCGACGCCCGCGACCTCGCCGAGTGGACGATCCGCATGGTCGAGTCGCGCACCCTCGGCGTCTTCAACGCCATGGGCCCGGCCTCGGAGCTCACGATGGGCGGCATGCTCGACGGTATCCAGGGAGGCATCGGCTCGACGGCCCGCCTCGTCTGGGCGGCGGCGGACTTCCTCGAGCAGCAGAAGGTGAGCGCCTGGGGCGACATGCCGGTGTGGATCCCCGCCACCGGGGACACCGCGGGGGCCAGCCGGCGCCGCAACCAGAAGGCCGTCGCCGCCGGGCTCACCTTCAGGGCGCTCGCGCAGACGGCGGCCGACACCCTGGCGTGGTGGAAGGCGCTGCCGGCCGAGCGTCAGGCCCAGCTGAAGGCCGGCATCAAGCCCGAGCGCGAGGCGCAGGTCCTCGAGGCCTGGAAGGCGAAGAAGGGCTGAGCTCGCCCCGCGTTCAGCGGCCGGCCGCGGGGAGCCGCGCCTTGGCGGCCGGCTCCGCCGGGCCCAGCACGTGGCGCAGCGTGGGCCCCGCCGTCCCGGGCGGCAGCGCGACCAGCTCCGCGTAGAGCGCGACCGTCATCGCGCACACGCGGGCGCGATCGACACCCGGGGCCTGCGCGTTCCTCAGCACGTCGACGTCGCTGCCGTGCCGCTCCCGAAGCCGCCCGAAAGCCGCGTCCACCTCCTTGCGCGCCGCGCGTCGATCGAGCGGCTCGGCCGACCCGTCGCGCGCGGAGGCCACCACGGCCCGCAGCGCCGCGAGCAGGCCGTCGTCCCGGGCCGAGGCCCCGCTGCCCGCCGGCCCGGCCACGGCCGGGAAGAGGAAGCGGTAGCACTGCTGAGGGTCGCGCGCCTGCAGGTCCCTCAGCGTGGCCACGAGGGCCTGGCCGAGGCCGAGGGCCGCGGCGTCGGAGGCGCGCGGCACGTAGCGCCACAGCTGCGGGCTGAGGAGGCGCTGCCCGACCAGGACCGCCTCGCCCCGCTCGCCCTCGCGAAGCGCCTTCAGGAGGCCGTCGCGCAGCGGCTCGCGCAGCGAGGGCTCGTCCTCGACGACGGCCACGAAGAGCGGCTCGTTGCGCAGCAGGGCGTCCACGTCGCGCTCCTGCTGCCACGACCTCGCGCGCGGAACCAGGATCGAGCTGCCGAGCGTCAGGAACGCGAGGAAGGAAGCGAGCAGCACGACGCGGTACCGTGTCGTGCCCGCGGGGCCGCTCCACCGGGCCATGGCCCAGCCGAGGGCCGCGCTCGCGAGCCCGACCGCGACGGCGACCAGCGTCTCGGCCATCCCGGGATTGTAGTCGGCGACGGGCTAGCGAGGTGCGATCTTCGCCGGGTCCACCTCCACGTGCCGGATCCGCTCGCGCTTCCACGTGTAAGTGACGTGCACCCGTCCGTCGCGGGCCTGGATCATCGCGGGGTAGGAGTGCTCGCCCGGTGAGTCCTCCAGGACGACGGCGCGGCCCCAGGCCTTCCCGTCGGCCGAGACCGCGATCTCGAGCCGGTCACGGCCGCTCTTCGTCGGGTTGTAGACGAGCAGGAAGCGGCCGTCCACGAGACGCAGGGCGTCGATGCCGGCGTTCGGGTTCGGCAACGCCGTCGCGGCCATCCGGCCCCAGGTGAGACCGGCATCCCCGGACCAGGCCTCGGTGACGACCCCCTGACGGCTGCGGCAGAGCACCTGCACGCTGGAGGGCGAGTGCGCGAGGATCGTCGGCTGGATCGCGCCGAACTCCTTCGGGTCGTTGAGCGGCCCGCTCTTCCGCCACGCGTCGGCCGATGCCAGGTCGCCGCCGGTCCAGCGCTCCATGTGCACCACCCAGCCGGCGTGCTCGCTGCTCGACCCGGCCAGCAGCTCGCCGCCCGCCAGCTCGACCGGCTTGGCGCGGATCGGGCCGAGGATGCCGGCCGGCAGCCGGACCGGGAGAGACCACGATCGCCCCTGGTCGGCGGACGTTCGCGCGAGGCCCCACCACTCGCGCGGGCTGGGCCCGACCTTGTAGAAGAGCACCAGCGGCCCGCGCGACGGCTGAAAGAGCACGGGGTTCCAGCAGGGGTGCCGCGTGCCGTCGGACTGAAGGCCGCTCGCCACCTCGGTCGGCGGGGACCAGCCGGCTCCGTCGTTTCGCGACACCCAGATGCCGACGTCCGGGTGCCCCTCCTCCGTGCCCCCGAACCACGCCGCCAGCAGGCCGTCGCGTGTCTCGACGATCGTCGACGCGTGGGCCGACCGGAACGGCGCCCGCTCGAACACGAAGCCGGACGAGACGATCGCGGCCGGCCCCTCGGCTGTGGCGACCGCGGCTGCCGCCACCAGAAGCGCGGCGGCGGTCACCGGGCCCTCGTCCAGACCCACTCCTCGGAAACCGTCCGGCCCGCTTGCGGCCCCTCGATGCGCGCGTGGAGGGCGCCCTGTGCATCGAGCCAGTAGAGGATCCGCTGGGGGAAGTCGTGCTGCCGGTTCTCGAAGACGACCCGCCGGTCCGCGATCTCGGCGAGCTTGAAGGGCGTGGGCGTCGCCGAGCGGGGGCTCGCGAAGTAGACGAGGCCCTCGCCGGAGTCGGCGATCCGGAGGAACTCCCACGACACCAGGCGACCCGCCTTGACGTCGGTGTGGAGTCCCAGGAGCGCGCCGCCGCGAGGGGCCGTCCACAGCTCCTCCATCGAGACCCCGTCCTTCTCGCCGACCCAGCGCCCCTCGAGCCATGCGAGCCGCTCCACTTCGCCCGCGGGCGCGGCCATACCCAGCGCCGCCACCAGAACCGCCAGCCCGGCGGCGACCGCCGCCCGTCGTGCCATGCCGACCTCCCTGGTTTCGAGTGGCGACGAGCATACAAGAGCGCCGCCTCGCGTGTCGCCCCCTCGACCGTCACGAGCCCGTCAGAACGCCACGCTGATCCCGATGCTCACCGGCACCACGTAGCGGGACTGGGCCGGGTACACGCGAGGGGCACTCCCGGGGGGATCCCACTCCGACCAGACATCGATCTGCTCGCTGTGCAACGCCGCCAGGGGAAAGTCGGCCCGGACGTGGAGCGCGATGCGGCCGCGGTGCAGCCGCAGCGCCTCGACGCCCGCCTCGACGTAGGGAGCCACGCCGAGCGAGTCGGCCTGGAAGTAGCCGGACGACGCCTCTCCGGGATAGGGGTACTCGCCTCCGTGGGCGTCGAGCCACAGCAGGCCGAGCCCGCCTCCCACGAAGGGGCTGACGTCCCGCTTCGAGAGGTAGCCGCGCCCTCCGAGACTGACCGAGAAGAGGTTCATCCCCGGCTCCGGGTACGCGTTGTCGTCCCAGGCGAAGCGCATCTCGGCCGGCAGGGCGAACCGCGGCGTCGCGTACGTCAAGCCGAGCGAGAAGCCGGCACCGCGGGCTCCGTGGCCGAGGGACTCGAGGTCGGCCACTCCGAGGGTGAACTTCACCGAGCCCCGCTTGACCCGGGCCTCGCGCGTCTCGTCCACGAGGAGGTTGTCCACGCGCTGGGTGGTGGCCATCGTCCGGTGGCGCACGAGGGCCTCGGCGATCCGTGCCGAGGCCAGGGGAAGCTCCTCGAGGCCTTCGACCCGCACGCTGATGGACTCCCCGGTGTCCAGGCGTGTTGCGGTGACGTTGACCAGGGAACCCAGGACGCCCAGCCGGATCTCGAAGGCGCCTCGACCCCCCGACTCGCGCCTGAGGTCGTCGCAGATCAGGCCGACCGCCGTGCCGGCCTCGGCGGCGGGAATGCCGCCCGCCTCCTTAAGGAGGCACTGGAACGGCTCGTCCGCAGCCGCCGATGCCGTCGAGCCGAGTGCGAGGAGAATCGCTGCCACCAGTCGCTTCATACGCCCTCCTCCGTGACGCCGGTGTGGGCATCACGGGATCAGGCTAGCGACGCAGACGGCGGCGAGTCCCTAGCGACCCTCGAGAAAGAGCCAAGGGAGTTCCAGGGGAACACTCCAAGAGAAACCCAAGGACTTTCCCGGCGCTCTCGGGGGTAGTGTCTTCCATCCGCAGACCGCGCCTGTCCAGAGGAAGACTAGGAGGATGTCATGCGACGCTTGATCTTGTTGCTGCTGGCGGTGTCCCTGGCGTTCGGCGGGCTCGCCTTCGCCGACGATGCCCACAACGGCAGCATGGTCGGAACGTGGATGTTCAAGGTCACTTTCCCGGGCCTCCCCGACTTCAGGTATCTCCAGACCTTCAACGCCGACGGGATCACGACCCTTGTGCTGCCTGACCCGTTCCCCTTGGGTCCCGACGGAAGGACCGCGTGCGTAGGCCAGTGGAACCCGAAGTCCCACGGTCGGATCGACGTGGTCACCTATTGCCTCGAGAGTCAGGCGCTGGACGGGTGGTTGGACAAGATCTCGTCGAGCCTCAAGATCAGCAGGGACGGAAGGCACGTGTCCGACCCGCATTTCAGTGCGGAATGGTGGCTGGGTGACACGTACCAGGGCATCGGCTACGGGGTGATGGAGGGCGTGAAGGTGGCGGGCGGACTGAAGCACTGACCGCACGCGCTTCCGAGACACGGTGCCGGGGCGTGCGCCCCGGCACCGCAGCCGGTTCAGCGCGCAGCCTTGCCGGAACGCCCCGGTCGTTCTAGCGGCCGAATGCCCAGCCGCTGCTCCGACCTCTCGATCAGCGCGTCGAGCCGCCGGGCACGGGTCTCGGGGCGCTTCGCGCTCATGACCCAGAACGCGCACGTGCGGCGATACCCCGGCGGCTGTGCCTGGAAGAAGCGCCAGGCTCGCGGGTGGGCCCGGAGCCTCGCCAGGTAGGCCGGGGCCAGCGCGCGGGGCCGGCTCTCGTACGAGTACTCCGGCTCCACGCGCGCCCGAAAGGCCAGGAGGCCCGCCGGGTGCATGCGCCCCTCGGCCTCGAGCTGGCGCGCGCGCGCGATGTTGACCGCGCTCCAGCCGCTCCTCGCCTTGCGCGGCGTGAAACGCACGCTGAAGCTCACATCGTCCACGGCCCGCCGCACTCCGTCGATCCAGCCCAGGCAGAGGGCCTCGTCGAGGGCCTCGCGGTAGGTCACGCCCCGGCCTGCCGCCCCGGTCTTCCGGCACCGGACGAGGAGCTCGGTCGCGCGGGCGTGGTGCTTCTCCAGCCACGCGCGGAAGCTCGCGGGTCCCGGGAAGGACCTCGGGGTCACCGCCGCGCCCGTCCCAGTGGCGCCCGCGACAGCTCGTCGTACAGGTGCACCGCGGCCCGGATCGCCTTGCGGAAGTCGCCGAGGTGGAGGCTCTCGTTCTCGGAGTGGATGGCCGAGGCCGGGTCCTCTACACCCATCAGGAGGCACGGCACGCCGCCGAGCGCGTCGGAGAACGGCTTGACGAAGCCGATCGAGCCGCCGGCGCCGATCATGGCCGCGTCGCGACCGTAGCCCTTCCGCAGCGCCCGTCGGGCCGCTTCGAAAGCCGGGCCCTCGGGGTCGGTCGTCCACCAGCGCGAGGCGCCCGTCACCCGGGCCGTCACCTTGGCCCCGGCCGGCGGCTTCGTGGTGAGCTTCCGGACGAGCTGCGCCCCGGCCTTCCAGCCGTCCATGTCCGGCACGGTGCGCAGCGAGAGGCGCGCCCGCGCCGAGTCCACGATCTGGTTCGAGGACCCCGGGATCGGGTGCGCTTCGAGGGCGATCACGGTGAGGGAGGGCCGCGTCCACAGCCGTTCCCACACGGAGTAGGCCTTCTCGCCGACGAGGCGGGTGCCGGGCTTCATCGCCGCGGAGCGCCGGAACTTCGCCTCTTCGAAGGGCAGCGCGCGGATGCGGCGGAGCTGCCGCGCGCCGGTCCGGGCCACGGAGCGGTAGAGCCCGGGGATGTTCAGGGACCCGTCGGCATTCTCGAGATCGGCGAGGAGGCGCGCGAGGATCCGCACGGCATCGGGCACTGGCCCTCCCCAGAAGCCGCTGTGGACGGGCTGCTCCAGGCAGCGCACCTCGACGTCCACCTGGCAGATCCCGCGCAGCTGGTAGGTGAGGGCGGGGTGTCCCACGTCGAAGTTGCCGGTGTCGGCCAGGACGACCGCGTCGGCGGCGAGGAGCCGTCCGTACCGCTTCAGGAAGGCCTCGAGGCCGGGCGAGCCGATCTCCTCTTCGCCCTCGATGAGGAGCTTGAGATTCAAGGGCAACCGGCCCGCGGTCTCGAGCCAGGCGCGCGCGGCGGCGACGTGGGTGATGAAGGTGCCCTTGTCGTCCACCGCCCCCCGGCCGTAGAGGCGGCCGTCGCGCTCCGCCGGCTCGAAGGCCGGCGTGACCCACTTCTCCGGGCGGCCCGGCGGCTGGACGTCGTGGTGGCCGTAGACGAGCAGCGTCGGCGCGCCCTCGGCATGCAGCCAGTCCCCATAGACGTAGGGGTGCTGGCCGGGCATCTCGAGGAGGCGTACGTTCTCGAGGCCGGCCTCGCGCAGGAGATCCGCGGTCGTCTCGGCCGAGCGGCGCACCTCCTCGGCCGGGAAGCCCTCGGCGGAGACGCTCGGGATGCGGACGAGCTCGGCCAGGCGCGACGTCACCTCGCCGACGTGCGACTCGGCGTGGCCGAGCGCTTCGTCGACGGCGGACAAGGGCATGGAAAGGCCTCCGGGTGGAGTCTAGAACAGGCCGGGCTCCGCCGCGAACGGCCCTGCCTGGCGTCCAGGCCCGTGGATCCGCGCGCCACCCGCGAACTCGATGGAACCCCCGCGCCGCCGGACTCGTCTCCAGCGTCATGCGACGCGCCGCGGCCGCCGTGGTCCTCTCGGCCCTCGTGCTCTGCCTGCCCGCTCTGGCCTCCCGCGCGCGGACGGAGCCGGCGCCCGACCGCCTGGCCGCCGAGATCGACCGGTGGGCGGCGTTCCTGCGCACGAACGCGTCCACCGACGAGGACTGGACGCAGGTGAAGCAGGGCAGCGAGCCGATGATGGCGCGCGCGAAGTCGGCCCTGCGCGACGGCCGCCGGCTTCTGGCGTTGCAGCGGCTGGCGGCGCTCGAGGGCAATCTCGCGGCGTCTCTCTACGTCCAGGTCCGGCGCGCCGCGTCCGGGGACATGGCCGCCTTCGAGGCCGAGTGGAGGCGGATGGGGGGGGTGCTGCACGACCGGCTGGCCGCGCCTCGCGGCGACGCCCTCGCCGCCGTGAGCCCCGCCCTCGTGCGCGCGGTCGGCGAGGCCGCGCTGCCGCAGGCGCGGGTCTACTACGACGCGAGCCTCGAGTACGGGCGGAACACCGTGCCCTCGTCCGGCCTCTTCTACCTCGGGGCGGCCCAGGCGGCGGGGGACGTCGTGGACCTCTGCCGCTCTCTCTCGGCCTCGACGGGAAAGGAGCCGCCGCCCGTCCGCGCACTCAGGGCGGAGATCGAGGCGCTCGAGGGCGAGGTGCTCGCTGCCTACCGTCCCCCGGCAGCGATCGACTCGCACGGCGACTTCATCACGACGAGCGCCGCGCTCAAGGAGGCGCGCGAGCTGGACGCGGCAGGGCTGCGGTACGGCGCCCTCCTGCGCTACCTCCAGGCCTCGCTCCGGTTCACCCCTCTGGGCCCGGCCGTCACGACCGACCCCGCCCGGCTCGCGGAGCGGCTGCGCGAGCTCGACGTGGAGCTCGCCTCCGGGAGTGTCGACCACAGCCTCGGGAGGCTCTTCCTGGAGATCGCGCAGGAGGCGCAGGCCGGAGGCTCGCCCAGGGACCGGGCCACCGCCGCCGCGATTGCCGGAGACGTCCTGCCCCGGTACTTCGCGGCCCTCGCGCCCGCGACGCCCGCTCCTGCGCAGGCCGAGCCGCGCGTGACGGTCACGCTCGTCCGCTGGCCGTACACCTGAAACCTCTCCGACCCGGCAGGTCTGCTGGCAGAGAGCGTTGCGAGGGAGCACCACGCCCGGTTCGTGGTCGAGAACTACGGCGCGTCGGAGCTGGCGAAGCGCTTCGGCGTCACCCGATATCCGGTCATCTTCGTCGACGACGTGCTCGTCGCGAAGCCGAAGGACTTCGGCTTCTTCGGCAAGGGCGAGGGCCCCGACGAGGGGCGCTACACCCCGCTGCAGAGCGCGAAGGCCCACGCGCTCTTCCGGGCCGACCTCTCCCGCGTGATCGATCTCCTGAGCGCCGGCCGCCACGGCGACGCGGCCGCCGCCGCGCAGCGGCCCGAGGTGCCCGAGATCGCCGCGCTGCCGGCGTTCACGCTCACGGACCTCGACGGCCGGCCGGTCGCGCGCGAGGACCTGGCCGGCCGCGCCGTGCTCGTCGAGTTCTGGGCCACCTGGTGCCCCCCCTGCCGGGGGACGCTGGGCTGGCTCGGCGAGCTGCGCCGGCGTCACGGCGACCGCCTGGTGGTGCTGGCCATGGCACTCGAGTCCGACGAGGCCGACGTCCGCCGCGTGGCGTCCCAGACCGGCGCGCCGCTGCGCTGGGCGATGGGGACTCCGGAGATCGCCCGGCCTTCGGGGACGTGAGCGCGATGCCGACGCTGCTTCTCTTCGACGGCCAGGGGAGGCGGGTCGCGTCGTTCTTCGGCGCGTCGCCTGCGCTCCACGGCGAGGTCGAGGCGAAGCTCGAGCCCCTCCTGAGATAGGGCTCGGCGTCCCGCGGCCCTCGACGGCCTGGGGTACAATCCGCGCGACATCTGGCCATTTCTCTGCTCCTCCGGCCCCTGGCGGCCGGAACGGGAGGCTTCATGAGCGACAAGGACCACAAGCCCTACGTCCCCGACGACTCCACGATGTCGGAGTTCACGGTCCGGGCCCTCCTCCTCGGCCTGGTGATGAGCGTCGTGCTCGGCTCCGCCAACGCCTACCTCGGCCTGCGCGCCGGCATGACCATCGCCGCCACCTACCCGGCCGCGGTCATCGGCATGGCGGTGCTGCGGATGATGAAGGGCTCGCTCCTCGAGGAGAACTACGCGCGGACGGTCGGCTCGATCGGCGAGTCGGTGGCGGCCGGCGCCATCTTCACGATCCCGGCCTTCGTCATCCTCCAGATCTGGAGCTTCAAGACCTTCGACGCTCACGGAGTACCTCACCGCCAGCGCCCTCATGATCGTGGGCGGCATCCTGGGCGTCCTCTTCGTCACCCTCCTGCGCCGGGTCATGGTCGAGGACCGCTCGCTGCCCTACCCCGAGTCGGTGGCCGCCTCCGAGATCCACAAGGCCGGCCAGCGGGGCTCGGACGCCGCGATGCAGCTCTTCGGCGCCATGGGCGTGGGCGCGCTCATCAAGCTCCTGGGCGACGCGGGCGTCTTCAGCGCCTCCAACACGTTCACCCTGGCGGTCGGGAAGGTCAAGGAGAGCTTCGTCCGGCTCGGGCTCACCAAGGACGCGCCCACCATCGCCGCGGGCGGGGCCACCACCTTCCAGGCCCCGGGCGTGAGCCCGGCCTACCTGGGCGTCGGCTACATCATCGGGCCCGAGCTGGGCGCCCTCAACTTCGCGGGCGGCCTCCTCGCCTGGGGCCTCTTCGTCCCGCTCCTCGTCTTCTTCCTCGGCCCGCAGCTCGCCCCCGGCTACACCGACGCCGCGGGCGCCACGAACTGGGCGGGGATGGCCGGCCACCTGTGGCGCTTCATCGTCCGGCCGATCGCGGTCGGCGGGATGCTGGTCGGCGCCAGCTTCACCCTCTTCCGCATGCGGAAGAACCTGGCCCTCGGCATCAAGCGCGGGGTCGCCGACATCAAGAAGTCGGCCGCCGCCCACGAGGCCACCGCCCGCACCGAGCGCGACCTCTCCTTCAAGACCGTCCTCTTCGGGATCGCGGTCGTGTTCGTCCTGATGATCGCGCTCTACTTCTACTTCACGAAGGTGCTGCCCGGCGCCATCTTCGCCGCGATCGTGATGCTGGTCACCGGCTTCTTCTTCGCCGCGGTGTCCGGCAACCTCGTCGGGATGATCGGCTCCTCGAACAACCCGATCTCCGGCCTCACCCTCGCGGCCACGATCGTGGCCGCCCTCACCATGGTCATCGTGGGCGTGAAGGGGGTGGAGGGTGTGGCCGCGGTGCTCGGCGTGGCCGCGGTCGTCTGCGTCTCCTCCGCGGTCGCGGGCGAGATGCTGCAGGACCTGAAGGTGGGCCACATCCTCGGCGGCACGCCCTGGAAGATGCAGGTGGGCGACCTGATCGGGGTCGTGATCTCCGGCCTCGTCCTCTTCTTCCCGCTCTACCTGCTGCACACCTCCGACCTCGCCAGCAACCCGGCCACCGGCGGCTTCGGCGGGCCGGCCCTCTCCGCCCCGCAGGCCGGCCTCATGGCCGCGATCTCGCAGGGGATCGTGGGCGGCGAGATGGCCTGGCCGCTCGTGGTCGTGGGCATCGCGATGGGCCTCTCGCTCATCCTGGTGAAGGTGAAGAGCCCGATGCTCTTCGCAGTCGGGATGTACCTCCCGCTCGAGACGACCTTCGCGATCTTCGTGGGCGGCCTCGTCCGCGGCTTCGTGGACAAGCAGGCGGCGAAGCGCGCGTACAACGACGCGCAGAAGGCGCGGGTCGAGAACGCGGGCGTCCTCACCGCCTCGGGCCTCATCGCCGGCGAGGCGCTCCTGGGCCTGTTCGCGGCGGCCGTCGTCGCCTTCAAGGCCTGGCAGGCCGCGAGCGACCCGAGCGTTCAGATCGCCTTCCCGCAGGTGCCCGGCTTCGCCTCGGTCGCCGGCTGGCTCGCCATCCCGGTCATGCTGTTCCTGCTCGTCTACATGTCGCGCCGCCCGCTGTCGAAGGCGGGCTCCGCCGACGAGCCGGCTCCGCCCACCGCGATGATGTAGAG
>CAWFSB010000026.1:0-169682 GCA_963818355.1 uncultured Acidobacteriota bacterium | reverse complement strand
TGCCGCCCGAGGCCGACATCGTGTTCGACGCGCGCTTCCTGCCGAATCCGAACTTCGTTCCTCGGCTGCGGCGGCTGAGCGGCGCCGACGCCGCGGTCGTCGCCTACCTCCGGCGCCAGCCGGAGACGGCGGCGTTCCTGAGGCGGGTCCTGTCCCTCGTCCGCTTCGTGCTGCCACGGCACGAGCGCGAGGGGCGGAGCTATCTCACCATCGCGCTCGGCTGCACGGGCGGAAGGCACCGCTCGGTGATGCTGGCGAACGCGGTGGGGGCGGCGGTGCGCAAGAAGGGCCTCCCGGTGCGCGTCTACCACCGGGACCTGAAGCTGGGGTGAGCCAATGATCGGCATCGTGGTGGTGACGCACGGCCGGATCGCGGAGGAGCTGGTGAACGCGGCGCGCACGATCGTGGGGGACGTCCCCGCCATCGCCGCGGTCTCGATCGGCTGGGACGACCCCGTCGCCGCCAACGCGGCGATCGAGCGCGGGCTGGCGGAGGCGGGGGGCGGGGACGTCCTCGTCCTGACCGACATGTTCGGGGGGACGCCGACCAACCTGAGCCTGCCCTACCTCTCGGAGAGGGTCGAGATCGTGACCGGGGTGAACCTGCCCATGATCATCAAGGCCTCGGCGCTGCGGGAAGGGGCCCTGGTCGAGGTCGCGCGGGCCGTCCGCGAGCAGGGCAAGGGAGCCATCTACGTGGCCAGCGAGATCCTCGCGAGAAGGCCGGCGTGATCCGGCGCGAGCTCGCGATCCACAATCGCCTGGGGCTGCACGCCCGCGCCGCCGCCCGCTTCGTGCACACCGCCAGCCGCTTCCGCTCGCGGGTGACGGCCGGGCGCGACGGCCGGGTCATGGACGGCAAGTCGATCCTGGGGATCCTGCTGCTGGCCGCGTCCCAGGGCACGGCGATCGAGGTCACGGCCGAGGGAGAGGACGAGGCCCAGGCGATGGACGCCCTCGAGGCGCTCGTGGGCGCCGGCTTCGGGGAGGAGGCGTGATCCACCTGCGCGGAACCGGGGTGTCGCCCGGCATCGCGGTGGGGCGCGCGCTCGTCATGGAGCGCGACGCGGCCCCGGTCTTCCGCCTGGCCGTGCCCGCGGAGCGGCTCGACGCCGAGGTGCGGAGGCTCGAGGAGGCGATCGGCGCTTCCCGCGAGCAGCTGCGCGGGATCAAGGAGCGGCTCTCGCGGGAGGTGGGGGCGCCGCACGCCTACATCTTCGACGCCCACCTGCTGATGCTCGAGGACCCGCTGCTGCGCGATCGCGCGGGCGAGATCGTGCGCCAGGAGGCGGTCAACGCGGAGTGGGCGCTGCGCACGGTGTCCGAGAGCCTCCACGCCCTCTTCAGCCAGTTCTCCGACGCCTACCTGCGCGAGCGCAGCACCGACCTCGACGACGTCATCGGGCGCGTCCAGCTCAACCTCCGCGGCTCGCCGGACGCCCCGTCCCTGAGCCGGCTGCCGGGCCCGGTCGTCCTCGTGGCCGGGGACCTCACTCCCTCCGAGGCGGCCGAGCTCGACTGGGACCGCGTGCTGGCGATCGTGACCGACGTCGGCTCCTCCACCTACCACACCGCGATCATCGCGCGCTCCCTCGCGATCCCCGCGGTGGCCGGGCTCAAGGAGGCCACGCGGCAGATCCCGCCCGGCAGCCTGGTCGCGGTGGACGGGACCCGGGGCGAGGTGGTCGTGGAGCCCTCGGGGGCGGCGCTCGAGTCCTTCGGGGCCGCGCGCGAGGTCTATCGGCGCGAGGAGGAGCGCCTGCGCGGGACCCGGGGCCTCGCGGCGCGGACGCTCGACGGCATCGAGGTGCGGCTCGAGGCGAACGTCGAGTTCCCGGAGGAGGCGGCGACCGCGCAGCAGTACGGCGCCGAGGGCATCGGCCTCTTCCGCTCGGAGTACCTCCTCGGGCGCGGGCTGCGCTTCCCGACCGAGGAGCAGCAGCTGGACGTCTACCGCCGGCTCGTCGAGCAGATGCACCCGCACCCGGTGACGGTACGGACCTGGGACGTGGGGCTCGAAGCGCTCGGCCCCTCGGGGCCGTCGAGCCCGAACCCGGCGCTCGGGGAGAGGGCGCTGCGCCTGCTGCGCCGGTCGCCGGAGCCCTTCCGCGTGCAGCTGCGCGCGCTGCTGCGGGCGGGGCTGCAGGGCCCGGTCCGGATCATGTTCCCGTTCGTGAGCGGGCCCGGGGACCTGCGCCTGGCGCTGGCGCTCCTGGAGCGGGTCAAGGCGGAGCTGCGCGCGGAGGGGGTGGCCTTTCGCGAGGACGTCCCGGTCGGCGTCAACCTCGAGGTCCCGAGCGCGGCGGTGGTCGCCGACCTGCTGGCGCCGGAGGTGGACTTCTTCAGCGTGGGGACGAACGACCTCATCCAGTACCTGCTCGCGGTCGACCGGACGGACCCCCGCGTCTCGTCGCTCTACGAGCCGCTGCACCCCGCGGTGCTGCGCACGCTGGAGAGGATCGTGGCGGCGGCCGCGGCCCACGGCCGGCCGCTCTCGGTCTGTGGCGAGATGGCGGGCCAGCCGCTCGAGGCGGTCCTGCTGGTGGGCCTCGGCTTCCGCTCGCTCTCGATGGCCCCCTCCGCCATCCCGCGCGTGAAGGAGGCGCTGCGGGCGATGCGCGCGCGGGACGCGCGCGTGGTCGCCGAGCGGTGCCTGTCGCTCGCGACGTGCGGCGAGATCGAGACGCTGGTCAGGGAGGCGCTGGCACCCTCGGAATCCGCCCGAGCCTGACACGGCGGATTCCGAGGCCGGCCGCGCTTCGCGCGGCCGGTCAGTAGCGCGCGGTCTCGCGCAGGGCGGCGGCGATCGTCGCGACCTGGGGGAGGATCGAGTCTTCCAGGGACGGGTGGTAGCCCACGAAGGTGTCGAGCGCGCCCACCCGGCGGACCGGAGCGTCGAGGTACTCGAAGAGCTCCCCCGCCACACGGGCCGCGATCTCGGCGCCGTAGCCCCAGGAGAGGCTGTCCTCGTGGGCCACGACCAGGCGCCCGGTCTTGCGGACGCTGGCCGAGACCGCGTCCCAGTCGTACGGGCTGAGCGTCCGCAGGTCGAGCACCTCGGCCTCGACTCCTTCCAGGGCGAGCTGCTTCGCGGCGACCAGCGATCGGTGCACGAGCGCGCCGAAGGTCACGACGGTCACGTCGCGCCCCTCGCGGACGATACCCGCCTTGCCGAAGGGGATCGTGTACTCGGGCCCGGGGTAGACCCCCTTGTTGTGGGTCTGCCGGTACAGGTGCTTGTGCTCGAGGAAGAGCACGGGGTCGTCGCAGCGGATCGCGGTTCGCAGCAGCCCGTTCGCGTCCTGGGCGTTCGAGGGGATCACCACCCGCAGCCCCGGCACGTGGGTGAACGCGACCTCGCCGCACTGGCTGTGGTACACGGCCCCGCCCTGGAGGTAGCCGCCGTACGTGACGCGGATGACCGCCGGGCACTTGAACGTCCCGTTCGAGCGCCAGCGGATGAGGGCGAGCTCGTTGCGGATCTGCATGGTGGCGGGCCAGATGTAGTCGAAGAACTGGATCTCCACCACCGGCTTGAGCCCCCGGGTGGCCATGCCGATGGCCCGGCCGACGATCGCGGCCTCGGCCAGCGGCGTGTTGTAGACACGGTGCGACCCGTGCCGTCTCTGCAGGTTGTGGGTGACCTTGAAGACGCCGCCCTTGCCCTTGACCTCGTCGAGGCTCGCCTCGCGCGAGCAGTCGGCCACGTCCTGCCCGAACACGACGATGCGCGGGTCGCGCGCCATCTCGTCGTGGAGGCAGGCGTTGAGGAGGTCCACCATCGTCTTGGGGCCGCCCTGGGGGACGCTCTCGCGGGCGAGCTCACCCGAGGTCGGGTCGAAGGCGGGCGAGTAGACGTGGAGCGTGGCGCTGTGCGGGGCGGGAGGCGGCGCGGCGAGCGCCTTGTCGGCGGCGGCCGCCACCTCCCGGTCCACGTCCGCGCGCAACGCGGCGAGCTGGTCGGCGCTGGCGACGCCCTCTTCCAGGAGGCGCCGCGAGAGCAGCAGGAGCGGGTCGCGCTTCGCGTCCGCCTCGCGCTCGGAGGCCGGGCGGTAGAGCGCCTCGTCGTCGGAGAGCGAGTGGGAGTAGGGGCGGATGACGTGGGCGTGCACGAGGGCCGGCCCCTGGCGGGAGCGGCACCACGCGGCCGCCTCGGTGAGGACCGAGAGGCTGGCGAGGGGGTCGCAGCCGTCGACCTCGCGCACCAGCAGGTTGGGGAAGCGGCCGACCAGCTTCGAGATGCTGCCCCCGGCGGTCTGGACCTCGACCGGCACCGAGATCGCGTAGCCGTTGTCCTCGATCAGGTACAGGACCGGCAGCTTCAGGTTCGAGGCGGTGTTGAGGCTCTCCCAGAACTCGCCCTCGGACGTCGTGCCGTCGCCGGCGGAGCAGTAGACGATCTCGTCCGCGGCGAAGGCGGGCGGCGGGGCCCCCGGCACGCGGCCGGAGCCGAGGTAGAGGCCCGCCTCCGCGCAGCCGACCGCCTGCAGGAACTGGGTGCCGGTGGGCGAGGACCGGGTGACCACGTTGAGCCCCGGGTGGCCCCAGTGCGAGGGCATCTGCCGCCCGCCCGAGCTCGGGTCGTCCTTCGACCCGACCGCGGCCAGCAGCATGTCGTGAGGCGTCATGCCCAGCTGGAGCATCAGCGCGCGGTCGCGGTAGTAGGCGTAGAACCAGTCGTGGCCGGGCCTCAGGACCATGCCCGCCGCCACCAGCACCGCCTCGTGGCCGGCGCCGCTGATCTGGAAGAAGACCCGGTTCTGTCGCTTGAGCTGGATCTCCTTGTCGTCGATCCGCCGCGACAGGAGCATGGTGCGGTACATCGAGAGGAGGGTCTCGCCGTGCGGACGCAGCCGGCGGTCCATCGTCGGTGTCACCAAGTCCTTCTCCTCGGCGTGGAAGCCCCGCCCGCGGGGCGGGCGACGGAAGGGGCGATTCCCGCGATTCTACCGCAGGGCGGGGCTCAGGCCGTCAGCAGGTCCCACAGGAAGCGCGGCCCGAAGGCGACTCGCGCGGGGACGAAATCACCGGCGATGCTCACCAGCCGGTCGGCGAGGTCGGGGCGGCGGGCGAGTCGACGGGCGACGGCGTTCGCCGCGCCGGGCCAGCCCACCGCCACCTGGAGCAGCCGGTTGAAGCGGAACTTGTCGCGCGTGGCCTCGTGGCGGGACCTCTCGTACGCGACCAGGCGGGGCAGCGGCGAGGAGGCGGGCCGCCCGAGCGCCGCGTGGAGGGCCGCCGCCGCCAGCTCGGCGGTCCGCAGCGCGAGGGTGACCCCCTCGCCGGTGAACGGGTCGTAGAAGCCGGCGGCGTCGCCCACCAGCACGGCTCCCGGGGCGGCGACGGCGCGGCAGTCGAGGGCGAGGGGGCCGATGGCCCGCGGGGGAAGCGCGAGGTGCGCGCCCTCGAGCCGCTCGAAGAGGCGCGGCCAGCGCACCCGGAGGGCGTGGCGGTAGAAGGCCTCGAGGTCGCCCCCGGCCGGCGTCATCTCGCGCCGGTCCAGGACGAAGGCGACGTTGGCGAGCGTCGGTGAGAGGGGCGCGACGCCGCAGTAGCCCCCGCCGCCGACGTGCATCTCGCCCACGTCCCCGAGGGCCGAGACCCCCTCCCAGTAGCCGCGCACCGCGAAGCGCCGCATCGTCGGGTGCTCGCGCAGGAGGCCGAGGCTCCGAGCGACCACGCTGCGGCGGCCGTCCGCCCCGACGGTCACCCGGGCGCGAGTGGTGCGCTCCTCGCCCCCGGCCTGCGCGAGAACGCCCGCGACCGCGTCCCCCTCGCGAAGGAGGCCGCTCACCCGCACCCCCTCCCGCACCTCGACTCCCGCGTCGCGGGCGGCGTCGAGGAGGGCCTCGTCGAGAGCCAGGCGGCGCACCGCGAAGCCGGGCCGGTCCCGGTACTCGCCCCGGAACGCCGTTCCGTCCGGCGAGACGAGCTGCATGCCGCGCAGGGGGTGGGGCGAGAGGGCGCGCACCCGATCGGCGGCGCCCATGGCGTCGAGGAGCCGCCAGGCCTCGGGGGAAACGCCCTCGCCGCAGACCTTGTCTCGCGGGAAGCGCGCGGCGTCGAGGAGGAGCACGTCGTGCCCGTGCTGCGCCAGGAAGCAGGCCACGGCCGAGCCGGCGGGCCCGCCCCCGACCACGACCACGTCGCGCCGCTCTTCGCTCACCGGTCGTCCCGACGAGCGTCGGTCGGCCCGGCGAGGAGGGATCCGCCGACACGACGGTTTGCGGCAACGACGAGGAGGCGGTAGGGGAACTCTCGGCGCACGGTGACGGCCGGCAGCCCGGCCCGCGCGAACGCGGCCCGCAGCTCGTCGGCGCGGAAGCCCCGGCGGATCGACAGGAGGCCGTCCTCGACGCTCACCCGGCTGCGGAAGAGGAGGGGGAAGGCCACGCGACCGAAGAGGTAGGGCACGCGCGCGCGGTGAAGGTCGTTCACGACGAGCGCCCGCCGGGCCAGGCGGTGGAGCCCGGCCAGGACCGCGGGCAGGGCCTCCTCGTCGAAGTGGTGCAGGAAGAGCGAGGCGGTGACGACGTCGAAGGCCCCGTCCGGAAAGGGGAGGCGACGCACGTCGGCGACCACGCCGCGGACGGCGCGTGGCGCCGCCCGCAGGTGGAGCCTCTTGACGTCCACACCGACCGCCAGGAGTGGGCCCGGCAGGTGCTTCAGCAGGAACGCGGGCACGTCGCCCGATCCGCAGCCGACGTCGAGCAGCCGTCCGCCCGGGGGCAGGTGCGCCCGCACGGCGCGGAGCAGGCTGGCGCGGTTGCCGAGCCAGCGGTTGACGAAGCGCAGGTCGGCCAGGCTGCGCAGGGCCTCGGCCTCGGCGACGCCCTCGTCGAGCTGCTCGGGCTCGGTGGCCCGGCGGCGCAGGTCGACGAGGCTCACGCGAACTCGAGCAGAGCCAGCTCGGCCGCGAAGCCGGGCCCGAAGGCCCCGAGCAGACCCAGCGCGCCGCTTTCCGGGCGGCTGCGGCGCAGGATCTCGTCGAGGACGAAGAGCACGGTGACCGAGCTCATGTTGCCGTGCTCCGAGAGGACGGCCTCGGTGGCGCAGAGGTCGCCCGGCCCCAGACCCAGCCGCTCGGCCATGACCTCGATCACGCGGCGTCCCCCCGGGTGGAGGATGAAGCGTGCGATGTCGGCGCGCCGGAGCCCCAGGGGCGCCAGGAAGCCCTCGACCGCGGGGAGGATCTCGCGCCGGACGAAGGGAGCGAGGCCCTTGTCGAGGAGGATCTGCAGGCCCTGGTTGCGCAGGTCGAAGCCCATGAGGTGCGTGGTGCCGGGGAAGAAGAGGCTCTCCGCCTCCCGGACCCGGACGAGGCCGGCCCCGGCCCGCGGGTGGTCCGGGCCCACGAGGACCGCGGCCGCGCCGCCGTCGCCGAAGATGGCCGTGGAGACGACGTTGGTGGGCGAGCGGTCCCACCGCTGGAAGGTCAGGCTCGAGAACTCGAGGGCGAGGAGGAGGACGGCCCGGTCCGGGTGCGCCGCCAGGTAGTCGGCGGCCCGGGCGAGGCCGACGACGCCGCCGGCACAGCCCGACTCGGTGATGGGAAGCCGTGCCAGCCGCGGGCCCAGGCCCAGGGCGTTCGCGACGTGCGCGTCCACCGCCGGGATCATGAAGCCCGTGCAGGACACGCTCACCACCATGTCGATCTCACCGGGTCCGAGCGCGGACGCCTCGAGGGCGCGGCGGGCGACGTCGGCGCCAGCCCGGCAAGCGGCCTCGCGGTACTTGCGGTTCTGGGTCTCGAAGTCGGCGGGGTGGAAGACGTCCTCGATCGGCACGACGCTGGCCCGAAACTCGACTCCCGCGGAAGCGTAGACGGAGAGCAGGCGCGTGGAGTGAGCGACGGCCGCCGCGCCGGCGTCGCCCGGGGCGCTCAGCCACTCGCGCACCCAGCCGGTCACCACCTGCTGGTCGTAGCGGTGCGGGGGCAGGTATCTCTCGAGCGAGAGAAGCGCCGCCATGAACCCGGGTCGCGGGCCGGAGGTCGGGAGCGTCGGCTCGTCTCTAGAAGGGGACGTCGTCGTCGGACGCCTGGAACTCCTCACCGCCCTCGGCCGGCGCCTGCGACTCGGAAGCGGACGCGCCGCCGCTCGAGCGGCCGCCTCCGCCGCCCTCGCCGCGGCCGCCGAGCATGACCAGGCGGGACCCGGGCCCGCTGACGCGGATGCGGGTGGTGTTGCGCTTGTTGCCGTCCTTGTCCGTCCACTCCTCGTAGCGGATGCTGCCCTCGATGTAGACCGGGCGGCCCTTGGTCACGTAGTCGCGCACCACCTGCGCGGTCTTGCCGAAGACCTCGACGCGGTGCCACTCCGTGCGTTCCTGCTTCTGGCCGCTCTTGTCGTTCCAGACCTCGTTCGTGGCCAGGGTGAAGTTGGCGATGGGCTCGCCAGCCTGCGTGAAGCGGATCTCCGGGTCGCGGCCCACGTTGCCGATCAGGATCACCTTGTTGACGGATGCCATGTCTCTCTCTCGCTCCTCAAGGGGTGAGCCGCTCGCGGGCGATGCGCGCCGCCTGCGAGTTGGGGTAGCGGTCCACCACGTAGCGGTACTCGACGAGCGCCTGGCTCTTGCGGCCGAGCCTCTCCAGCGCCATGCCCTTCTTCACGCGGGCGTCCGGCACCTTGTCGCTGGCCGGGTAGTCCTTGAAGAGGGTGTTCCAGGCCTCGATGGCCTCGGCGTACATCTTCTTCCCGTAGAGGCTCTCGCCGATCCAGTACTGCGCATTGTCGGTGAAGTCGGTGCCGGGGTAGTTCCGGATGTACTCGGTGAATCCCTGGACCGCGAGGTCGTAGTTGCCGCGGGCGAAGTCGGCGTAGGCCTGGCTGTAGAGCTCGCGGGGGGCCGGGGCGGGCCCGGCGGGAGGGGCTCCGGCGGGCGTGGCGGGAGCCCCACCGGGCGTCGCGGGAGCGGTCGTCGAGGCGCCGGCCGCGGCAGCGTCGGTGGCGGGCAGCGGCGTGAGCAGGGGAGTGGCCTGTGCCTTGATCGCGTCGAGCGCCTCGGCGACCTCGGCGACCCGGTCGCCGAGGTCCTTGAGGTTGGCGGCGACGGTCTCGTCCTGCTGCCTGCGGTCGGCGACGCTCTTCTTGAGAAGCGCGTTCTGCTCGGCGATCAGCTCGGTGAGGCGTCGCAGCTCCGCCCGGCTCTCCTCGGAGGCGCGCTGGATCTCCGCGACCTGCCCCTGCAGCGTGGCGATCTGCACGGCCAGGCGTTCGATGTCCTTGTTCGCCGCGGTGGCCGGACCGGCCGCCAGCAGGGCGGCCGCGGCGAGAGCGGCGGTGGCAATTCGACGGATCACGTTCTCCTCCGGAGCAGGCATCATATAGCAGCGGCAGACCGGCGCGGACGAGGCCCCTATCGGGAGACCGCGAAGTGGGCGCGGCGGTTCCGGGCGTAGGCCGCCTCGGTGTTGCCGGGATCCAGGGGGCGCTCCTTGCCGTACGAGACGATGCGCAGCCGCTCCGCCGCGACGCCCAGGCTCACCAGGTAGTCGCGGGCGGCGCGGGCGCGCTGCTCCCCGAGCGCCAGGTTGTACTCCACGGTGCCGCGCTCGTCGCACTGGCCCTCCACGGTCACCTTCACGTCGCGCTGCCCCTGGAGCCACAGCGCGTGCCTCTCGAGGATGGCCCGCGCCTCGTCGCTGAGCGCGGCGGAGTCGTAGTCGAAGTGGATGTCGGCGAGCGGGCCGCCCTCGCCGGTGCCGAGCGCGCCGCCCGCGATGTCGGTCCCCTCGGCCCCCTCGCCCTGCATGGCGCGCACGTCCGGGCCCTCTTCGAGCGGCTGGACGGGGGTGCGCTGGGTCGTCCCGGCCGACGCGGCGGAGCCTTCGCCGCCGGGGGTGGTGGCGAGCACGGGCGGGCGCTTCTTCCCCCCGCACGCGGAGAGTGCGGCGAGGACCGCGAAGGTGAGGACGAGACCCGTCAGTCGGCGATCGAAGCGAAACGGCATGAATCCTCCTCGAATTGAACCCACGTCACGGGCCCCAGTCGGGCTGGGCGTTGTTGCCCGGTCCGGTGGCCAGTGTCTGGAGAGAGCGGCCCTCCCGGTCGGCGACCGTGATCTCCCAGCGGCCGCCCCGGTTGCACGAGAACACGAGGTGGCGGCCGTTCGGGGCCCAGGAGGGGTACTCGCAGGAGCCGCGGCCCTGGGTGATCTGCCGGACCTGCCGCGTGGCCAGGTCGATGACCGCGATGTCGAAGCCCCCCGCCTCGAGCCGGGCGGTGTAGGCGATCTCGCTGTACTGCTTCGCCGGGTTCCAGGCGCAGGCGTCGTTGTAGTTGCCGATCGTGGTGAGGCGCCGCACGTTGAGGCCCTCGCTGTCCATCAGGAACAGCTGGGGGCTGCCGGTCCGGCTGGAGGTGAAGGCGATCTCCTGGCCGGTGGGGCTCCAGCAGGGCGCCGTGTCGGAAGCCTGCGCGGTGGTGAGCCGCCGGCCGCCGCTGCCGTCCGCGTTCGCCGCCCAGACGTCCATGTTGCCCGAGCGGCTGCTGGCGAAGGCGAGGGCCTTCCCGTCGGGGCTGAACGAGGGCGCGAAGGCCTGCGAGTCCCCCTTCTCCCCGCTGAGATTGGAGACGCTCTGGCCCTCGAAGATCTTCGCCAGGTAGAGAAGAGGCGACCCCTGGCGGTAGGAGACGTAGGCGAGCGCGGCCCCGTCCGGCCGCCAGGCGGGCAGGATGTTGAGCGAGCCGTTCACGGTCACGCGGCGCGGGTTGAAGCCGTCGTAGTCCACGATGTAGAGCTCTTTCGACCGGCGCTCCTTCGTGGCGTCGCGGTCCGACACGAAGGCGATGCGCGTGCGCGCGACGCCCTTGTACTGCGTGAGCGTCATGATGTCGTCGGAGGCCTGGTGCGCGAAGACGCGGGGGTTGTCGGGCTTGCCCGAGTAGCGGCGGGCCAGCATCGTCGCCCCGGAGTCCACGAAGAAGACGCGCACCTCGACGGTGAGCTCGCCCGCCGCCACCCCGGCGCGGGTGGCCACCAGGATCTTGGCCCCGATGCCCTTCCAGTCCTCGAAGTTCGGCGCGTCGGGATTCAGCGGCGGGATCGCGCTCAGCAGGCTGTCGGGCACGAACTGGAAGAGGCCCTCGAAGCGCAGGTTGCTGCGCAGCACCTGGGTGAGCGTGCGGCACGCGGCCTGGCTCGCCTCGTCCGGGAGGCGGGGCACGCACTCCGGGACGGCGAGGCGCGGGGTGACGCCGCCGATGACGATCTGCTCGACCGGCCGGACGGCGGCTCCTGGGGCGAGCGGCCGCTGCGAGCAAGCGCGCGGGTCACAGGCCAGAGGACCCGCGACGGCGCAGTGACGAGCGGGTGCGCCGTCTCTACGAGGGGCCTTCTGAGGCGACCTCCGAGGGGAACGGACACGAGAGGACAACGGACAGGACGACGGACCAGGTAGTGACGCTCCGCCACTGCGTGCCGGCGGAGCGTCACTGGCCGGTTTGAAGAGTGCCTGGATCGTTCGGGGATTTTGACCATACTCCTTCGGGAGCGGGCCGAATGGCGCCGCGTTGAGGACGGCCCGCTGGGCCGCCATGTCGAGCAGCGACGCGCCGCTCGGCTGCGTCACGCGCACGCCCGTGACGTTGCCGTCCGGCAGGATCGTGAACGTCACGCCGACCGACTGCGTGAACCCGGCCTTGATCTGCTGGTTCCAGAGCATCCAGATCTTCTGCTGCACCCCCGCCAGGTACCAGTCGCCGCCGGCGTCGGTGCCGTCGGGGACGCCGGGGCCGGGCGGGCCGAACTCCAGCCCCGGTGTCGTGGAGGCCGTGC
Source organism: uncultured Acidobacteriota bacterium (assembly GCA_963818355.1). Classification (GTDB taxonomy): domain Bacteria; phylum Acidobacteriota; class Vicinamibacteria; order Fen-336; family Fen-336; genus DATBSL01. The sequence continues at coordinate 157,901 of CAWFSB010000026.1, read as the reverse complement.
CGCGTCCCCCGGGCACGCCCCCCGGCGTCGCCGCCGTCGTCTTCGCGGACGGCGGCGGTCCGGCTCGACGGCACGGGCGGCGGCTCGAGAGAGCGCTTCGCCGACCGGCGGGCGTCGGGCAGTGGGAGCGCTCGAGGCTTCGGCACGTCGGTCGGCGGCTTCAGCACCTGCGGAGGAGCCGGTGGCGCGGCCGAGACGGCCGGCGCCGGCTGCGGGGCGGGCGCGGCCGCGGGCGGTGCGCTGGCGGTGGGGGAGCCGCCGCCCCCGCGGGGCAGGACGACCGCGAAGCCGTCGGCGACGCGCAGCGGGGGCTCTCTCGGCAGGAGCAGGGGCAGCGCGACGGCGATGCCGGCGAGGCCCAGGTGGGCGGCGAGCGAGACGAGCACGGTGGCCGGCAGGCCCCGGTCGAGTCGCTGACGCTCGGCGATCAGCCGATTGAGGGCCTCGTTCACCGCCGCTTCTCCTCCGGGAGCGCGTACACGAAGCCGATGCGGTCTATTCCCGCGCGCTTGATCACGTCCACCACGCGGATCACCTCGCCGTAGCGCAGGCCCTCGTCGGCCCGGAGGTAGACGACGCGTGTCGGGCCGGCCCGAGGTCAGGCCGCGCAGGCGGTCCTCGAGCAGAGCCACGTTCACCGGCTGGTCCGCGACGAACACGCGCCCGTCGGCGCGGATCGAGACGGTGACGCGGTCCTCCTGCGGGATCTGCGGCTGGTTGGCCACCGGCAGCGAGACGTCGATCCCCCGGCTCATCATCGGCGCCGTCACCATGAAGACGAGCAGCAGCACCAGCACGACGTCCACGAGCGGGGTCACGTTGATCTCGCCCAGCATCGACGTGGTGCGACGGGACCGCAGGCCCCGGTACGCCGAGCCCGCGCTGCCGCCGGCGCCGCCCTGCGCCTGCATCCCTACGTGAAGTTCCTCTCGACGATGTTGAGGAACTCGAGGGCGAAGTCGTCCATCATCGACGAGAGGACCTTGACCCGGCTGCTGAAGAAGTTGAAGAAGACGGCGGCCGGAATGGCGGCGACGAGCCCCATCGCGGTGGTGATCAGGGCCTCGGAGATGCCCGGCGCGACCACCGCCAGGTTGGCCGATCCCATGCGGCCGATGTCGCCGAAGGCGTCCATGATGCCCCACACGGTCCCGAACAGCCCGATGAAGGGGCCGACGCTCGCGGTCGTGGCGAGGAAGCTCAGGCGGCGCTCGAGCCGCGTCGCCTCGACCGTCGCCGCGCGGGCGAGCGAGCGGGACAGCGACTCGAGGCTGCGCACGGTCGGCTTTGCGCCCGTGGCCGGATTCGTCCCGCCGCCTCGCACCTGCTGATTGACCTCGATGTATCCCGCCTGGAAGACGCCCACGAGCGGGCTCGCCTTGAGCTGCGGGCAGACGGCGTTCACCTCGGAGAACTTGCTGCTCTTGCGGAAGATGTCGAGGAACGTCTCGGACTGCGCCCGCGCACGGTGCAGGGCCAGGCCCTTGTAGAGGATGATGGCCCACGACAGGAGGGAGAAGAGCAGGAGCAGGGCCAGGACGAATCGGGCCATGGGACCGCTGCTGCCGATCAGGCCGGCGAAACCTCCGGAGAAGGCCGACGGCTGGGCCTGGGCCAGGAGGGGCAGAAGGGGCAAGGACACCTCTCTAAATTGCGCTAACGATTGAGGATGCCACAACAGCTTGTGGCTGTCAATTTTCTCTGGCCCTTCGCCACGGAGCGGTCCCCAGGCGTCCTTTTGACGCCCCATCATGCGTTTACAGTCGTCGGAACGCTGTGATATTCTGCAGGGAGTCACGCTGAGCATGCTTAAACTGCTGCGGATCAACAACATCGCCCTGATTCCGGCGCTCGAGGTCGAGTTCGGGCCGGGACTGACGCTCCTGACCGGTGAGACCGGGGCGGGAAAGTCGATCCTGATCGACGCGCTCGGGCTCCTGCTGGGCGATCGGGCCTCTCCGGACCTCATCCGGTCGGGGGAAGAGCGTGCCTCGGTCGAAGCCGTGTTCGAGGTTGACGACGCCGCGGCTCTCCTCGAGGAGCGCGGGCTGAGCTCGGACGGGGACGAAGTCGTCATTCGCCGGGAGCTCCAGGCCAGCGGAAAGGGCCGCGCCACGGTGAACGGCGCCCTCGTTCCCGTGAGCCTCCTTCGCGACCTCGCCCCGCGCCTCACGGTCATCCACGGCCAGCACGAGCCCCAGGGGCTGCTCGACCCCTCGACGCACATCGACCTGCTGGACCACTTCGCGGGCGCCGACGACGGCCGGCCGCTGGCCGAGTTCTTCCGCGACCTGCGCGCGGCCGAGGCCGCCCTCGAGCGCCTTCGCGGAGACCGGCGCGAGGCCGAGCGCCGGCGCGAGATGCTGGAGTTCCAGTCGGGCGAGATCGAGCGCGCGGGCCTCGCGCGCGGGCGAAGAGGAGGCCCTGCGCGTGGAGAAGGCGCGGCAGGCCAACGCGGGGCGCCTCGCGACGCTGAGCGGCGAGGCCTACGGCCTCCTCTACGACGACGAGGGCGCCGCGCTCTCCCGCCTCGGCCTCGTCTTCCGCCGGGTGGAGGACCTCGCCGCGATCGACCCCTCGTTCCGGGGCTTCCTCGACGCGCGGGCGGAAGCCCTCGCGCCGCTCGAGGACCTGGCGCTGCGGCTGCGCGACTACAAGGAGCAGCTCGAGGTGAGCCCAGGGCGCCTCGACGAGATCGAGAGCCGCCTGGCCGTCGTCGAGCGGCTGAAGAAGAAGTACGGCGCGACGGTGGAGGAGGTCCTCGCCTTCGGCGAGCGCTGCCGCCGCGAGCTGGACCTCCTGGCCTCGCCGGAGGAGCAGGAGAGGACCCTCGAGGCGCGGCGCGAGCGGCTGGGGGCGACCTACCTGGAGCGCGCGCGCGCCCTCTCGAAGCGGCGCCGGACGGCGGCGCTGGAGCTGCGCAAGCGCGTCCAGGCCGAGCTCGCGCAGCTGGCCATGGAGAAGACGCGATTCGAGGTGGAGTTCACCCCGGCGGACCCGGAGGCCGCGGTGGACCCCTCGGAATGGACGGAGCGCGGCCTCGAGCGGGCCGAGTTCCTGCTGTCGCCCAACCCCGGCGAGGAGCTGCGTCCGCTCGCCCGCATCGCCTCCGGCGGCGAGCTGTCCCGCATCATGCTCGGCCTCAAGTCCGTCGTGCGGTCCGACGCGCCGGGGCTGACGCTCGTCTTCGACGAGGTGGATGCGGGCATCGGGGGGCGCGTCGCCGAGGTGGTCGGCCGCAAGCTGAAGGCCGTCGCCGTGCGGCAGCAGGTGCTCTGCGTCACGCACCTCCCGCAGATCGCGGCACTCGCCGACCAGCACCTCGCGGTCCGCAAGCAGGTGGAGAAGGGGCGCACCGTCACCCTCGTCGAGCCCCTGGCCGACGACGCGCGGGCCGAGGAGATCGCCCGCATGCTGGGAGGGGAGACGATCACCTCGACCGCCCGACAGCACGCGCGCGAGATGCTCAAGCAGGGTCTTCGCCGCTAAGATCTATCTATTGGAAACAAAAAGAAAAACACGCTTCTTCATCCAGACCTTCGGCTGCCAGATGAACGTCAACGACTCGGAGAGAGTCGCCGGCCTGCTGCAGTCCCGAGGCCTCGAGGCGTCCGAGAGCGCCGCGGAAGCGGACTTCGTCTTCCTCAACACCTGCGCGGTGAGGGAGAAGGCGACCGAGAAGTTCCAGCACTCCCTGGGACGGCTCCGGCGGCTCAAGGCGCAGCGCCCGGACCTGCGGATCGGCGTCGGCGGCTGCGTGGCCCAGCTGGAGGGGGAGACGCTGCTCGAGCGCGCTCGCCACGTCGACGTCCTCGTCGGCACCCACAATCTCCACCGCGTCCCGGAGCTGCTCGATGAGGCCGCGGCCACCGGCCGCGTCGCGATCGACATCGACCGCAGGGCCGACGCGTTCGCGATCCCGGAGGAGGTGACCGCCCACGGGAACCCGGTCCGGGCCTTCGTCACCGCGATGGAGGGCTGCAACCACGTCTGCAGCTTCTGCGTGGTGCCGAGGACCCGGGGTCCCGAGGTCAACCGCTCTCCGGAGGACATCGTTCGAGAAGTCGAAGGCCTGGTCGCGCGGGGCTTCGCCGAGGTCATGCTCCTGGGGCAGACGGTCAATGCCTACCGCCAGGGCGACACCGACTTCGCCGGCCTGCTCGCTCGCGTGGACGGAGTCGAAGGACTCAGGCGCCTGCGGTTCACCACGTCCCACCCCGAGCACGTGGACGCCCGGATGGCGGTCGCCCTTCGGCACCTTCCGCGCGTGTGCCCCTATCTCCACCTGCCTTTTCAGTCCGGGTCCGATCGGGTGCTGAGCTCGATGCGTCGGGGCTACACGAGGCAGCAGTACCTCGACACCGTCGCGCTCCTCCGGGATCAGGTGCCGGAGCTCGCCCTGTCGAGCGACGTCATCGTCGGCTACCCCGGAGAAACCGAGGCCGAGTTCGAGGAGACGGTCCAGGTGCTGGAGACGGTCGGCTTCGATGGCCTCTTCACGTTCGCATACTCCCCGCGCCCGGGAACGACCGCGCTCCGGCTGAGCGACGACGTGCCCGAAGACGAGAAGCGGCGCCGCCTCCACGTCGTGAACGCCCACCAGCAGCAGTGGCAGCGGCGCCGCAACGAGGCCTGCATCGGCAGGGTCGACGAGGTCCTGGTGGAGACCGTTGACGGGGGCGGCCGTGTCTCGGGGCGGACCCCCCACTTCCGCATCGTCCACTTCGACGGTCCGGCGGAGCTCGTCGGCCAGTTCGTCACGGTGGAGATCACCGGCGCCGGGCCCAACTCCCTGCAGGGCCGCCTTTCGCAAGCGGTTCATTGACAGGCAGTTCCACGGCTCCTATATTCTGCCCGAGCAGGGAGGTCGGAGCCGCGTGGAAATCGAGATGGCCATCAAGGGGCTGATGGTGGACCCCATCACGAACATGCCGATCGTGGTGCTCCGCGAGGCGGACGGCCAGAGAGTCCTGCCGATCTGGGTCGGGGTGTTCGAAGCCAATGCCATCGCGCTCCAGGTGGAGAACGTCCAGACGCCGCGGCCGATGACCCACGACCTGCTCAAGGCCGTGATCGACCAGCTCGGAGGCCAGGTCGAGCGCATCGTGGTCTGCGAGCTCAAGGAGAACACGTTCTACGCGACCCTTCACATCCTCTCCACGAAGGGGTCCGTCGAGGTGGACGCGCGGCCTTCGGACGCGATCGCGCTGGCGCTGCGGTCGGGGGCGCGGATCTTCGTCGACGAGACGGTGATCCAGAACGCGCGCAGCGTCGAGACGAGCCGGGACACGGTGGACGTCGGTCGCCTCCAGAAGTGGTTGGAGAACCTCCCCGACGACGACCTGGGCAAGTACAAGATGTAGGAGTGGGCCCGCCGCCGGCCCACAAGCCGTTTGAACTTGACCCGCCCCGTCCGGTTCCTCTAACATCCCGCCACCGTCGCACCCGCGACCTCTTCCCCGGAGCACTCCTTGATCGTCCTTGCGATCGCGAACCAGAAGGGCGGCGTCGGAAAGACGACGACCGCCATCAACCTCTCGGCAGCCCTGGCCATGCGCGGTCGCAGCGTGCTCCTGGTCGACCTCGACCCCCAGGCCAACTCGTCCATGTCGTATCTCGACGTGCGGTCGCTCCAGAAATCGATGTACGACGTGTTCACGGGCCAGGCAACGCTCGCCGACATCATCCAGCCGTCGCCGGTGCCGCGCCTCGACGTGGCCCCCGCGCGCATCGGCCTGGCGAAGCTGGAGGGCCAGCTGGTGGGGGAGCTCGACGCCCACTTCCGCCTCAAGGACCGGCTCGAGACCATCAAGGACCGCTACGAGTTCGTCATCATCGACACGCCGCCGGCTCTCGGCCTGATCACGGTCAACGCGCTCGTGGCCGCGACTCACCTGCTGATCCCCGTGCAGTCCAGCTACTTCGCGCTCGAGGGCACGGACGACCTGCTGGAGACCGTGGAGCGGATCCGAGCGCGCCCGAATCCCGACCTGAAGCTGCTGGGAGCGGTGATCACGCTGCACGACAAGCGGACGACGCTCTCGCGGGACGTTCAGAAGGCCATCACCGAGGTGTTCGGAGGTCGTGTCTTCGAGACGACGATCTCGAAGAGCATCCGCCTCGAGGAGAGTCCTGCGCACCGGGAGTCGATCTTCACATTTGCGCCTCAATCGAGTGGCGCGTACGAGTACTACAAGCTCTGTGAGGAGGTCATCGAACGTGTCTAGTCCCCGTCGCCTCGGGCTGCCCGAGACCATTCGCATGCGGCACGACACGCACTTCGTCGATCAACTGGCCCGACCGGAAGGGGAGTCCATCGGTCGGCTCGTCCCGGTCGAGGATATCGTGCCCAACCCGGACCAGCCCCGGCAGGCTCTGGGCGACCTCTCGGAGCTGACGGCGTCCATCCGGGAGAAGGGGGTTCTCGAGCCCCTTCTCGTGCGGAAGGTGGGCGGCCGGTTCGAGATCATCGCGGGCGAACGCCGCTATCGCGCCGCCCTCGAGGCAGGGCTGGGCGAGTTGCCCTGTGTCATCCGCGAGACATCGGACTCCGAGATGATGGAGCTGGCGCTGGTGGAGAACCTCCAGCGCAAGGACCTGACCCCGTTTGAAGAAGCGGATGGGCTCCGGGTCCTGGCCGAGAAGTACGCCTACACCCACGAGGCCATGGCCGAGAAGGTGGGCAAGAGCCGGTCTTCGATCACTGAGACCCTCTCGTTGGCCTCGATGCCCGAGGATGTTCGACAGCTCTGTCGGCTGGCCGACATTCAGTCTAAGTCCGTTCTTTTGCAGATAGTTAGACAGGGCGATCACGACAAAATGGCGGCTCTTGTCGAGCGCTTGGGGCGTGAGGGGGCGACCCGTGTCGAGGCTCGGCGCCTGAGCCGCAAGGGCGAAGCACGCCGCGGGCGCGGCCGCCCGAAGCACTTCGTGTTTCGGTTCAACCCGAAGGGGAGCGACTTCTCGTTCAATCTCCAGTTCAAGCGCTCCCAGGTGGAGCGTGAGGAGATCATCCGAACGCTCGAGGGGATTCTCGAGTCTCTCCGAAAGCAGGATTGAGCCCCAAACCTCAAGTAATACTTGAGGTTTGTCCCGACAGTGCCACGACTGGCATGACCGACACTCCGGACGTTCGAGTTCTCGTCACCGCCGCGTCGAGTCGTATCGGCGCCGCCCACGCCCGGGGCTTCACCGCGCGTGAGCGGCGCGGGGCTTGGCCGGGTGGTCCTCGCCCTTCGCAATCACTTCCCGTCCTGATATCATTCGCAGTCCGGATGCGTTGACGACGGCATCGCGCCTTCTCCTTGGGGAAGGGCGTGCCCCCTGACAAGAGAGGGAAGGCAATCGATGGAGGCGGCCCAGAAGAAGGCGGCCGAGAAGCCGGAGTTCTCGGAGTACGACTACAGCAACTTCTACTACGGAGCCGGCGACGACCCGCTGAACCTGCTGCGGCCTTTCGCGGACTGGTGGAGCGAGGCGCGGCCGAGTGGCTACTACCTCTACCAGGAGGCGCTCGGCTCGGCCCCGACGACGCACATCCGCGTCAAGAACGGCAAGACCGGCCGCTGGCAGGACCTCTTCAACCTCGCTTCCTACAACTACCTCGGCATCTCGTACCGGCCGGAGGTGAAGAAGGCGGCGACGGAGGCCATCGAGAAGTACGGCCTCGGGGCCTCGGGCTCGCCGATCCTCTCGGGCAACTTCGACGTCCACGAGGAGTTCGTCTCCGAGCTCGCCCGGTTCAAGGACAAGGAAGCCTGCATCGTCTTCCCGACGGGGTACAGCGCCAACGTCGGCTTCATCTCCTCGCTGATGCGGTCGGGCGACACCATCCTCCTCGACCAGTACTCGCACGCGTCGATCGTGGACGGGGCCATCCTCGCCAAGTCGAAGACCGTGTTCTTCCGGCACAACAACCCGCTCGACCTCGAGCGCAAGATCGCCGGGGTGAAGGGAAAGAAGCTGGTCGTGGTCGAGGGCGTCTACTCGATGGACGGGGACATGTGCTTCCTTCCCGAGATCCTCGAGGTGACGAAGCGACACGGGGCCCGCATCCTCATCGACGAGGCCCACTCGACCTTCCTCTTCGGGGCCAACGGGCGGGGTGTCGCCGAGCACTTCGGCCTCGACAAGGAGGTGGACTTCCACCTCGGCACCTTCTCGAAGAGCCTGGGCGGGCAGGGCGGCTTCGTGGCCGGGACCCGCGAGCTCATCGACTACGTCAACGCCTTCGCGCGCTCGCGCTTCTTCTCCTGCAACCTCTCGCCCGTCCTCACCGCCGGCCTCCTCGCCGGCCTGCGGATCGCGGCGTCGGAGCCCGAGCTGCGGGCGAAGCTGTGGAGCAACGTGGCCTTCCTGCGCCGGCGGTTCGCGGAGGAGGGCGTCGACATCGGCAAGTCCAACTCGCAGGTCATGCCGGTGATGGTCAACAACGACTCGAGGGTCCTCTCCGTGGCGGAGAAGATCCAGGACCGGGGGCTCTTCCTGAACCCGGTGACCTACCCCGCGGTGCCGAAGCACAAGTCGCGCCTGCGGATCTCGGTCTCCGCCGCCCACACGGAGGCGGACCTCGAGGCGGCGGTGCAGACGATCGCGGGAGTGCTGCGCGAGGAGGGGATTTGTCGATAACCCGCTACGGCTACCGCGACGCGATCAGCGGCTTCTTCGAGTTCCCGACCGACAACGCGCGCCGCATCCTCCCCCGCGGTGTCGAGCCCGTCGAGCCCCACCACGGCACCAGCATTCTCGCGGTGACCGTGTTCGACTTCCACGAGAGCGAGGTGGGCGAGTACGGCGAGGTCGTCTACGCGGTCATCGTGCCGCCCCTCGTCCGGGACGGCCGGCTCCCGAAGTCGGCGTTCTTCCCCTGGCAGGTCGCGACCACGACGAAGGCGGCGCGCGCCCACGCGATCGAGCGCTGGCACCTGCCGCACTGGATGGACGACGTGAAGGTGGAGTTCGTGCGCGGCGACGGCAAGCTGACCGCGAAGGTCGAGGCCGGGGGAAGCCCCGCCCTGGATCTCACCGTCACCGACCACTCCTGGCAGCCGGTCTCGCACCTCTACCAGTCGTTCCAGACCGACGAGTCGGGCCGCTACATGGCGAACATCCTCTTCGAGGGCGAGAAGAGCGAGCACGAGGAGGAGACCGGCAAGATCGTCCTCCACGACAACCCCTTCAACCAGGACGTGGTCGTCTCCGAGGTGTACGACACCCCGTTCCGGGAGCTCTGGATGCGCAACGGTTGCCAGCTGTTCGACCCGCTGGTGAAGCTGTAGCGGGGGCCCCGAGGCCCCCTCGCCCCGCCCCCGCGTGGACGAGCCCGTCTACGTCGTCTTCAACCCGCACTCCGGCAAGGGCCGGGGGGCGCAGTTCGTCGCCCCCGTCCTCCAGGGGCTGGCGGCGGCGAAGCGCCTGGAGCACGGGCTCACCCAGGGGCCGGGCGACGAGGCGCGGCTCGCCGAGGAGGCGATCCGCCGTGGCTTCCGCCGCATCGTGGCCGTGGGTGGCGACGGGACCTGGAGCAACGTCGGCAACGCCATCCTGCGCACCGGAGTCCCGGCCAGCCTGGGGCTCGTCCCGGGGGGCACCGGCTGCGACCTGGCCAAGACCCTCGGCATCCCTCCGCGCGACGTCGCGGCCTGCTGCCGGATCGTCCTCGACGGTGTCACGCGCACGATCGACGTCGGGAAGATCGAGGACAAGCACTTCCTGAACATCGCGGGCTTCGGCTACGACGTGGCCGTGCTCGAGGACTCGTGGAACGTCGCTCATCTCGAGGGGAGCGCCCTCTACCTGTACTGCGCCGTGCGACAGCTCGGGTCGTACCGGGGATTCTCGCTCGAGGGGGAGGCGGACGGGCGCCCGCAGGGGCGAAGCGACCTGCTCATGCTGATCGTCGCGAACGCCCGGGTCTTCGGCGGCGGCTTCCAGGTGGCGCCGCACGCCGACGTCGCGGACGGGAAGCTGGAAGCGGTGGCGTTCGCCAACATGGGCTTCGCCGGCCGGGTGAGCGCCCTCGTGCGGCTGCTTCGCGGCACGCACCTGAAGCACCCTCGGGTGAGCGCGGTCTCGGCGGCGCGGCTCGTCTACCGCTTCGCGGCGCCGCCGGCGTACGAGACGGACGGCGAGTGGAACCAGGCCCGCTCCGCCGAGATCGTCGTCGAGGCCGTGCCGCAGGCCCTGCGCGTCCTGGTCCCCGCGCCATGAGCGAGGCGGGCGAGGCCGCGTCCCCGCTGGCTCGCGCGGTCACGGAGCAGGCCCTCTCGCCCTCGAACGACCCGGCGCTCGACGCCGCGGTGCGGCGCCTGGTCGCGGCGACGGGGCCCGCCCTCGCGGGCCTGGTGTTCTTCGGCTCGCGGCGCACGGGCGCCGCGGGGAAGGACCCCTGGAGCGCTCACGACGCGTTCGTCATCGTCGAGGACTACCGGCCCTTCTACGAGGGGCTGTCGAGGGCCGGCCTCACCGGGAAAGGGCCGGGCCTGATGGCGCTCGTCAGCCGCTGGCTGCCGCCCACGCAGTACTCGCTGCGGTTCGAGGACCTCGGGATCCACATCAAGGCCGCGGTCCTCCGCCACGAAACCTGGAGGCGCGAGACCTCCAGGCACCGTCGCGACCACTTCTGCATCGGTCGGCTCTTCCAGCCGACCCGGCTCCTTCACGCGCGGGACGAGGCCGCCCGGCAGGGGATCCTGGACGGGCTGATCGAGGCGCACCGCGAGACGTGGGCCTGGTCGCGGCCCTGGCTGCCCGAGCGGTTCGACGCCGAGGCGTACGGGCGCTCGGCCCTGCGCACGTCGATGAGGTGGGAAATCCGGCCGGAGCCGACCGGGCGAGCCGACGCGCTGTGGGAGGCGCAAAGGTCCCTTCAGGTGCCGGTCTTCGAGTGGCTGCTCGAGGAGCTCGCCGGCCGCGGGGAGCTCGCGTCGCTTCCCGGCGCGGCTTCGGAATGGAGGCCGGCGCGGCCGGTGGGCGCCGGGGAGCGCCTCGCCCTCGAGCTCTACTTCCGTCGGTCGATCGTGCGGTCCACCACCCGCTGGCTCAAGCACACCGTGACCTTCGAGGGGTGGCTCGACTACATCCTGCGCAAGGCGAGCCGGCACACGGGCGAGCCGATCGAGCTCACCGAACGCGAGCGCCGGTGGCCCGTCGTGTTCCTGTGGGGCCGCCTCTTCCGCTACCTCCGGACCAAGAACCGCAAGGGGAGCCCCTCATGAGCCCGACCCTCCTGGTGCTCGGCGCCGTCCTCGGGGCCGCCCTGGTTTCGATGCCGGTCTTCACGCTCGTCCACCGCGGCCGTCGCGACGCCGACGCCGAGAGGAAGGGCTCGAGCTTCCTCCTGGGGATCGGCGACTTCCTCGTGCACTGGTTCATGTGGCTGATCGGGCCGGTGGAGCGGGCGCTGCTGGGCCTGGGCGCGAGCCCCGACCACATGAACGCCGGGGGCCTCCTCTTCGGCCTCGCGAGCGGGGTCCTGATCGCCCTCGGCCGCCTCGAGGCGGGGGGGGCGGCGATCGCCCTCGCCGGGGTGTGCGACATCCTGGACGGGCGGCTGGCCCGCGCGCAGAAGGTGGCCTCGCCCTACGGGAAGTTCATCGACTCGACCCTCGACCGCTTCGTCGAGACCTTCGCCTTTCTCGGGTTCGCGGTCTACTTCGCCGGTCGCCCCTGGGGCCCGCTGGTGGTGGCCGCCGGGCTCGGCGGGTCGCTCCTCGTCAGCTACGCGCAGGCTCGAGGAGAGACCGTGGGCGTCTCGGGCTCCGGCGGGCTGATGCAGCGGGCCGAGCGGCTCGTGCTCCAGATCCTGGGCTGCCTGCTCGACCCGACGCTGAGTCGCTGGCTCGAGAAGCCCGAGGGCACCGTGCTCTTCTGGGTCCTGGTCGTCACCGCGGCCGGCGCCCTGGGCACCGCCGTCCACCGGACGGCCTGGATCGCGCGCCGCCTGCGCGGCTGACGCCGCTCCGGTTGCGCTGGCCGCGGCGCGAGGGCAGAATCTCGCCTCACCCGGAGAGTGAAGGTCCCGTGGGCGGGGCCGCCCGAGACCACGAAGGAGGCGCACGGTGTCCGACCTTTATCCCGTCAAGCCCCACGTCGCCGCGCGGTCGCACCTCAACAGCCGGGCGGAGTACGAACGGCTCTACCGCCTGTCGCTCGACAACCCCGAGTGGTTCTGGGCCGAGCAGGCCAAGGCCCTCAGCTGGTTCCACCCCTGGCAGACCGTCTTCGACGCCGACTACGACGAGGTGGACTTCGCCTGGTTCTCCGCGGGGACGGCTCAACGCCTCCTTCAACTGTGTCGACCGCCACCTCGAGACGCTCGGTGACCGCACCGCGATCATCTGGGCGCAGGACGAGGTGGGGGCCTACCGTCACATCTCGTACCGCGAGCTGAAGCACAACGTCTGCCGGGTCGCCAACGTGCTCCTCGCGCACGGGGTGCGCCGGGGCGACCGGGTCTGCATCTACATGGGCATGATGCCGGAGCTCGTGTACACGATGCTGGCCTGTGCGCGGATCGGCGCCGTGCACTCCGTCGTCTTCGGCGGCTTCAGCTCCGAGGCGCTGCGCGACCGGATCGTGGACGCGCGCTGCCGCATGGTGGTCACCGCCAACGAGGGGCTCCGCGGGGGAAAGCGCATCCCGCTCAAGAAGACCGTGGACCGCGCGGTCGAGGGCATGTCGATGGTCGAGACCGTCCTCGTGGCCCGCCGGACCGAGCACGAGGTCCCCATGACCCCGGGCCGCGACCTGTGGCTCGACGAGGAGTGCCGCAAGCAGCGCTCGACCTGCACGAACGAGTGGATGGGCGCCGAGGACCCGCTCTTCATCCTCTACACCTCGGGCAGCACCGGCAAGCCCAAGGGCCTCATGCACACCACGGGCGGCTACCTCGTCTACGCCGCCTACACCCACAAGATGGTCTTCGACTACCGCCCCGGCGACGTCTTCTTCTGCGCCGCGGACGTGGGCTGGATCACCGGCCACAGCTACATCGTCTACGGGCCGCTCGCCAACGGCGCGACGACGGTGATGTTCGAGTCGACCCCCACGTACCCCGACGCCGGTCGCTACTGGCGGATCGTGGACGACCTCGGCGTCAACATCTTCTACACCGCGCCCACCGCGCTCCGGGCCCTCGCGCAGGGCGGGGACGACTGGGTGAAGCGCTACCGCCGCGACTCGCTCCGCGTGCTCGGCAGCGTGGGCGAGCCCATCAACCCCGAGATCTGGCGCTGGTACCACGACGTGGTGGGGGACAGCCGGTGCGCGGTCGTGGACACCTGGTGGCAGACGGAGACGGGGGGCATCCTGATCACGCCGCTGCCCGGGGTCACTCCCACGAAGCCGGGCTCGGCGACGCTGCCCTTCTTCGGGGTCAAGCCGGTGGTGCTCGACACCGCCGACGGCAAGGTCCTCGAGGGCAACGGGGTGAGCGGAGCGCTGTGCCTGGCGACGCCGTGGCCGGGGCAGGCTCGGACCGTGTGGGGCGACCACCACCGTTTCAAGGAGACCTACTTCACCCAGTTCCCGGGCTACTACTTCACCGGGGACGGCGTGCGGCGCGACGAGGACGGCTACTACTGGATCACCGGCCGCATCGACGACGTGCTGAACGTCTCCGGGCACCGGCTCGGCACGGCCGAGATCGAGAGCGCCCTGGTCGCCCACGAGTCGGTGGCCGAGGCGGCGGTGGTGGGCTTCCCGCACCCGATCAAGGGGCAGGGCATCTACGCCTACGTGCTGGTCAACTCCGACTACGCCTCGGCCGACCGCGACCAGCTCCAGGGGGCGCTCAAGGAGCAGGTGCGCCACATGATCGGCGCCTTCGCGGCGCCCGACGTCGTCCACATCGCCTCGGGGCTGCCGAAGACGCGCAGCGGCAAGATCATGCGGCGGATCCTGAGGAAGATCGCCGGCTCCGAGTACGAGGGGCTCGGGGACCTCAGCACCCTGGCCGAGCCGGAGGTCGTGGACCGGCTCATCGAGGAGCACAAGACCGGCCTCAGGTGAGGCTAGTCGAGGGCGCCGATCGAGCCGTCGAGCGTCCGGGTCAGGAGGTCCGTCTCGCGCTCCTCGTGGCCCGAGAGGTCGTCGAGGAACGTGCGCACGTCGTGGGTCCACGTTGGCCGGCGACGGGACTCTGGGCTCGAAGCGCGCAGCGCGTCGAGTCGGCGGATGAGCCCCTCGTGCTCGCCGCGGAGGCGGGAGCAGACGGGCGCCTGATCGGGGGCGAGTTCCTCGATCTCCTCGAACAGCCGCGCCCGCTCCTCCTCCTCGAAATGCGCTCGGAGCGGGCCGCGGAGGGTGTCGAGGCGGGCGGCCACGACGTCCGGGCCGCTCGCGGCGTGCGGCGAGGTCCGCGCGAAGGCCCGCTCCACCTCGGCGAGCAGGAGGCGCAGCGTCCGGTGCTCCTCGACGACGTTGCGCACGACGCGGGGCAGGACGGGCGCGTTTGGCATGACGCCTCCTGAACGCGAATCACCCTCTCATCACGAAGGTAAGCACTTACGGGCCTGAGCGTCAACAGGTTTCGAAGCCGGGGCTTTCGAAGCCAGGGAAAAGCTCTCCTGGTCTGGGGGGCTCCGCGCCCCCCAGACCCCCGCGGACATCAGGACTCGGAAGAGCCGCTGCCCGGCTTGAAGTAGGGCACGGGAAACGCGGCGACGTTGCCGCCCTTGGCCGCGTCGGTGATCCGGCTCGGGCCCTGCTTCTCGACCTCGTCCACGCGGACGACCGAGTGCATCGGCAGGTAGCAGCGCTTCACGCCCTCGAACTCGCGCTGCAGCCGCTCCTCGGTCGGGTCGACGACGACGCGCGTCTTCTGGCCGAAGACGAGGCTCTCCACCTCGATGAAGCCGAGAAGGCCGCCCTGGCTCACGCGCCTGGCGTAGACCTCGTAGACCTGGCCCTGGTTGAGGAAGGTGATCTTGTACAGCCTCTGGGTCGCCATCCACCCCGATCATAGTGCGAAAGGCGCTTGCGGTTCCCCTGCTCGGGCCGGGGTGGTAGCCTCGCGAGCGTGCGCTCGCACTGGAGGGTCGCCCCGGCGCAGGCGGGACTGCGCCTGGCCGACGTCCTCGCGTCCTGGCTCGGGGAGGCCCTCGGCGGCCCCGTTCCGATGGCCCGCGTCCGGGCACTCGTGGCGACGGGCGGCGTTCGGGTGAACGGCGAGGTGGCGAGGGGGGCCGGGCAGCCGGTCCGCACGGGGCAGCGCGTCGAGGCGCTCGTTCGTCCCGAGCTGCTCCGTCCCCGCGCGACCGCCTCCGATCGGCCGTTCCACCTGAGCTCCCGCGCGGTGCTGTTTCGCGACGCCGCGCTGCTGGCGGTCGACAAGCCCCCGGGGCTTCCGACCCACGCGACCGCGGACCCCTCGCGTCCCAGCCTCGTGGGGCACGTGGAGCGCTTCCTGCGGGAGGCGGGAGCCGGCTCGTACGTCGCCGTGCACCAGAGGCTGGACCGCGACACCTCGGGGGTCGTGCTCTTCGCGATCGAGCCCCGTGCGAACGAGGGCCTGGCGCACGCGTTCTCCGGGCGGGCGGTGGAGAAGACCTACGTCGCCCTGACCGCACGACCGGCGACCCTGCCTCGACGAGGGCTTCGGGTCTCGGTGCCGCTCGCGGCGCCGGGGCCGGGCGGCGGGCGCCGGGTGAGGGTCGGGGGCGAAGGGGCGAAGACGGCGGAGACCGAGGTGGTGGTGATGGAGGTGCTGGCCGACGCCCTGCTGGTCGAGGCCCGGCCCCTCAGCGGGCGCAAGCACCAGGTGCGCGCCCACCTGGCACACGCCGGCATGCCGATCCTCGGAGACGCGGTCTACGGGGACGCCGGGCGGGCCCCGCGGCTGATGCTGCACGCGCGTCGCCTGGCGCTGCCACACCCCCTGACCGGCCGGCCCCTGACCATCGAGAGCCCGTTGCCCGCGGACTTCGTGGCCGCCCTCGCGCGGCTCCGATCGGCCGGACCCTAGGCGCCGACTAGCCCCCGTCCGGGGGCGCTTCTCGCGCAGCCGGGCCCGGATCGTCGAAGTGCCACGGCCCGAGGCGCGTGGGTCGGTCGAGTGCCGCGTGCAGCGCCGCGAGGAAATCGCGACGCGGCCACTCCCGCGCGCCGAGGCTCGCGAGGTGCGGGGTGTACACCTGGCAGTCGACCAGCGGGAGCCCCCAGCGGCGGAGCTGCTCGACCAGCGCGACGAAGGCCACCTTCGAGGCGTCCGTCTCGGTGGCGAACATGGACTCGCCGAAGAAGGCGGCCCCGAGGGAGAGGCCGTACAGCCCCCCGACGAGCGTCCGGCCGAGCCAGGCCTCGACGGAGTGGGCGACTCCGCGGCGGTGGAGCTCGGTGTAGGACTCGACCATCGCGGGGGTGATCCAGGTGCCGTCCTGGTCGGGGCGGGGCACGGTGGCGCAGGCGACCATGACCTCCGTGAAAGCGGTGTCGAGGGTGACGCGGAACAGACCCCTCCGCATCGTCTTGCGGAGGCTGCGGGAGACCACGAGCTCGTCCGCCAGCAGGACCATGCGGGGGTCCGGCGAGTGCCAGTGCAGCGGCTCGCCCTGCCAGGGAAAGATGCCCATCGAGTAGGCGAGGAGCAGCCGCTCGGGGCGCAGGTCCCCGCCCACGGCGATGGGCCCTCGCCGTGGGCCGCGCTCCGGGGGGGGGAAGAGCAGCCGCTCGTCGAGGCGATAGACGGGCACGAGAGCTCAGGCCTCTCTCGAAGGAGGAAGGGACCGCCCGCGCCAGGCGCGGAGGGCGTCGTGGCAGGCCCGCGCGTCGGTGGCGCGGTCGTCGGCCAGGGCGGACCACGCGAGGGCGCCCGCGTAACCGGCCTCGCGGGCCATCTCGAGGATCGCTCGTGCGGGTACGGAGGCGCCCCGCGTCGGGAACTCCCCGAGGAGCAGGGGGCGGCCGAGGCCGAGGGACTCGACCGGCCGAGCGAGGGTGGTGAGGGAGTCAAGGCTCTCGTACCAGTGCACCTGGGGCTGGTCGAGGTCGAGGCCGTCGACGAGGGAAAGCCAGCGGGCGCTGGCGAGGCCCACGCTCAGCGGCTGCGCGGCGCGGGCGCGGAAGACCTCGGCGGTTTCGGCCAGGAAGGCGCGCATCTCGCGCCGCGAGACGGAGCGGCGCGGGTCGAGCGTCCCCACGGCGAGGGTGGCCCACTCCGGCTCGTTCATGAGGTCCCAGCTGGCGACGGCGGCCTCGCGGCCGTAGCGCTCGGCGATCGGGGCGAACACGCGCTCGAGCAGCCGCGCCCGGCGGGACGGGTCGCGGACGTGGTCGCGGCGCCCCCCGAGCCGAACGCCGTTCACGACCCGCGCCGGGGCGAGCCAGAGGAAGTCCACGAGGACGAACTGCACGCGCAGGCCCGCCTCACCCAGGGCCTCGACACCCGCGTCGACGTCGGCCAGCAGGCGGTCGTCCAGCCCGGTGATCCGTCCCTGGCCGTCCTCGCTCAGGCCGGCCCGGCCGTCGCCCAGCAGCCACCAGCGCACGAGCGAGGCGCCGCTGCCGGCCAGGTCGCCCAGCGCGCGGCGCAGGCGCTCGCGCCGCTCGGGCCGGGCGAGCCCGCCCCGGGGGTTCCAGGCGCTCGCCCCGAAGTCCTGCCCGTAATCGAGCCAGGGCAGGTTCGCCCCGACGACGAGCTCACCCATTCCGCTCGAGGGTCGAGACGATCTCCGCGATCCGGGCGTCGGCGGTGGCGGGAGGCAGCAGGCACGCCCCGGCGCCGGCGTGGCCGCCGCCCCCGTAGACGGACATGAGGACGCCGAGGTTCGCCTTCGAGGCGCGGTTGAAGATCGAGCGGCCGGTGGAGACGGCCACCTTTTCTCGGCCGGGTCCCCACTGGACGCGGACCCCGACGGTGGCCTGGGGAAAGAGCGTGAAGACGAGGAAGCGGTTGCCGACCGGGATCGCGTCGAGGGGGCGGAAGTCGGTGACGACGACCTGGCCGTGCAGGCGCGAGTGGGCGAGGGCGGCCTCGCGGAAGGCGTGGTCCTGCTCGCGCATCCGGGCCGTCCGCTCCCGCACCTCGGGCAGGGCGACCACCTCCTCGACCGGCCGGTCGCGCACTGCGGGGAGCAGCAGGTCGAAGTACTCGCGAGGGCCCCCGAGGCTGGTGCGCGGGTCCAGGGTCAGGCCGACCAGGATGTAGCCCGACGGCGTCACCACGTCGTCCAGGGTGAGCTGGGCGGAGTCGAGCCGGTCGGTCTCCGTCACCAGGGCGGCGTGGCGCGCGAGCTCCGGGTGGGCGGGCGCGTAGTGCTCGTAGACGAGGCGCGCGGCGCTCGGCGCCTTGCCGTAGCGGCCCTTGAAGCCGGTCGGGGGCATCGCCTTCGGGTCGGTGAGCAGGTGGTTGTCGAACCACATCCCGCACGACGGGTGGTAGGGCAGGTTCGCGAGGACGTCGGCCGGCCCGATGCTCAGGCGCCGGTCGGTCACGTCCTGCGGGTGGACGAGCTCGACGGAGTCGATCGTCTCGCAGTGCGAGAGCAGCACCGCGCAGGTCAGGCCGTCGAGGTCGGGGCGGGTGACGAGGCGCACGAGGGGAGTGAAGCACGAAGCGTGCGGCGAGACAAGGCACGGATACAATGGAGCATGGCCGAGGAGGACCCGCTCGACTACGCGCGGCTCGTCCGCGAGGCGCTCCGCGACGTGCCGCGCCAGGCGTTGCGCCTGGCGGCGAGCGAGGGGCTCCCGGGCGAGCACCACTTCTACCTGACCTTCAGGACGTCGCACCCCGGGGTCGCGATCTCGCCCGGCCTGCACGCGCGCTATCCCGAGGAGATGACGATCGTCCTGCAGTACGAGTACCGGGACCTCGCGGTGGGCGAGGAGGCCTTCTCGGTGACGCTGCGCTTCGGGGGCGCCCCGGAGCGGCTCCACGTGCCCTTCGCCGCTCTCGTGGCCTTCGCGGACCCGGGGGCGCAATTCGGGGTTCGCTTCGAGGCCGGGGAGGAGGGGGGCGCGCTGGCAGAGGCTCCGCGTGCCGATGCGAGGGAGACAGCGGTCGCGGCGGAACGGCCCGTCGCGCCGGACGAGGCCGGCGGCAACGTCGTGGACATCCGGGCCTTCCGGCGCCGGGAGGACTAGGTCGCGCCCTCGCCGGGCGCCGCGGCGAGCGCTGCTTCCCCGCGGCGGCGCCCGACGCCCAGGAGCAGGAAGCCGAGCAGGATCCAGAACAGGTCCTTCCCGCGCTTGAGCAGGACGAACGCGGTGCCCACGGTCGTGGCGTCCGGGACCCCCAGCGCCTTGAGGCAGAGGACGTAGCCGGTGTCCTGCACGCCGAGGCCGGCGGGGACGGGCACCGCCATGGCGCGGACGAGGATGAGCGCGGTCTCGATCACCATGGCCGCGGGCAGGGGAACGTCGACGCCGACGAGCCGCAGGAAGAGCCAGGTCTCGATCGCGCGCAGGAACCAGCCGGTGACGTAGAGCAGGATCGAGGGAACCAGGCCGATCGGTTCCTGTCGGAAGAAGGCGGCGAGCCCCTCGTCCGTGCGCTGGAAGCGCAGCGCGTTCCTCTCCAGCCAGGAGCCGAACCAGCGGCCGCCGATGTGGTCGAGCCAGCGGTGCACGCGGTCGGCGACGCGGCCGTGGGCAGTGGCGAGGACGCCGCCGAGCGCCGCGGCCACGAGGACGGCGGAGGTGGCCAGGAGGAGCCAGGGCAGGCCTTGTCGGCCGATGGCGGCGGTCGAGTCCTGGTCGAGCAGCGGCCAGGCGAGGAGCGTCGAGAGGCCGAGGAAGAGCCCGTGGGAGATCGACGACGAAGAACTTCCGCGCGACGGAGGCCACGATGCCGGTCTCCGTGGGGACGCCGCAGCGGCGCTTGAGCAGGTAGGGCTGGACCGTTTCGGCCACCACCGAGCCCGAGGGCAGGCCGAGCATGAGCGCGTCCACCATGATCCGCACCGCGAGCAGCCGGCGGAAGCGGGGCCGCGGGCCCAGGCGCGCGAACGAGATCCACCAGCCGCCGGTCTCCGCGAGAAACGCGGCGAAGTTGGGCAGGAGGAGGAACGGCAGCCGCCATCCGAGCGACTGCACGATCCCGAGGGCCCGGCCCACGTCGGCGGAGCGCAGGACCCAGGCGAGCAGGCCCAGCGACAGGAGGGCGGGCAGGAGCCGAGAGACGTGCCGAAGCAGCCGGTTCATCGGTGGCCGCGCGGAGTGTATGCGGATTCGGGGCCGGGCCGCCACCGTCGTTGCCCGTGGCGCGCGCCCCGCATACACTGGGCTGAGGAGGTCGTGATCCCGGACCCGCCTGAGACCGACACGTTCGACTCGGCCTTCCTCTCGGAGCTCGAGGGGCTCGTCGCCGACTCCGGCGTGGCCGTCTCCTCGGCCGCGCAGGGCGCGGCTGGGGCTCGCGGCTACCGCGAGACGCTCGCGGCCTTTCTCGCTCCGGCCCTCCCCGGGCAGCCGCCGATCGCGGAGGGGGACTTCCTCGACCTGCCCCCGGCGGTCCTCGCCCAGCGCTGCAACGGCCTCATCGAGTCCGTCCGCCGCAGCCCGCGCCGCGACGCGGCGCAGGCGGTCGAGAGCTTCATCGTCTTCTTCCAGGCCCTGGTGCCGTCCCTCGCGGCGGAGTCCTCGCGCGAGGTCAAGGCCACGTTCTTCCGCCTCGTGCCCACCCTGGTCCAGATGGCCTGGGAGGACCTCGGCGACGCCGTCGACCGGCGCCGCGAGAGCCGCGCGTCGCTGGGTCTGCTCGAGACGATCCTTCTCGAGGTCTCGAGCGTGCGGCTCGCGCCGGTGGAGAGCGGAATGCTCTTCAAGAGCCTCGACCAGCTCGCCACGCTGATCGCGGCGGGCGAGTACGTGCTCGCGCGCGACGTGGTCGCGGTGCCGCTGCTCGGCATCCTGCGGAAGAACCGCGTGGCGCGGTCGCTCTTCCGCCTCATGGAGGTCGAGGTCGCCTTGCAGGTGTACCTCCGGGAGCGGCTCGGGCACGCGACGCCCCGGATCCGCATCCCGGAGGACATCCCCGGGCTCTCCGAGTTCGGCCCGCTCCGCGTCTTCGACGAGGAGGGGCCGGACGGGGTCCGCCGGGCGTACCTCCAGGTGCAGCTGCCCGACATCCCCCTCCTCAGCGACATCGTCGTCCACCTCGCGCGCGAGGACGGGGGCGACGATCGCCGGCTCCGGCTGGACGGCCTCGGCAGCGTGCCCTTCGACGTGCCGCCGGGGCTCTACGAGATCGGGCTGCTCTACGAGCCCGACCCGTCTCGCGGCGCCTGACCCGGGGGCGGGAGCCGGGGAGGGTCGGCGACGAGGCGGCCCCGCGTGGCGAACATCACGGCCAGCGTCCAGGTCGGCACGAGGTCCACGAACGGGACGAGCTCGGCCAGGAACGTGGGCAGGAAGGCCCAGTGCCAGCCGACGAGGGCGACCATCCCGAGGCCCGCCACCACGTCGATCGGGGCGTTGAGCGGGGTCAACGAGGCGGGCAGCAGCCCCCACTGCACGAGGTCGACGAGGAGCGCGACGGCGCGGGCGATCCACACGCGGCGCGGCGTCAGCAGCGGAGCCACGTGCACGAGGCTATCAGAAGCCGGCGCCTCGGCGAAGCGGGGAGCGGCGCCCGTGCTAACCTTGCCGCGCATCGAAGGGGGAGGCGGGAGATGAACATCAAGTCAGCGGGCCTCGCGGTCGCGCTCTTCGTCGTCGCCGGGAGCGCCGAGGCGCAGCTCGGCATGTTCTCGAAGGAGCAGCGCACCGCAATCACGGCCGAGTGGACGGGCGAGCGCTTCCCGGACGGGCGGCCGAAGGTCCCCGAGACGGTGCTCCAGCGGATGAGCGAGGTCACGGCCGAGGAAGCCTGGGGCGTGCTCACCGAGGCGGGCTACAAGCTGCAGTTCGAGGGCGGCTGGAAGGAGATCAACGCCGGGGCGCCGGGGCGCCGGCTGGTCGGGCGCGTGGTGACCGCGGTCTTCATGCCCCTTCGGCCCGACCTCAACGGGGCGATCAACAAGGCCGCCGCCGCCGAGGCTCGCGTGGCGAAGGGCCAGAACTCCTGGGTCATCGACACCCTCCAGCCGGGCGACGTGCTCGTGGTCGACCTCTACGGCAAGATCGACAAGGGCACGTTCATCGGCGACAACCTCGGCACGTCCATCTTCGCCAAGACCGGCAAGGGCGTCGTGGTCGACGGCTCGGTGCGCGACGTCTCGGGAATCCTGGAGATCGCGGGCTTTCACGGCTTCGTGCGCGACTTCCACCCGACCGCGCTCGCCGACGCGACCCTGGTCGGCATCAACGTGCCCATCCGCATCGGTGGCGTGACGGTGCTGCCGGGAGACGTGATCCTGAGCGACCCCGAGGGGCTCACCTTCATCCCCCCGCAGCTCGCGGAGAAGGTCGTGACGAGCTCGGAGGACGTGCGCTTCCGCGACGACTGGGGCCACGAGATGCTGCGTCAGGGCAAGTACACGCCGGGGCAGGTCGACTCGAAGTGGACGGACGCCATGGAGGCCGAGTTCCAGGCCTGGGTTGCGGCGCGGGGAGCGAAGAAGCCCTAGGCGGGGACGCGGGCGCGGCAGAGGCGGCCGTCGCCCTCGACGGAGTACGAGTCGAGGGCGGCGGGGACGAGGACCGAGCGGCCCGGGCCCAGGGGGGTCGTCTCGCCGCCGGCGAGCAGCTTCGCCTCTCCCGTCAGGCCGAGCAGGATCTCGACGCCTCGCCCCGGGCTCGGGGTGAACGGGCGCCTCGCGGTGACCTCGAGCAGGCCCAGCTCGAACTCGCGTGCCGGCGTGCGGTAGACGCGCTCGCCCGGTCCCGAATCCACCGGCTCGAGCACCTCGGGGCCGTGCCCCTCGAAGGCGAGGGTCGCCAGGAGCTCCGGCACGTCCACGTGCTTCGGGGTCAGCCCTCCCCGCAGCACGTTGTCCGAGTTCGCCATGACCTCGAGGGCCGTGCCCTCGAGGTAGGCGTGCAGCTCGCCGGCGGGAAGGTAGAGCGCCTCGCCGGGCGCGAGCGTCACGAGGTTGAGATAGAGAGGGCTCAGCACGGAGACGTCGCCCGGGTAGTGCGTCATGAGCCGCGCCACCCACTCCCAGGCGCGATCGGTCTTGCGCCGGCGCGCGGCCTCGCCGGTCGCGCGCTTGAGCACCGGCGCCTGCTCCTCGGGGTCCAGCGTCATGAGGCGGGCAAAGAGCGCGCGCAGGGCGAGCGGCGTCTGCTCGCGCGCGAGCCGGCCCAGCTCCGGCGCGATCTCGGGCCGCGCTACCGGCTCGAGGTTGCGGGCGACCTCGTCGAGGGCCCGGAATCCCTTGAGGGCCGTGAACGGCGTCAGCGCGCTGACGAGCTCGGGCTTGTGGTTCGGGTCGCGGTAGTTGCGGCGGGGGGCGTCCACGGGGACGCCCTCGGCGTTCTCGCGCGCCCAGCCGCGGCGGGCCTGGTCGTGGCTGGGGTGCGCCTGGATCGACAGCGGCTCCGCGGCCGCCAGCACCTTGAGCAGGAAGGGCAGCTCGTTGCCGAACCGGTCGCACACCTCGGAGCCGAGGACCCGGATCGGGTCGTCCTGGATGACACGGTCGAGGGTGCCGAGGCCCGCGGGTGCGGTGACCCGCGACGGGGCCTTCGGGTGCGCTCCGATCCACAGCTCGGCCTCGGGCAGCGCGGAGGGCGCGGGGCGGCCCAGGAGGTCCGCGATCGCCGTCCGGGACCCCCAAGCGTAGTTCTGGACCGGGTTGTCGAGGACGAGGACCGAGTGCTCCATGAAGTGAACCGATTATGGGCCCGTGCGCCCCGCGTGTCGAGGATCGGTCGCGCGCGCCGCAGGTGTCCGGCGCCGGGACGGGACCTCATGCGATCATGGACGAGTCGATGCGATTCGCCTCTCCCGTAGCCCTCGTCGGCCTGCTCTTCCTCGCGCCAGCGTCTCCGCCCCCGGTCGCGGGCGCCGCGCAGACCCCTGCCTGGCGCAACGTACCGACCGAGCGGCTGCTCGAGGCCATGAAGGAGGTGCGGGCCTACGAGCTGACCGCCACCGCCAACGGTCCGCGGCTCCAGGCGGACGTGGTCCTCGCGCTCGTCCACGAGGCGCAGGCCCGGGATCCCGAGCGCCGACCTCTCCTCATCGGGCACCGGGAGTGGTACGAGGCGTTTCTGGCCCGCACCGGCCTTCCGCCCTCGAAGGCGCCCCTCTACGTCCGCCGCCCGTACGAGGTGGGGCAGGACCTGGTGATCGACTACCGGCAGGAGGCCGTGGTCGAGGCCGTCCTGCAGGGGCCGCAGCCCCGGGCGGCCGCGAACGTCCGGATCTTCTGGCCGCGGGCGCCCGGCAAGCCCGACGAGTACTCCTACGACGACACGCTGGCGAGCCCGAACCTTCGCGTGACCCAGAAGCGGCTCATCACCTACCGGCTGGTCGACTACGCGGACAGGCTCTGGTACGCCGAGATCTCCGGCCTGCACGGGAGGCCCACGAGCGGCGCGCTCGGTGTCCTCTTCGACATCATCGGGGAGGCGCGCGTGCAGGAGAGCCGGAGTGCCTTTCTTCCCGACGGCGTGCAGGTGGTCCGGGGCCGCGCGAGCAAGTGGGGATTCGACCGGACCGAGACCATGACGGTGTGGCCGGACGGGCACGCCGACCCGGGCGTGCCGGCCAATCGACCCGACCTCCAGGTTCTCGAGGCGCGCCTGCTCGAGCCGCTCGCCATCCGGTTCCGCCCGCTCCCGAAGGAGCCCTAGGGTGCTTTGGCGGTGGCCGGAGCCAGGGCCGTCGCCAGCTCCTTCAGCTTCCCCTGGACCAGGCGGACGTTGCGCGTGCCGATGCGCAGGAACTGCTTCTGCGCGGGCGTCAGCGCCTCGAGCTTCGGGTCGGCGTACCGGAAGCCGATGGCGTGGGGCACGAGCTCCACGTCCTCGCGCAGGACGGGCACCGCGAGCAGGGCCTGGATCGCCTGGTCGAGCACGGCGGTGAAACCGCCCTCGGGGTGGCCCAGCTCGACGTAGGCCGCCTCGAAGAGCGGCGCCAGGGTGCGATACCCGCTCGCGGCCCCGACGGCGTCGACCGAGGCCACGGCATCGCCGAACAGGTCGTACCCGGCAAACCCGGCGGGATCGGGCACCAGCAGGCGGGCCGGGCGTCGCGCGGCCCGAAAGCGCTGCTTCGGCGCGAGGAACTCGAGGTGAGGCCGTGGCGTCTCGCCGGCCGCGACGTTGACGACGACCACCGTGAGCGTCCGCACGAGCGCGCTCGTCGCGAGCCAGCGGGCGAACTCGGGGTGCGCGGAGAGACCTGCCGCGAACTGCCGGACGAAGCCGTCGCTGTCGTCGAGAGAGGGCAGGGTGACCTCCGGCGACGGGCTGGCGCCGACGGCGGGCGCGGACACTGCGGCGACCGGCGCGGGGGTCGGCCCGGCCGCCGGCTTGGGGTGCCGGAACACGAAGAAGACGACCGCCAGGAGGGCCATCGCGACCACGGCCACGAGGGCGAGCGTGGCCGGGAAGAAGAGGCCGCTCGGCTTCTTCTCGGGGTCGGGCCGATACGGCCGGACCGTGTCTTCCTCGTTCTGGCGACGCGTGGGCTCCAGATCGAAGTCGTCGAGGTCGTCGGGCATGGGGCCCTCCCTCCTCCAAGAGTACGGCAGAGCCCGGGTGTCGCCAACCCGCACGCGAAAGTGCACGCCCCGCGCGCGACACGGGAGTAACATTCGCGCCGTGGCGCGGGGCGTGAATGACCGCGCGGGAGCGCTTCGATGCGTTTCGTGGTTTTCAATCAGAAGGGCGGCGTGGGCAAGTCCACGATCGCCGCGAACCTGGCGGCGGTCGCCGCTTCCCGGGGAGAGCGCACGCTTCTCGTGGACCTCGACCCCCAGGCCAACGCCTCGCAGTACCTCCTCGGGCCCGTCGCCCCCGAGGCGAAGCCGAACCTCGTGGACCTCTTCGAGGAGGGCCTCTCGTTCCGGCTGTTCAAGACGGACGCGAAGCTCTTCGTCCACCCGTCGCCGTTCCCCAAGCTGGACGTCGTGCCGTCGCACCACGGAGTCGAGGGGCTGCTCCCGAAGCTCGAGTCGCGCCACAAGATCTTCCGCATCCGGGAGGTCGTGGACGCGCTCGGCTACGGGACCGTCTTCTTCGACACGCCCCCGGCCTTCAACGTCCTCACCCTCTCGGCGCTGGTGGCGGCCGACCGCGTGCTGATCCCCTTCGACTGCGACGACTTCGCGAGGCGCGCCATCGGTCCTCTCCTCGAGCGGATCGAGGAGGTGCGCGCCGACCACAACCCCCGGCTCAAGGTCGAGGGTGTCGTGGTGAACCAGTTCCAGGGGCGGGCCAATTTCCCGCAGCAGGCGGTGGACGAGCTGATCGCCGACGGGCTCCCCGTGCTCGAGCCCTACATCTCGTCCTCGGTGCGAATCCGGGAGTCGCACCACGCGGCGCGGCCGATGGTGTTCTTCGAGGCCGCCCACAAGGTCACCGCGGAGTTCGAGGCGCTCTGGGAGCGCCTGCGCGCCCCGCGCAAGGACCGGAAGCGGGCGAGCTAGAAGCGCCTCAGTCGTCGCCGCAGAGGCAGTGGGCGTAGACGCCGCGGGGGTCGTTCCAGCGACCCAGCCGCTCGACGTCGGCCTGAAGCTCCCGCAGGCGCCCGGCGACCGAGAGGGCGGAGGCCGAGGGCGAGGGCTCCCTGACCCAGCCCGCCGCGGTCGCGACTTCCCGGGCCTGAGCCGCCAGCATCGACATCAGCCTCTCGCGGAGGCTCTTCTCCTTTTCGACGTACCAGACGCGGTAGCCCTTCTCGAGCTTCGCGCGCTTCGCCGCCGACTCGATCGCCTGCTCGAGGCCGCCCAGCTGGTCCACGAGCCCGATGCCCTTGGCGTCCTCGCCGCTCCAGACCCGCCCGCGGGCGATCTTGTCCACCTGCCCGGGCGTCATCTTCCGGGCCTGCGCCACGCGTGAGAGGAACTCCTCGTACCCCTGGTCGATCCCCTGCTGGAAGACGTCGGCCACCGCCGGGTCCATGGCACGATCCGGCCGCAGGACGTCGCTGAAGCGCGTCGTGCCCACGCCGTCCGTGTGGACGCCGAGGTACTTCGCGAGCGGCTTGTCGATCGTCGGGAACATGCCGAAGATCCCGATCGAGCCGGTGATCGTCTCCGGGGCCGCCCAGATCTCGTCGGAGGCGGTCGAGATCCAGTAGCCGCCGGAGGCGGCCACGCTGCCCATCGAGACCACCAGCGGCTTGCCGGCCTTGCGGACGAGCTCGCACTCGCGTCGGATGATCTCGGAGGCGAAGGCGCTGCCGCCGGGGCTGTCCACCCGCAGCACCACCGCCTTCACCGCGTCGTCCTCGCGCGCGCGCCGCAGGACGCGCGCGGTGGAGTCGCCGCCGATCGTGCCCGCGGGCTGGGCGCCGTCGAGGATCTCGCCCTTCGCGACCACGACCGCGACCGCCTGGCCCTTGCCCACGGCGCCCGTCCGGTCGCCGCCCTTCGCCTGCAGGTACGCGGCGACACCGATCTGCCGGAAGGACTTCTTCTCCTCGTCCTCGCCCACCAGGTCGATCAGGCGCTGGCGCACCACGTCCCTCGGGGCGAGCTTGTCCACCATCTTCGCGTCGAGGGCCATCTTCGCCATGTCGCCCCCGGCGGCGCGCAGCCGATCGGGCATGGCGTCGATGAGGGAGGTGATGTCCTCGGGCCGGATCTTGCGGGCCTCGGCGACGTCGGCGAGATAGAGGCGCCAGAGATCCCCGTAGAACTCCAGCGACATCTCCTTCGCCTCGGGCGACATGTCGTTGCGGAGGTAGGGCTCGACCGCCGACTTGTACTCGCCGACGCGAAACACGTGCACGTCGATGCCGTAGCGGTCGAGGCCTTCCTTGTAGTAGTTGCGCCAGCGGCCGAAGCCTTCGAGGAGCAGCATGCCCTGCGGGTGCAGGTACACCTCGTCGGCCTGGGCCGCGAGGTAGTACTGCCCCTGCATCAGGCCGTCGGAGTACGCCACCACCTTCTTGCCGCTCTTCTTGAAGTCCGCGATCGCCGCTCTCAGGTCGCGCAGCTTGGTCATCCCCGCCCCCGACATGTCGTCGACGTCGAGGTAGAGGGCCTTGATCCGCTTGTCGTCCTTCGCGGCGCGTATGGCGTCGAGGAGGTCCTTGAGCAGCGTTTCCTTCGCCGCCGAGCCGACGCCGGCTGACTCGGCGACCAGCCGCTGGAAGGGGTCTCCGCCGGAGAGCTGCTCGACGATCGTGCCCTGCGGGTGGACGACGAGGGCCGCGCCGTCGGGCACCTTCGTCCGTCCGCTGAAGGCGGCGACCGCCACGGCGACGAGCAGGCCGAAGAAGAGGACGTTGACGAGGAACCTCCGCAAGCCGTCGAGGCCGCGGAAGAGCCGGACGAGCAGGGACGGTCGGTCTTCGGGCATGGGGTCTCCTAAGTGTCGAGAAGGGCAGCGGCGGCGGCGCCGTAGCGGTCGCCTCGCGCGGCGCCGACGGGGAAGAGGGCGTCGAGCCGCGCGAGCTCTTCCGCCGTCAGGGGGACGTCGAGGGCCGCCACGTTCTCCTCCAGGTACTTCTGCCTCTTGGTGCCCGGGATGGGCACGACGCCTTGCGCCAGCACCCAGGCCAGGGCGAGCTGGGGGGCGGTGCAGCCCCTCGCCGCGGCCATCTCGAGCACGGGCCGGGCGAGGTCGACGTTCGCCTCGATGTTGCCGGCCTGGAAGCGGGAGGACTGGTGGCGCCAGTCGTCGGAGGCGAGGTCCGCGGGGGTCCGGAAGCGGCCGGTCAGGAGGCCGCGACCGAGCGGGCTGTACGCCACGAAGCCGATGCCCAGCTCGCGGCAGGCGGCGAGAGAGCCCGCCTCGTGGTCGCGGGTGAAGAGCGAGTACTCGCTTTGCAGGGCGGAGACCGGGTGCACGGCCTGGGCCCGCCGGATCGTCGCGGGCGAGGCCTCGGACAGCCCGAGATAGCGCACCTTGCCCGCGCGGACGAGCTCGGCCATGGCGCCGACCGTCTCCTCGATCGGGGTCTTCGGGTCCACCCGGTGCTGGTAGTAAAGGTCGATCGTCTCGAGGCCGAGCCGCTTCAGGCTCGCGTCGCACGACGAGCGGACGTACTCCGGCCGGCCGTTGACACCGCGCGCCGTCGGATCGCTCCCGCGCACGATCCCGAACTTCGTGGCCACGACCACCGACTCGCGGCGGCGGCCCCGGAGAGCGCGGCCGACGAGCTCCTCGTTCGCGTGCGGGCCGTAGACGTCGGCGGTGTCGAGCATCGTGACACCCAGGTCGAGCGCCCGGTGGATGGTGGCGACCGACTCCGCCTCGTCGCGGGGGCCGTAGAAGTCGGACATGCCCATGCAGCCGAGGCCGATCGCTCCGACCTCGAGGCCCTGGGTGCCGAGCCGGTGCGTCTTCATGGAGTCCTCCGGGCGGGCGCGGGAACCGCGCCTCGCTCATCTTATCAACGGCCTTCGCTTTCCGCGGTGGCCGGGTCAGCTCACGGTGGGCTTGGGCTCCGCCTCCGCCTTTGGCCGGTCGGGCGCCGGGAGAGGGGCCTCGGCCGGCGGGAGGCCGGCGGGCGCGACGGGCCGTGCGGGAGGCTCGGGCGAGATCGAGCGATCGGTTCGCACCTCGACCGCGCTGAAGATGCCCTGCACCTGCACGTCGTATCCCGGGCGGCCTTCGATCCCGCGCACGCCCCGGTCCACGGCGTTGAAGGGGAGGCCGGGCCCGTGCACGCGGACCGGCGTTCCCTCGGGCACGGACAGGTCGAGCGAGTTGAAGACGCCGTTCATCCGGATCCGGGTCGGCTCGTGCGGCGCGGGGAGGCGGGCCGCGACCCCGATGAAGACGCCGTCCGTCTGGATGCTCACGAGCGGTCCGGCCGTCAGGTCGAGATCGCCGCCCACTCCGGCTCCCTTGATCCTGAGGCTCAGGGGCAGGTCGGCCGGCAGGCGCAGCTCCCACCGCTCCCGGGGGCGGGGCAGGAACACGATTCCGTGCTTCCTGCCGGAGTCGATGCGGACCCGCGCGACTCCGTCCTCGGTCCGGGCGTCGAGGCGGGTGCTGTCGGAGTCGGCGATCGAGCGGCCGTCCACGAGACGGTCCCCGGGCAGGTCGGGGGCCAGGGCCAGGCGCAGCTTCGCGCCCACCATGCCGGCCTCGAAGTCCAGGCTCCGTGTGCCCTCGGAGCGGCTCGCGACCTGCGCTTCCCAGGGCCCGGCCGGCGCCTCCGGCCGCCTGCCGCTCGCGAGCCACCCGAGCCCGCCGAGGATGATCACGGGGCCGAGGAGAACGAGCCAGGGAGCGCGGGATTTCTCGAAGGCGATCTTGATGCCGGCCGACATGATGAGGAGCGGCCAGAGCGCGATCGCGTCCACCCAGAACGACCACGGCAGCGCGCCGGTGGTGTTGAGAAGGAGGAAGAGGGCGAAGCCCGCGAGCTGGATCCCTTCCGCGGCCTTGGGCCAGTTGGCGCCCACCCGCTCGCCGTCCTTCGGGGCACCCTGCTCGGCCATGCTCCTACCCCCTTTCCTGCAAGAGTTTACGGGAAGGGGGCGCGGGCCGTTCCGTCACTCGCCGATCGGCGCCGGCCGTCCGCCGATAACCCACGGGCCCCGAGGGCCCGGGCATCCGCGAGCTCAGCGGCTGACGGGCGCCGGGGTCGCCTCGGCCTCGGGTCGGGAGGCCGTCGCCGACAGCCCGCGATCGATGTGGGCCGAGCCGTTGACGGTGCCGAGCTCGAAGCGGGCGCCGCCGTCGCCGATGCGTCCCTCGAGCTTCCGGCGGCTCTTGGTCGCGCCGGCGAGCTCGAAGTCGCAGCCGACGCTGCCGTTCACCGTGTGGGCATCGGACGTCGGCGCTCGCCTCGCGCGGCAGCGTCAACCGGACGGAGCCGTTCGTCGTGCTGAGCTGGCTGCGGCCGGCGGGGTCCACGCGCGCCATGGCCACTTCGACGCTCCCGTTCACGGCCGAGGCCTCGACGCCGCCGCCGGCCCCGGTGACGTCGACGGAGCCGTTCACCGTCGAGGCCTTCACCTCCCCCCCGACGCCGTTCACCCGGACGCGTCCGTTCACGTTGCTGACGCGCACCCGGGCGCCCCGGGGCACGCTGACGCGGTAGTCCACCTTCCCGGCGCCGCCCATCCACCGGGGTCGCGGGTAACGCGTGCGGACGGAGAGGTGGTCGCCCTCGCCCACGATCTCGACCTTCAGCTCCTCGAGGGCCCGCTCGCTGGCCGCGTGCTTGA
Source organism: uncultured Acidobacteriota bacterium (assembly GCA_963818355.1). GTDB lineage: Bacteria > Acidobacteriota > Vicinamibacteria > Fen-336 > Fen-336 > DATBSL01. The sequence continues at coordinate 126,717 of CAWFSB010000026.1, read as the reverse complement.
CGGCCTCGATGCGCACCTTCGCCTCGTCCCACGCGGCGAGCTCCACGGTGCCGTTGACGTTCTCGAGCGAGAGCTCCCCGTTGGCGGGGAGGGGGCGCGTCTCGTCCACGGACGCGCGGAACGGCAGGCCGAAGTCGCCGCCGATGCAGCCGGTGAGGGCGAGGCCGGCCGCCAGGGAGCAGGCCGCGAGAAACCCACGCTTCATAGTCGTCTCCTCCGCTTCTGCACCTCTCTACGCAAGCGGGGGCGCCGCGGTTCGGCCAATGTGGCCGCTCCTCAGCGGCGGATCAGGAGGACGTGGGTGCCGGCGATGATGCCGGGGAGGGCCTTCAGGCCGTCGACCTCCACCGACTCGAAGTCGCGCTCGCCCTCGCCGGGGAGGAGGAGCAGCGAACGCCCCTTGAAGAGGACGCGCGCGAGGACGACGCCCGCGGGCGTGCGGACGGCGCAGACGCGGTCGGGAGCCACCCGGCCGCCGCGACGGAAGACGATGCGGTCGCCGGGAGAGGCGACGCCTCGGAGGTGCTTCATGGCCGCCGGCGTGACGTCGTAGGCGAAGAGGCGTTCCGGGTCGTGGTCGATCAGGAGGCGGCTGTCGACGATCAGACGGTCCCGAATCGCGAGCGGGGACGGCGCGATCTTGCCCGGGTCCGCGCCCTCGGCCAGCACCGGGATGCGGAGGATCTCCGGCGGGCCGGCCTCGATCAAGGCCGGTCCTGGCTCGTCGCGGAGCTCGACGACCTCGCTCGGCGACGGGGCGGGGAGCGCGAAAGCGATCGGCTCGGCGCGCCGCTCGCCGAGTTGCGCCTCCTCCAGCTCTTCAGGAAGCGTGTCGCCCCGCTCGACCATGCCGAGGTACGAGGGGCTGCGGCTGATCGTCTCCATGCGATTCAGGAGGGTGAGCCTGTGCAGCCCGAGTCGAGACGCCCTCGCCCAGGCTCGATACAGGTCTTCGTCGTCGCGCAGGGCGCGGGCGATGCGCGCCGCCACGTCCTCGTCCGGCACCTTCGCTCCCTTCTCGATGAGGGACACGTAGGAAGGGGAGATGTCGGCGCGCTGGGCCAGCTCCGCGCCCGTGAGGCCGAGCTGGGTCCGCTTCATGCGGATGCGCGCGTTCAGGCTCGGGAGCCGCTGTCTGGCCATGGGGTGGACCGAAAGACGTGAACAGTATAGCCGCTCTGGATGTGGCCTGGATCCTTGACCGGCGATTTACTGGCCAGTACACTACGTCCCGGGGAAGGCCTCCGTCGGTTCTTGAAATGAATCACTTGGAAGTGGACCTCGCCTGGCGTGTACCTGTGAGATTGATTGACTGGTAAATGCGTGCAGGTCAGGTCCTGAACCGTGGCACGTCACAGAGAGGGGGAGAGGCGATGGCGAGGAAAGGCGAGACCGGTGAGCGGTTGGCGGCGACGAGGCTCTTCAAAGAGGAGGAGCGCTTGGAGGATGCGGTGGCGGGATCGGGCCGGGGAAACGGCCCGGGGGGCTGGCTGGGCCGGCTGCGGCTGGGGGAGTCCCGGCGCGAGGGGCGGCTCGAGATCGTGCCGCTTCTCCTGGACGGTAACGGCGGCCCTCCGGGCGTGCTCCTGACCTCGCAGGCCATGGAGGCGGGCGTCCTCGAGATCGTCGAGCGCGGCTCCGGGGTCGTGCAGGAGCTCGTCGCCTGGAACAAGGGCGCGCGGCCCGTCGCCATCCTCGAGGGCGACACCCTCGTGGGCTGCAAGCAGAACCGGGTGGTCGCGCACTCGGTGATCGTGGCCCCGGGCACCAGCCTCGGCGTGCCGGTGGGCTGCATGGAGCGGGGGCGCTGGAGCCACGAGACCAGCCACTTCGCCGCGGGCTCCATGAAGATGGCGCCGGAGGTGCGGCGCCGGACGGCCCGTGACGTGAAGGTGTCGGCGCGGACGGGGAGCGGGCGGCAGCTCGACCAGTCGCGGCTGTGGAGCGACGTCGACGCGGAGCTCGCCGCGTGCTGCGTCCAGTCCTCGACCTCCAACTACTACGAGATCGTCGAGCGAGCGGGTCGCGACGCGCGGGAGCGCGCTGGCGCTCTCTCGCCGGTCGCGGGCCAGGTGGGCGTGGTCGTGCTCGCGGAGGGCGCGCTCGTGGGCTTCGAGGTGACCGGCCACCACGCCCTGTGGTCGGTCGTCTCCGCGCCCACGCTCGCCAGCTACTTGATGGGCCGCCACCGCGGGAACGAGGTCTCGCGCGAGGGGCGCGCCGCGCCCGGGGAGTGGGTCGCGCGGGTCCAGGCGGCACGCGTGAGCGTGACGCCGGGCCTCGGCCTCGGCCAGGACCTCGAGATCGAAGGGCCCGGCCTCGCCGGCGTGGGGCTCGCCCTCGACGGCTTCTCCGTCCACGCGGCGGTCTTTCCTTCGTGAAGGGGAACGGACGTGTCGCGGCAGTGACGTGGGTCAGGAGGCAGTCATGACCGTCCGCATCGGCGACCTCGCCCTGGCCGCCGGCGTCGTCACCGCCCAGCAGCTGCACGAGGCGGGTGTCGTCCAGAGGGCCGGCGGCGGGCGCCTGGGCGCCGCGCTCGTGGCGCTGGGCTACCTCACCGAGGGCCAGATCACCGATCTCGTGGCGAAGCAGTACGGTCTCGCGGCGGTGAACGACCTCGACTCGCTCCAGGTGGCGCGCGAGGTGCTGGCGCTCGTGCCGCGCGAGCACTGCCAGTCCCACTGCGTTCTCCCGATCTCGCGCCACGGGGCGCTTCTCCACCTGGCGATGGCCGACCCCACCAACGTCTTCGCCGTGGACCCCGTCCAGTTCCGCACCGGGCTGAGGGTGAAGCCGGTGGTGGCGGCGGAGAGCGCGATCGCTCGCGCCATCTCTCGCCTCTACGGCGAGGAGAAGGGCCTCCGCATGGTCGACGACCCGGGCCGCGACGGCCCGCTCCGCCGTCGCCGAGGCCACCGCCGTGCCCGAGGCGGAGCTCGACCGGACCGACATCGCCTTCGACGGCGTCCGGATCGACCCCGACGCGCTCGGCGAGGAGGAGGCCGACGTGGAGCAGGTCCAGGTGGGCCCGGAGGAGATCGACCTCGCCTCGCTCACCCGGGGCAGCACGGACCGCCCCGTGGTGGGGCTCGTCAACCGGATCCTGGTCGAGGCCTACCGCCGCGGGGCCTCCGACATCCACATCGAGCCGTACGAGAAGGAGCTCTGCGTCCGCTTCCGGATCGACGGCCTGCTCAGCGAGTACGGCAACCTGCCGCCGCGGGTGCGCGAGACGGTCACCACGCGCATCAAGATCATGGCCAACCTCGACATCGCCGAGCGGCGCCTGCCCCAGGGCGGGCGCATCAAGATCCGCATTCGCCAGGACGAGCGCGTCCGCGACCTCGACTTCCGCGTCTCCTGCCTGCCGACCCTCTGGGGCGAGAAGATCGTCCTGCGCCTCCTCGACAAGGCCAACCTCATGCGCGACATGACGCAGCTGGGCCTCGAGGCGGAGTCGCTGCGGCGCTTCCACGCCGCGATCGCGAAGCCGTACGGCATCGTGCTCGTGACCGGGCCGACGGGGTCGGGAAAGACGAACACGCTGTACTCGGCCCTCTCCACCCTCAACAAGCGCGACACGAACATCATGACCGCGGAGGACCCGGTCGAGTTCAACCTGCGCGGCATCAACCAGGTGCAGATCCGCGAGGCGGTGGGCCTCAGCTTCGCGATGGCGCTGCGCGAGTTCCTGCGGCAGGACCCCAACATCATCCTGGTGGGCGAGATCCGCGACTACGAGACGGCGGAGATCGCGGTGAAGGCCGCCCTCACCGGGCACCTGGTCCTCTCCACCCTCCACACGAACGACGCGCCCTCGACGGTGTCGCGCCTGGTGAACATGGGGATCGAGCCCTTCCTCGTGGGCACCGGGGTGAACCTGATCGCGGCCCAGCGCCTGGTGAGGCGGGTCTGCGCCCACTGCAAGACCGACGTCACGAAGGAGATCCACTCGCAGAGCCTGGTGGAGGCCGGCTTCGAGCCGGGCGAGCTCGCCGGGCTGCGGGTCCACCGGGGCCGGGGCTGCGTCGCGTGCAGCGGCACCGGCTTCAAGGGCCGGGTGGGGCTCTACGAGGTGATGGAGATGAGCGAGGGGATTCGCGACCTGGTGATGGTGGGGGCGACGTCGGTCGACCTGAAGAAGAAGGCGCTCGAGGAGGGGATGCTGACCCTCCGCATGAGCGGGCTCGAGAAGATCCGCCAGGGGATCACGAGCCTCGAGGAAGTGCTGAGGGAGACGGTGCGCTGATGAGCGGCAATCCCGGGCGCTCGAGGTTGGGGCAGGTGGCGCGCCTCTCGCGAGAGTCGGAGGCCGCGGCGGCCGCGGGCCGCTTCGCCGAGGCGGTCGCCCTCCTGAAGGAGGCCGTGCGCCTCGACCCGCGCGACCGGCGGGCGCTGCACCGGCTGGGCGACCTCCACCGCATCCGCCTGAACCGCTTCCGGGAGGCGGCCGCCTGCTACGCGCGGGAGGCGCGCTGCGAGGAGGCCGAAGGGTTCCACGCCCGCGCGATCGCCCTCTGGAGGCTCGCCCTGCGCTGCGACCCGGCCCGGCTCGAGGGCTACGAGCGCATCGGGGCGCTCTACGTCGAGCTCGGGCGCACCGCCGACGCGCGACAGCACTACGAGCGGTCGGCGGCGGAGCTCCGGGAGGCGGGTCTCGTCCCGGAGGCGGCGATCGTCCGCGCGCACCTGGCGGCGCTCTCGCCGCCGGCGATCGCGGTCGTCGACCCGCCCGTGCCGGCGGCTCCGCCCCAGGCGGCGCCGCTTCCCCCCGCGTCCGCGGCCGAGGAGGCCGCGCCCGACGACAACGCCGCCGACCTCGCGGCCGATCACCTGCAGAACGGGCGCCTCTTCCACCACTACGGCCTGCACGCGCAGTCCCGCGAGCAGCTCGAGCTGCTCGTCGCCAGCCTGCCCGAGCACGTCGAGGCCCGGCAGCTCCTGGTGGAGGTGTGCCGCGCGCTCGAGGACCACGACGCGGCCGCGCTGCACCTGCGTGTCGTGACACGCCTGCTCCGTCAGAGGGGCCAGGCCGAGACGCCGGTGGCGGAGGCTCCGCCGGCGGGGGAGTGGGACCTTCCTCCCGTCGAGGAGTGGGTCCTGGAGGACGCCCCGGCCGACCCCATGGCCGCGCTCATGGAGGAGATCCGGGAGGACGTCGAGCGCGCGATCGAGCGGCTGGCGGAGAAGGAGGGAGGGCGGTGAAGGGCGACGCCGAGGAGAGCGAGGCGGAGAGGCTGGCGGCCCTGGAAGCGGTCGTCCAGAGAAGCCCGACCGACGGGGAGGCGTGGGGGGACCTCGGGCAGGCGTACCACCTGATGGGCCAGATGGAGCTCGCGGTCGAGGCCCTTCGGAGGGCGACGCGCTTCGAGCCGCGCATTGCCGTGTTCTGGCACTGGCTCTCGTCGAGCCACGCGCAGCGGGACGAGATCGGGCCCGCGGTCGAGGCGGCGCGCAAGGCCGTGAGCCTCGCGCCCGAGGCGGCGCGCTTCCTCGCCAACCTCGGCCGCCAGCTGCTGCGTGACGACAAGCCCGGCGAGGCCATCCGGTTCCTGGAGGAGGCGACCCGCCGCGACCCGGGCGGCTCCGTGCCCGCGGGTCTTCTCGGCGTCGCCCAGTTCCGGAACGGGGACTACGCGGGGGCGGCGGAGTCCCTGGAGGACTCGCTGCGCAAGGACCCGGACGACCCGGTGCTGTGGGCGTTCCTCGGCACCAGCCTCGACGAGATCGGCCGGCTGCAGGCCGCGGTCTTCGCGCTGGAGACGGCGCTCTTCGCGAAGCCGGACTACGGCTGGGCGTGGGGTCGTCTCGGGAAGGTGCTCCGGGCCCTGGGCCGACACGACGAGGCCGTGCGCTCGTTCGGGAAGTCGGTGGAGCACGGGTTCGCGCCGGCCGTGCTCTGGCAGGACATGGGCGAGTCGGCGGCGCAGGTCCGCGACGCCGCCTCGTTCGAGCGCGCGTGCCGCGAGCTGCGGCGGCTCGACCCGGCCCTGGCGCGCAAGCTGAGAAGGAAGGGGCGGGCGATGGCGCCGCGGCCGGCGCCGCCGGAAGCGACGTCCGGGGCCGCGCCGCGCAACGTGCTATAGTGGTCGCACTGACCCCGCGCGGGCCCCCAGATCCAGGCAGGTGTCTCCGCCGCTGATCTGCGTACCGGTCTCTCGACCACGTCCCCTTCCCGCGCTCGGCCACCTGAGGCGACCCGAATGGCTGACACTTCCGCCGCACCCGCCGCTTCCCACCACCCGGAGCTCGCGCCGCTCCAGAACCGCTTCCACGTCGCGACCGTCGCCTCGCACAGGGTCGTGCAGCTGCAGAATGGCGCTCGGCCCCGCGTCGATCCCGGCCGTCACAAGCACTGCGTGGTGGCCGTCGAAGAGGTGATGGCGGGCGCCGTGTCCTGGTTCCTCGCCTAGCCTCGCGCGCCGCCGATGCGACCGCGCGCCCTCAGCGCGCGCGGCCTCCCGGGGGGCCGTAACGCTTCTCCTCGTCGTCGAGGACCAGCACCCAGTCGCCCTCGGTGGGCGAGGTGAAGGTGCGTGAGCCGACGCGGTCGAGGGGACCGATCGCGGTGGCGACACCGGTCCGAGGGTCGAACCAGTAGCCGTTGACGCGCCGGCCGATCAGGCACCCGAGGTCCACGCGGACCTCCTTGCGCGCGGCGGGCAGGTAGGCGACGAGCGTCGTCCGGTCGCGGGTCACCGCCGCCTGCACTCCGTCGTCCGCCCCGGACTCCCAGTGGCCCTCGACGATCGCCTGGTGCGTGCGATCCGGCTCGAGCTCGTACCACGGGCGAGAGCGGAAGAGAGCGAGGGCAAAGCCCATGTACCGGGCGCCGGGCGAGTCGAGCGCCGTCTCCCACCCGCGCCCGCAGAACCACAGCGGCTTGTTGCCGAAGAGGTGCCCGGCGGCGCCGGAGAGAACGGCCCGGTAGGGATAGGCGCGCACGTCGTCCGCGGTCCGGCCCCCGAAGTCGTTCTCGTAGTGCGACTCGATCAGGAACGTCGGCCTCGGCGGCACTCCCTGGCGATCCGCCAGGATGCGCCACGCCACCGGCCCGTAGGTGTACGAGCTGTTGACGTCGAGCCAGCCCTCGTCGCCGAAGCTGTCGAAGGCCGCGGTGCCGTTGGCCCAGTGGGCCGTGTGCAGGTGCTGCTCGTCCACCTCGCGGATCGCCTGGGCCAGCGCGCGCACCTCGTCCTTCACGTCCCAGGGGTTGCGGTCGCCGCCGTGCACCCACAGGATGTTCCGGAGCGCACGGTAGCGCTTCCCGATCCACAGGCCGTACTCGCGGCACCGCGGGGGGCCGGCCTTCTTCAGCAGGTCCACGTAACCGTCCTTCTCGGCGCCGAGGTAGGCGGGCGTCACGAGCAGCAGGAACCCGAGCCTCTCCGCCTCCTTGAACACGCGATCGACGTGCGACCAGTACGTCTCGATCGGCTGCGTCAGGTCGTCGTCGGCGAAGGGCTGGTGCCCGTATCGGTCGGGGGAGTAGCTCTTGTTGCCGTCGGCATCGTAGGCGTCGGGCACGGACACCAGCAGCGTGTTGAAGCCCTGGGCTCTTCGGGCCGTCATGTAGCGGACCGCTTCCTCGAAGGTGAGGTTGTGGGTGAGCGACCACGGCGAGTCCCCGTGGATCAGGAAGGGCACGCCCCGCTGGTCCACGAGGTAGCGGCCCGTGGGACCGATCCGCAGCGGGAAGGCGGCTTCCTGCGCCGGAAGAAGTGCGGGAGCGGCGATCAGCCAGAGCAGCGCGAGGGTGGCCCGCGAGACGAGTCGCATCAGGTCCTCCGACGAGGTGAGCCTATGCCCGTGCCGGGCGAGTGGCAAGAGCCGTCGGGCGCCGGGCTAGAGCTAGAATCCTCAGTCTATCCACACGAGGGGTCAGCGGGAGCGGCAGCCGTGGGCACGAAGACCAGGCGCAACGCACCGGACGAGAGGATCTCGGCCTACCGCCGGGCCGCGCAGGCGATGGCGCGCGGCCAGTTCCACCCGCCGCTTCCCGTGGCCGCCGAGGGCTCCGCCGCCGACGAGGTCGACCGCCTCGGCCGGGCGCTCGTGCGGCTGGGGGCGGCGCTCGAGCGCAGGTTCGCCGAGGCGAACGCCCTCGTCCGGCTCGGCGAGAAGGTCAACGCGGGCCTCGTCCTGGGCGACGTCCTGGACCAGATCTTCGATTCGTTCCGATCGATCATCCCCTTCGACCGCATCGGGTGCTCCCTGCTCGAGGACGACGGGCGCGTGGCGCGAGCGGTCTGGATCCGCTCGCTCGGCGGCGCGTCGCAGCTGGGCCCCGGCTACACCGCCCCGCTCGAGGGCAGCAGCCTGGCGCAGATCATCGAGACGGGCCGCCCGCGCATCATCAACGACCTCGAGCAGTACCTGCGCGAGCACCCCGCCTCGCAGTCGACCCGGCTCATCCTGTCCGAGGGAGTGCGCTCGAGCCTCACCTGCCCGCTCGTCGCCCTGGGCCGGCGCGTGGGCTTCGTCTTCTTCAGCAGCAACCGGCCCGGCAGCTACTCCGAGCACCACGTGGAGCTGCTGGCCCTGGTCGCCGGGCAGCTCTCGCTCGTGGTCGAGAAGGGGCGCCTGTACGCGGACGTCCTCCAGGCCAAGGCCGACCTCGAGGAGGCCAACCGCACCCTGAGCCGGGTCGCTCTGCTCGACGGCCTCACCGGGGTTCCCAACCGCCGCTCGATGGACGAGATGTTGGAGAACGCCTGGCGACGCGCCGTCCGCAACCGCACCCCGCTGTCCCTCATCCTCATCGACATCGACCACTTCAAGGAATTCAACGACACCTTCGGCCACGTCGCCGGGGACCGGTGTCTCGTCCTGGTGGCCAACGAGATGCGCGGCACGCTCCGGCGCCCGGACGACTTTCTCGCGCGCTACGGCGGCGAGGAGTTCCTGGCGTTCCCGGCGTCGGCGCCGGTCGATGCCGCCCTCGGACTGGCCGAGCGCCTGCGGCTGCTGGTGGAGCAGCTTTCGGTGGAAATCCCCTCCTCGGAAGAGGTGGCCCGCGTCACGATCAGCGCTGGCGTCGCCGGGGTCAGACTCGGTGGCGCAGGGGTCGGTCACGGACCTGATCGAAAGAGCAGACCGCGCGCTGTACGCGGCGAAGGCCGCCGGAAGGAACCGCGTGGTCCGGGCGACCTCGGCGCCGGCCGCCCCGTAGGACAAACGCCGTTCGTGCCTTCGCTCAGGCCCGGAGGAGCCCGCCCCTGATCGGCCAGACGCTCGCGGACTACCGGGTCACCGGCATGGGCGCGGGTGGAATGGGCGAGGTGACCCGCGTCGTGGTGCCGGGGCCGGAGGGTCAGGGGTGAGGGCGGCCAGACACTAGCAGTGGCGGGCCCGCATGACGAAGAACTCGTAGCCGTAGCTGTCCGAGTAGCGGCGCCAGACGTCGATCTCGCGCTGGACCTGGTCGCCGAGTCCCTGCGCGTCCGCTTCTCCGTGGTGAATCTCGCGGAAGGCGGAGAGGTTCGCCTCCAGCGGGCGGTAGTAGTCGTTCCACCAGGAGGACGGCGGCAGGGCGAAGTGGCCGACCGTGTCGTACCCGCAGGCCTCGATCGCGGCCAGTCGGGCGGCGACGTCGCGGATCGCGGGGTACTCCTCCGCCCAGAAGGCCGCACACTCCGGGCGGCGGGTCGGGGCGCATCCAGCACACCTCCGTCACGGACACGTGCCCTCCGGGCGCGAGCAGGGGGCGCCACCCGCGCAGGCCCGCCTCGAAGCCCATGACGTAGATGGCGCCCTCGGACCAGACGAGGTCGAACGAGCCGGGCGCGAAGTCGAGCTGTCGCATGTCCCCGACGCGCGCCTCGAGCCGATCCGCCAGGCCGAGCGCCTGCGCGTGGCGGTTCAGCTCCTCGACGAACGGCGGGTGGTTGTCCACCGCCACGATCCGGGCCGGCGATCCCTGAGCGAGCACCCGCGTGTGCAGGCCCGTGCCGCACCCCACGTCGAGGACTCGCGTCCGGGGACCGACCCCGGGCACGAGCGCGAGGGCGCGCAGCGTGCTGTCGGCGTCGCCCGGCCCCTGCCGGGGCAGCCCGCTGAACAGCTCGAAGAAGAGCGCGGTCGTCCGGTCTTCCGCCATGGGCCCGATCCTCTCATGCTATCGTCCCCGCCGATGCGCCGTCCGCTGGCCGCGGTCGCCCTGTCCCTCGCCGCGCTCGCGGCCTCGCCCCCGCACGTCGAGTCGGCGGAGCGGCGGGACCTCGGCCGCGACGAGCGGCGCGGCGGGCACACCCTCGCGAGGCACGTCGGCCTCTCGGACGACGACCTGCGCGAGAGGCTCCGCCGCGAGCCGCGCATCGCCGCTGCCTCGACGTGGACTGACCGGCGGCTCGCGGAGCAGGTGGTGGGCGAGACGCTCGCCCGCTTCGCGGACCGCGTGCGCGGCTGGACCCGTCGTTCCGGCTCGCGACCGAACCTCGCCCTCGACTACCGCGGGAGCTCCCAGCGGGTTCTCGGCCGCTCGCTCCGCCGCGGGCGATCCCGCGTCGAGGCGTGCACCGACGCGGTGGTCGTCCTCAAGTGGCGGGAGTCGGAGAGCGACTTCTTCGTCCTGACCGCCTACCCGGAGGTGAGACGGTGACCGAGCGCTACCCGACCCTGCGCGCGTTCGCGCGCGGCTACCTGCACGAAGACTTCGAGGCGGAGCACGGCACGCCGCGGGCGGCGCTCGAGGCCTTCCTCGCCGCGGCGACGCCGGCGGAGCGCCGGGCCCTCGCCCGCGAGGCGGCGCGGCTCGACCGGCGGATCGCCGGCTGGCCGGTCGCCCGGGTGCGTGATCTGCTCGGGGACGAGCTCGGCTGCGCGTGGTGGCCGGCCCGGGCGAGCGAAGTGCGGGCCCTCCTCGACGAAGCGATCAACCCTTCACCGCGCGCCTGAGGGCCGGGGCGAGCGCCGCCGGCGTCACGCGGCCCAGAGTCACGTCGCTCGGCGCCGACGAAGGTCGCCAGAGACCGCAGCGCCTCGCCGACGCCGGTGAGCGCAGCATCCGGGTCGATCGCTCCCCAGGAGGCGGCGGGCGGCGCGTCCCCCTTCGCGAACCAGGGCTCGAAGTGGACGGCCCGGACCTCGAGCCGCCGCTCGGCGCGGTGCGCCTTGGGGTCGAGCCGGCCCACGAGCTGGCCGTCGTGGAAGATCGGCAGCGAGTAGTAGCCGTGGACCCTCCTGTGGCCCGGCGTGTAGACCTCCAGCGTGTAGTCGAAGCCGAACAGGCGGCGCGTGCGGTCCCGGTGCCAGAGGAACGAGTCGAAGGGCGACAGCAGAGTGGTCCCCGCGGCGGGGCGCCGCCTCCGGCCGGCAGCGGCGAGGGCGGGCAGGTCCTCGGCGAGCGCGAAGTCGGCGGCCGCGCTCGTCCTCGACCTCGACCTCCACGACCTCGCCCGCTTCGAGGGCGGCGCGCAGGACCTGTCGCCGCTCGGCGGCGGCGAGGCGCGGGAAGGTGAGGTACATCCGCAGGTCGGTCTCGCTGGCCGCCCCCAGGGCGCGCAGCGACTGCCGCAGGTGCCACCGGCGGAAAGCCTCCTGCGTCAGCGGCTCGCTCGCGGCAGCCCCGGGCATCACCCGCTCGCACAGGTCGAAGCTCTTGCGGAAGTGCGAGCGGGAGTGGACGAGCGTGCGCCCGCTCATCCACAGGTAGTCGAGGGCGTGCGCGGCGGGCTTCCAGTTCCACCAGCCCCCGGACGAGCCCGGGGCGCGCCGGTGCTCGAAGTCGGCGCTGCCCAGGGGGCCGCCGTCGGCGATCGCGTCCTCGACCGCCCGCAGGACGCGGCGGTTCGTCTTCAGCCAGGCGCCCCAGGCGCGGTTGCGCACGGAGTAGTCGAGCATCGCCCGGCGCCAGGCCGGGTAGTGCGACGCAGGCACGAGGCAGGCGGCGTGGGCCCAGTACTCGAAGAGCAGCCGCCGGCGGTAGGCGATCCTCTCCACGGCCGCGCGGTCGTAGGGCCCGAAGCGGCTCCACAGGGTGAGGTGGTGGCCGCGCTCGACCACGTTGATGGAGTCGATCTGCAGCCCCCCCACGTCCTCCACGAAGGCCCACGAGCGAGGAAGCGGTGAGCCGCCGCGTCCTCGGCCGCGCGAGGTGCTGGCGGGCCAGGAAGAGGGCGGCCACGGCGCGGCGGGGGAGCAGGGAAGCGGCCATGATTCGGTCGCGGCCATCCTAACCCGAGGGCTTGGGTTAGAATCACAAGTCAAGCCTCACGTCACCGCAAAGCCATCCGCCCCACTCATCGGAGAAGAGCGATCCTGATCGGCCAGACGCTCGCGCACTACCGCGTCACCGCCGCGCTCGGCGCCGGCGGCATGGGCGAGGTGTACCGCGCCACCGACACGAAGCTCGGGCGCGAGGTCGCCCTCAAGGTGCTCCCCGCCGAGGTGGCGCAGGATCCCGAGCGGCTGGCCCGCTTCCGCCGCGAGGCGCAGCTTCTGGCCGCGCTCAACCATCCCGGCATCGCCGCCATCCACGGCCTCGAAGAAGCGGATGGTCAGATCTTCCTCGTGCTCGAGCTGGTCGAGGGCGAGGACCTCGCCGAGCGAGTGAAGCGCGGGGCCATCCCCGTGGAGGAGGCCCTTTCGGTCGCGAAGCAGGTGGCCGAGGCGCTCGAGGAGGCCCACGAGAAGGGCATCGTCCACCGCGACCTCAAGCCGGCGAACGTCAAGCTGACCCCGGACGGCAAGGTGAAGGTGCTCGACTTCGGCCTCGCCAAAGCCTGGAGCGGGAACGCCGATCCGCTCTCCGGGAGCGCGCCCGCGCTCTCGCAGTCGCCCACTCTCGCCCGCACGGGCACGGCCGCCGGCCTCATCCTCGGCACCGCCGCCTACATGTCGCCGGAGCAGGCGCGCGGCAAGGCGGCGGATCGTCGGGCCGACATCTGGTCCTTCGGCGTCGTGCTCTACGAGCTGCTCGTCGGCCGCAGGCTTTTCGACGGGGAGACCGTGAGCGACGTGCTCGCGTCGGTGCTGACTCGCGAGCCCGACTTCGCCGCCCTCCCGAAGGCGACCCCGGCGCACGTCGGAGAGCTCCTGCGGCGCTGCCTCGTCCGCGACCCCCACGACCGCCTGCAGTCGATCGGCGACGCCCGGATCGCCCTCCAGGGTGGGCCGGTTATCGCGTCGCCCCCCGGACCCCGGAGGCAGCCCGCCGGAGCTGGCCCCGGGCCTGGGTGCCCTGGGCCGTCGCCGGCATTCTCGCCGTCGCCCTCGCCATCGCTCTGGCGCCGGCCCGCCCCCGTCGCGGAGGCGGTCACCGCCGCGATCCCGCCGCCCCCCGGCACGGCCTTCGACCTGCGCGGGCGCGGCCCCGGGCCGGTGGCCTTCTCGCCCGACGGCTCGCGGGTCGCGTTCGCCGCGCAGGCGAAAGACGCCGCCACCCTCCTCTACGTCCGCGCGATCGCCGACGGCCGGGTCACCGAGTACCCGGGGTCCTCGGGCGCGCAGTTCCCGTTCTGGTCCCCGGACGGGCGCTGGATCGCGTTCTTCTCGCGCTCGGACGGCAAGCTCAAGAGGGTCCCCGTCGAAGGGGGAGTGCCGCTCACGATCTGCCGCGCGCTGAACGGCAAGGGCGGCAGCTGGGGCCGCGACGACGTCATCGTGCTCGCCCCGTCCTCGGGCGCGGGCGCTGCACCGCGTTCCGGCCTCGGGTGGCGAGCCGGTCCCGTTCACCCAGCTCGCGGACCCGTACAACTCGCACCGCCACCCGCGTTTCCTGCCGGACGGGCGACGCTTCCTCTTCCTGGCCCGCTCGGGCCAGGCCGGGCGGAGCGCGGTCCTCCTGGGGTCGGTCGACGGCTCGCCGCCGAGGGAGGTCGTCCGCTCGGCGACGCAGGCCGAGTACGCCTCGGGCCATCTTCTCTTCGTGCGCGAGTCCGTCCTGATGGCGCAGCCCTTCGACCTCGCGGCCGGGACGGTGACCGGCGATGCGAAACCGGTAGCCGACGGGGTCCTGGAGATCCAGGCCGCCGCCTTCGCCGCGTTCTCCGCATCCAGCACGGGGCGCGTTGTCTTCCACTCGGGCGACGCCCAGGCGCCCGTGCGGATCGATCTGCGCGATCGAAGAGGGGCCCTCCTCCGTTCGCTCGGGACGGCGGGCCTGTACCGCTCTCCGTCCATCTCGCCCGACGGGCGGTGGATCGCCGCCACCGGCCACCCGCAGGTCCGGGAGGACAACTACGACGTCTGGCTCTTCGACGTGGCCGGCGAATCCGCCATCCGTTTCACGATCGAGCCCTCCGAGGACGTCGATGCCGTCTGGTCGCCCGACGGGAAGACCCTCTTCTACGCGTCGAACGTGAAGGGCCCGCACGACGTGTTCCGCAAGAGCCTCGACGGGACACGCGCCGCCGAGCTCGTCTACGAAGCGCCCGGGCTCCAGAAGCCGGCGAGCGTCTCGCGCGACGGGAAGGTCCTGCTGCTCAACTCGGAGGTGGCCGAGCGGAACGTCCTGGTCGTGGTCGACCTCGCGACCGGGCGCGCCCGCCCGCTGCGCGAGGGCCCGTGGAGCGACGGGCACGGGGTGCTCTCGCCGGACGGGCGGTGGCTGCTCTTCGAGTCCGACGAGACCGGCCGGCCGGAGATCTACGTCACGCCCTTCCCGGGACCGGGACGGACGTTCCCCGTCTCGACCGATGGCGGGCGCAACCCGGACTGGCGCGGGGACGGACGCGAGGTCGTCTACGCCGCTCTCGACGGTCGGGTCCTCGCGGCGCCGGCGTTTTCCGAGGGCGACACCTTCCGGATCGGCGCGGCCGTGGAGCTCTTCCGGACGGTGCCGCCCCAGCGCGACTACCGGGAGTGGGGCATGTCGAGTGACGCGCAGCGCTTCGCGATCGTCCCGCCCGGCGTGCTCGAGGCGAAGAACGAGCTCCGGCTCATCGTGAACTGGCCGGCACGCATGGAGAATCGGAAGTAGATGGCCCTCGCGTCCGGACACACGCTCGCGCACTACCGGGTCACCGCCGCGCTCGGCGCGGGAGGCATGGGCGAGGTGTACCGTGCCACCGACACGAAGCTCGGTCGCGACGTGGCGCTCAAGGTCCTCCCCGCCGAGGTGGCGCAGGACCCCGAGCGGCTGGCCCGCTTCCGCCGTGAGGCGCAGCTGCTCGCGTCGCTCAACCACCCTGGCATCGCCGCCATCCACGGTCTCGAGGAGGCGGAGGGCCAGCTCTTCCTCGCGCTGGAGCTGGTCGAGGGCGAGGACCTCGCCGAGCGGTTGAAGCGCGGGCCGCTGCCGCTCGAGGAGGCGCTCGCGGTCGCGAAGCAGATCGCCGAAGCCCTCGAAGGCGCCCATGAGAAGGGTATCGTCCACCGCGACCTCAAGCCGGCGAACATCAAGCTGACCCCGGACGGCAAGGTCAAGGTCCTCGACTTCGGCCTGGCCAAGGCCTGGACCGGTGACGGTGCCGGCGGAGTCACCTCCTCCGCCGACCTGTCGCGGTCTCCCACCCTCGCCCAGACCGGCACCGCGGCCGGGCTCATCCTCGGCACCGCCGCCTACATGTCCCCCGAGCAGGCCCGCGGGAAGGCGGTCGACAAGCGCGCCGACATCTGGGCCTTCGGCGTCGTGCTCTGGGAGATGCTCACCGGCCGCCGGCTCTTCGAGGGCGAGACGCTGTCCGACGTCCTGGCGGCGGTCCTGAAGACGGCCCCCGATCTCGACGCGCTTCCCGCGGGTGTCCCGCCCCGGGTCCGCCGCCTTCTCGGGCGCTGCCTGCGGAAGGACCCGAAGCAGCGGCTGCACGACATCGCCGACGCGCGGATCGAGCTGGCAGAGGAGGACGACGTCGGGCCGGTCGCCCCCGCTGTCGCCCCACCGCGGCGGTCGGCTGCTCTCGTCCCCTGGGCGGTCGCGGCGCTTGCGATCGCGGCCGCCGCGGCGTGGGCGCTCCTCGGGGGACGCCCGGGGCCGGCCACGGTGCCCGCGCTGAAGCTGGCGGTGCTTCCTCCCTCCGGCACGGTGTCCTCGGGGCCCATCGACATCTCGCCCGACGGGCGACGGATCGCCTTCACGGCCGCCGGCACGGACGGCCAGGCGAGGCTCTACGTCCGGGATCTCGACGAGCCTCGAGCCGAAGGCCCTCCCCGGCACCGAGGGCGCGGACGCCCCCTTCTTCTCGCCGGACGGGCGCTCCGTCGGCTTCTTCGCCGAGAAGAAGCTGAAGCGCGTCGACCTGGCCGGGGGGCCGGCGCGCGAGCTGGCCGACGCCCCGGACCATCGAGGCGGGAGCTGGGGCTCGCAGAACCTGATCGTCTTCGCCCCGGAAGGCGGCGGCCGGATCTTCCGCGTCCCGGCCTCGGGAGGAGACGCCACGGCGGTGACAGCCCTCGACCCGGGGACGCAGGAGACCTCGCACCGCTGGCCGCGCTTCCTGCCCGACGGCAGGCGCTTCCTCTTCATGAGCCGCAAGCCCAGTCCCCCGGGCCGGCTCGCGGTCGAGGTGGGATCCGTCGACGGGCGGCCGCGGACCCGTCTCGTCGAGTCCAGCACCGGAGGCGTCGTCGCCCGCGGCCGCCTCTACTTCGTGCGCGAGACGACGCTCCTCGCGCAGGCCTTCGACAGCCGGACGCTCACGGTCTCCGGCGACCCGGTCCCGGTGGCCGAGGGCGTCTGGCGCAACCTGAACACGGACGGGCTGACCGCCTTCTCGGTGGCGGAGGACGGAACGCTGGCCTACCGCGGCGGTGGCCTGCTCCAGGGACAGCTGACGTGGCTCGAT
Source organism: uncultured Acidobacteriota bacterium (assembly GCA_963818355.1). GTDB lineage: Bacteria > Acidobacteriota > Vicinamibacteria > Fen-336 > Fen-336 > DATBSL01. The sequence goes on along the minus strand of CAWFSB010000026.1, from coordinate 109,990 downwards.
CGCCAGGGCCGTCCGCTCGGGACGCTGGGACCGCCGGCGATCCTGGGGAGCATGGACCTGTCCCCCGACGACCGACGCGTCCTGGCCGAGATCGTGGATCCCGTGCGCGACACCTCCGCGCTCTTCGTGCTGGACGGCGCGACGGGAATGACGACGCGGGTGAGCTTCGGCACGGGAAACCAGGTGGCCGGTCTCTACTCCCCCGACGGGCGGCAGATCGCCTTCTCGTGGGATGCCCAGGGACCGTTCGACCTGTTCCGCCGGGAGGTCGGGTCGGCCGGAGAGCCCACACCACTTCTCGTGAACGGCGTCTGGAAGTACCCGGAGAGCTGGTCGCCCGACGGGCGCTTCCTGAGCTACAACCAGAGCGAGCCCGGGCAGCCGCGAGACATCTGGGTCCTGCCGATGACAGGAGAAGCCAAGCCCTTCCCGGTTGCACAGACGCCCGCCGAGGAATCAGGGTCGGCGTTCTCGCCCGACGGGCGCTTCCTCGCCTACGTCTCCGACGAGTCTGGCCGCCCCGAGGTCTTCGTCCGGACCTTCCCGCGTCGACGAGGAAGTGGCAAGTCTCCACGGGCGGCGGCACCTCCCCCGTCTGGCGGCGCGACGGGAAGGAGCTCTTCTACCTGACCCCGGACCTCACGCTCGTCGCGGTCCCGACCGCCCTCGGCCCGGGCGGCCTCGAGCCCGGAACGGCCCGTGCCCTCTTCCAGAGCCGGGGCTTGCACCTGCCCTCCGGCCCAGGCAGCAGCCCGTACGCGGCGACGGCGGACGGGCAGACGGTTTCTCACCATCGTCACCGTGGGCGAGGCGGAGTCCTCGCCGATCGTCCTCCAGACGGGAGCCCCGACCGTGATCGGCCCGAGCCTTCGCCGGCAGCCGCCTGAGTCCGCGAGACCGGCGCGCCCTCGGCGCGGGCGGCATGGGCGAGGTGTACCGCGCCACCGACACGAAGCTCGGCCGCGACGTGGCGATCAAGGTCCTGCCGGCCGAGGTGGCGCAGGATCCCGAGCGCCTGGCCCGCTTCGAGCGCGAGGCGAAGCTGCTCGCCTCGCTCAACCACCCCAACATCGCCCACGTCTACGGCTTCGAGAGCGCGACTCTCCCCGACGGCTCGGCCGCGCCACTTCCTGGCGATGGAGCTCGTCGCCGGCGAGGACCTCGCCGAGCGGCTGAAGCGCGGGCCGATTCCCGTCGACGAAGCCCTCGCCTTCGCGAGGCAGATCGCCGAGGCGCTCGGAGGAAGCCCACGAGAAGGGCATCGTCCACCGCGACCTCAAGCCCGCGAACGTGAAGGTGACGCCGGACGGCAAGGTCAAGGTGCTCGACTTCGGCCTCGCCAAGGCGTTCTGCCGGCGACGCGGCCTCCGGGTCGTCGCCGGACCTCTCGCAGTCCCCGACCCTCGCGCACACCGGCACCCAGGCGGGCCTCATCCTCGGCACCGCCGCCTACATGTCGCCCGAGCAGGCGCGCGGCCGGGCCGTGGACAAGCGCGCCGACATCTGGGCCTTCGGCGTCGTGCTCTACGAGATGCTGACCGCGCGGCGGCCGTTCGGGGGCGAGACGGTCTCGGAGATCCTGGCCGCCGTGATCAAGGACGAGCCGGAGTGGAAGGCGCTCCCGCCGGGGCTGCCGGCCGCGGTCGCGGGCGTCCTGCGCCGCTGCCTGGTGAAGGACCCGGCCCGGAGGCTCCACGACATCGCCGACGCGCGCCTCCTGCTCGAGGACGCGGGCCCGGAGGCGGCAGCGCCGACGCCCTGCGCCTGTCCGCGCGTCCCCGCTGGCGCGAGGCGACGGCCTGGCTGCTCGCGGTCGTCGGCATCGGCGCCGCGGCGGCGCTCGCCTGGAAGCGGCCGGCCTCGCGGCCGGTCGAGCCGCTCACGCACTTCGCGGTCATCGCTTCCGAGCGACCAGCCGATGGCGTTCCTCGACATGCCGACGCTGGCGTTGTCCCCGGACGGCCGGAAGCTCGCGTTCACGGTGAGCGGCGCCGCGGGGCAGACGATGATCCACGTGCGCGCCTTCGACCAGCCCGAGGCGCGGCCCGTCCCCGGAACCGAAGGAGGCAGCTGCCCCTTCTTCTCTCCGGACGGCCTCTCGCTCGGCTTCTTCGCCGACCGGCGGCTGAAGACGATCTCCCTCGCCGGCGGCCCGGCTCAGAACGTGGCGGACGCCCCCAACGGGCGCGGCGGCCTGTGGGCGCCCGACGGCTCGATCCTCTTCGTCCCCGCGTACGACACCGGCCTGTGGCGCGTGAGCGCAGCCGGAGGGGTGGCCCAGCCCGTGGTGTCGCCCGAGACGGGCAAGGGCGAGCGCACCTACCGCTGGCCCGTTCTCCTCCCGGGCGGCCGCGCGGTCCTCTTCACGGCCGGCTCCACGGACAGCCCGAACGACTACGACAAGGCTCGCCTCGTGGCCTTCACCTTTGCGACCGGCGAGCGCCGCGTCGTGGTGGAGGGCGTCAACATGGCCGGCTTCGTGGCTCCCGACACCCTCGTCTACTCTCGCGCCGGAGTGCTGTTCGCCGTTCGCTTCGACGCCTCGCGCCTGGAAGTCGTCGGCCAGGCGACGCCCGTCCTCGAGGGCGTGGCGGGCGACCCGAGCAGCGGTGCCGCGTACTTCGCGGTGGCGGCCGACGGCACGCTCGCGGTCGGTCCGCGGCGCCGGCTCCAAGGTCAACCGGCGCCTGACGCTCGTCGACCGGAAGGGGGTCGCGACGCAACTCCCGCTCGCCGCGCGCGGCTTCCGCCACCCGCGCTTCTCCCCGGACGGCACCCGGCTCGCCTTCACCGTGAGCAGCGCGGCCACGGGAGTCGGCCGCGACGCCGACGTCTGGGTCTACTCGCTCTCGAGCGGAAGCCTCAACCGGCTGACCTTCGACGGCAGCGCCTACCCCGCGTGGACGCCCGCCGGCGACCGGGTCGCCTACATGCGCGGGAACCAGGCGGTCTTCACGAAGTCCGCCGACGGCACCGGGGCCGAGGAGCAGCTCGCGGCGCCTGGCTCCGACGCGCTGCTGCCGGGCTCCTGGAGCGCCGACGGGAAGACCCTGGCCGTGAGCCGCGTCGCGTCGGCCCGGGAGATCCTCCTGCTCACGCCGGGGAACGAGCCCCGGCTCTTCGAGACCGAGGCGAGCGCGCCGGCCTTCTCCCCGGACGGCCGCTGGATCGCGTACGCCTCACCCGCGTCGGGGAACTCGAGCGTGTTCGTGCGACCGGCCTCCGCAGCGGGGAAGTGGCAGGTTTCGCCCGAGTTCGGCAGCTACCCGCGATGGTCCGGCGACGGACGCGAGCTGTTCTACATCGGCATCGGCAGCCCCCAGCGACCCTTGATGGCCGTGTCGGTGGAGGGCGGCCCCGCCTTCCGGACGGGCCCGCCGCGGGTGATCGTGCCGGACCTGAGCCGCTACATGACGTCGACGGCGCCGCAGCTCGACTGGGACGCCGCCCCGGACGGCCGCCGGTTCGTCTTCATCGAGCCCGAGCGCGCGAAGGACGAGGGCACCCGCATCGACGTGGCCCTCCACTGGGCGCGGCATCTCGCGACGGCTCCTCCCGCGCCAGCACCCTAGAGCCCACCGATTCTCGAAGGCCCGCTCGTGGCATCCGCTAGAATGGACCCGACCTTCGCTCCAAAGGGAAGCTGGGAGGAAGAAGGAGGTTCGCGATGACCGTCCGTGTCCGATCCGTGGTGGGTCTGGGCCTCGCCCTGCTTCTCGCCGGCGCGCCCGGCGCCGTGGCCGATAAGAAGCAGAAGCCCCCGAAGGGCAACAAGGAGAGCGGCGCCTCCGTCACCGTGACTTTCACCACTGAGCAGCGCGGTGCCGCTCAGGGCTGGTACGTCGAGACGTACGGCCGCGGCAAGTGCCCGCCGGGCCTCGCGAAGAAGGGGAACGGCTGTCTCCCCCCGGGCCAGGCGAAGAAGCGCTACGTGGTCGGGCAGCCCCTCCGCCCGGGTGTCACTTACGGGCCGGTTCCCCTCGAGCTATCGGTGAGGATCGGCCGTCCGCCCGACGGCTATCTCTTCGTGACGCTCGACGGTGACCTGGTGAAACTCGCCGTGGGGACTCTCCTCGTCGTGGACGCGATCGGCGGCCTCATCGACTGAGCCCTAGCGCGGCGCGACCAACTTGCAGTGGCCGCCGGGACCGCAGCCCATGAGAAGAACCGGCACCTCATCGACGAGAACCGGCAGCTCGTGAGACGGGCCGCGCCGTCGTCAGTGCGTGCGGCCGGAGCCGCCGGTGAGCAGCGCCGGATTGAGGCCGAGCCGTTCGAAGCAGCGTTGCCACAGATCGTCGATGCTCGCGGAGAAGGCCAGGTCCTCGGCGTAAGGCAGGGCCAGCCAGGCGCCCTCCTCCATCTCGCGCTCGAGCTGGCCGCCGCTCCAGCCGGAGTACCCGAACACCAGCCGCCCCGGCACGACCCCGGGGCCGGGCGCCTGGGAGAAGAGGAGCGGCAGGACGTGGGCCGATCGCGAGAGGAAGAGCCCCGGCGCGATCTGGGCGCTCTCGACGCCGTCGATGGCGCGGTGGAAGACGGCCAGGAGCGCGTCGGCGGGGACGGGCCCGCCCAGGTGCAGGGGCGTCTGCGCGTGGACCCCCCGCTGCTGGTCCGGGGCGAGCAGCTCCCGCACCGGCTTCTCGTGCAGGCGGTTGACGATCCAGCCCATGGCGCCCTCGGTGTCGTGGTGCCCCATCAGGACGACCGACTGGGCGAAGTTCGGATCGAGGAGGGTCGGCGTCGCGATCAGCAGGTAGGGAGCGCTGAGCGTTTCCATGGCGGAGGGCGTCATCGACACGACGGGCTCACCAGGGGCCGGCCTCGCGCGTCCGGGCCAGGACGCTTCCCGCGGACAGGCAGAGGACGATCACAACGAGGGCTGCTCTCATGCTCTCCCCTTCCAGGTACGTTACCACCATGTCGGCCAAGGCCGTCCGCGGTCTGCCACGCGCTGGCCATCGCGACGGCCTGCGACTGACCACCGCGTCTCGGCCGGGGTCGTCGCTGCGGTACAATTCACGCCGCTCCCCGGACCGAAATGGAGGCTCCAAGCTGACCCTGGCCGGGCGCTCCTTCGGCATCGAGGGCGCCTGAATGAGCCTCCCGATCGGCCGGACGCTCGCCCACTACCGCATCACCGCCGCGCTCGGCGCCGGCGGGATGGGCGAGGTGTACCGCGCCACCGACACGAAGCTCGGCCGTGACGTCGCGCTCAAGGTGCTGCCGGCCGAGATGGCGGCGAGCCCGGAGCGGCTCGAGCGCTTCCGGCGCGAGGCGAAGGCGCTCGCCGCGCTCGACCATCCCGGCGTCGTCGGCGTGTACTCGGTCGAGGAATCGGACGGCGTCCACTTCCTGACGATGCAGCTCGTGGAGGGTGAGTCGCTCGACAGGCGGATCCCCGAGGGCGGGCTCCCCGTGGACCGGATCCTCGAGATCGCCAAAGCACTCGCCGAGGCGCTCGGCGCGGCTCACGACAAGGGCATCGTCCACCGCGACCTCAAGCCCGCCAACGTGATGGTGACGGGCGACGGGCGCGTGAAGGTCCTGGACTTCGGCCTCGCCCGGATGAGCCCCGCGGGCGAGCCCGCCGACTCCGCTGTGGCGACCGAGGCCCAGACGCGCGAGGGCGTCGTGATGGGAACGGTGCCCTACATGTCCCCCGAGCAGGTGTCGGGGAAGCCGCTCGACCGCCGGACCGACGTCTTCTCCCTCGGCGTCCTGCTCTACGAGATGGCGAGCGGGCGGCGGCCGTTCCAGGGAGCCTCCTCGGCCGAGCTCGCGTCGGCGATTCTCCGCGACCCGCCCCCGGCCCTCGCGACCTTCCGCGCCGGCCTGCCCGAGGGGCTGGTGCAAGTCGTCGCCCGCTGCCTCGAGAAGGACCCGGCCGCTCGCTTCCAGGGCATGGGGGACGTTCGCGCTGCGCTCGCCTCCGTGTCCGCGGGCGCGAGTGCACGCGCCGGCCGAGCGCGCGCCCGCGGGCCGCGCCGGCACGCGCTCCCGATCGCCGGCGCCGTCCTGTCCTTCTCCGGGGCGACGTACCTGGCGACGCGCTCCGGCCTCCTGCGCCCGTGCCGGGCGCGGCGGGGGACGCGGTCGGCGCCCGGCGCGATCCGGTCGATCGCCGTGCTCCCCCTCGACAACTACTCGGGCGACTCGGGCCAGGACTACTTCGCCGAGGGGATGACCGACGAGCTGACCACGCAGCTCGCCACCATCAGCCGGCTCCGCGTGATCTCGCGCGGCTCGGCGATGCAGTTCAAGGGGGCGGATCGCCCCTCCTCACCCGAGATCGCGAGGAGGCTCGGCGTCGACGCCCTCGTGGAAGGCTCGGTCCTGCGTTCCGGCGAGAGGGTGAGGATCACGGCCCAGCTGATCGACGCCCGAGCCGACCGGCACCTGTGGGCGAGGAGCTTCGAGCGCAGCGCGCGCGACGTGCTCGCGCTGCAGGGCGAGCTGGCCTCCGCCATCGCGCGCGAGATCCACGCCGAGCTCACCCCTGCCGAGGAGTCGCGCCTGGCGAGCGCGCCCCGCATCGACCCCCAGGCCTACGACGCCTATCTCCGGGGCCGGTACTACTTCAACCGCCCGAGCGACGAGAACCTGCAGAAGGCGATCGCGCGCTTCGAGGAGGCGATCGCGCTCGAGCCCGGCTTCGCCCCGGCCCACTCGGGGCTCTCGGATGCCTATCTCTGGGCGGGCTACAACGAGGGGTTCCTCACCGCCTCGGAGGCCCGGCCCCGGGCGAAGGCCGCTGCCGAGAAGGCCATCGAGCTCGACGACGCCTCGGCGGAGGCGCACACGTCGCTCGCCAACTTCAGGCTCTGGTACGAGTACGACTGGAAGGGCTCCGAGGCCGCCTTCCGCCGCGCCGTCGAGCTGAACCCGAGCTACGCGTACGCCCGCGACCAGTTCGGCATGGGGCTCGCGTTCCAGGGAAGGCTCGAGGAGGCGATCGCCGAGGGGAAGCGCGCGGCCGAGCTCGATCCGCTCTCCCCTCAGATCCCTCTCGACGCCACCCTGGCGTTCGTCTGGAAGGGAGAATACGGGGCGGCACGCCAGCTCGTGGGCCGGGCGTCGGAGCTCGACCCGACCTTCTTCATGGGCCCCTTCATGGCCGGGTGGATCGAGCTCCAGGCCGGCCGGGTCGAGGACGCCGTCGCGCGGTTCCAGCAGGCCGAGGCCATGGGGGCGCCGGCGTTCGTCTCCGCCTGGCTCGCGTACGCGCACGGGGCCTCGGGCGATCGCGCCCGCGCCGCGGCCGGGCTCGACGCGCTCAAGGAGAAATCGCTGCGCGGGACCCCGACCGCGTTCAACCTCGCGCTCGTCCACCTCGGCCTGGGCGACCACGCGCGCGCCCTGAGCGAGCTGGAGCGCGCCCACGCGACCGACTCGGAGTGGCTCGGGTGGCTCGGACTGGACCGGACGTTCGACCCGCTGCGCTCGAAGCCCCGTTTCGCGGCGCTCGTCCGGAAGGTGGGCCTCGAAGGCGTGCGCGACGGAGAGCGCCGCTGATCGGCCGGACGCTCGCCCACGACCGCATCACCCCCGCCATCGGCGCCGGCGGGCCCTTCGGCCCGCGCCGCTCAGGCCGCCAGCTTGTTGTACAGCCAGGCGAAGACCGCCCCGCCGATGACCCCGTCGACGAAGCCCCAGACGAGGCCGACGAACGCCCCGGCGTAGGAGAAGCTGTAGCCGAGGTAGAAGTGGTCGAGGCGGCTGATCAGCGTTCCCTCGTGGCCGCGGATGAGAAGCCACAGCGTGGCGAGGAAGACCGTCGCTCCCCAGAGGATCCCGGAGCTCAGGGCCAGGGCCTTGACGTTCAGTTTCATGCGAGTCCTCCCGGTGTGGATGTCGAGACAGTAGCACTCTCCGGGGCGAGCCGCCGAGCCTATTGAATCCGCCCGTACTTGCGCAGCGCCGCGAGCAGCCGGTCGTGGGGCAGCGCGTTGACGCGAACCCCGTTCGCGCCGGTCATCGTCTCGGCGGCGAGCAGCGCGTTGAGGATCGCCTCCTCGGTCGCCTGGACCGTCGCGGCGAAGAGCGGGTTGATCCGGGCGTTGGGCAGCATCTCGACGCGCGCGTTGGCCTCGGCGCGACGGCGGCGCCGGGATTGGCGGTCGAGAACGCCACGAAGATGTCGCCCGAGCTGTTGCCGCCGTAGCCCGCCCATGCGCGCCGATCGCCGAGCGCCGACGCGCGTGGCGATGCGCTTGAGCTGGTGCGGCAGCAGCGGCGCGTCGGTCGCCACGACGACGATGATCGAGCCCTGGCCCGTCGCTGCGCGCGGGCGGCGCCGCCGCGTCGGCGCAGGCGCGCCAGGCGCGTCGCTCGGACTCGACGCCGGCGAGCGAGCAGGCACGGCCGTCAGGTCCGGGATCTCCTCGCCGACCGGCACGCCCGCCACCACGCAGCTCGCGCCGCGCCGTAGTTGCACTGGACGAGGACGCCGACCGTGTAGCCGCCGGCCTCGGCCGGAAGCACCGCGAGGCGGTGCCGATGCCGCCCTTGAAGCCGTGGCAGATCATGCCCGTGCCGCCGCCGACGTTGCCCTCGGCGACCGGCCCGCCGCGGGCGCCGTCGAGCGCCGCGAGCGCGTGCTCCGGCTTCACGTGGAAGCCGTTGATGTCGTTGAGCGGCCGTCCTAGGTCTCGGCCACGACCGGCAGGCCCCAGGGCTGCAGCCCGGGCCGCGAGCGCCTGCCACTGCAGGATCGCGTCGCGCACGACGCCGACGCTGTGGGTGTTGGTGATCGCGATCGGGCCCTCGAGGAAGCCGCTCTCCTGGAGCCAGGTCGTCCCGGTCATCTCGCCGTTGCCGTTGAGCGTGAACCAGGCGCCGAACACGGGGTCGCTGCTCGCCTTGCCGCGCGGGTGGACGACCGTGACGCCGGTGCGGACCGGGCCCTTGCCCGCCGACGAGCGTGCCCTTCGCCCGAGATCAGCGTCGTGTGGCCGACCTCGACGCCCGGCGACGTCGGTGATCGCGTCGAGCGGCCCGGCGTGCCGCCGATCAGGGGCACGAGGCCCAGCTCGCGCGCGCGCGGCTTCTCGGCGGCGAGGCCGTCCCGGGGCGCGGCGGCGACCAGAGCCAGCAGCACGGGCACAAAGGCGAGCTTCAAGGCGTCCTCCTCGTGGGTCTAGAGATCGAAGCGGGAGCGCAGATCCGCGGGAATCACCGGGCAAGCGGAGGGCTCGCGTCCGAAGTGACGATAGCGCGTGCGGGCAACGAGCTCGTAGAGCGCGTCGAGCACGGGTGTCGGCACGACGCCCGCGAGCCTGGCCAGGGCCGGCCAAGGCCGGGGGAGGCGGCTCATCACGTGAATCACCGCGGCGCTCCGCGCCAGCAGCCGGCCGTCGCGGGTCTCGACGACCAGGCTGTCGGGGAGGTCTCGCCCCGCCGCCGCCTCGCGGAAGGCCTCGCTCGCCAAAGGCGCGTAGCGAAACGCGTCTCCACGCGTGTCGCGCGCCACCACGAACCGCACCGCCCGGTGGCAGAGGGCGCAGGAGCCGTCGTAGAACAAGCGCTCGGTAGGCACATGCTTGAGCTGAGGCCGGCATCGTAGGGTCCGCCCCGCCCCCGAGTCAAAGGAGGCGCGGCGGCGGGTGCGGCGGATCGGAGGCCGGCAGCGCGCTTCACTGCCGGTCGAGAGCTTCTGGACTTCGGCCTCGCCCGGGTCGAGGGCACCGGAGCCGACCCAGACACCGGCTCCGAGGGGCCGACGGCACGGTCGCGCGGGGACGCTGCTCCGAGAGCCTCGCAGGCTCGGATGCCTACCTGCCCGTTCTCGACGCTCTCGGCGAGACCTGGCCGTTCTGGTCGGAAGACGGCGCACTGACGGGCAGGTCAATCCGCTCGAACACCGGTAGCAGACGCACGCGCACGCGGTCGCGCGCCGCGAGCCGCTGCAGGCGCGCCAAGCTGATGTCGAAGTTGTCGAGGACGAACGGCATGGGAACCAGTGGCTCGTCCAGTCCGCGTCCGAAGTCGTCCCAGTGGATCGGCAGGACCAGCCTGGCGCCGCTGCGGCCCACGGTCTCGTTCCAGTACGTCTCGCTGAACGCCTCGCTCTGCTCGCCGAGGCCGCCAATGCCCAGCAGCACCACGTCGGCCCGCACGCCGGCGAAGGCGCCGGAGGTGTAGTTGGCGCTCGGCACGACCAGCACGCGCCCGCGCGGATGCTCGATGAAGAACGAATAGCTCTCGGCCATCCTGTAAGCGGCCAGCCGGGCCGGCGGCACCAGGGGCTCGGTGATCACGCCGAGAAAGACCGGATCGGGCGAGTGTGGCGTCTCGTAGGCGGTGACTCGGAAGTCGCCGAACGACAGTGGCGTGCCAGGCTGCAGCGCAGCCACGCGATCGTCGGACACGCCGTCGCCGCGCGCAATGTTGAGCGTCGAGGACGAGCCGACCACCACTGCCTGCGTCCTGCGCGCTACCGCCCCCACGTCCATCGCGTGGTCATGGTGCGAATGCGCCACGAAAATGGCGTCCACGTGCCGCACCGCGCCATTTTCGAGCGCCGCGTCGATGCGGGCCTCGTCGGGCGCGAGCGGCGCAACCAGGAGGCGCAGCCAGCCGGGCCGCGACAGGAATCCGTCGATGAGGATGGCGTTGCGCCCATCGGCCAGCAGCACTGTCGTGTTGCCGAAGAACTGCAGCTGCAGCCCGCGCTCGGACTCGGGCGGCGACACGTACGTCAAGGCGGCGTACGGCTCGAGCGCAGGCCGCCAGTGCAGCGCGGCGTAGCCGCCGGCCGCCAGCAGCCCGAGCACGATCACGATCGCTGCCGCAAGTCGGCGCTTCCAGGTCATCGTTCCCTCAATTCGCCGGCACACGGTCGATCCCTGGTTCGTTCAGAACTACGAGAGTCCTCCTGCTCGGGCGGTCCAGACCGTCTACTTGGCGGTCCAGACCGTCTTGCCGTCCTTGATGGTCTCGAGGACGCGGACATGGTTGATCTTCGTCGCATCCATGGTGACCGGGTTGTCGGAGAGGACGACGAGGTCGGCTCGCTTGCCTGGCTCGATCGAGCCCTTGGCGGCCGCTTCGCCGAACTGCTCGGCGCCCCAGAGCGTGATCATCTTCATCGCCTCGTAGGGCGTCACGCGTTCACCGGGGCCGATCACCTTGCCCGACCGCGAGGTGCGGTTGACCGTCGCCCAGGCGACCTGCATCAAGTTGGGCAATGCCACCGGCGCGTCCGTGTGGCTGGTGGCGTGCAGCCCGGTGTCGAGGATGGAGCGCATCGGCGAGATTCTCGCGGCCAGGTCAGGGCCGACGATCTTGCCGTACCAATCCCCCCAGTAGAAAGTGTGCATGGGGAACATCGACGGGAAGATCCCCAGCGATCTCAGCTCTTTCACCTGGTCGGGACGAATGAACTGCCCGTGGATGAGCATCACCTGCCCGGGCTTGACGCCGTGCTTTGCGACAACCGGCCGCAGCGCCGTGAACAGCTGGTCGACCGCGGCATCGCCATTGGCGTGGACCTTGACCGGCCAGCTCTTGGCGTAGGCCTCGTCGAGATAGGCCTGGACCTGCGCGGTGTCGGGAATCGCAGGATAGCCCTTGTAGCCCGGTTTCTGGCCATCGGGCGGGATCAGATAGGGCATGGTGCGCCAGGCAGTGCGGCCCTGCGGCGAGCCGTCGAGTGTCACCTTGAGGCCGCCAAGGCGGTAGTGGTTGGTGTAGCTCCTGCTGAACGCCTTGTCGAGCGCGCCGCGACCGGTGTAATCCATCCAGCCGATGAAGTCGATGTCGACGAGGCCGCGCTTGGCCGCATCGGCCATGACGTCGTGCATCGGGCCGAACATGCGGCCTTCATTGGTCGTCGTGTAGCCATAGCTCTTGGCCATCTCGAGACCGCGCTCGAGGAAGTAGTCCTTGCCGGCCTGGGTGAGGGGCGTGAGGAACTTGACCATGGAGGGCATGGCCGCCAGCTCCTCGAGCACGCCATTTGGAGTCTTGCCGTCGGCCTCGCGGCGGATCACCCCGCCTTCGGGATTGGGCGTGGTGGCGTCGATCCCGATCATCTTCAGGCCGAGGGTGTTCACCGCGGCGAAGTGGCCTGAGATGTGGGTGGCCATGACCGGCACCGTGGTCGACACCTTGTCGAGGTCCTCGCGGGTCGGGTGGCGGCCGAGGAGGGCATCGTCATAGCCGACACCGAAGATCCAGCCGGTCTTGTCGACGTCAGGGCCGGCGGCGAAGGCTCTCAGCTTGGCAAGGACGTCATCGACGGTGTTGACCTCGCCATCGGGGGGCGCGAGCAGGTTGGCGCCGACGGCCTGGGTGCCGAATTGCTGGGCATGGGCGTGGCCATCGATCAAGCCGGGCATGAGGGTCTTGCCGCCGAGATCGAGCACGCGGGCGTCGGCCGATTTGCGCCTCAGGGCGTCGGCCTTGCTGCCGACGAAGACGATCTTGCCGTCGGCGACCCCCACCGCTTCGGCGAGCGCCGGCTGTTCGCCCGCCATCGTCAGGATCGGCCCGCCGTAAACGATGAGATCGTCTCCACCGCGACTGCCGGCCTCCGGTTGAGCGCCAGGTGTGCAGGCCGCGACGGCCAGCGCCGAGGCAAGCAACAGCAAGGATCGTTCATTGATCAGCATCTTGTTTCTCCTGCGTCAAACGATAGCGACGGGGTCCGCACCTCCGTTCAGGCCCGGTCCGCCCGGAGGGGCACCGCGGCGGACATCGCGCTGCACAGCGAAGCGACGGTGCCGAGCAGCGGCTTTCGCACGTCCTGCCTCCTGAGGAGTTTCGCCAATGATAGCAGGGTGATCGCGAACCCGCCCCCCGGCTGTTAGAATCCCGCGCACCCGTGCTCCAGACCAGGCGCCCTACCGCAGAACCGCAGGACCTCGGGTCTTGATCGGCCAGACACTCGCGCACTACCGCATCACCGCCGCGCTCGGCGCCGGCGGGATGGGCGAGGTCTACCGCGCCACCGACACGAAGCTCGGCCGCGACGTGGCCCTCAAGGTGCTGCCGGCCGCCCTCGCGCAGGACCCCGAGCGCCTCTCTCGCTTCGAGCGCGAAGCGAGGCTGCTCGCCGCCCTCAACCACTCCAACATCGCCCACGTCTACGGTTTCGAGAGCGCCACTCAGGGCGACGGCACGAGGGCCCACTTCCTCGCCATGGAGCTCGTCGAGGGTGAGGACCTTGCCGAGCGCCTGCGGCGCGGCCCGGTTCCCGTCGACGAAGCCCTGGCCGTCGCGAGGCAGATCGCCCAAGCGCTCGAGGAAGCCCACGAGAAGGGGATCGTCCACCGCGACCTGAAGCCGGCGAACGTCAAGCTCACACCCGACGGCAACGTGAAGGTGCTCGACTTCGGCCTGGCAAAGGCCTATGCCGGGGACTCGGCCGCTGGCCCTTCCGCGGACCTGTCGCAGTCGCCGACGCTGGCGCAGACGGGCACGCAGGCAGGAGTCATCCTCGGGACCGCGAGCTACATGTCGCCCGAGCAGGCTCGCGGCCGGCGGCTGGACAAGCGGACGGACATCTGGGCCTTCGGGGCGCTCCTCTTCGAGCTCCTCACGGGTCGCCGGGCCTTCGCCGGGGAGACGGTGACCGACGTGCTCGCGGCGGTGGTGAAGAGCGACCCGCCGTGGGAACGCCTGCCCGCCGAGGTGCCGGCGGGAGTGCGACGCCTCCTGCGGCGGTGTCTCCAGAAAGACGCGGACGAGCGTCTCCACGACATCGCGGACGCCCGCCTCGAGATCGACGAGGCGCTTCGGGATCCCGGCGATGGGTCGGGCGACGCCACGGCGGCGGGCCAGACTGGAAGCAGGGCCGGCCTCGCGCGCCGCTTCGGGCTCGTCGCGCTTCTGGCCGCGGCCGGGCTGGCCGGCGTCGCACTCGGGGCGGCCTGGTTCCGCAGAGCCGTACCGGTGGAGGCCGAGCCCGTGCTGCGGCTGTCGATCACCGGCCTGGGCTGGAGCGACGTCGAGGTGATCGACGTGACGCTCATGCAGAACCTCATGACGCTCTCGCCGGACGGGTCGCGGCTCGTCTACTCCGCCGTCCGCGACGGCACCCGGCGGCTCTACCTTCGCGAGCTCGACGCCTTCGACGCGCAGGCGATCAAGGGCACGGAGAACGGCTTCGGCCCCTTCCTCTCGCCGGACGGCGCGTCGCTCGCCTTCGCCGCGGACGGCCGGCTGAAGAAGGTCTCCCTGGCCGGGGGCCTGCCGGAGGCGTTTGCCGCCGCCCCGGCTCTTAGGGGCGGAGCGTGGCGGGCCGACGGCACGGTGTTCTTCACGCCGCTCGAGTTCAGCGGCCTGTGGAGGACCTCCGTCGCGGGAGGCGACCGCCAGAGCCTGGGCGGGCCCGACTCCGCTTCCGGCGAGCTGGTCCGATGCCTGCCCAAGCTGCTTCCCGGCGGGGAGTCGCTGCTGTACACGGCCTTCCTGGGCGGCAGAGCGGCCCGCGTCGGGCTGTACGACACGGCCACCGGCCAGAGTCGTGTCCTGGTCGAGGACGCAAACAACGCGCACTACCTCCGCTCGGGGCACCTCGTCTTCGGGCGAGGCAACGAGATCTGGGCCGCCGCATTCGATCTGGCGCGCTCCGAGATCGTGGGCACTCCGCAGAGGATGGTCGAGGGCGTCTGGGCCGGCGGCTTCTTCTACGGGACCCTCTTCGACGCATCGGAGAACGGTGTCCTGGCCTACGCGCCCGCCGGGGCCCACTCCGGAGGTCGCTCGCTCGTGTGGGTGGACCGGGAAGGCCACGAGACGCCCCTCACGCGTGAAGCGCGCGCCTACGCCGCACCGCGGCTCTCTCCCGACGGGACGTCGATCCTGGTCCGCATCGCCGAGGACACGACCGACATCTGGAGCTACGAGATCGAGCGCGGCGCGCTGACCCGGCTCACGTCGGACGGTTACGAGGACGGCCCGCTGTGGACCGCCGATGGGAAGGCCATCCTCTACGAGTCCAACAAGTCCGGGGTGCGGGCCCCCTACCGACAGCCCGTGGCGGCGAAGGGCGAGGCGGTGCAGCTGGGACAGGGCGGGCGAACCTTTCACTTCGAGACGCTCTCGAAGGACGGAAAGACGATCGTGGCCATCGAGATGAACCCGAAGACCGGGCTGGACCTCTTCCTGATTCCCCTGGATGCGAACGCCCGACCCGTTCCGCTGCTCGTCACGGACAGCTCGGAGTACTCTGCGGACCTGTCACCGGACGGGAAGTGGTTCGTGTACGTCTCGCGCGCGTCGGGCCGGCCCGAGATCGGCATCCGCTCGGTCGCGGGGGGCGGCGACGAGTCGCGGGTTTCGCTCCACGGAGGCACCGAGCCCCGCTGGTCGCGAGATGGCCGCGAGATCTTCTTCCGCGAAGGTCTGAAGATGATGGTCGCGGAAGTGCAGACCGACCCCGCCCTCGCGATCTCGAAGCCCCGAGCCCTGTTCGAAGGACCCTACGAGGTGATGGACGGCCCGATCAACTACGACGTCACCCCGGACGGGCGACGGTTCCTGATGGTGAAGATGGAGAGGTCGGAGGCCCCCACGGAGCTGCGTGTCGTCACCGGCTGGGACCGCGAGCTCAGCAAGGCCCTCCCGGCCCGAGAAGGCCGCCCCTGATCGCGACCAGCTACTCGAAGATGTCGCCGACCGGGAAGATCCAGCCAGGGAGGGCCGGCAGGGCCTCGGCCCGGTCGCCACGACCGTAGACGGTCGGCGCATCCGGAGCCGTCGCGCGGTAGGCCCGAACCACTCCCTCGCGGAGGACATCCACGTCCCAGACGACCTGGGTTCCCGCGGCGAAGTAGTCGGAGCGCTTGGCCGCCATGGCACTCTCGGCGGCGCGCCCGTAGTCGTCCTCGCTGCGGACCTCGACGGCGAAGATCGGAGCGCCCTCCAGGAACTTCGGACCCGGCGGGGGGCCGACGTGGAAGGACGCGTCGGGGCTGAACGACGAGCGATGGGGAAGGTCCACCAGGAACCCCGTGTTGTCGGCGTAGGCCCGTCCGGACCTCGTGCGCCGCTCGTGGTCCCAGAGGCTTCGGTAGATCGCGGCGGCCGCTCGGCTGGGGAGGCCGCCCGTCGGGGACATCACGACGATCTCCCCGGCCACGATCTCGGCCTTGCCGTCGATGCGCGCAAGCGCCGCGACCAGCTCGGCCGTCGAAGCCTGCGTTGCCATGGCCGCCACCCTCTCTTCACGAGACTAAGCCTCCCACCGGGGACGGTCAAGGCAGGTCCGAGTCCGGCGTATAATCACGCCCTTCCCCCAGATGTCGTGTCGTCGCTGAGGTGGAGTGAGGAAGCTCCGCCGACGGGAGGCGATCCTGATCGGACAGACCCTGTCGCACTACAAGATCATCTCGGCCCTCGGGGCGGGGGGGATGGGCGAGGTCTACCGCGCGACCGACACGACGCTCGGCCGCGACGTGGCTCTCAAGGTCCTCCCCGGGGCGTTCGCCGCCGACCCCGATCGCCTCGCCCGCTTCGAGCGCGAGGCCAAGGTCCTCGCCTCCCTCAACCACCCCGGGATCGCCCACCTCTACGGGTTCGAGAGCACGACCCTCGCGGACGGCGCGAAGGCGCACGTCCTCGTCATGGAGCTGGTGGAAGGGGAGGACCTCGCGGAGCGCCTGAAGCGCGGAAAGGTCCCGGTAGAGGAGGCCGTCACGACCGCCCGGCAGATCGCGGAGGCCCTCGAGGAGGCCCACGAGAAGGGCATCGTCCACCGGGACCTGAAGCCGGCCAACGTGAAGGTGACCCCGGACGGCAAGGTCAAGGTCCTCGACTTCGGCCTCGCCAAGGCCTGGACGGGCGAGGGCCCGGGGGTCACGTCGAGCCCCGACCTCTCGCAGTCTCCCACCCTCGCCCAGACCGGCACCGCCGCCGGCCTCATCCTCGGCACCGCCGCCTACATGTCCCCCGAGCAGGCCCGCGGCAAGCCGGTCGACAAGCGCGCCGACATCTGGGCCTTCGGTGTGGTGCTCTTCGAAATGCTGGCCGGCCAGCGGCTGTTCGACGGCGAGACGGTCTCGGACGTCCTCGCCGCCGTCCTCGCGCGCGAGATCGACTGGAGCCGCCTCCCCGCAGGAACGCCGCCCCCGGTCCGCCACGTGCTCGGGCGCTGCCTCGAGCGCGACCCACGCCAGCGCCTGCGCGACATCGCGGATGCCCGCCACGACCTCCAGGGGCCGGGCACCGCCTCCGCGAGCACGATCACGGCCGGGGCGGCCGCGCCCCCGGGCCACGGCCGCCGGACCGCCCTGCTGATAGCCGCGACCGCCCTCGGCGTCGTCGCGCTCACCGCCGCGGTCGTGTCCTGGCGGAACGCGCCGGCGCCCCGAAGCCCCATGATCTTCTCCGTGCCCGCGCCGCCGGGCACCCGCCTCAAGCAGGTGGTGATCGCGCCCGACGGGCGGTCGCTGGTCTTCGCCGCCGAGGCAGCGTCGGGCGAGAGCCACCTGTGGCTCCGGAGCCTCGACAGCCGCGACGCCCGCCGGCTCGAGGGCACGGCGGGCGCCCACGAGCCCTTCTGGTCGCCCGACTCGCGGTTCATCGGCTTCTTCACCGAGGCCCAGCTGTGGAAGCTCGAGGCCGCGACCGGGGCGGTCGAAGCGCTGGCCGCCACCACCGACACCCGCGGCGGCGCCTGGCGCCCCGACGGCACCATCGTGTTCGGCGGCGCGAGGCTCAACCGCGCTTCCGCGGGAGGCGGCTCGGTTTCGCCGGCCCTGGACGCCGACGGCGCATCCGGCGAGAACGCCATTCGGTACCCCTCCTTCCTGCCCGACTGGTCGCACGTGCTCTACTACTCGCGGAACGCCAAGGACCGCGCGCGCGCCGGACTGTGGGTCCTTTCGCTCGACAGCGGCGTTCGCAAGCACCTGACGGCGGCCGCGGCATCCTCCGCCGTCTACGTCGACCCGGGCTACCTGCTCTACCGCCGGGATCGATACCTGGTGGCCCACCCCTTCGACGCGCGTCGCCTCGAGTTCACCGGCGAGCCGAGGCCGATCGCCGAGGACGTCTGGTACGACCCCGGCGTCACGGCCCAGACGAACGTGAGCGTGTCCGCCAACGGCATCGTCACCTTCCGCACGGGCGGCGTCGAGGTGAGCGACCTCGCCTGGTACGACCGCCAGGGCCGCCTGGCGGGCACGGAGTGGGAGGCGAAGGGCTTCGCCTCCCTCAGCCTGTCTCGCGACGGCCGCCAGATCCTCGCCACCTTCCCGGGCCAGGGGGTCGAGCGGCACGTCTGGCTGTACGACCGGGCGACGGCCACGGCCCGGCAGGTCACCTCGGCCGGCGACACGATCACGCTGGTCTTCTCGGACGACGCCCGACAGGCCGTCCTCGGGATGCACAGCGGGGCCGTGAGCGGCCTGTGGCTCGCGCTCCTCGGAAGCGGAACCGCTCCCGAGCCGCTGGCGACGAAGGGAGGAGCGGGCACCGCCCCCTTCGCCATGGACTGGCGCGGCCGCCAGGTCATCTACTCCGCGCTCACGCCCGGCGAGGGGCGCCTCACGCGTTCGATCAACCTCCTGGACCTGGAGACCGGGGAGGACGGGCCGATCGTCGACACCCCGGGAAACGAGCTCTTCGGCGTGATCTCGCCGGACGGCCGTCGCCTTGCCTACGCCTCCGACGAGACGGGTCAGTGGGAGGTCTACGTGGCCACGCTCCCGAAGACGGGCGAGCGCTGGCGGGTCTCCGCGAGCGGCGGCCACCAGCCGCGGTGGAACCCCGACGGGTCGGAGCTGTTCTACATCGCGCCAGACCGGCGAATGATGTCGCTGCGCGTGCGGAGCGGGAGCGGCTTCGAGTGGGACGCGCCCCGGCCGCTCTTCCAGACGGAGATCGTCGACCTCGGGCCGTTCCGCGGTTGCTGGGGCTACGCGGTGGCCCCGGACGGCCAGCGCTTCCTCATCCTGACGCGTCGGCCGCAGGGCTCGAGCCCGGCGGTGGCCGTCGTGGGCTGGAAGGCGGCAGAATGATCGGCCAGACGCTCGCGCACTACCGGATCACCGCCGCGCTCGGCGCCGGCGGCATGGGCGAGGTGTACCGCGCCACCGACACGAAGCTCGGGCGCGAGGTGGCCGTCAAGCTGCTGCCGGAGGCCTTCGCCGCCGACCCCGATCGCCTCGCCCGGTTCGAGCGCGAGGCCAGGGTCCTGGCCTCCCTCAACCACCCCGGCATCGCCCACCTCTACGGCTTCGAGAGCGCGCGCCTCGCGCGACGGGGCCACGGCCCACTTCCTCGCCATGGAGCTCGTCGAGGGCGAAGACCTCGCCGAGCGCCTGAAGCGCGGGGCGATTCCGGTCGACGAGGCGGTCGCCATCGCGAAGCAGGTCGCCGAGGCCCTCGAGGAGGCGCACGAGAAGGGCATCGTCCACCGCGACCTCAAGCCCGCGAACGTGAAGGTGACGGCGGACGGGAAGGTCAAGGTCCTCGACTTCGGCCTGGCCAAGGCGTGGAGCGGCGAGAGTGGGGGAGTCACGTCCTCCGCCGACCTGTCGCAGTCGCCGACGCTCGCCCACACCGGCACGGCCGCCGGGCTCATCCTCGGCACCGCGGCCTACATGTCGCCCGAGCAGGCCCGAGGCCGGGTCGTGGACAAGCGCGCCGACGTCTGGGCGTTCGGTGCCCTTCTCTACGAGATGCTCGCCGGTCGCCGGCTCTTCGAGGGCGAGACGGTGAGCGACACGCTCGCGGCGGTGCTCAAGACGGACCCCGAATGGGCCGCACTTCCGACAGGCACGCCCGAGACCGTCCGAAAATTGCTGCGGCGCTGCCTCGAGCGCGACCCCAAGCAGCGCCTGCGCGACATCGGCGAGGCTCGGGTCGCTCTCGCGGACACGGCCGCCGCCGCACCTGCCCCGCTGCCGGCCGCGCCCGCGGCCGCCCGGTGGCGATCGCCCGCAGCGTGGGCAGCGATCGCGCTCGTTGCGGCCGCGGCGGCCGCCGCGGGGGCCTGGGGCTGGCCGCGTCTGCGCCCCACCGCCGCCCCGCGGGTGACCCGGCTCTCGATTCCGCTGCCCGCCGGCCAGGTTCTCGCCGGCAACGCCGGGCCCGCGGTCACGCGCGACGGCCGTGCGATCGCCTACGTCGCGCGGGATGCCTCCGGCGTGTCGAGGCTCTACCTGAGAGCGCTCGACCGCTTCGAGTCGAGCGTCGTCCCCGAGAGCGAAGGCGCCCAGCAGCCGTTCTTCTCCCCGGGCGGGGAGCGAGTCGGCTTCTTCGCCCGGGGGAAGCTCCTGACCGCGTCCGTTTCGGGCGGCGCGCCGACCGCCGTCGCCGACGCGTCCTACCAGACGTTCGGCGGGACCTGGGCCGAGGACGACACGATCGTGTTCGTGCCGACCCTCATGTCCGGCCTCCTCCGCGTTCCCGCTTCGGGAGGCAAGCCGCAGGTCCTCACGGACCCGGACGGCGCGTCCAGGGGCTACGCGCACGTCTTCCCGCAGTTCCTCTCTGGGCGACCACACCCTCCTCTTCACGGTCTGGGGCGGCCTCAACCAGGAGCTGGCGGGAGCGGCGCTGCTTCCCATCGGATCCGCGACCTGGAGCCGCGTGGCGCCGGCAAAGTGGCAGGCGTCCCACGCCACCTCCGGTCACCTCCTCTTGTCCGGGCCCAAGGGTGTCACGGCGACGCGCCTTCGACCCCGACCACCCGCGGCCCACGAGCGCCCCGACTTCCGTCGTCGACGACGTGTTCTCGACGTCGAACATCAGCCTTTCCTGGTTCTCGGTGTCGGACACGGGAACGCTCGTCTATGTTCCCGGAGACCCGACCCTGGGGACGCTGGCCTGGGTCGATCGGGACGGCACGGTCTCGCCGATCGAGGACGAGCCCGAGAGGCTCGTGGATCTGTCCCTGTCCCCTGACGGCACACGGATCGTCCTGGGCCAGGACTACGCGCTGTGGACGATGGAGCTGCGCCGCGGGACACGGAGCCGGCTCACCCTCGACGACGAGGGCAGCAACTCGTTCGCCACCTGGAGCCGTGACGGTACACGCATCTTCTTCGGGTCGAACCGGAGCGGCGACTGGGACCTGTACTCCGCCCCGGCGGGCGCCGGAGAGGCCACCCGGCTGCTCGCGCGGCCCGGGATCCAGCTCCCGCTGTCGCTCGGCCCCGACGGCACGCTGCTGTTCGCCGAGCGTGCGCGGGGCACCGGAACCGACCTCTTCACGCTCTCGCCCGACGGCGCGGTGGCGCCCTTCCTCGTGTCGCCCTTCGGCAAGGTCGGCGGCCAGTTCTCCCCGGACGGACGGTCGGTCGTGTACGTCTCCGACGAGACGGGCCGCGACGAGGTGTACCTGCGCTCCGTCGCGCGGCCCGGCGAGGTGGTGGCCGTCTCGACGGAGGGTGGCCGCAGCCCGAGGTGGTCGCCCGACGGGAAGGAGATCTTCTATCGCCGGGGCGACAGCTTCCTCGTGGCCGCCGTGAGCTCGACGGGCGCTCTCTCCGTCGGGGACTCGAAGAGGCTGTTCGAGATCCGGGCCGCCTACGGGCGCAGCACCCAGCAGGCGGGCTATGCGGTGTCTCCCGACGGCCGGCGCCTCCTCGTCCAGCTCCTCGACCCGCGCGCGATCCCGACGCAGATCAACGTCGTCCAGAACTGGTTCGAGGAGCTGAAAACGAAGGTGCCCGTGCGGTGAGCCCCGCCGGCGGCGCCATCGCCGTCAGCGCGCGGCGGGGATGACCGGCAGCAGGATCACGACCAGGCGGCCGGTCACCTTCGGCAGCGCTGGTCGCGGGCGCCGCGCAGCATCAGGTCGCCCTCGGACGCGACGTCGACGCCGTTGTCCACTCCCTTCAGCCAGCGCTCGCGGAACGCGTTCATGTCGACGCGCGCATCGGGACCAACTCCGTCCGGAATGGGTAGAACGGTAGCGCCCGCGCCGGCTGATGTAGAATCCTCAGCCAGTCGCAGCCATCCAGCTCAACCCCAGTCTTCCGTTCTTCCGAAACTCGGAGAATCCTGACCCTGATCGGCCAGACGGTCGCGCAGTACCGGGTCACTGCCGCGCTCGGCGCGGGCGGGATGGGCGAGGTGTACCGCGCCACCGACACGAAGCTCGGCCGCGACGTCGCGCTCAAGCTCCTGCCTGAGGCCTTCGCATCGGATCCCGAGCGGCTCGCCCGCTTCGAGCGCGAGGCTCGGCTCCTCGCCTCCCTGAACCATCCGAACGTCGCCCACCTCTACGGTTTCGAGAGCGCGAGCATCGACGGTGGGACCCCGGTCCACTTCATCGCCATGGAGCTGGTCGAGGGCGAGGACCTCGCGGAGCGGCTGAAGCGGGGAGCGATCCCCGTCGACGAGGCGGTCGCCATCGCGAAGCAGGTGGCCGAGGCCCTCGAGGAAGCGCACGAGAAAGGCATCGTCCACCGCGACCTCAAGCCGGGCAACGTGAAGGTGACGCCGGAGGGCAAGGTCAAGGTCCTCGACTTCGGCCTGGCCAAGGCCTGGACGGGCGAGGGCTCGGGTGCGGCACCGGCCGCCGACTCCTCGCAGTCGCCGACCCTCGCCCACACCGGCACCGCCGCCGGGCTCATCCTCGGCACCGCCGCCTACATGTCGCCGGAGCAGGCGCGGGGCAAGGCCGTCGACCGGCGCTCGGACATCTGGTCCTTCGGCGTCGTCCTCTTCGAGATGCTGGCCGGCCGCCGGCTCTTCGACGGCGAGACCATCACCGACGTGGTGGCCGCGGTGGTCAAGGAGCCGATCCCCTGGGCGGCCCTGCCGGGATCGACGCCGGCGAGCCTGCGTCGTCTGCTCGGGCGCTGCCTCGACCGGGACCCGAGGCTGCGCCTCCGGGACATCGGCGAGGCCCGGGTCGCCCTCGACGACCGGACTCCGCCCCGGGCCGCAGTCTCCGCCGGCGCCCGTCCCGGCGAGGATCTCCCGCGTCAACGTCGGCCTGGGCCTCCTCCTCGCCCTCGCAACCCTGGCCCTCGTCTGGACCCGCTTCGACCGACCGGAGAGCGCCGAGCGCCGCGTGCGCCGGCTTTCGGTCCTGCCTCCGGCGAGGTCGAGCTTCGTCGACTTCGCCCTCTCGCCCGACGGGCGCCAGCTCGCGTTCACCGCGGCCCGGGAGGGCCGGGTGGACCTCTGGGTGCGCAACCTCGACGCCACGGAGCCGGTGGCGCTCGCCGGCACCGAGGGCGCCATGCTGCCGTTCTGGTCGCCCGACGCCCGGGCGATCGGCTTCTTCTCCGGCGGCAAGCTGCGGAGGATCGACGTGGCGGGCGGCGCCGTCTCGACGATCTGCGACGTCGGGGTGCCCACCGGCGGCTCGTGGAGCCGAGACAACGTGATCCTCTACACGCGGCTGGGCGGGTCGGGCCTGTGGCGGGTGCCGGCCTCGGGGGGAGAGCCGGCCTCCGTCCTCCGGGTCGACACGCTGCGCGAGGAGACCGACCACGCCAACCCCCTCTTCCTCCCCGACGGCCGTCACTTCCTCTACACCGTGTTCAGCGGACGCAAGGACATCCGCGGCGTCTACGCCGGCTCGCTCGACGGGGGCCCGGGCCAGCGCCTGCTGAGCGACAACTCGAACGCGCTCTACGCCGCAGACGGCCGCGGGGGCGGGGTGCTGATCTTCGGGCGCGAGGACGCTCTCGTCGCGCAGGGCTTCGACGCCCGCGCCCTGCAGCTTTCGGGAGACCCGGTCCCGATCGCCCCGCACGTCGCGGTCGGCCGAGACGTGATCGCGGTCGGCCGGCGGCTCGCCACCGCGTCCGACGACGGCGTCCTCGTTCTCGACGCGTCGCCCGACCGGCAGAACACCCGGCTCGCGTGGATGGACCGCGGGGGCCGGCCCCTGGGCGCGCCCATCCCCCTGGAGCGAGCGGGCATGATCCGGCTCTCGCCCGACGGGGGACGGTTCACGGTGGCCCTCCTCGACCCCGAGTCGGGAAACCAGGACCTCTGGCTCTCCGACGCGAACGGGGCCCACGCGACCCGCTTCACGTTCGACCCGGCCAACGACTCGTCCCCCGTCTGGTCCCCGGACGGCCGCCACCTCGCCTGGTCGTCCAACCGGGGCGGCGTCTACCGGGTGTACCGGAAGGCGGCCAGCGGGTCGGGCGAGGATGCTCTGCTGTACGGGTCGGACCAGTACGCGTTCCCCACGGACTGGTCGCGGGACGGCCGCACGATGCTCCTTCGCCAGATGGACCCGAGGAGCGGGAACGACGTGTGGAGCCTGACCGTCGGCCCGCAGGGTGAGGCGCAGGAGCCCTCTGCGTTCCTCCGCACCGAGGCGAACGAGGTGGCGGCCGCCTTCTCTCCCGACGGCCGGTGGGTGGCCTACGCCTCGGACGAGTCCGGCCGTTACGAGGTCTACGTCCGGGCCTTCCCGTCCGGAGAGGGCCGGCGGCAGGTGTCCTCGGGAGGCGGGATATCGCCTCTGTGGCGGGCCGACGGGGGCGAGCTCTATTTCCAGGCCCCGAACGGGATGGTGATGGCGGCGGCCGTCGAGCGCGGCGGGGCCTTCGCCGCGCGCTCGCCCGTGGCGCTGTTCGCGTTCCGGCCGAGCGGCTCGCTCTTCTCCCCGTACTACGTGCCCTCCCCCGACGGGCAGCGCTTCCTGGTGTCCTCGACCGTGGGCATCGAGCCCGGGGCGCCGCTCACCGTCGTCCTCGACTGGAGGGCGCTCGTCGCCCCCGGGTCGCGGGCCGGCGGGGCCGGGAACCGCCCGTGAGCGTCGGGCCCGCGACGCCGGCGCAGGGACGACAGGACCACGTCGAATCAGTCCAGAAAGGAAGAACGCCGATGAACAAGACCGTCGTGATTGCCGCTGCCCTGCTGGGCCTCCCGCTCCTCTCCTCCTGCAACGCTCCCGCGACCTCCACGAGTACCGCGCAGACCGCCGCCACCGCCGGTCCGCAACGAGGCGCCGGAGTGGTTCCTCCTGCGACCCGAGGTCGAGAAGGCCTACGGGTACTCCCACGCGGTGAGGATCGGCGACGACATCAAGATCTCCGGCGCGGTCAGCATGGACGACAAGGGGAACCCGACCGCGGTGGGCGACCTGGAGCAGCAGATGAAGAACGCGTACTCCGACCTCGAGAAGGTGCTGGCGCACTACGGCTGCACCTTCGACGACGTGATCGTCGAGAACGTCTACACCACGAACATGGCGGCGTTCCTCAAGGCGTCCGCCTACCGCAGCACCGTCTACAAGAAGCAGTTCCCGACCGGCACCTGGCTCGAGGTCAAGGGCCTCGCGCTGCCCGAGTTCATGATCGAGATCGACCTCGAGGCGCACAAGCGCAGCCGAACGTCCGGCTCGAGGCGTCGAGAGCTCCGTCGACGGATCGCCAGCTCGCGGCGGGTCGCGAGGAGGATGCCGGAGGTCGGGACGCGGACGAGGGGACGCGGCGAACGTGGTGGCGGCGGGCCGGCCTGGCCCGCCCTCCGCATCGCGGCGCTCCTCGTCGTGCTCTCCGCGATCATGCTGATCTTCGAGCGGAAGCTGATCTACTACCCGCAACGCGCGCACGACGTCACGCCGCGCGGCCTGGGCCTCGCGTTCGAGGACCTCGTGCTCACCGCCGAGGACGGGGTCAGGATCCACGCGTGGTACCTGCCCCCGCCGGGCGAGCCGCGCTTCACGGTGCTCTTCGCCCACGGCAACGCGGGGAACGTCAGTCACCGGCTGGACCGGGCGCTCTTCCTCCAGTCGAAGCTCGGGGCGGCGGTGCTGCTCTTCGACTACCGGGGCTACGGGCGGAGCGAGGGCTCGCCGGACGAGGAAGGAACGTACCGCGACGCCCGGGCGGCCCACCGCTGGCTGGTCGAGGAGAAGCGCGTCCCGCCGGACCGGCTCGTGATCTTCGGCGAGTCGCTCGGCTCGGCGGTGGCGCTGGATCTCGCGCTGTCCCGGCCCTCCCGCGCGCTCGTGCTCGAGTCGCCCTTCGCGTCGGTCCCGGCGATGGCGCGGGCGGTCTACCCGTTCCTGCCGCTGTGGCCGTTCGTCCGCACGCGCTACGACAACGAGGCGAAGGCTCCCCGACTCACGGTGCCCCTGCTCGTGCTCCACGGCGACCGCGACGAGGTCGTCCCGTTCGCGCAGGGGCGCCGCGTGTTCGACGCGGCGCCGGGGCCGAAGCGCTTCTTCGCCATCCCCGGCGCCGGCCACAACGACACCTACATCGTCGGAGGCGAGGCGTACTGGAGCGCGGTCAAGGACTTCCTGGAGACGCTGCCTAGCCGCTGACCGCCTTCGTCGCCTGCAGGGTGTCGGTGTACTGCTGGAAGCTCACGACCTTCCCGCCGCGCAGCTTCCAGACGTGGGCGAACTGCGCGTGGATCTTCCGCCCCGTCTTCTTGTAGGCGCCGCCGTAGCGGCCCGTCGCCACGACCACGTCCCCGGCGTCGTGGACCTCCTCGACCGCGACGGCGAAGCCGTCCCACTCGCCGCCGAGTCGCATGAAG
Source organism: uncultured Acidobacteriota bacterium (assembly GCA_963818355.1). Lineage (GTDB taxonomy): Bacteria > Acidobacteriota > Vicinamibacteria > Fen-336 > Fen-336 > DATBSL01. The sequence continues at coordinate 83,569 of CAWFSB010000026.1, read as the reverse complement.
ACACCCTCGAGGACGGCCTGCGGGCCGACGTAGGGGTTCTTGTCGGCGTAGGGGAAGCCCTCGGCCTCGTTCCAGACGATGGCGGGGTCCATCGCGCCGAGCACGGTCGGGACGTCGCCCCGGCCGAAGGCGGCGTAGAGCGACTTCATCAGGTCGGCATTCTGCTGTGACATGGGCTCTCCTCAGGCCAGCCTGGTGAACCAGATCGTGGGCACGCTCGTCACGCCCGCCGCTCCCATGACCTCGCGCAGGCGCTGGGAGCCGATGAAGGCCTTGGCTGCCTCCAGGGTCTCGAAGTCGTGGTGGGCGGTGACGTCGCCTTCCTTCTCGGCCGATTGGTAGACGGCGTCGCCGAGGACGCCCATCGTGCGGCGCTCCGCGTCGAAGGCGTCGTAGGCCCGACGCCACTTGTCGTAGTCGCCCACGTCGTGACGAACGAACATCCTGATCATGGATCCTCCTTACTTCTTGGGTCGTCGCCGCCCGTCCAGGCGACGAACAGCCAGCGGCCGCCGTCCTTGACGAACACGTCCATGTAGCGGCCGCGCACGGTCTCGCGCTCCTTCTTGGAGCTCTCGCGAGCGATCTGGTAGTGGTAGTTCACGACGGCGACGTTGCCCGTGATCGTGATCGAGTGGGGAAACAGCTCCTGCTCGAGCACCGTGGAGTTGGTGTTGTCGTAGCGGTTCCAGCGCGAGAGCGACGTCCTGCGTCTGCGGCACCGGCGATTCGTTCGACCAGTAGCTGAGGTTGGGGTGGACCATGGTCTCGATCCAGGTCAGGTCCTTGTCCTTCGCCATCTGCCACTGCTTCTCCTCGAGCTTCCAGAGCTCCTGCTGCTCCGGGGTCCAGGTCTGGGCCGATGCCGCGGCCGCCCACGTCAGGACGACCGCGCACGCCAGGGCACGACAAGCCGCTCGATACACCATTGACACACCTCTTGGGCCGGGAAACGACGCTTCGACGGAAAGACGGGGAAACGAGTGACGGGAGAGTGTCACGGAAGGCCTGGGCGGGGCGCAACCTCAGAGCCCCCCAGCCGCTGGTGCAGCAGGCACGTGCTCGTGATCCACATCAGCGCGGGATCGACGCTCGTCCGGGCCGCGGCGTCCATCGTCGGGATCCTGTCCAGGAGCGCGGCGACTCTCTTGCGGTCGTACAGACCCGTCCTCTCCAGGGCGGCGCCGCGCAGCGTGTCCTGGATGAGGGCGTGAAGGCCGCCCTCCGTCTGCAGGGTCGAGGGCGGTGAGAGGAACGGGTGCTTCTGCCGGCGGTACACGTTGTCGGTGAGCACCGGCCGCGCGGCCTCCCGCAGGACGAACTTCTCCGTCATGCCGTTGATCTTCATCGCGATCGGCATCTGCGCGACCAGAGCCACGACCTCGTGGTCGAGGAGAGGCAGGCGGCCCTCGACGGAGTGAGCCATCTCCATGCGGTCGCCGAGGTTGCTGAGGATGTAGTTGGGGAGGGCCGTCTTGGCCCAGACGTAGAGCGACTTGTTGACCGCGTCGCGCCCGGCGAGCTGCCGCTCGACGTCGAGGTGGTTGAGGAGGACCCGGAAGGTGTCCCGGCCCCGGTACGGGGCCTTGAAGTCGTCGTCCAGCAGGCCCGCCATCGTCTCGCCCTGCTGCCCCCAGGTCTCCATGATCGTGGGGACGAAGCCGAGGGTGCGTCGCACGCTGTCGTTCAGACCGCCGGCCCCGGTCGGCATCAGAAGGCCCTGCGAGACCTTGTTGGCCGCGTCGAGCCGCGCCAGCAGGCCGCGAGCGGTGGCGGGGTCCTGGCCCTCCGTGTTGTGGAGGATCATGTCGCGGCGGAAGAAGGGGTAGCCGGCGAAGACCTCGTCGGAGCCCTCGCCGGTCAGCACCACCTTGACCCCCGAGTCGCGCACCGCGCGACTCAGCAGGTACTTCGCCACCACGTGGGCGTTCACGATGGGACGCTCGGCGTGGTAGACCGCGTCCGAGAGGTGCTCGGCCATGTGCTCGGAGCGGATGTCGATGGGGAAGAACTCCGCGCCGGAGAGCTTGGCCTGCTCTTCGGCGAGCGCGCGCTCGTCGTAGTCGGCGTGGTCGAAGGAAAGAGTGTAGGCGCGCAGGGGCCGGCTCGAGATCCGCGAGGCGATTCCCAGCACCGCGCAGGAGTCGAGCCCGCCGCTGAGGTAGCAGGCGACCGGCACGTCGGCGCGCAGGCGCAGGCGGACGGACTCCTCGAGGACGCTCTCGAGCTGCTTCACCCAGTCGTGGGGGCTGCGGTCCCAGCCCGTCCGGTCGGCAGTCGGGTAGTCGATGTCCCAGTACGGGAGGATGCGCGCGCTCGCGCCGTCGGTGATCAGGTAGGAGCCCGGCGGCACCTGGTAGATCCCGTCGAAGGCCGAGCGCGAGGGGGGGTGCATCAGGCCCCGGTGCTGGTCGAAGACGGTGTCGGGGTCCCACCGCAGCGGGACCCCGAGCTCCGGGAAGGCCTTGACCTCGGAGGCGACGTGGCAGGCCCCGTCGCGGATCGTGTAGTAGAGGGGCTTGATCCCGAAGCGGTCGCGCCCGGCGAAGAGCAGCCCGTCGCGCTCGTCCCAGATGGCGAAGGCGAACTCGCCGCGGAGGCGGTGCAGGCAGCGGGCGCCCGCGTCCTCGTACAGGTGGAGGGCGATCTCGCTGTCGGAGCGCGTGCGGAAGACGTGCCCCTGCGACTCGAGCTCCTCGCGGATCTTCTCGAACCCGTAGAACTCGCCGTTCGCGACGATGCGGAGGCTCTCGTCCTCGCTGGCGATCGGCTGGTCGCCGGTCGCCAGGTCGATGATGCTCAGCCGCGCGTGACCGAGGCCGACGCGTGCGTGCGGCGGGACCCACACGTGCTGCGCGTCGGGGCCGCGGTGCCGCAGGCGCTGCGTGGCGCGCAGGAGCGCGTCCGGGGAGACACGACCACGTCTGGACACCGACGCGACGATCCCGCACATGAGTGGGTTTCTCCTCGGGCCTGGGGGAGTACGGCGCTGGTTTTTCGGGACGGTGGACGGCGGATTCTAGCCGAGTTGCCGGGGCGAAGCGAGGGCAAGGGTCGTGTGCCACGAGCGTCTCGCCAGTTCGATCGCCCGCGACTCAGCTCTCGCCGCCCTCGCGCCAGGGTGGCTGCTCGATCCGCAGACCGAGCGACGAGACCCGCAGCTCCTCGGCCACCTGCTCGACCGGCCGGCTCGCGGCTGGCGCGGGGACGGAGCTGGCACCGAAGCACGAGCGGATCCTCGGGAACACGTCGGCGGGCAGGACGTTGGAGAGGTACTCCATGGCCGTGCCGCGCAGCGCGCGGTCCTGCGCCTTCATCGCCGTCCAGGCGATCTGGAGCGGACCCCGCTCCAGCGTCAGCGAGAGGAGAGCGAAGAGCTGCGGCAGCTGGCGGTCGACGGGCTCCCCCGAGTCGAGCTCGCGGCGCACGCGTTGCGAGCACGTCGTCGCGCGAGACGCGGACCGACGGCGCTGCGCTCGTGGAGGGCGGCGAGGGCGGCGGCCGCCGACGACCGTACCTCGAACGAGGGGTCGTCGAGCGCCGCCGCGAGCCCCTCGGCCGCCCGCGGGGTGGGGCAGGCCTTCAGCACCCGGGGGATGCGCCGTCGCACCCTGGGGTCTGCGGCGGGGTCGAGAAGCGCGTCCACGAGCTGGCCGGTGACGCGGGGGGCCGCGCGGCGGAGCGCGAGGAGGACGTCCGCGAAGACCTCGTCCGAGGCCAGGAGCGGCAGCAGGGCGGCGACGAGGGCGGGCTCGGGCTCCGGCGCGGCCCGCAGCGCCGCCCGCACGAGCGCGGGGTCGCCGGAGCGCACCTCGATCAGCCTCTCGACCAGAGCGTCGGAGGCGCCGCCGGGTGGACGGCGCCGGCGGGCGGCCGCCGCGCAGCTCGTCGATCTGGCGCAGGAGCGTGCCCCGTTCGAGCAGGCCCGTGTGCGCGAGGGTGACCTGGGTGGCCTGGTCCACGACGTCGTCCGCGTCGAGGCGCACGCGGCCGGCGAGGAGGCTCTGCTCGAGGGTCCGCACGTAGCCGCGGTGGAGTCGGTTCGACAGGGCGAGCGCGGCGAGCGAGACGACGGCCGCGGTGGCGAAGAGGACCGGGGCCCACGCCGCCGGGGGCCAGGACGAAGGCCAGCGCGGTCAGGCCGCTGCCCAGGAACGTGCCGACCTTGTCCACCGAGACGTCGACCAGGGCCTTCACGCGGCGCTTCTCGGCCTCGGGCACCGGCGTGTAGAGGAGCTCGTAGGCGGAGCGGAAGAGCGAGTTCGTGAGCGACTCGTGCGCCCCGCGGGCGAAAGTGGCGGTGGCGAAGCCGGGGAGGGTGGCGCCGAGGATCGAGCTCACCGCGGTGAGAGCCGGGCGCAAGGCCACCGTCCCCGCGATGCCGAGGTGGCGCAGGGCGGTGCGGCTCAGCGTGGTCTGGAGCAGCAGGCCCACCACGCTCATCACGCCGTGAAAGACGCCGAACGCCCCGAGGAGCGAGGCCCCCGGCGCGAAGCGCGCCGCGGCCAGGCCCTTGAACAGGAAGTCCACGAGCGCCTCGACGACTGCGCCGAGGAGGACCACGAGGGCGATGTTGCGCACGTAGGGGTTGCGCAAGAGGAGGGGAAGGGCGAGAGGCGGGGCGGCGGTGGCGCCGCGGGCGGGTTGCGGGGGCTCCTGCCCCCGTGCGGCGTGGAGCACCACCGCCGCGGTCGCCGTCATCGCCAGCAGGAGCAGGACGGCGGCCGAGGGGGGCAGGACGCGCGACACGACCCACACCATGAACCCGCCGACGACCCCCCCGGCGGTCGCCCCCGCGGCGATCCGCCCGACCACCTTCCGCGCCGTGTAGGGGTCGAACCGCTCGTTGACCATCGACCAGAAGCCGGAGACGAGCGCTCCGCCGAAGGCGGCGACGTGCAGGTAGAGAAAGACGGCGGCGGCCCGGGGCCAGCCGAGGCCGACCGCCCACCAGAGGGCGAGCAGGACCGCCGACAGACCGGCCACCGCCGGGACGAGGCGCGAGGGCGCCTTGCGGGAGAGGCCGATCGAGAGCAGCTCGGCGCCGACGAGGGCCGCGATGGCCGAGGCCCCCATGACCAGCGGAAGGGACTTCACCTGGAAGGCGGAGAGAAACAGCGCGTCCCGCACGGCGCGCGCCGCGACCTGCTGCGCGATGAGGAGACCTGCGGCGAGCGTCGCGGCGGCGACGGCCCGGCGATCGGAGGCGGAGAGGCGGGAGAGGCTCATGGCGCGGCGGCGGCACTGGGAAAGGCGACGAGGACGACGCATATACTAGCGCGGATGGTCACGGAGGTCCGGCCTTGAGGATCAAGCTGCGCTATCCGGCGTCGCCCGAGAACGCGCGGGACCACGCGCAGATCGCGGTGCTTCTCGCGCGGGAGGAGTACGAGTCGGAGCTCGACTTCTCGCCGGGGAGCCTCGAGATGGTGGACGCCCACATCGACTCGCTGCGCGAGGAGGGGATCGACGGGGAGGGCGCGGCGGAGACGCTCTTCGTCCTCGGCTGCTACCTGGGCGAGGTGATGGTTCGCCACCTCGGCGGGGCCTGGGTCGTCACCGCGCGCTCGCCCCTGCGGGGCGTGTCGCCGTGGCCGATGGTGGTGGCGCTCGGCGACGGCTCGGCGTGGGACGCGATCGGGAAGGCGTACAAGCGTCTCGAGCTGGGCGACGCCGAGTACCTGCCGGCGTTCTTCGCCACCGCGGCCGGAGGCGGTCGCTCTTCGCGGTGAGCGCCGAGGACGACGAGGCGGCCGAGACGCCCTTCGAGATCCCGCTCACCGGCGACCTCGACCTGCACTCCTTCCTTCCGCGCGAGATCCCTTCGCTGGTCGAGGAGTACGTGCGGGCGTGCCGCGAGCGCGGGATCCTGCGCCTGCGGCTGGCTCACGGGCGCGGGCGAGGCGTGCAGCGCGCCGCGGTGCGGCGCACGCTCGCGGCGATGCCGGAGGTTGTCACCTTCTCGGACGCCCCGCCGGAGGCGGGCGGCTGGGGAGCGACAGTTGTGATAGTGAGCGCGCGCAAGACCTCAAGCGTTTTGTGAGCGTGCGCTGCGCGCCGCCACTGGCGCGGCTGGTTCCGCTGCACGCGTCGCGGACCCGCGCCCTTGGCGGGCGCGCGAAGCCTTGACAGGGCGTGAGCCGGCCACTAGATTCGTCACGCCTCTCGTGGGGACGAATCCGGCCAATCGAGATCGTGTCCGCCCGGGTCGAGCGACACCGTGACGATGAAAAAGCTCAACTTCGATTTCTTCGACGACAGCGGACAGCCCCGGGAGAGCCGGATCCTGATGTTCTACTCGTTCGAGAACGAGGACCGCCTCCCGCGCTCCGGGATCCTCCACTACCATCTCGCCGAGCACCGTTTCGTCGGTCCCCGTCACGATCCGGAGCTCACCGAGGCGGCGCTCGTCTTCCTCGCGAAGAGCGGGCGGCTCCACGAGCCGGCCTCCTAGCTCCTCGGTCTCCGGCGCGCCGCGCCTGGGGCGACACGCGGTCCGCTGTGCTAAAATCGCGTTTTGGCATCATCGCGGATGACCGCGCAGGAGGGACAGTCAATGGCTACCGCAGGGAAGGGGCGCGAGATCGCGCCGGCGAAGGGAAAGCTCGGCGTGCTGCTGCCGGGAATGGGCGCAGTCGCGACCACGTTCATCGCGGGCGTCGAGTCGGTGAGGCGCGGCCTCACCAAGCCCATCGGGAGCCTGTCGCAGATGGGCACCATCCGGCTCGGGAAGAGGACGGACAACCGCTCGCCCCTGATCAAGGACTTCGTGCCCCTCGCCCGTCTCGAGGACCTCGAGTTCGGGGGCTGGGACGTCTACCCCGACAGCGCGTACGAGGCGGCGAAGAAGTGCGGCGTCCTCGAGGCGCGTGACCTCGAGCCGATCAAGGACTTCCTCGAGGGCATCAAGCCCTGGCCGGCCGTCTTCGACCCGCAGTACGTGAAGAAGCTGAACGGCCCGAACGTCAAGAAGGGCAAGTCGAAGCGCGACCTCGCGGACCAGGTCTCGGCCGACATCGAGCGCTTCCGCAAGGAGAAGGGCTGCGACCGCCTGGTGATGGTGTGGTGCGGCTCGACCGAGGTGTACCGCGAGGCGGGCGACGTCCACTCGTCGCTCGAGAAGTTCGAGCGTGGCCTCGACGAGAGCCACCCCGACATCCTGCCCTCGATGATCTACGCCTACTGCGCGATCAAGGCCGGGATCCCGTACAACAACGGCGCGCCGAACCTCTCCGCCGACTTCCCGGCCATGCTCGAGCTCGCGAAGAAGACGGGCACGCCGATCTCGGGCAAGGACTTCAAGACCGGCCAGACGCTGATGAAGACCATCCTCGCCCCGGGCTTCAAGGCGCGCCTGCTGGGGATGAACGGGTGGTACTCGACGAACATCCTCGGCAACCGCGACGGCGAGGTGCTCGACGACCCGGAGTCCTTCAAGACCAAGGAAGTCAGCAAGCTCGGCGTCCTCGAGCACATCCTGCAGCCGAGCCTGTACCCCGACCTCTACGGGAAGATCCACCACGTGGTGCGCATCAACTACTACCCGCCCCGTGGCGACAACAAGGAAGGCTGGGACAACATCGACATCTTCGGGTGGATGGGCTACCCGATGCAGATCAAGGTGGACTTCCTCTGCCGCGACTCGATCCTCGCGGCGCCGATCGTGCTCGACCTCGCGATCTTCTCCGACCTCGCGAAGCGCTCCGGCATGAGCGGCATCCAGGAGTGGCTCTCCTTCTACCTGAAGAGCCCCCAGACGGCGCCCGGCCTCTACCCCGAGCACGACCTCTTCATCCAGCTGATGAAGTTCAAGAACACCCTCCGCCACCTGCGCGGCGAAGAGCTGATCACGCACCTGGGCCTGGAATACTACGACTAAGGCCTGACCAGGGGGTCTGGGGGGCTGGGATGCCCCCCCAGATCTGGAAGCTGGCAACAGCCCGGCTCTTCCCGCCCCAGTCCGAGAGCGTCCGCCCCTCGAGAGCGGGAGACTGTCCATCCCTCGATGGCGCTGGATCCGAGCCGGTCCAGCCTGCTCCGGCCGCCCGCCTGGCTGCGATCCAGCAACAGCGCCACCAGCGTCTTCCCCTCGCGGATCTCCCCGCGCTTCACCATCTCGAGCGCCTCCTCGAGGGTGAAGGTCGCCGGCTCGATCTTCTCGTCGGCCTCCGGGCGCGGCGGGACCGGCTCGAGGCCGGTCGCGCGGAAGAGGTGCATGACCTCGTCGCAGAAGCCGGGCGTCGTCCAGAAGACGAGGAGCGGCTCGAGAGTCCCCGCGCGAAGGCCGACCTCCTCCTCGAGCTCGCGCCGCGCGCCCTCCTCGGGCGTCTCGCCCGGGTCGCGTCGGCCGGCCGGCAGCTCCCACACGAAGGCGTCGACCGCGTAGCGGTACTGGCGGACCAGCACCACGCGGCCGTCGGCGAGCACCGGCAGCGCGGCCACGGAGCCGCGCTGGCGAACCACCTCGCGAATGCCGCGGATACCCCCGGGCTCCACGACCTCGTCCACGTCGAGGTCCAGAACCTTGCCGGAGTGGACGCGGCGGTGCTGCAGGACTCGGGCGGAGGCCGCATCGTCGCTCATGCGAGCGCCATGATAGCAGCCGGTCAGTCGCGCGCGGACACCCGGAGGCGCTCGAGGACCGCGAGGAGCTCGGCGGGCAGTGGGGCCTCGAAGGACAGCCGCTCGCCGCTCGCCGGGTGCGTGAACGCCAGCCGGGCCGCGTGGAGAGCCGGCCGCTCGAGAGACAGGAGCGCCTCGCGGGAGGCGGCACGGCGGGACGAGGGCGTCCGCGTCCCGCCGTACACCGCGTCGCCCGCCACCGGGTGGCCGATGGAGGCGAGGTGCACGCGGATCTGGTGGGTGCGCCCGGTGTGGATGCGGACGCGCAGGAGGGCGGCGCCGTCGAAGCGCTCTTCGACTCGCCAGGAGCTGCGCGCCTCGCGCCCGCGGGGGGCGCGGACCGACATCTTCTGCCGGTGCACGGGGTCACGGCCGATCGGGGCGTCGATCTCGCCCGCGGCGCGGTCGGGCAGGCCCAGCACGAGGGCGAGGTACTCCTTCTCGACCGTGCGGCCGGCGAACTGCCGGACGAGCGCGCGGTGGGCCTCGTCGTCCTTGGCGACCACCAGCAGACCCGAGGTCCCCTTGTCGAGTCGGTGGACGATCCCGGGCCGGAGGACACCGCCCACCCCGGAGAGGTCGTGCACGTGGCGGAGCAGCGCGTTGACGAGCGTGCCGCCCGCCGTGCCCGCGCCCGGGTGCACGACGAGGCCGGCCGGCTTGTTCACTACGATCAGGTGGCCGTCCTCGTGCACGACGGCCACGTCGATGTCCTCGGGTTGCGGCTCGGCGGGGACGGGGGCGGGCACGGTGACGCGGACGGATTGTCCGGAGCGCAACCGGGCCGAGGCCCGCGTGGGGGCCCCGTCGAGGAGAACGCAGCCGTCGTCGATGAGGGCCTGGAGTCGGGCTCGGGACAGGGAAGGCAGGCGCTGCACGAGCCACACGTCGAGTCGCAGGCCCACGGCCTCGTCGCCGGCGACGAGGTCATGGCCCGCGGGCCCGTGACCCGCAACGGGCTCGTTTGTCATTCCGAGGAGCGTCGTCTTGCCGAGCGACGAGGAATCCGCCGACCCGCCGGCGGACCCCTCGTCGCCCGGCCAGGATCGGGCTCCTCGGGGTGACAAGGCCTAGCTGGTCGTGATGGCCTGCGTCCTGCGGACGCGCGGCAGGAGGAGCGCGACCCCGAGCAGCAGGCCGACGGCGATGATCTGGGAGGTCGACACTGTCCCGCCGAACCAGGCGCCGCGGTCGGGGTCGCCTCGCAGGAACTCGAGGCCAAAGCGCACGGCCGAGTAGAGTGCCACGTAGACGAGAGTCACCTGTCCGTTGAAGCGCTTGCGCGGCGCCAGCCAGAGCAGGAAGAGGAAGATGAGGAAGGTGGCGAAGGACTCGTAGAGCTGGCTGGGGTGGACGGGCGTGTCCATCGGGGTCCCCACCGCGCGGGCGGAGAAGACGTCGGTGAAGGTCACCGCCCAGGGGACCTGCGTGGCCCGCCCCCAGCAGCAGCCGGCCGCGAAGCAGCCCAGCCGCCCGATCGCCTGGCCCAGCGCAACGCCGGGCACGAGCACGTCGGCGGTCTGCCACCCCGGCAGGCGGTGACGGCGCACGTACCACCACGCCACGAGGATTCCGCCGATCAGGCCGCCGTAGAAGACGCCCCCGCTTTGCAGGATGGAGCCGATCTCGCGCGGGTTGCGGCCGAAGTACCGCCAGTCGACGGCGACGAGCAGCAGCTTCGCCCCGATGAGCCCGGCAATCAGCACCCAGACCGCCATGTCGGTGATGCGGTTCGCGTCGAGCCCGGCTCGCTTGGCCTGCCGCGAAACGACCCAGAGGCCGACCAGGAAGGCGATGGCGAGGAGAACGCCATAGGTGTGGAGGGTGAAGGGCCCGATCGAGCGCCCCATCAGCTCGATGGCGGGGATGGTCAGAAGGCGGGGGTGCATGTCAGTCGATCCTCCCGGCCGTGGGCGCGGCCGCGTCGATCCCGGGCTTGGCGTCGGCGGGCGAGGGGCCCGGCGAGCGCAGGATGTCGAGCACGAGCAGGGTCACGCCGACGGTGATGGCCGAGTCGGCGACGTTGAAATCGGGCCACTGGTGGTCCCGCCAGTACACGTGGACGAAGTCCACCACGTACCCGAGACGAAGGCGGTCGAGCAGGTTGCCGACGGCGCCTCCCAGGACGAGGGCGAGCGCCACGCGGGGCAGCCGCGCGGCGGCGGGAAGCCGCACGAAGTAGTAGGCGATGGCGAGGAGGGCGCCGAGGCTGAGCAAGGAGAGCAGCAGCGCCTGGTAGGGCAGGTCCCAGTCGGACAGGATGCCGAAGGCGGCGCCGCGATTGCGCACGTGGCTCAGGCTGAGCAGGCCGTCCACCAGGGGGACGTACCCGTGCAGCGGCAGCGAGCGCACCACGAGCGCCTTCGTCCCCTGGTCGAGGACGACGATCGCGGCCATCAGCAGGAGATGCGGCAGGTGTCTCTTCACGGGTGGGCCAGGACCTCCGCGCATCGCTCGCAGACACCGGGGTGGACGGGGAGCGTCCCCACCGCCTTCGACCACGTCCAGCAACGCTCGCACTTCGCGCCCGCGGCGCGCTCGACTCCGACGGCGAGGGGCGCCTCGGCCTCCTCGAGGCGCACGGCGCTCACGATGAACAGGTTGGCGAGGTTGCCCGGGAAGACCTGGCTCCTGGCCTCGTGCTCCCGCAGGGGCGCGAGGGCACTCGCCGGGCCGCGCAGCACGACCGCGGCCTCGAGGCTCGCCGCCAGCTGCTTCGCGGTGCGGGCGTCCTCGAGCACCTTCGTGACCTCGGCCCGCACGTCGAGGAGGCCGGCCCAGCGGGAGAGGAGGGCCTCGTCCGCCGTCTCGCGCGGGGGGAAGAGGGCGAGGTGAACGGAGGTCCCTGCCTCGCCGGGGACGAAAGGCCAGGCTTCGTCGGTGGTGAAGGGGAGGACGGGAGCCAGCAGGAGGCACAGGTCCCGGGCGATCCGGTGGAGCACGGTCTGGGCGGAGCGGCGCCGGTGCCCCGCCGCCGCGTCGCAGTAGAGCCGGTCCTTCAGGACGTCGAGGTAGAAGGAAGAGAGATCGGCCGCCGCGTACTGCACGAGCTGGTGGTACACGAGGTGGAACTCGTAGGCGTCGTAGCCGTCGAGCACGCGAGCGACGACCTGCCGATGGCGCGCGAGGGCGTAGCGGTCGAGCTCGTCGAGGGCCTCCTCGGCGACCGCGTCCCGGGCGGGATCGAAGTCGTTGAGGTTGGAGACGAGGTAGCGGATCGTGTTGCGGACCTTGCGGTAGGCCTCCGCCACCCGCTTGATCATGTCGTCGGAGATGCGCATGTCCTCGCGGTAGTCGACCATGATGGTCCACAGCCGCAGGACCTCGGCGCCGTACGTGTTGATGAGCTTCTGGGTGTCGACGTCGTTCCCGAGGCTCTTCGAGATCTTCTTTCCCTCGCCGTCCACGGTGAACCCGTGGGTGATCACCCGGCGGTAGGGCGCCCGGCCGCGGGTGGCGACCCCGATGAGGAGCGACGAGTGGAACCAGCCGCGGTGCTGGTCGCTCCCCTCGAGGTAGACGTCGGCCGGCCAGGGCAGGTCGTCCCGCTGACCGAGGACGGCCGCGTGGGAGGAGCCCGAGTCGAACCACACGTCGAGGATGTCCGTCTCCTTGTCGAACTCCGCGCCCCCGCACTTCGGGCAGGCGAAGCCCGGGGGCAGGAGGTCCTTCGCCTCGCGCGCGTACCACGCGTCCGCGGTCTCCGCCTCGAAGAGGCCGGCCACGTGGCGCGCGAGGTCGGCGCGGAGCAGGATCTCGCCGCACCCCTTGCAGTAGAACGCCGGGATCGGCACGCCCCACAGCCGCTGGCGCGAGATGCACCAGTCCGGGCGCGTCGCGATCATGTTCCGGATGCGCTCCTCGCCCCAGGCGGGCAGCCACTTCGACTGCGCGATCGCGTCCAGCGCCTGCTCGCGCAGGGTGGGCTGTTCCCTCGTCGAGGGCGATGAACCACTGCTCGGTGGCGCGGAAGATGATCGGGTTCTTGCAGCGCCAGCAGATCGGGTACGAGTGGGTGTCCTGGCCCGACTGCAGGAGGGCGCCCGTCTCGCGCAGGAACTCCACGATGACCGGGTTCGCCTCGAAGACCTTCTGCCCGGCGAAGCGCTCGACCTCGGGCAGGAATCGCCCCGCCTCGTCCACGGGACAGTAGACGTCGAGCCCGTAGCGGACTCCGGTGAGGTAGTCGTCCCACCCGTGGCCGGGGGCGGTGTGGACGATCCCGGTGCCGGTGTCGAGGGTGACGTAGTCGGCCAGGAGGACGGGGGAGTCGCGGTCGATCCAGGGGTGGCGGAAGCGCAGGCGCTCGAGAAGGGCGCCCTTGGCCTCGGCGAGCGGCGCGCCGAGAGCCGGCGGGGCGCCGGCGGGGTTGCCCTTCGCGCGCCAGCGCGCCTCGGAGGCCTCGCGCAGCGCCTTCGCGATCACCAGGACGTCGTCCGTGCCCTCGAGCGGGTAGAAGGCGTACTCGGCGTCGGGGTGGACGGCGAGGGCGAGGTTGGCGGGGAGCGTCCAGGGAGTCGTGGTCCAGATGACGGCGAAGACCCGCTTGCCGGCGAGCGCCGGGTGCGACCGGGCCAGCCGGTCGCGATCCGCCTCGGCGAGCGGGAAACGCACGTCGACCTGGGGGCTGACGTGGCTCTCGTCGTACTCGACCTCGGCCTCGGCGAGCGCGGTCCGGCAGGAGATGCACCAGTGGACCGACTTCTTGGCCTTGTAGACGAGGCCCTTCTCGGCGAAGGTGGCGAGCTGGCGGACGATCGTCGCCTGGTAGGACGGGGACATCGTCAGGTAGGGGTCCTGCCACTCCCCGAGGACCCCGAGCCTCTCGAACTCCGCGCGCTGGATGCCCACGAACTTCTCGGCGTACGCTCGGCAGGCCTGACGGAAGGCCAGCGGCGACATCTCGCGCTTCTTCGCCCCGAGGTCCCGGTCCACCTTCAGCTCGATCGGCAGGCCGTGGCAGTCCCAGCCGGGCCGGTACGGGGCGTCGTTCCCCGCGGCCGACCGGCTGCGCACGATCACGTCCTTCAGGATCTTGTTGAGCACGGTGCCGAGGTGGATGTGCCCGTTGGCGTAGGGCGGCCCGTCGTGGAGGACGAAGCTCGGGTGTCCCTTCCGGGCGGCCCGGACCTGCGCGTAGAGGTCCTGGGCCTTCCACTTCTCCAGCCGGCGCGGCTCCGCCTGGGAGAGGTTGGCCTTCATGGGGAAGTCCGTCTTCGGGCAGGTTCAGCGTCGATCGCAGGTCGGACTCGGTCATCGGAGAGGCTCGATCCCTCGGAGCGTCAAACGATCAAGTTAGCACGCGGCCCGCAACCCCGTCAAACCAAACGCCTTGCGGGCAGGAGGCGCGCCAGAAGGGCTCCCGCCATCCCGGCCACCACCGTGAAGATGGGCCAGACCAGCAACTGGGGCACGAGGGTCAGCCAGAGGGTCTGGCGCCAGGTGCCGGGCACGAAGGTGTAGGCCTCGCCGGTCAGAGCCACCGGCACGAAGGTGAGGCTGGAGACGTCGTAGTGGCTGCCGAGCCCGAAGCGGGTGGCGACGACCCCGACGAGTGCCACGAACCCGCGGACGAGGACCGCGTAGGAGACGAGAGCCCGGAGCAGGGGCCTTTCGCCCGGTCGCGCGGGCGTCGCGCTGGTCGCCATGTACGCGCCGGCCACGGGGGCGAGCCACGTCACGCCGATCGCCTGGACGAGGGCCTCGGGGGCCGCGCTCTTCTCGAGCAGGAAGCGCACCACGGTGATCAGCCACGCCACGGCGACCGAGCTCACCAGGGGGCGGGGAGCGAGCCAGCGCGAGAGCGGCTCGCCGAAAGCCAGGCCGGCGAAGCCGAGGAGCAGGCAGACCGCGGTGAGGACGTAATAGTAGAGGCTCGCCGAGGCCGACGCGGTGGCGGTGAGGGTGGCCGGCCCCACGAGGACGACCGAGGTGAGGGCGGACTCGCGCAGGCCCTCGGCCTTGACCGCCGCCACGAGGAAGCCGATGCCGGCCGCGCTCGTGGCGACGGAGAGGCGCAGCCGCCACGTGGCGGGGAGACGGGGCCACCAGTGCATGAGCGCCGCCAGCGCCCAGGCCAGCGCGATGGTGAGGGGAAGCGTCGCCACGGGGGCGGAAGGGTATCATGGCCCCGTGACCGACGAGACCGCCCGCGCGGCGCGCGAGGCCGACGACGCCACGCGCGGCAGCGCGGTCAAGCTCGCGGCCGAGGTCGCGTCGCGCCTGCTGGGGCTGGGAACGACGCTGCTGCTCGCCCGCGCCCTCGGGGTCTCGGACTTCGGGGCGCTCGGCCGTCTCTGGTACGTCGCGCTGCTGCTGGCGGAGCTGGCCGAGTTCGGGCTCCAGGCGACGGCGACGCGGGCGCTGGTCGCCGGCACCTTCTCGTTGAAGGCCCTCGCCCGGGCGCGCGTGGTGACGTCCGCCCTTCTGGCCGGGGCTGCGCTCGTCGCCCTGCCCGCGTCTCAGGCAGGCCCGGGGTGGGTTCGTGCGGCCGTGCCGATCCTGGTGCCGCTCGTTCTCTTCTTCGTCCTCGCCGGCTGGGCGAGAGTTCCTGGGCGTGGCCCTTCGCTGCCGCGGTGCGCGAGTGGGGGAGGCCCTGCTCCTGCTCGTCCTGCGCGGAGGCAGCCTGGCGGGAGCCGTCGTCGCGCTCCTCGGCGGGGCCGGCCTCGTCGGGATCGCGTGGGGCCAGGCGATCTCGCCGCTTCCGGCGCTGGCGCTGGGGGCCTGGTGGCTCGGGCGCCGGAAGGCGCTCGTGCACGGAGCCGACGCCGGCGTCGGCTCCGTGCTGCGGGCGGCCGTGCCGATGGCCGCGCACGGCGGGCTGCAGATGCTGAGCCCGCGCGTCGAGTTCCTCGTGCTTTCCCTGCTGGCCGGCGACCGGGAGACGGGCGTCTTCCTGGCCGCGCTTCGGGTGTTCGAGTTCCTGGGGATGGTGCCGAACGCCGTGGCGCAGGGGGCGATGCCCGCCCTCACGAGGGAGGCCCTCCACGGCGGCGAGGGTGTGAGGCGGCGAACGGCGGGAACGATGGCCCTCGTCGCGGCCCCGGCGGCGACGGGCCTCGTGCTGGTGGCCCCGGGAGTGGTGGAGCTTCTCTTCGGGGTCGCCTACGCCGCCGCCGCCGCGCCGCTGCGCCTCCTCGCGGTCGCCCTGTTGCCGCTCTTCACGAACGCGCTCCTGTCCTGGGCGCTGCTGGCCAGGGGCCGGGCCGCGTGGCTTCCGCGCCTGACCGGGCTGCGGGTCGTGGCCGCGCTGGGCCTGGCGCTCGTCCTCGTCCCGCGGTTCGGGGCGGTGGGCGCCGCCGCCGGTCTCGCCGGCGCCGAGTGGCTCCTCGTCGCGCTGGGCTGGCTCGGGTGCCGCAGGGCGGGGTTCGAGATCGAGATCGCCCGGCCGGTCGGGTGGGCGCTCGCCGCCTGCGTGCCGATGGCGCTCGCCGTGAGCGGCGTGCGCGAGAGCCTCGTCCTCGCGGTCCCGGTGGGAGCCCTGACCTACGCCGCCACCCTCGCCGGCGCGTGGAAGCTGGTGCCCGGCTTCGCCCGCGGGCTGTCCACGGATCTCCGGTATCCTTGAGCGTGCTGCCGGGAGTCCCTCGATGACGACGCGCGGCGGGGCGAAGCGCCGGCCGGTGGTCCTCTACCAGCCTCGCGACGAGGGCTCGGTCATGCCGCTGTCGCTGCTCGCGCTCGGCTCGTGGCTGGCGGGCGAGCACGTGGTGATCGTGGACGGCCGGTTCGAGCTCGCGCCCGAGGCCCGGGTCGTCGAGCTGGCGCGGGTGGCGCTCTGCCTCGGGGTGACGGTGCGGACGGGCGCCCCCCTGCGCGAGGCCGTGCGGGTGAGCGCGGCGGCGCGCGCCGCCAACCCCGAGCTCGCGATCGTGTGGGGCGGCGCCCACGCGACGCTCGACCCGGCGTCGTGCCTGGCCACGGGCACGGTGGACGCGTGTGTCGTCGGCGCGGGCGAGGAGCCACTGGCCGCGGCCGTGGAGGACCTGCGCGCGGGGCGCGGGCTGCGTCCGAGGGCCGGCCTGGTCGTGGCGCCGGCGCCGGCCGGCCGGCGGGAGGCCGCGTCGGCCCCGGCGACTCTCTGGCCGCGCGCCGAGTACTCGCTGCTCGACGTCGAGCGGCACTTCGAGAGCCGGGGGGCGCGCCGCCTGGACTACTGCTCGAGCCGCGGGGCGAGGGACGGCTCCGCGTGGATGGCGATCCGCGCGGAGCGCGTGGTGGCCGAGGCGGCGCAACTCGCCGAGCGGTACCGCCTCCTGGAGATCCTCTTCCACGACGAGGACTTCTTCGGCGACCCCGCGCGGGTGGACGCGATCGCCCAGGGCCTCGCCGACGGCGGTGGACGGCTCGGCTGGCAGGCGGGGGCGCGGCCGCAGGACGTGGTGGCGTCGGCGCCCGGGCGCCTGCGCCTCCTCGCAGAGAGCGGCTGCCGCAGGCTCCACCTGGGCGTGGCGCCGGGAGTGCCG
The DNA here is from genome assembly GCA_963818355.1 of uncultured Acidobacteriota bacterium. Taxonomy (GTDB): domain Bacteria; phylum Acidobacteriota; class Vicinamibacteria; order Fen-336; family Fen-336; genus DATBSL01. Next base: position 66,482 of record CAWFSB010000026.1, on the reverse strand, counting down.
CCGCGTGAGCTGCTCCTGGAGGTGGGCTCACGGCTGCACGAGGCCCGGCTCGCCGCGCGCTTCGTCTTCGACGTGGCGGAACCCGACCGGGGCTTCGACGGGCTCGCCGCCGCCGTTGCGGTGGCCCGGTCCCTCTGCGCGCTGGACGGGAGGTTCGAGACCTCGATCCGTCGGGTGTGGGCGCCGCCGGCGGATCCCGCGGAAGGTCTCTCCCTGGAAGGCTGGGCTCGGGAGGCGGAGGCGCCGTGGAAGGACGCCCGAGCCGAGCGGCGCCTGGCTCGGACGACATTCTTCTTCTCGGAGGCGCAGCGGGACCCGGGCCGCCGCCTGGGAAAGCACGTGACCCGCCTCCTCGCGCTCGTGCGGGTGCGGCTCGGCTTCTTCGCGCTCGACGTCGATCGCCTCGTGGTCGAGGCCGCGGCGGTCCTGCGCACGGGCCGCTCGCGGCCCGCGCCTCGGGTCGACTGAGGGTCGAGCGTGGGACTGCTCCTGCGCCGCGCGCGCTGCCTCGAGGACGGCGGCTGGTCGGCGCCGCGGGACGTGCGCGTGGAGCGGGGTGTCGTGCGCGTGGCGGGAGGCGGGGCGCCCGCAGACGCCGAGGTCGACCTGGAAGGGCGCTTTCTCCTGCCGGCGCTGGTGAATGCCCACGACGTGCTCGACCTGTCCACCCTGCCGCCGCTCGGGCGGCCGCCCTACGCCTCGCTCTACGAGTGGACCCGGGCCGCGGAGGAGGACCTCGCGCGCCTCGCGCCGGCCCTCGCGGTGCCGCTCGTGGACCGGCTCTTCCTCGGCGGCCTGCGCAATCTCCTCGCCGGCGTTGCGGCCGTCCTGCACCACCACCCCGACCACCGCTCGCTCGGACAGGTCGACTTCCCGGTGCGGGTGCAGCGCCGGTACGGCTTCGCGCACTCGCCGGGGCTCACCGCGGCCCTGCGCCGGACGTATCGCACCTCCGACCGCCGCGTCCCGTGGCTGGTGCGGGCGGTGGAGGGCTCCGACCCGGGCCTGAGGGCCGAGCTCGACGTGCTGGCCGCGGCGAACGTGCTGAGGCAGAACACCGTGATCGTGCACGGCACGGCGCTCGCGCCGGAGGACGCCCCGCGCCTGGCGGCGGCCCGCGCCTCGGTCGCCTGGTGCCCGGAGAGCGACACGCGCCTCTACGGCCGGACGGCGCCCGTGGCCGCGCTGCGGGACGGGGGGGTCAGCATCGGGCTCGGGAGCGACGCCCCTTCGGCCGGGGCCCGCGACGCGCTGTCGAACCTCGCGGCGGCGCGGCGCGAGGGCGTCCTCGACGACGCCGTCCTCCTGCGGCTGGCGACCCGTGACTCCGCGGCGGTGGCCCGCTTCACGCCGGGCGGCTTCGAGGACGCGGCGCCCGCGGACCTGCTCGCGGTGGACTCCCCGGAGCGCTTGCTGGAGGGCGACCGGCTCGCGATCGCGCTCCTGCTCGTGCGGGGGGCGGTCGCGTTCGGCGATCCGTCGCTCTTCGCCCAGGCGGGGCGAGCGTCGGTGGCGATCTCGGTGGACGGCGGGCGCCGTGCCCTCGCCGAGCCGCTCGCTCGCCGGCTGGCTTCGATCCTGCGCCGCCACCCCGCCGCGCGCGGGGCGCTCTGGCTCTCGGGAGTCGGGCTATAATTCGCCGTCAGTTCCAGGCGAGGGAGAATCATGCAGGAGCTCCACGAGATCCTGTCCGCGATGGTGGCGCAGAAGGAGAAAGTGCGCGACCGCCGCGAGCTCCTGCTCGACATGGCGGACCGCATCGTCAAGACGGTCAGCCACGAGTTCTCCCTCAAGCTGGACGAGGTGGCGATCCTGCTGCTCTCGGACGACGGGCGCCAGCTGCGCTTCGTCGCGCCCCGCCGCTTCGCCGACCTGGGGACGATCCCGGTGACGAAGCGGGACTCGATCGCGGTGGGTGTCCTCGCGCGCCGCGCGGGCGACGTGATCAACAACGTGCCGATGGTGAAGCACGTCTCCTTCTTCGAGAGCATCAAGCTGCGCGACAAGCCGTCGCCCATCCAGAAGATGATCTCGACGCCCCTGGTGGTCCGGGGGCAGCCGATCGGCGTGGCGCAGATCAGCCGGAAGGGCGAAACCGCGCGGGAGGCGGGGCCCGACTTCACCCCGGCCGACCTGAAGCACGCGCAGGAGATCCTCGACGGGGTCGCCCACTACCTGGCGGAAGCGCGTCCCCCGGGGTACTGACGCCGCCCCGGCCTAGTCGTCCCGCAGGCGCACGAAGCCGCTGTCGTCCACGACGAACGCGCGCCCCACGGGGCCCTGTGGCGCCGCCTCCACGCGATAGCCGTCCGCCTCCGCCGTGACCCGGAAGCCGTACTTGGCTCGACGGAACCCCTCGGCGTCGAACGGCACGTCGAGAACGAAGAGGCCGGCGTCGGCGAGCTCGCGGAGGTTGCCGTAGCGCCCGCTCTTGCGGTGGTACGCCTCCTGGGTCGAGTGCAGGTAGAGGAGCGTGGCCACGGCGGGGCGCTCGGGCATCGTCACGCCCGGGGGCAGGCGAGGACGCTGGCGGAAGCGCGTGGCCGGGTAGCCCGCGGAGCTCCCCGAGCCACCCGAGCGGTACTTCTGCGCGAGGGCCTCGCCGGCGGCGCGGCCGTCGGGCGCGTCGGAGGGCAGGTCGTCGAGATACGCGTAGTCGCCGCCGCCGGACGCGGGGGTGCCGGCGCCCGGGGGCGGGCCGGGGGGCGCGGCGGGTGTCGTCGGCCGCGTGGCGGCGCCGCCGTTCGCGACGCGGGGCGGCCGGGGGAGCCGCCGGCTCCGTGGCGGGGGGCACCGCCGTGCGCTCTTCCGCCGCCGGCGTCGCCTCCGGCGGTGCCGGGGTGCCCGCGGGGGGCGGTGCGGGAGTCTCGGTGAGCTGAGCCGAGTCGACGGCCGGGCTCGGCGCGGGCGCCGGCCCCTTCCGGCCGAACAGGTACCACGCGCCGCCCGCGATCACGGCGAGGGCCAGGACGCCGGCGAGGCCGAGGCCGACGATCAGGCCGGTCCCGCCTCCCTTGCGGGCTGCCGGTCGCGAGACGAGCGGCTGCGCCGGGCGTGCGGGAAGCGGAGCCTTCGCGGCGGGGGACGGCGACTCCACGCGCGCGGTCGGCGGGGTCAGCAGGGTCGGGGGCAGGGGCGGCGGCGCCCCGGGGGCCGGCTGCGTCGCCGAAGTGCTCACCGGCCGGGCCGCGGTCGCGGCCGAGCCGATGGTGGCCTCCGGCCGGAGCGTCGGGCGGCGACGCGATCGTGGGCACGCTGCCGGGCGGCGCGTCGGGTGGCAGCGTCGGCGTGTCGGTCGCGCGCAGGGTCGGCACGAACCCCGGCCGGGTGACCGCGAGCAGGTCGTCGGCGAGCTCGCGGCCGCTCTGGTAGCGGGACTCCGGCGACTTCGCGAGAGCCTTGCCGATGATGCGCAGCATCTCGTCCGACACCGTCGGGTCGAGCTCGCGCAGGGAGGGAGGCTCCTCCGTGATGATCTTGAAGAGGAGGGCGGTGATCGACTCGCCGCGGAACGCCTTGTGGCCGGCCAGCATCTCGTAGAGGATGCAGCCGACCGAGAAGAGGTCGCTGCGCCCGTCCACCTTGGCGCCCCGCGCCTGCTCGGGGCTCATGTAGGACGGCGTCCCGAGGAGGCTCCCGGTCATCGTGAGGTGCTCGCCGGAGTCGGTGGCCTTCGCGATGCCGAAGTCGGTGACCTTCACCCGGTCACCCGGCTCGATCATGATGTTCGCCGGCTTGATGTCGCGGTGGACGAGCTTCTCCTGCCGCCACGCGAAGTCGAGCGCGTCCGCCACCTGGGCCCCGATCGCCGCCGCGCGCTCCACCGACATCTTCCCGGACTTCGCGATCACGCCGTCGAGACCCACGCCGTCGACGAACTCCATCGAGATGTAGCTGAGCCCTTCCGCGTTGCCGATCTCGTAGATCGTGACGATGTTGGGGTGCTTCACCTTGGCCGCGACCTGGGCCTCCCGCTTGAACCGCGCCAGCAGGTCCTCGAGGCTGGCCTGCGACGCGGCGAGGCCTTCGAGGCGGATGGTCTTGATCGCGACGGGTCGGCCGAGGTCCTGGTCGACCCCCTTGTACACGGTGCCGAAGGCGCCGGCCCCCAGCTTCTGGACGATCTCGTACCTTCCGATCCGCTTCGGCTCCGGCACGGCGGGCTTGCTGCTGCTCACGTCGGGTGACCTCCTATCCCGGGGGCCAGCCGAGGGGTCGGCCGCCCAGGAGGTGCAGGTGGATGTGGTAGACGCTGTAGCCGGCGTCGTCCCCGCAGTTCATCACGAGGCGGAACCCGCGCTCGCCGAGGCCCAGCTCGCGGGCCAGCTCACGCGCCCGTCGCACCATGGCTCCCAGCAGGCCGTCGTCGCCGGGCTCGAGGTCCATGAGGCTCGTCACGTGACGTCGGGGAATCACGAGGACGTGGGTGGGGGCCTGCGGCCGGACGTCGTGGAAGGCGACCAGCTGGTCGTCCGAGTACACCGTGCGCGAGGGGCGGCGCCCCTCGGCGATCTCGCAGAAGATGCAGGCCATCGGCTGGGTACAGTCTACAACGGTCCGTCGCCGGCACGGCTCGCGCGCGGACCCGGGGCGGAAGCCCTACAGCTGCAGCGGGAGCTGCGGCGTGCCGAGGCCCTTCAGGAGCTTGCGCGTCGAAGACGAGACGGCGAGCCCGGCCACCTCGTCCGGACGGGCCCAGAGGAACCTCTCGGGGTCGCTGGGCACCGGCGGCTTCAGCCGCGCGCGGTAGCCCTCGAGGGTGATCCGCCGGAAGGTGATGGCGTGACGGGCGCGCACGGCGAGGGCGCCGGGGACGACGCGAAGGCCGTGGCGCTCCTCGAGCTCGGCGGCGAGGTCGGGCAGTCCCCGCGACTCCAGCGACGTCTGCGGCACCTCCCACATCCCGCCGAGCAGGCGCCCCTGGGGCCGGCGCACGAGCAGGACCCGGCCGTCCCTCTCGACCAGGGCGGCCGCGACCTTGACGTCGACCGGCGCGCGGCGCGCGCGGCCTTCGGGAAGCTCGCCCACCAGGCCCAGGGCACGAGCCCGGCAGTGGGTGCGGAGGGGGCAGGCGTCGCAGCCGGGGTTGCGCGGGGTGCACACGGTGGCCCCGAGCTCCATCACCGCCTGGTTCCAGTCGCCCGGGCGCTCGCGGTCGAGCAGCTCCTCGGCACGGTTGTAGTAGGGCCCGTCGCGGCGGTACTCGGGCCCGCGCAGGGCCAGCAGGCGCGCGAGCACCCGGCGCACGTTGCCGTCCACCACGGGCAGCGGCTGGCCGTGCGCGATCGAGAGCACGGCGCTCGCGGTGTAGAGGCCCACTCCGGGCACGGCCAGCGCCGCCTCGAGCGTTCTCGGGAAACGGCCGCCGTGGCGCTCGGCCACGTGCTGGGCACCCCGGTGCAGGTTGCGGGCGCGGTGGTAGTAGCCGAGTCCCGACCAGGCGGCGAGCACCTCCTCCTCGGGCTCCTCCGCGAGAGCGTGGAGGGTGGGGAAGCGCTCGAGGAAGCTCGTCGTAGTACGGCGCCGCCGTCTTCACCGTGGTCTGCTGGAGCATGACCTCGGAGACCCAGATGCGGTAGGCGTCGTCCGTCCGGCGCCATGGGAGGTCACGCCGGTTTCGGTCGTACCAGCCGAGCAGCGCGCGCCGGAGGGCGGTCCCGCTCATGCCGGGGAGTCTACCCGACGGAGACGTCAGGCGCGACGAACGGTCAGGGCGCGAGGGATCCCGGCGAGATCGCGGTCGAGCCGGGCGGGGACGAGGCCGTGGGTCCGGCAGAGCGCCTCCACGGATGCCGCCTGGCCTTGCCCGAGCTCGACGACCAGCCAGCCCCCCGGGCGCAGTCGCGGACGCCGACGCCCGGGCGAGCCGGCGATAGACGGAGAGTGGGTCGCCCGGCGGAAAGAGAGCCAGGGGGGCTCGTGATCGCGGACCTCCGGTGCGAGAGACTCGCGGTCCGCGGGGTCGACGTACGGCGGGTTGCTGACCACCAGGTCGATCCGGCCCGCGAAGCGCGCCACCGGCTCGAGCAGGTCGCCGTGGTGGAAGGCGACGCGTCCCTCGAGGCCGAGGCGCCGCGCGTTCTCGCGGGCCACGGCCAGAGCCGCCTCCGACACGTCGATCGCGTGGACCTCGGCGTCGGGCCGCTCGGCGGCGATCGAGAGGGCGATGCAGCCGGAGCCGGTGCCGACGTCCACGATGAGCGGTCGCTCGACGTCCTTCAGCGAGCTCGAGGCACGTCTCGACGAGCAGCTCCGTCTCGGGCGCGCGGGATCAGGACGGCGGGCGTGACGAGGAACTCGTGCCTCCAGAAGGCCTGGGTGCCGAGGATGTACTGCAGGGGCTCGCGGGAAGCCCGTCGCCGGACGAAGGCACGGAAGCGCTCCGCTTCCGGCTCCGGGACGACGTGATCCGGGTTCGCGACGAGCGCGGCCCGGTCCCAGCCGAGGACGTGGCGCAGCAGGCGCTCGGCGTCCCACTCCGGCGCCGGAACTCCGGCCGCGGCGAGGGCCGCGGCGGCCTCCTCGACGAGCGCCGCGGCGGCGGTCATGGCGGGGGCGGGCTCAGGCCGCGGTCGTGGCCTTGAGCTTGGCGGCCTGGTTGTGGGCGATCAGGCTCTGCACGATCTCCTCGAGGTCGCCGTCGAGGATCTCCTGCAGGCGGTGGAGGGTGAGGCCGATCCGGTGGTCGGTCACCCGCGCCTGCTGGAAGTTGTAGGTGCGGATCTTCTCGGATCGGTCGCCGCTGCCCACCTGGCTCTTGCGGTCGCTCGCGATCGCCTTCTGCTGCTCCGCGAGCGCCATCTCGTAGAGGCGCGCGCGCAGCACCTTCATGGCCTTCTCGCGGTTCTTGATCTGGCTCTTCTCGTCCTGGCAGGAGACGACCGTGTTCGTGGGGAGGTGGGTGATCCGCACCGCCGAGTAGGTGGTGTTGACGCTCTGGCCGCCGGGCCCGGAGGAGCAGAAGGTGTCGATCCGGATGTCCTTGGCGTCGATCTTGACGTCGACCTCCTCGGCCTCCGGCAGGACGGCCACGGTGATGGCCGAGGTGTGGATCCGGCCCGAGGCCTCGGTGGCGGGGACGCGCTGCACCCGGTGGACGCCGCTCTCGAAGCGCAGCTTCGAGTAGACGCGGTCGCCCTCGACCATGGCGATCACTTCCTTGACCCCGCCCTGGCCGCTGCGGTTGATGGACACGACGTCCACCTTCCAGCCCTGGCGCTCGGCGTAGCGCTGGTACATCCGGAACACGTCGCCGGCGAAGAGGGCCGCCTCGTCGCCCCCGGTGCCGGCCCGGATCTCGAGCAGGACGTTCTTGTCGTCGTTGGGGTCTCTCGGGATGAGGAGGGGGGGGATCTCGGCGTCGAGCGAGTCGCGCTTCGCCTCGAGGGCCCGGGCCTCCTCGTGGGCCATCTCCCGCAGCTCGGGGTCCGTCTCGGCCCGCGCCATCTCCTCGATCTTGGCGAGCTCCTGGAGGGCTTCCTTGTAGGCCCGGTAGCGCTCGACGATGGGAGAGAGCTCCTTCGCCTCGCGCGCCAGCTTCTGGTACGCCGCGGGATCCTGCGCGATCGCCGGGTCCGACATCCCGGCCTCGACCTCGGCGAGCCGCGCCTCGATCTCCCGGAGCTTCTGGAAGGTGATCCCGTCCATGTCCGTGCCGGGGCCCCGGCCGACTCAGGCCTTGGCGGCTTCGGCCTTGGCGGCTTCGGTCTTCTTGAGGCCCGCGTACTTGCGGTTGAAGCGCTCGACGCGGCCGGCGACGTCCAGCAGCCGCTGCTTGCCGGTGAAGAAGGGGTGGCAGCTGGAGCAGATCTCCAGGCGCATCTCCTTCTTCGTGGACCGGGTGGTCCAGGTGGCGCCGCAGGCGCAGTGGACGTTGACGACGGCGTAGTCGGGATGGATTCCAGCCTTCATGACACTCCCCTGGACGGCCGTAACCTACGGCCACAAACCGACATTATACCGCAACAACAACGAGCCGGGGGGGACCGGGTGCGGGGTGCGGGGCAAATGGGGAGGAGACCGGGGGACCGGGAGCAGCCCAGGGGGGTCCAAGGGGGGACGGAGTCCCCCCTTTCAAAGAAAGCAGGGTACAGGCGAAGCCGTATCGGGTGGGATGGCCGCGGGATGCTGGATTACGAGGGGGCCGGCTTTCCGCGGGGCTCTTGGACTACGAATCGACTACGGATGACGAGGGATGGAAACGGACAACGGACAACGAGGAACGGACAACGGACAACGGAGCGATGACGGAGTAACCAGAAGATAGAACCATCGCGACGGGCACGTTCGGCGTCGCGATGGTTCTATCCGACAGCCATCCCGTCCAGGAACTCCTTGTTGCTCTTCGTCTTCGCCAGCTTGTCGAGGATCAGCTCCATCGCCTCCACCTGCGAGAGGGGGGAGAGGACCTTGCGCAGGATCCAGACCCGGCTGAGCTCGTCGCGGGGGAGCAGGAGCTCCTCCTTGCGGGTGCCCGACTTGTTGATGTCCACCGCAGGGTAGATGCGGCGGTCGGCCATCCTGCGGTCGAGCACGATCTCCGAGTTCCCCGTGCCCTTGAACTCCTCGAAGATCACGTCGTCCATGCGCGAGCCGGTCTCGATGAGCGCGGTCGCGATGATCGAGAGCGAGCCGCCGTCCTCGATGTTGCGGGCGGCGCCGAAGAAGCGCTTGGGCCTCTGCAGGGCGTTCGCGTCGACGCCGCCCGAGAGCACCTTGCCCGAGGAGGCGACGGTCGCGTTGTAGGCGCGGGCGAGGCGGGTGATCGAGTCGAGGAGGATGACCACGTCTCGCTTGTGCTCGACGAGGCGCTTGGCCTTCTCGATCACCATCTCCGCCACCTGCACGTGGCGGGTGGGCGGCTCGTCGAAGGTCGAGGAGACCACCTCGCCGCGCACCGTGCGCTGCATGTCGGTCACCTCCTCCGGCCGCTCGTCGACGAGCAGCACGATGAGCACCACCTCGGGGTGGTTGGTGGCGATCGAGTTGGCGATGCTCTGCAGGATGAGCGTCTTCCCGGTGCGGGGGGCGGCCACGATGAGGCCGCGCTGCCCCTTGCCCTGCGGGGTCAGCATGTCGAGCACGCGAGCCGTCATGTTGTCCTGGGTCGTCTCGAGGTGCAGGCGCTGGTTCGGGTAGAGCGGCGTGAGGTTGTCGAAGAGGACCTTGTCCGTCGCCGACTCCGGCGGGTCGAAGTTGATGGCCTCGACCTTGATGAGCGCGAAGTAGCGCTCGCCCTCGCGGGGCGGGCGCACCTGCCCGCTCACCGTGTCGCCGGTGCGCAGCTCGAACCGCCGGATCTGCGAGGGCGAGACGTAGATGTCGTCGGGCCCCGCCAGGTAGCTCGACTCCGGGGCGCGGAGGAAGCCGTAGCCGTCCGGCATCATCTCGAGGACGCCCTCGGCGAAGAGGAGGCCGTTTCTCTGGGCCTCGGCGTGGAGCATGCGGAAGATGAGGTCGTGCTTCTTCGATCCCGCCGCGTCGGGCAGCCCCGCCTCGACCGCGGCCGCGGTCAGCTCGTGGATCGTCATCTCCTTGAGCCTGGAGAGCTCCAGGGCGGGCGGCTTCTCCCGGCGCGATCCGGCCCCGTTCACGTCCTCGACCAACGGCTCCTCAGCGTCCATCGTTCCCTCGTCGTTCGGGTGCCTCGGCACCCGGGTCGGGGGCCGCGAAGGCGGCCCCCCGGATCGCGTTCCACAGGTCCTCGATGCCGGTGCCGCGCTCGGCGCTCACGCCCAGGACGGCCTGCCCGCCGCCCAGGGTGCCGCGGCCCAGGGCCGCCACCCGACGGTTCGCCTCGCCGCGGGAGAGCGCGTCGATCTTGTTCGCGGCCACGAGGTACGGCAGGCCGTGCTCCTCGAGCCAGGCGCGCAGGACCTGGTCGCGGTCGCTTGGCTCGTGGCGGGCGTCGACGATGAAGACGCACAGGCGCAGCGGCTCGCGCTCGGCCAGGTACGAGACGGCGATGCGCTCGAAGCTCTCGCGCACGTCGCGGGAGGCCTTCACGTAGCCGTAGCCGGGCAGGTCCACGAGGTACAGGTCCGCCGCGCCCGGCCCCGCCGGGGCGCTCGGCGCCCGAGACGCGGAAGAAGTTCACGAGCCGCGTGCGTCCCGGGTCGGAGGAGACGCGGGCAAGCCCCCGCACCCCCGCCAGCGCGTTCAGCAGGCTGCTCTTTCCGACGTTGGAGCGGCCGAGGAAGGCGACCTCGGGCAGGCCGTCACGCGGAAACTGGTCGGGGGAGGCGGCGCTCCCGGCAAACGTCACGCTCTTGTGCTTCAAATCGTCGTCGCGGGCGGGCGCCTCGCGCCTCGGGGGCGGGGCGACCGCCGCTTCAGTGGGTCATGCCGTCGGGCACCGTGCCCAGCTCGTCCCCGGCCTCTCCGGCCGGGACCTGCGCCTTCGGCGTGTCCGGCGGCAGGAGGGCGATCTTGAGGACCTCGTCCACGTGGTCCACCAGCTGCACCTGCATCCCCTCGAGGACGTTCTTGGGAACGTCCGCGAGGTCCTTCTCGTTCTCGCGCGGGATGATCACCGTGGTGACGCCGATGCGGTGGGCGGCGAGGAGCTTCTCCTTGAGCCCCCCGATGGGCAGCACCTTGCCGCGCAGCGTGATCTCGCCGGTCATGGCGACGTCGCGGCGCACCGGCATGCGGGTGAGGGCGGAGACGAGGGCCGTGCACATGGTGATGCCGGCCGAGGGGCCGTCCTTGGGGATGGCGCCCTCCGGCACGTGGATGTGGACGTCCAGCTTGCGGTTGAAGTCGCGCGCGATGCCGAACTGCTCGGCCTTCGAGCGCACGAACGACATCGCGGCGTGGGCCGACTCCTGCATCACGTCGCCGAGCTTGCCGGTGAGGCGCAGGGCGCCCTTGCCCGGCATGAGGGTCACCTCGATGGGGAGGATCTCGCCCCCCACCTCGGTCCAGGCGAGGCCGGTGGCGAGGCCCACCTCGTGGTTCTCCTCCCGCTGCGAGGCCCGGTAGCGCGGCACGCCGAGGTACTCGCCGAGGTTGGCCGCGGTGATGTCGATCGCGTACTCGCGGCCCTCCAGCACGACCTTGCGGGCCACCTTGCGCAGGATGGTGGACATCTCCCGCTCCATGTTCCGGACACCCGCCTCGCGGGTGTAGCGGCGCACGAGCTCCAGCAGCGCGTCCTCGCCGAAGGCGACGTTCTTGCCCGCGAGGCCGTGGGACTTGACCTGCTTCGGGATCAGGTGGCGCTGCGCGATCTCGACCTTCTCCTGCTCGGTGTAGCCGGGCAGGCGGATCACCTCGAGGCGGTCCTGCAGGGCCTGGGGGATGGTGTGCAGCACGTTCGCGGTGGCGATGAAGAAGACCGACGAGAGGTCGTACTCCACGTCGAGGTAGTGGTCGGCGAAGGTGTGGTTCTGCTCCGGGTCCAGGACCTCGAGGAGGGCGGAGGAGGGGTCGCCCCGGAAGTCCATGGACATCTTGTCCACCTCGTCGAGGAGGAAGACGGGGTTGCGCGCGCCCGCCTTCTTCATCATCTGGATGATCTGCCCGGGGAAGGCGCCGATGTAGGTCCGCCGGTGGCCCCGGATCTCGGCCTCGTCCCGCACCCCGCCCAGCGAGAGCCGCACGAACTTGCGGTTGGTGCAGCGCGCGATCGAGCGGGCGAGCGAGGTCTTGCCCACCCCGGGAGGTCCCACGAAGCAGAGGATGGGGCCCTTCGGGTTGTTGACCAGCTGCCGGACGGCCAGGAACTCGACGATGCGCTCCTTCACCTTCTCGAGGCCGTAGTGGTCCTCGTTCAGGATGACCTCGGCCGCCTTGAGGTCCTTCCTCTCGCGGGTCTTCTTCGTCCAGGGGACGGCGATCAGCCAGTCGAGGTAGTTGCGCGAGACGGTCGCCTCCGCGGACATCGGGGGCATCGACTCCAGGCGCTTGAGCTCCGCGAGCGCCTTCTCCTCCGCCTCCTTGGGCATCCGCGCCTGCTCGACCTTCTTGCGCAGCTCGTCCGCCTCGCTGGTGCGGTCCTCCTTGCGGCCGAGCTCCTTCTGGATCGCCTTCATCTTCTCGTTGAGGTAGTACTCCTTCTGGGCCCGCTCCATCTGCTTCTTGACCCGGCCCTGGATGCGGCGGTCGACCGTGAGCTTGTCGACCTCGGCCTCGAGGATGGAGCCGATGCGGGTGAGCCGCTCCTCCGCGGAGAAGATCTCGAGGAGGTTCTGCTTCTCCTCCACCGGGACCACGAGGTGGGAGGAGATCGTGTCGGCGAGCTTCCCCGGGTCCTCCACCCGCACCGCGGCGAGCATGGCGTCGTAGTGGAGGTTGTTCGAGAGCTTGACGTACTGCTCGAAGAGGCCGATGACCTTCGACATCAGCCCTTCCATCCCTGCCGCCGGCTCCTCGGAGCGGGGAACGAGCTTTGCCACCACCTTGAGCGAGCCGCCTTCCTCGCGGAACTCGAGGGCGCGGGCGCGGTCGAGGCCCTCCACCAGCACCTTGACGTTGCCGTCGGGCAGCTTGAGGCTCTGCACGATGCTGCACACCGTGCCGAGGGTGTAGATCTCCTCGGGGCCGGGGTTGTCGCGGGTGGCGTCGTGCTGCGCGGAGAGGAAGATGCGCTTGCCGCGGGCGAGCGCGTGATCGAGGGCCCGGATGGAGCTCTGCCGCCCGATGACGAACGGGATCATCATGTGGGGGAAGACCACCACGTCCCGCAGCGGGACCATGGGGAGGGTTTCGATCACGTCGTTCTTGTCACGCCCGAACATTGTTTCGCTCCGCCCGCGCGAGGGGCGAGCGACCTCGCCCCGCGTGGCGCATCAAAGGTAGCACGCCCGGAGAAGGCGCCCTAGCCCGCCTTCTCGATCAGGGTGGCGGGCTTCTCCCGGTCGAGGACGACCTCGCGCGTCACCACGCACTCGCGCACCTTCTTCATCGAGGGCAGGTTGTACATGAGCTCGAGCATCAGGTCCTCGATGATCATGCGCAGCCCGCGAGCGCCGATCTTGCGCTGGATCGCGAGCTCGGCGATCGCCTCGAGCGCGTCGTCCGTGAAGCTCAGCTTCACGTTCTCGTACTCGAAGAGGCGCTGGTACTGCCGCGTGATCGCGTTCTTGGGCCGGGTCAGGATCTCGACGAGGGCCGCCCGGTCCAGGTCGTGCAGGGTGGCCACCACCGGCAGCCTCCCCACGAACTCGGGGATCAGGCCGTACTTGATGAGGTCCGTCGGCTGTATCTGGCCCAGCAGGTTCGACTTGTCCCGGGGGGCGGTGGCCGGCTGGCTCTTGGCGTCGGTGCGGAAGCCGAGGGTCTTCTTGCCCACCCGGCGCTCGATCACCTTGTCGAGGCCGACGAAGGCGCCCCCGCAGATGAACAGGATGTTCGTGGTGTCGATCTGGTAGAACTCCTGGTGGGGGTGCTTGCGCCCTCCCTGCGGCGGCACGTTGGCGACCGTGCCCTCGAGGATCTTCAAGAGCGCCTGCTGCACGCCCTCGCCCGAGACGTCGCGGGTGATCGAAGGGTTCTCGTCCTTGCGCGAGACCTTGTCGATCTCGTCGATGTAGATGATCCCCTCCTGGCACTTCTCGATGTCCCCGCCCGCCGACTGCAGCAGCTTCAGGATGATGTTCTCGACGTCCTCGCCGACGTAGCCGGCCTCGGTGAGGGTGGTGGCGTCCACGATCGTGAAGGGCACGGAGAGCAGACGCGCCAGGGTCTGGGCGAGGAGGGTCTTGCCGGTGCCGGTGGGGCCGATCAGCAGGATGTTCGACTTCGTGAGCTCGACGTCGTTGCGGCCGCGCTGCTTGCTGATCTCGATGCGCTTGTAGTGGTTGTAGACCGCGACCGCCAGCTTCTTCTTGGCCTGCTCCTGCCCGATCACGTACTCGTCGAGCGACTTCTTGATCTCCTGCGGGGTGGGGAGGCCCGAGCGGGTGACCCGGCCCTCCGACCGCCGGTCGTCGGCGATGATGTCGTTGCAGACGTCGACGCACTCGTCGCAGATGAAGACGGTGGGGCCGGCGATCAGCTTGCGGACGTCGTTCTGGTCCTTGTTGCAGAACGAGCAGCGCAGGACCTCGCCGTCTCCGCTCCCGGCCTTCTTCGTGCTCATTCTCTGTTCTGGGGGGTGCTACGCCGCGCCCCCCAGACCCCCCGCTCGCTACGCGGGAGTGAATCCCGCTTCGCTCGCAGCCCGTTGCTGCGGATGGTGGCCGATGGCATGCGGCAAGTGCCGTTCATTTTTCCCGCCGGGCGATCACGTGGTCGACGACGCCGTAGGCCTTGGCCTGGTCCGCTTCCATGATGAAGTCGCGGTCGGCGTCGGTGACGATCCTCTCCAGCGGCTGCTTCGTGTGAAGGGCCAGGATCTGGTTCAGCCGGTCCTTGATGCGCAGGATCTCCTTCGCCTGGATGGCGATGTCGGAGGCCTGTCCCTGGGTTCCGCCCCAGGGCTGGTGGATCAGGATGCGCGAGTTCGGCAGCGCGAAACGCTTGCCGGCGGTGCCCGCGGCGAGCAGGACCGCGCCCATGGAGGCGGCCTGGCCGACGCAGATCGTCTGCACGTCGGGCCGGATGAGCTGCATCGTGTCGTAGATGGCGAGACCCGCCGTGGTGGAGCCGCCCGGGCTGTTGATGTAGATGTGGATGTCCTTCTCCGGGTCCTCGGCCTCGAGGAAGAGGAGCTGCGCGATGATCAGGTTGGCCACCATGTCGTCGATGGCCGTCCCGATGAAGACGATGTTGTCCTTGAGGAGGCGCGAGTAGATGTCGTAGGCGCGCTCCCCGCGGGCCGTCTGCTCGACCACCATGGGCACGAGCGTGCCCGCGAACGTATTGTGCACGCTCATGTTAGCTCGATACTAGCATTGGACTTGAGCAAGTCAAGGGTCTTCTCCTCGCGGATGCGCGAGGCGAGGGCTCCGAGGTCGCCCTCCTTGGCCATCTGGGCGCGGACCGCCTCGCGCGACTTGCCAGCCCTCTCCGCGAGGCGCGCCAACTCGGCCTCGACCTCGGACTCCATGGCGTCGATGTTCTCGCGGCGGGCGATCTCGTCGAGCAGGATGTCCGCCTTCGCCGCCTTCACGGAGTCCTCCCGCGTCGACTCCCGGTAGTCGCGCCAGTTCACCCCGACCTTGCGCGGGTCGATGCCCTGGTAGGCGAGGCCGCGGGCGAGGTTCTCGGTGCGCGCGGTCATGTGCCGCTCGACGAGGGCCTCGGGCACCTCGAAGTCGGCCTTGGCGGCGAGCGCCTCGACGAGCGCGCCCTTGACCTCGCGGTCCGAGCGGCGCTCCTCGCCGGCCTGGAGCTGCTGGCGGATCTTGTCGCGAAGCCCGGCCAGGCTGTCGAACTCCCCGAGGTCCTTCGCGAACTCGTCGTCCGCGGCGGGGACCACCTTGCTCTTGATGCCCTTGAGGGTGACGGTGTAGCGGACCGTCTTGCCCGCGATCGCCGGGGCGGCGTCCTCGCCCCACGCGACCTCGATGTCCTTCGTCTCGCCGAGGCTCACGCCCTCAAGGCCCGCGTTCATGTCCGCGTGGTTGCCGGAGTTCCCGATCTCGATGAGCGCGTTCTCGTCGCGGCCGCCCTTGCCCCCGTCGAGGGGCTTCCAGGTGAGGTCCAGGAGCACGTAATCGCCGGACTGCGTCGGCCGGGCCTCGTCCACGGGGTCGTAGCGGGCGGCCTGCTCCCGCAGGCGGTCGATCTCCTTGTCGACGTCCTCGTCGGCCACGCTCGGGCCCTTCACGCTGACGCGAAGGCCCTTCCAGTCGGGCAGCTCGATGAGAGGCAGCGTCTCGAACACCGCCTTGAAGCTCATGGGCTGGCCCTCTTCGAGCTTCACCTCCTCGACCTTCGGCGGGGCGAGCGGCTTGAGGCCGCGGCCCTCCAGCTCGTCGAAGACCACCTTGTTCACGATGGCCTCGGCCGCCTCGCCCAGGATGTCGTCCCGGAACCGGCGCTTGACGACCTCGACCGGCACCTTGCCGGGCCGGAAGCCCGGCAGCTTCACCTTGCGCGCGAGCTCGCGGGCGCGGGTGTCGATCTCCTGCTGGACGCGCTCGGGCTCGATCTCGAACGTGAGCGCCTTCTTGACCGGCGATTCCTCGACGTAGTCGACTTTCAAGGGGAAAGACCTCTTTCTTCTGCCTGGGGGCTGCTGCGCCGCGCCCCCAGACCCCCTGCTCGCTTCGCGGGAGTGAATCCCGCGGCGCTCGCAGCCTGTGGCCCGTGGTTCCTGTCAGTCTGCCGCTCTTCGACTCGTCAGATGCGGCTAAGGTCCGTGCCGACAACAAAGAAGGATAGCACGGGCCGGTGCCGTGGCCAGGGGCCGGGCCCGCCGCGTGCGGTAGACTAGCCCCGTCCACGCGGAAGTGGCGGAACGGCAGACGCGCACGCCTTAGGAGCGTGTGCCCGAGAGGGCTTGGGGGTTCGAGTCCCCCCTTCCGCATTCGAACCAGGGTGGAACATCCAGAGGGGCTGACATGACGAGCGAGAGGGCGCTGACGGTGGCGATCCAGGGGGAGAAAGGCGCGTTCAGCCACCAGGCGGCGATCGCCGCTCTCGGCCCCGGGATCGAGGTCCTCTCGCGGGCGACGTTCGACGAGCTGTTCGACAGTGTCGTCGAGGAGAAGGCCGACCGGGCGCTCGTGCCGATCGAGAACTCGCTCCACGGGTCGATCCACGAGAACTACGACCGGCTGAAGAGCCGGCCGCTGCACATCGTGGGGGAGACGCAGCTGCGCATCCGGCAGTGCCTCATCGCGCGCCCCGGCTCCTCGGTCGGCATGATCCGCCGCGTGGCGTCCCACCCCGTGGCCCTGGCCCAGTGCCGGCGCTTCTTCGCCGAGCGCCCGCAGGTCGAGGCGGTGACCGCCTACGACACGGCGGGGGCGGTGCAGGACCTCATGAAGGGCGGGCTGGCCACTCAGGGGGCGATCGCCTCGCGGCTGGCCGCGGACCTCTACGGTGCCCAGGTGCTCCTCGACGGGATCGAGGACGACCCCGAGAACTACACGCGCTTCCTCCTGCTCGCGCGGGAGGCCGGGCCCATCGAGGCCGCGAGCAAGACCTCGATCGTGTTCGTCCTCGACAACCGGCCCGGGGCCCTCTACGACGCGCTCGGGGTCTTCGCCTCCCGCAAGGTCGACCTCTGCAAGCTCGAGTCGCGCCCCCTGCGCGGCCACCCCTGGGAGTACTCGTTCTACATCGACGTGCTGGGCGACCCGAGAGGCGTCGCCGGGCAGGCGATCGAGGAGCTGGGCCGCAGCTGCCGCGAGCTGCGGATCCTCGGCTCCTACCCGGAGGGCCTCAGCCGCGGCGGAGCGTGACGGACGGGAACGGGGGGAACCGCAACGGGGCGGGCCGGCTCTCCTCGGAGCTCTGCGGGACGGACAACGGATAAGAGAGAACGGACGGCGGACAGAAAGTCTCGCGGCGCGCTGGACCGGGCGCCGCGAGACTAGCGGATGTGCAGCTTGTCCTTGACCATCCGGCCGTCGCGCATCCGGCAGCGGAACCAGGACGAGACGTCGTTCATCGAGGTCCAGCGCCGCTCTTCCTTGCGGTAGTGCCAGTCCTTCTCCACCTGGTAGAAGACCTGCGCGCCCTTGCCCTCCAGGATGTTCGTGATCTCGTTGTCGTGGTGGTTCTCCTCGTCGTAGTCGGTGATGGCGCGCTGGCCCATCTCCGAGTACAGGAGGTTCAGCTCCTGGAGGAGCGCGTCGAGATCCGACGGGATGTCCTGCACCCGCAGGCCCAGGCGCCGGGCCTCGCGGCTGGTGATCGGGTACTGGTGGGCGGGGTAGGAGGAGTTGAGCCGGCGGGCGATCCGCTCGGCCTTCCGGAGGTCCTTCATGTGGTAGCCGAGGATCTCGCGGCAGAGCATGAGGGAGAGGCTGCTCGCGCGATCGAGCGCGCCGATGACCAGCGGGTGGACGTACTTGTAGAGCTCCTGGTAGGGGTTCACCCCGTCGCCGCGCCGTCCCGCCGTGTCCCTCCACAGCCGGATGACGCGGTCCACCTCGTCGTTGCTCACCGGGACGAGCTGGTTCGTGTGGTCGAGCGGCGAGAGGTCGTGCTCGAGCGATGTGTCCACCGCGGTGAGGAACGACAGCGGCCCCATCTGGATCGTGTCGGCCCCGAGGGCCAGCATGGTCGCGGCGGAGGCGCAGTTGAGGGGCGCGATCACCGTGACCCGGCCCGCGTAGCGGCGCAGGAGGTGGACGAGGCGCAGCGAGGCCATCCCGCTGCCCCCGTCCGACTTCACGAGCAGGGCGATGCGCTCCTGGCGCCCCTTCGCCTCGAGCAGGGCGTGGAGCGCCATGACGTCGTTGTCGCAGACCGAGCCGCTCGTCGAGGTCCAGTAGGTGAGGAAGGTGCCGTCCACCTTCTTCTGGATGCGGTCGAAGAGCGCCTGGGTCTTCTCGTAGAGGAGGGGCGGCGTCTTCAGCTTGACGCGACGGGGGGCGCGGCGAGGTCGGGCGGGTCGAGATGCCATGGATCGAGATTACCTCAGTCGGCCGGCAACCGCGTTCACGCCGGCGTGAGGCACGACGGGTCGTCGAAGGCCGGGCGGTTGACGGCGGTCGTCACGCGAAAGGCGGTCATGGCTTCAGCGGGGAAGGGGCGCAGGAGCGGGCGTACCTCGGCCGGCACCGTCACCGCGGGGTCGAGCCAGAGGGCGTAGTCGGCCGGGTCGAGGATGACGGGCATGCGGTCGTGGATGGGCCGGGCGACGTCGTTGGGCTCGGTCGTCAGGATGGCGCAGGTCGGGGTCGTGCCCGATGCGGCCGCGGGCTCCCAGAGGCCGGCGAAGGCGAACAGCCGGCCCGACGCCATCCGGATGAGCCAGGGCTGTCGCTCTCTTCTCGCCCGTGTTCTGCCACTCGTAGAAGCCGGTGGCGGGGATCAGGCAGCGCCGACGCGAGAACGCCTCGCGGAAGGACGGCTTCTCCCACGCGGTCTCCGCGCGGGCGTTGATGAAGCCGCGCTCGCCGCCGGGCGAGCTGCGCGGGCACGAGGCCCCAGGTGAGAGCGGCCAGGCCGCGCCTGCCCGTCTTCGGCTGCACGCCGACGGCGGCAATCGGCTGGGTCGGCGCGATGTTGTAGCGGGGGGCGAGCTCGGGTGTCTCGTCGAGGCCGAACGCTTCGGCCACCTCGTCGCCCGACGCCGTCTGGTTGAAGCGGCCGCACATGGGGCCATGCTAGGCTCTTTGTGCGAGGAGAGCACGCCGATGGCGAGCGAGGGTGGGTCCGGGCCGGCGTCGGTCGAAGCGGGGAGCGAGCTCAGAGGGGGCCGAACGCCGGTCGCGGACCGCATCCGGGAGCGCATCCGGAATGCGCGCGCCCGGTTCCACGCCAACGACAACATCTCTGCCTACATCGAGCCCGGGGAGCTCGACGAGCTTCGGCTCGAGGTCGCGGGCAAGATCGACGAGGTGCTGCAGGCGCTGGTCATCGACACCAAGAGCGACCACAACACGCAGGACACGGCCCGCCGCGTGGCCAAGATGTACCTCATGGAGGTCTTCGCCGGCCGCTACGCGGCGCAACCCCCGGTGACCGAGTTCCCGAACGTGCGGCGCCTGAACGAGCTCATGATCGTGGGCCCGGTCACGGTGCGCAGCGCCTGCTCGCACCACCTGTGCCCGATCATCGGGCGCATCTGGGTCGGCGTGATGCCGAACGAGCACTCCGCGCTCATCGGCCTCTCGAAGTACGCCCGCCTGGTGGAGTGGGTGATGACCCGGCCGCAGATCCAGGAGGAGGCGATCGTCCAGCTCGCCGAGCTCCTCCTGGACAAGATGCAGCCGGACGGCCTCGCCATCGTGATGGAGGCGGACCACTACTGCATGCAGTGGCGCGGCGTGAAGGACATGGACTCCAAGATGACCAACAGCGTGATGAGAGGCTCCTTCCTCAAGAACCCCGACCTGCGCCGGGAGTTCCTCTCGCTGCTGACCGACCGGAAGGAATAGGGCGAAACGACATGCTGGTACGCCTTCTCTACGCGAGCCGGGCCGCCCGGGAGATCGACGACGCGTTCGTCGCCTCGATCCTCGAGGCCTCCCAGAAGCACAATGCCGAGAACGGCATCACGGGCATCCTCTGCACGTACACCCAGGGCAACCTCTTCCTGCAGGTGCTCGAGGGTGGCCGTGCCGCGGTGAACGCGCTGTACGGGACGATCGTCCGCGACCCGCGCCACCGCGACGTCACGCTGCTCGACTACGCCGAGATCGCCGAGCGCCGCTTCGCGAACTGGCGCATGGGCAGCGTGAACCTGAACCGGGTCAACCTCGGCAGCATCCTCCGGTTCTCGGAGGGCCCGGTGCTCGACCCCTTCTCCATGAGCGGCCAGGCGACCCTGGCGCTGCTCGAGGAGCTGACCAGCACCGCGTCGATCGTGAGCCGCGACGGGGCCTAGCCCTACTCCGCGACCGCTCCCGCGCAGGAAGAGCCCGCCCCGGCGGTGCAGCCGAAGCAGTGGCGGTCGGTCACGACGCGGCGGGGGAGCGACGCCCCCGGAGGCCAGCAGCGCGGAGAGCGTCTGCGGGGCGCCGTGGTTCGACGGCATGGCCAGCATCTGGTTGAAGTCGCAGTCGTAGAGCGTGCCGTCCCAGCCCACCGAGAGGTACGTCCGGCACATCACCCCGTCCGCCGCCCGCGGGTTGAACGAGCTCACCAGCAGGTCCATGTACCGCTGCAGGTTCCCGGTCCGCTCGATGTGCTCGAGGAACCGGCTGATCGGCATGTTGGTGATCGTGTAGAGGCGGTCGAAGACGATGCCGTGGCGCAGCTGCAGCTCGCGCTTGTAGTCGCGCTCGAGCGAGGCCTGGTCGCCGGGGAGGAACGTCCCCACCGGGTTGTGGACGAGGTTGAGGACGAGGCCCTCGCCCGTCCCGTAGCCGGCCTCGTTCAGGAGGCGCAGGGCCTCGAGGCTCTTCGCGAAGATCCCGTCGCCCCTCTGCGCGTCGGTGCCGGACGCGCGGAAGGAGGGGAGCGACGCGGTCACCTCGACGCGGTGCTCGCGCAGGAAGCCGAGGAGGTCGCGCTGCGAGGGCAGCAGCAGCACGGTGAGGTTGCAGCGGTCGATGACGCGCCGGCCCAGCGCGGAGGCCTCCGTCACCAGGAAGCGGAACTGCGGGTTGAGCTCCGGCGCCCCGCCGGTGATGTCGAGGGTGGGGATCCCGGGCTCCCGGCGCAGGAGCTCGACGACCTGCTCGGCCGTCTCGCGGCTCATGACCTCGCGGCGGTCGGGGCCGGCGTCCACGTGGCAGTGGGCGCAGGTCTGGTTGCAGAGCTTGCCGACGTTGACCTGCAGGACCTCGATCGCGTGGGCCTCGAGCGGGGCCCGCCCGTGGCGGGCGAGCACCTCCTCGAAGGCGGGGACGCCGCTTCTCTCGAGCGCCGCCATCTGCGCGGCCGGATGGGAGAGCTCGTGGCTGCGAGCCTGGAGGGAGAGGACGGGGAGGGACTTCACGCCGCTACATCCCCACCTTGTCGGCCACGTTGCGCATCTGCACGCCGTGGACGAGGCTCGCTCCGCCGCGGATCGCGCAGGCAACGTGCACGGCCTCGGTCATCTGCTCGCGGTCGGACCCGTTCTGCAAGGCCGGCCTGGGTGTAGGCGTCGATGCAGTACGGGCACTGCACCGCGTGGGCCACACCGAGGGCGATGAGCGACTTCTCGCGCGCGGTGAGGGCTCCGTCGGCGAAGACCGCGTTGTAGTAGTCGAGGAACTTCGCCCAGAGCTCGGGGCGGTCCTTGCCCATCTCGCCGAAGCGGGGCAGGTCGTGAGGGCAGTAGTAGGTCTCCGCCATGGGGCTCCTTGGGTCCTGTCGGGGAATGGGTCCGTCCGGACGCAGGAACGATTCTACCGCGCCCGGCATTCCCGAGGGGGGCTTGGGCCTGTCATTCCGAGGGACGCCGGCTGGACGGGTCCCGAGGAATCCGCAGTCTCAGCGCCGGCGAGGCTGTGGATCCCTCGTCGCCCGACACGACCGAAGCTCCTCGGGATGACAGGGCCTGAGACCGAAGCTCCTCGGGATGACAGGGTCAGCGCGGACCTGCCTCCGCGCGGAGCCGGGCGAGCTTGAGGTGGGCCTCGGCGAGCCCGCGCCCCAGCCCGTCGCGCCAGGCCAGCGCCTGGCGGCGCTGCTCGGCCAGGAAGAGGGGGCCGGACTGCAGCGTCGCGAGCAGGGCGGCCCTGCGCCTGCGTTGCCAGTCCTCGAGGGCCTTGCGGTCCTTGCCGGGAATCCCGGTCACCGGATCGAACACGTAGGTGCGGGCCGTGGCCACCCTGAAGAGCAGGAGCTCGCGGACGAGGACGAGGTCGACGTGCGGGATGGCCAGGAGCCGCTCCGGCGCGATGTCGGCGGCCGTCGTGATGCCCTCGTCGGCCAGCCCGGTGACCTCGGCCGGTCCGAGTCGCGGGATCCGAGCGAGCTCGAGAGCGAACGTCCGCAGGTAATCCGGCAGCCGCCAGTCGCGGAATCGCACCGCGAGCTCCGCCCACTCGCGCGCCTCGAGGACGCCCAGGCCCTCGAGAGAGGTCTTCGCCTGCTCGAGCTCCTTCTTCCGCGTCTCGAAGTCCGCCGCCCCGCACAGCATCTGCCACTGAGCCTCGAGGCGGCGAACGCCTTGCTCGGCCCGCGCGATCTCCTGTTCTCGTCGCTCCGCCGTTTCGCGCTCGAGCGACGCGACGCGCGGCGACAGGACGCCCCGGAAGGCCTGCCGCACGCGGAGGGCCGGGCGAGGGGCGTTGCCGCGCGCCGCCGGCGTTCTCGATCGGCGGGGGAGGGGGGAGCGGCGCCTCGCCGGGGGAGAGGACCGACTCGATCGCCCTCCACGTCGCGGCGAGATCGAAGGCGTCGGGGGCCGAGCCCTGGGCCAGGAAGAAGAACGCCGGCCCGCCGTCGTTCTCGATGCGGCACCAGGGGCACGAGCCCCGGTTGCCCGCGTAGACGTGCCGCGGGTCGTCGCCGCAGGTGACGAGCTGCGCCTCGAGGGCGTCGAGCTCCCGGACCCAGTCCGCAGCCGGCGGGCGCGGCTCTCCACCCGCGGCCTTGCGACCGAACGCGCGCTCGAACAGGTCCGCGACGGGACGCGCGACCTCCCCGAGCGGGAGCGAGAAAGGCGGGGGCGCCCATCCCTGCTCGCGCGCCTCCTGCCCGAAGACGAAGAGCCCCTCGCGGATCGCGGTCTCCACCGGGACGGCCCGCCTGCGGTGCCGGCCCGTGAACGGGTGGCGGCCCATGAAGAGCAGCTGGAAGACCAGGACGGCGAGGCCGAAGCGGTCGTGGTCGTGGGTCCTCTGGACGCTGTCCAGCCTCTGGCCCTGGAGCTCGGGCGGAGTGAAGAGGGGCACCCCGACCCGGCAGGGGAAGGTGTGCCCGAGGTGGGTGACCTGGAACGAGTCGCAGTCGATGAGCCGCACGGTCGCCTTGCGCGAGACGACGACGTTGCCCTGGTTGACGTCGCCGATGACGTGGCCGTGGCGGTGGACGGCGTCGAACGCGGCCGCGAGATTGCGGGCCACCCGCACCAGGAAGGCCCACGAGGCGTCCGGGAAGGCGGCCTTGCGGGCGGTGGGGCCGTAGAGGGCGTGGATCTCACGGTGGCCGTCCACCCGCGGCATCAGGAAGCCGACGGCATGCCCGGTGCGCGGGTCGAGGAGCAGGCCCTGCGGCCAGGCGGCGAACGAGGTCAGCTCCTCCGTGCCGAGGTCGACCATGGCGCGGAGCTTGCGGCTGGTCTGGTCGTCCGGCCGGCGCGCGTAGATCTTGGCCACCGAGCGGGGCCACATCGGCACCGAGTAGACCGCCCCTTCTCCGCCCTGGCCGAGGCAGCGGCCGAGCCCGGCCTCGCGCCCCTGGAGGTCGCAGAAGGTGCGCACGCGTTACGCCCGCCGGCTCGGCCGCGGGGAGAAGCCGCGTCGCGAGCACGAGCGTCTTGTCGTCGTCGGTCCTCTGGTTGACGGGTCCCGAGCCCAGGAACGCGCGCAGCTCCTCGCGGAGGTTCTCGCCCTCGCCCTCGGCCCGCAGGCGGGCGAACATCGGCTCGAAGAACGGGCCGTGGGCCTCGCGGGTGTCGAACCGGAGGGCGAGCCCCTGGAGCCCGTCCGTCAGGAGGGCCACCTCGTCGACGCCCTCGGCCGCGACCGACTGGACCCGCTCGCGCCGCGTCGTCGTCGGTGACGAACCACGTGCAGTTCGCGTACTCGCCGCTCTGCGGCCACATCGCGGGGACGTAGGCGCCGTCTCGGTCACGGTAGACGATGGCCCCGTCGCCGATCTGGAAGAAGACGGCCCGCGCCTCACCCACGAGAGCGACGAGGAGCGTGCAGGAGAAATCGCGGCTCTCTCGCCGCTCGGCGCGCGCGGCCGCTGCGATCCGCGCCCGGGCGTCGTCCAGCCAGGGGAGGAAGGCCTCGCGGCCGAAGGTCGAGAGGTCCGCCCGGCCCGCCGCCCAGCGCCGGGCCCGGTGGAGGACCGCGTCGCACGCGAGCCGCGCCCCCTCGGGGGCGCGCTCCGAGCTGCCCGCCCCGTCGGCGGCAACCGCCACGAGGAGCGACCCTC
Source organism: uncultured Acidobacteriota bacterium (assembly GCA_963818355.1). Lineage (GTDB taxonomy): Bacteria > Acidobacteriota > Vicinamibacteria > Fen-336 > Fen-336 > DATBSL01. Next base: position 41,933 of record CAWFSB010000026.1, on the reverse strand, counting down.
CCTTGCGCGGTCGGCGCAGGACCCGCGTCGCACAGGCGTCGGCGCAGGGCAGCCCGGCGGAGGCGTGCGAGGTCCCGACGACGGACGCCGCGAGCGTGCGCCAGCCGGGCGCGACTAGATCGACGCCCACCCGTCCGGTCCTTCGGTCGGGTTCTTGAGGGGAACTTCGTCGCCGGGCGTCGAGCGCGAGACGCTCTTCATCGAGTTGGACAGCCACTGGAAGAGCCCCCGGAACTGGAGGCCCTTCAGCTTGAGGGGCTCGCGCACCGCGATCTGGCGGAGGATCTCCAGGTTGGCGTTCTCGACGCCCACCGCGAAGAAGGCGAAGGCCTTGGCGGCCTCGCCCTCCTTCACCTTCTTCGCCGCCGCCCCCCACTCGTCCGTCGGGGCGCCGTCGGTGAGGAGGAAGATCCACGGGCGGTAGAAGGCGATGCCGTTCTCGCGGTAGACCTCCTTCCGGAGGCGGACGAGCTCGACCCCGGCCGTGATGGCGGCGCCCATCGGGGTGTTGCCCGCCGCCTTGACCCACGGGGGCTGGAAGACCCCCGCCGTTTCGAACTCGGTGACGACGTCGACCGAGCCTCCGAACGTGATGCAGGCGACCTCGACCCGCTTCGCGGCCAGCTCGTCGGCCACGAGGTCGTCGCGGAAGGCCTTGAGGCCCGCGTTGAGCTCGGCAATCGGCGCGCCCTCCATCGACGCCGACACGTCGAGGAGCAGCAGGCAGGGGCAGCGCGGCTCGGGGTTCAGCGCGAAGTCACTCGTTCCGAACGGCTTCTGGTCCACGGATTCCCCCTCTGTGCAAGGCCTGGCGGCCTCATCGGGCTTGTTGTTACCAAGAAATCAAATCGCCTCTTCCGCTCAGCGACGGCTCTCTTCTATTTCAAAATGCCTTGACATAGCGACACCTTGGCCTACAATTTACTCGTGAGTGAAATCGTTGTCAAGAGCCATGAGTGAAAAGCGGCTTCCGGACATCCCCACCCGCATGAGGCGGCGTCGTTCGCAGCTGGGTCTCACGGGCACCGAGCTCGCCCTGCGGGCGGGCATCTCGACCTCCTATGTGTCGCTCATCGAGACCGGCGCCAAGGTCCCGGAGGAGGACGTGGCCGCGAACCTCGCCCGAGCGCTCGACGACGACGAGGCACTCTACCGCGCCTGGGCGCGGGCCGCGCGGCTTCGGGGTCCACGACCTGGCCCTCCTGAACGAGCTCGAGGCGATCTCCCGGACGCCGGCCTATCGGACCCTCGTCGAGAGCGGGGAGGAGCTGCCTCGGCTCGAGGCGCCGGTGGAGCGGCGCGATTCCAGCGTGCCGGAAGGTGACCTGGCGATGCGGCTGAGGGAGGTGGCCTCTCATCTCGGTCCCGAGGCCCTGGCCGCCCGACGGCCGCGTCGGCCGTCGGCCTCGGGCGTCGTCGCCGAATCGCCGCTCCCCGCGGTGGTCTCCGTCGCCGTCCTCGCACGCGGGGCCGACCCGGCCGCGCTCGAGGCGTCCCGCCCTGTCGCGGACCGGCTGCTCCTCGACCGCCGCCTCCTCGAAGGGCACGATGCGCAGCAGCTCTTCGCCTACGAGGTCACGCCCGCCGCGACGAAGCACCTGCGGGGCGTGGCCGCTCCCGGCGACCGGATCGTGTTCCAGCGGCAGGGCGCCGTGACGCCCGATCGCATCTGCGCGATCCGCACCGGGAAGGGAATCGTCCTCGCGCGAGCCCTGGTCAAGGAGGGGGCGCTCCTCCTTCTCCCCGGCGAGGGGGAGGTGGACTTCGAGTCGGTCGGGCTCCCCGAGCCCGGGAAGCTGTCCGACGTCGTCGTCGGCACGCACGTCCTGCTCATCCGGAGGTGACCATGAGCCCCGTCCCGGTCCCGTCGCCATTGCGCGGCTTCGCCGGGACCATCACGCGCAGTCGGCCCTCGGTCCTCTATCAGCTCGGTCTGGCCGTGGTCGCCGTCGTGATGGTGCTGTTGCCGGCGATCTACGTCGGCCTGATCCTGCTGGTCGGCTGGGGCGTGTGGTACCACGCGACGAACGACTTCTTCATCCTGCAAGGAGCCGGCGGCTCGTGGTTCACGGCTGCTGCTCTACTTCGGCCCGATCCTCGCGGGGCTCGTCGTGATCCTCTTCATGGTGAAACCGCTGTTTGCCGGCCGCCCGCCGGCGCCGCCGGCGATGGCCCTCGACGCGAAGCAGGAGCGGCTGCTGTTCGCCTTCATCGGGCGCATCTGCCGGCTGGTCGGGGCCCCCCGGCCGCGCCGCGTGGAGGTCAACTGCGCGGTCAACGCCGCGGCGAGCTTCCGCCTGGGCGCGGCCAGCCTCTTCGGCCAGGACATGACGCTGACCATCGGCCTGCCCCTCGTGGCGGGGCTGAGCATGAGGCAGTTTGCCGGCGTGCTCGCCCACGAGTTCGGGCACTTCTCCCAGGGCGCCGGCATGAGGCTCACCTACGTGATCCGCCAGATCAACGGCTGGTTCTTCCGGGTGGTGTACGAGCGCGACCGTTGGGACATGGCGCTGGAGGCGCGCCGCCAGGGCCGCCGGCTTCTGGGGCGTCGTCGTGCTGCACCCGACGCGCGGCTGCGTCTGGCTGAGCCGGCGCATCCTCTGGGCGCTCATGCAGGTGGGCCACGGGGTCAGCTGCTTCATGCTCCGCCAGATGGAGTACGACGCCGACCGCTACGAGTGCCAGGTGGCCGGCAGCGACGCGTTCCGCGAGACCATGCTCCGGCTGGCGGAGCTCGACGTGGCCAGCGAGCGCCGCCTATGCCGCGCTGCGCGACAGCTGGAGAGGCCAACGCCTGCCGGACAGCCTGCCGCTGTTCATCGTGGGCACCTCGACGGAGATGCCGCCTGAAGTCCGCGAAGAGACCGGCCGGCGAGTGGCCGACTCGAAGACCGGCCTCTTCGACACCCACCCCTGCGACACCGATCGCATTCGCGCCGCGGAGGCCCTCGACGCGCCGGGGGTCTTCCGCTCGACCGACGCCGGCCACGGCGCTGTTCCGGGACTTCGCGTCGCTGAGCCGGCAGGTCACGCGCCTCTCCTACGAGAAGGAGCACGCGCTGCCCATCCAGGACCGCGAACCTGGTGGACACCGAGACGTACCTCCGCGAGACGAGCTCCCTGCGTGCCACTCGGGCCCTGTCCGAGCGCTACTTCGACGGGGTGAGCACGCTCTTCCATCCGATCTCGATCGGCCTGCCGGAGCTGCAGCCGCTGTCGGATCCCGACGCGGGCCTCGCCGAGCTCCGATCGGCCCGCGATCGGATGAAGGCGGCCGTGAGCCGGGCGAGGTACGCCCAGAAGGAGCAGAAGCAGATCGGCGGACGCTCCGGTTCAACGCCGAGAACGCCCTCGTCCTGCTGAAGGCGGGCTTCGCGATCGAGCCGGCTCGGTTCGGCTGGAAGGCCGGCACACCGGGAACGGTGGACGAGGCGATCGCGACCCTGGAAGGCCGAGAGGAAGCAGAGCGGGGCTCCCCTGGTCGACTACAGTGCTCTGCGCCAGGGCCCGCCTGCGGGCGGCGCTGCGACAGCTGAACAGTCCCTCCCAGGCGCGGCGCATCGCGGACGCGCGGTCCTCCAGCAGGAGGTCGACCCGGCTCGTCCCGGCGCTGGAAGCGCTGGCGCCGGCGCTCCCTCTGCTGCAAGACCTCGGCGGGAAGCTCTCCCCGTGGCAGATGCTCCTCATGAACCGCGGCCGCCACTCCGACCCGGCCAAGGTGGACGCCGTCATCGACGAGCTCGCCGGAGCAAGCTGCGGGGTCTGGTGGGACAGGTGAGCCGGCTGCATCAGCCGGAGTCGCCTACCCGTTCCCCCACGCCCGGGGAGCGATCACGCTCGACCAGTTCGTCGAGCCGGATGCGCCGTCGCAAGACGAGCGGGAAGTCCTCTTCAACGAGTGCCTGGCCTGCCTCGACCGGCTGTATCCCCTCTACGAGGAAGTGCTCGGCCGGCTGGCGCAGATCGCCGCACGCGTCGAAGAGACCCTGGCTCTCGAGACGGGCCCCGCGGAAGACGTCGCCGGCGCCCCGGCCGGCGACCTCATGGACCGGCTGCGAGAGGTGGCCTCCCGCCTCGGCCCCGAGGCCCTGGCCGCCCGACGCCCCTCGGCCGGCACTCGAGCGTGAAGGCCCGGGGGCGACTCTCCGTCTCAGGCGAACGCGGCCGGATCTAGCTCCACCTTCACGTCGCCCTGCCGCGAGGCCCGCACGACCTCGTGCCCCGCGGCGAGCGCGTCGGCCACGGCGCGGCCAATGGTTCCCGTGGCCCCGATGACGATGACCTTCATGAGTTTCCCCAAGGTACGCGGGAACCCCGCGGGGGGTCAGACACGTTCGGCTATACTCGGCCGCCACGAGGAGAAGGCCCACCGATGATGATCTGCAGGTGCCTGACGCCATGTCCTGGTCGTCGTCGGCCTGTCTCGTCGCGTCCTCGGCGCTCGCGGCGCCGCCGGCGGACTACAAGGGGCGGCCCTTCACGGACGAGTTCCACAAGTCCGGGCCCCCGGCGATCCCGGGCATCGTGCAGTGCGCGCTCTACGACCTCGGCGGCGAGGGCGTGGCGTACCACGACACCACGAAGGAGAACGAGGGCAGCGACGTCCTGAACCGCGATCCCGACCACGAGCGGGCGCACGGCAGCCACTACGTCTGGCACTTCCGCGGGAAGGAGGGGGTGGACCTCTCCTACGTGAAGGACTGGGCCGACCTCAACCACCCGAACGCGGTGACCCCGCCCATCAACCTCTTCTACATCGGCTGGACGTCGGACGGGGAGTGGACGAACTACACCGTCGACGTGAAGGAGCCCGGCACCTACTCCATCAAGGCGCTCTACTCCCACAAGGTGACCGCGGTCGGCTTCGATCTCAACGGCAAGCCCGCCGCCACCGGCCAGGTGCCACGGGCCACCGAGAGCTGGCACCACTGGGACTACGGCCCGATCGGGACGATCACCTTCCCCGAGGCCGGGCTTCAGCTCCTGACCTTCCACTACGGCAGCGGCAACAACTGGGCCTTCTGGGTGTTCGAGAAGGTCGGTCCGGCGGCCCCCGCGGGGAAGTAGGGGGTCCGTGCCCGACTCGCACCAGCACGACCTGGCGGAGCTCGCCCGCATGAGCCCCCGCCCGGACATCCGGCTCATCGCCACGGACATGGACGGGACGCTGGTCGACGACGCGAAGCAGATCCACGACGAGCTCTGGCCGCTCATCGACGAGCTGCACGCCCGGGGCATCACCTTCTGCCCGGCCAGCGGCCGCCAGTACTACAACCTGCTGCAGGAGTTCGAGGGCGTGGCCGACGAGCTGGTCTTCGTCGCCGAGAACGGCACGTACGTCGTCGCCCAGGGCCGGGAGATCTCGTCCGACTGCCTCGCGCTCGACGTCGCGCAGCAGGTGGTCGAGCCGGGTGCGGGGCATTCCCGAGGCCGGAGCCGTGCTCTGCGGAAAGCGCTCTGCCTACATCGAGCGACGCGACCAGCCGCTTCCTCGACCAGGCCACGCTCTACTACGCCAGGCTGCGGGTCGTCGAGGACCTCCTGGAGATCCGCGACGACGACGTGCTGAAGGTCGCCGTCTACGACTTCGCCTCGGGCGAGCGCAACACCGCGCCCCGGCTGGCCGACCTCGCGGGACGCCACCAGGTGGTGGTGTCCGGGGCCCACTGGGTCGACGTCATGAGCCCCACGGCGAACAAGGGCCGGGCGATCCGCGAGGTGCAGAAGGCGCTCGGCGTGACGCGCGACCAGACGATGGCCTTCGGGGACTTCCTGAACGACCTGGAGATGATGGACGCGGCCACCTACTCGTTCGCGATGGCGAACGCCCACCCGCTGCTGAAGGAACGGGCCAGCTGGGTCGCGCCCACGAACAACGCGAACGGCGTGGTGAGGACGATCCGCACCGTGCTCGGCCTGGGCTGAGCGTCCCCGGGCGGCCTCGCCTCCGCCGGCCGCGGCCTTGGCCTGGTAGTTCAAACGCTCTATGGCCACGAGGAAGGCCCATGCCTACCCTGAGCGGAGTCACTCGTCAGGGAACCGAGCCGGCCGGGGAGTGGGATGGATCTTTCCGCCGGAACCAGGCTGGGTCCGTACGAGATCGTGTGCCTCCTCGGGCACGGAGGCATGGGCGAGGTCTACCGCGCTCGCGATCCTCGCCTCGGGCGCGACGTAGCCGTCAAGGTCCTGCCTGCCCGTTTCGCCGAGGACCCGGAGCGCCTGCGGCGCTTCTCACAGGAGGCTCGCGCCGTCGGCGCCCTGAATCACCCCAACATCCTCGACATCCACGACCTCGGGCAGGCCGAGAACCGGCCGTACGTCGTCCTGGAGCTCCTCGAGGGGGAGACGCTCGCCCACCTCATGGCGTCCGGCAAGCCGAGCGTGCTCCGGGCGCTGGAGATCGGCCTGCAGGTCGCGCGGGGGCTCGCGGCGGCGCACGAGAAAAGTATCGTCCACCGGGACCTCAAGCCCTCTAACCTGTTCCTGACCCCGGACGGCCGCGTGAAGATCCTCGATTTCGGGCTCGCGCGCCTCGAGGATGGCAGCGAAGGGCTGGCGACGCTGGGGAGCGCGGATAGGACTCAAGCCGGCCGCGCCGTCGGCACCCTCGGGTACATGTCTCCCGAGCAGGCGCGGGGAAGGGACGTGGACGCGCGCTCGGACATCTTCTCGCTCGGAGTCGTCCTCTACGAGATGCTGGCCGGCTCCCGGCCCTTCGGTGGCCAGTCCGCGGCGGAGGTCTATGCCGCGCTGCTCGGCCAGGACCCCGAGCCGCTGCCCCGCGTCAACCCGTGCGTGCCTGACTCCTTGGACCGCGTGGTGCAGCGGTGTCTCGCGAAGCCGCTGGAGCAGCGCTTCGAGTCGGCGCGGGATCTGGCCTTCGCCCTGGAGGCGTTCACGTCCGCGGGGGCCCTCGACTCCGGCAGTCGTCGCAGCGACTCGGGCCGAAAAGGGCCGCCACTGGAGCCTTTGCGCCGGCGTCCCCGGCTCCTCCTTGGCCTGGGCGCCGGTCTCGGGCTCGCGGCGGCCGTCGTGGTTTCGGCCTGGTTTCTCGAGCGCTTCCACCGCGCCGAGCCAAGGCCGCCGGCGTTCGTCCCGCGGCAGCTCACCAGCGACCCGGGCCGGGAAGGCGACCCCGCCCTGTCTCGCGACGGGAGCTTCGTGGCCTTTGCGTCCAGCCGGGCGGGCCGCCCCGACATCTGGGTCGCCGATGTCCACGGAGGGGAGCCGCTGCAGCTGACGAACGACAGCGCAACCGACCTGGACCCTGCCTGGTTTCCGGATGGCAGCGCCGTGGCGTTCGACTCCGATCGCGAAGGAGGCCGGGCCGTCTGGAAGGTCCCGCGTCTCGGCGGCGCCCCCGTGCTGCTCATGCCCGATGCGGAGGAGCCCGCCATCTCACCGGATGGCACACGCATCGCCTTCGTTCGGAAGGCCGCCAGCGGCAACCTACGGGTCGCGGTGGCCGAGATCGGCCGGCCGGAGACCGCCCGCCTGCTGACGGGCGATCGAGGCGGGCTGTGGGACCACACCCACCCCGCCTGGTCGCCGGACGGCCGGACGATCGCCTACGCCGATTTCCGCGACCTGTGGCTCGTCCCTGCTGCGGGGGGAGCAGCGCGACCGCTCACCACGGACCACGCCGCGAACACCGAGCCCGCGTGGTCCCCCGACGGGCGGTGGGTGTACTTCGCCGCCGCGCGCGAGGGGACGAGCGCGCTCTGGCGGATGCCGGCCGAGGGCGGGACACCCCAGCGAGTGACGCTGGGGACGGGCCCGGAAGCGCAGCCCAGCCTCGCCGCGAGCGGACGCATCACGTTCTCGACGGCAGTCGACCGCTTCGACATCGCGCTCCTGGACCTGCGCACCGGTGAGCGCACGCGGGTGGGCGGGGCTCGCAGCGAGAGCGGCCCCGGCTTTGCCCCCGACGGGAGCGCCCTGGTTTTCACTTCCGACAGAGAGGTCTCCTTCGACCTCTGGGTCCAGCCGCTTGCGGGGGCAGTCCCGTCAGGCCGCGCTCGTCGTCTCACGGACCAGCCGGGGAACGAGTCCCTGCCCGCCTGGTCCCCGGACGGGCGGCGGATCGCCTACACCAACGTGGACGGCGGCGAACGCGATCTCTGGGTCATTCCCGCCCGGGGCGGACTGGCCGTGCGGCTCACGTCGCGTCCCGGGCCCGACGTGCACCCTTCCTGGTCGCCCGACGGGGGAAGGCTGGCTTTCGTGTCGGGCCACGGGGGCGAGGACCACGTTTGGGTGATGCGCGTCGGTGAGCAGGGCGCTGTCGGAGATCCCATCCAGATCACCTCGGGCCAGGGCTCGGACTTCTTCCCCGACTGGTCGCCCGACGGGACGGCCATCGCCTTCCGTCGCGACGAGCAGGATGCCTCCGAGGTCTGGATCGCAGCCGCCGACGGGATCGCGCCCGCCCGTGTGCTGACACGGGGCGCCGGGGCGCAGAACCTCCGGTGGCTGCCGACGGGAGACGCGCTTCTCGTGTGGGGCTACTGGGGCGAGAGCCGCGGTTCGTTCCGTCGGCTCGAGCGGACGAGCGGGCGCCTCGAACGCCTGTGGGTGGACCCTCGCATCGACGACTCCGTTCTCGTGGGCTCGTTCGACATCTCCCGCGACGGCCGCTTCCTCGCGTACTCGGAGGTCGAGCCTCGCGGCGACATCTGGCTGCTGGAACCGGCGGGGGGATCCGCCAGGAGGTGAACCGTGGCAAGAAAGAAGGCCGTTCGTCGGGCGGTGGGTGTTGGCGAGGTGCGTGTGGAGCACCTCATCGCCGCCCTGAAACACGTCGACAAGCTACTCGGTGCGGTCCGCGCGGTCCTCCAGGACATGGGACCAGAGAAGATCGTGATGGCGGCGAGTCGAAAGGCGGCGAGGACGCGGTACGCGAAGAGCAGGGGCATCGTTCTCGCGGGGTTCGTGAAGCCCGGGGGCTGCCGGCAGGACCCGTCCTGTCTCAAGCCGGAACGCGTCAAGGACGTGACATCGGGCGCGATCAACAGGAAATAGCGGCCGCGACGACATGAAGGTCCTACAGGTCGTGCTCACCTCGACCTGCAATCTGAGCTGCGCCTACTGTTACCAGGACCGGAAGCCCCGCCGCTTCATGAGCGGGGACATCCTCCGGAGCGCGGTCGACCTTCTGCTGCGCTCGGCGGGACGCCAGGCGACCCTCATCTTCTACGGCGGCGAGCCGCTGCTGGCTTTCCCGCTCATGAGGCAGGCGGTCGAGCACGTCGAGGCCACCCGGTCGCCCCGCACCCGGGTGCACTACGAGACGAGCACCAACGGCACGCTCCTCGACGGGGAGCGTACGGCGTTCCTCGAGCGGCACCGCGTCCAGACGCAGGTGAGCTTCGACGGCCTGCCCGCGGCGCAGGACCTGCGGCAGCCGGGTACCTTCCGCCGGCTCGACCGGCGGCTGCGCGAGCTGCGCCGTTCGAGCCGGGAGTTCTTCGAGGAGTGCGTCGAGGTCTCGATCACGCTCACCGGGGCGAACCTGCCCACGCTGGCGGACTCGGTCGACTACCTGATCGATCTGGGTCTGGCCACCATCCACATCAGCCCCAGTCTGCCCCCCGACCCCTGCTGGAACGCAGCGAGCCCGGTCGAGCTCCGGCGGCAGCTGGCGCTCGTCTGCCGCTCGTCGCGACGCCACTACCGGCGGACCGGGCGGACGCCGGTGGCTTTTCTCCGCGAGGAGAGGACGCGGGATCGATGGAGCCCACCGGAGATGTGCGCCATCGGCACGGGGCGCTCACTGACGGTCGACGTGGACGGGCAGGTTCGGGGTTGCGCCATGTGCGTCCCGTCCTACCAGAGCTTCGGGGAGCCCGGCCTGCGCGAGTGGATCGCCCCGTTGCGGATCGGCCACGTGCGGTCGCCCGATCTTGCCGCTCGCGTCCGGGCCTTTCGCGCGGCGGTCCGGCGCACCGAGGTGTTCGGAAACCGCGAGGCCAAGGCATCGGGGCCCCGGCGCTGCCGCGGCTGCCCGTTCCTGGCCGACTGCTTCGTCTGCCCGGCCGCCATCGCCCGCATCCCCGGGAACCGGGACCCGCGGTGCATCCCGGATGCCCACTGCGCCTTCAACCGCGTCTCGCTCCTCCACGCCGCGCACTTCCCGCGGACGCCGGACCCAAGGGAGGAGCTTCTCACCCGCGCACCGGACCCGCCTCTCGTGCGCGAGCTGCTGAGACGCGCAGCGCCTCAGTCAGCGGGGGTTGGTGAGGGGAGTTGGTGACCCGCCATGGACTCGAACCATGAACCTAGAGATTAAGAGTCTCTTGCTCTACCAATTGAGCTAGCGGGCCAACCGACGACCGCGAAATATACCGGAAAGCCGGAGGGCGTGCAAGGACCGCCGGCCCTCACGGCCATCACGAGCGACTCGCGGTCGGCGCGGCACCGGTCGAGCGCGACGAGACGAAGCGATAAGCTTGGTGCGTGGACGGAAGGATCGAGCACGGGTTCCGCGCGCGCTTTCGCGCTCTCGCGCTCTGGAGCGGTGGCGAGGACGCAGACGCCGAGGCCGCTCGCCTCGTCCGTGAGGCCATCGCTGCCGCCGCCAGCGAGAGGACTCCGCCGGCGCACGCGCTGGCGGCCGTCTGGCTTCGCGAGGTCACCGCAGCGAAGCGGTCGTGGCTCGGGCAGGCGAGGGGTGCTTCGGGCGTACCGCCGTGGGCGCGCTTCGACGCGGCGAACCCGCCGCGCTTCCTCTGCGACCCGAGCCTCGGCGGGCTCGCGCGCTGGCTCCGCGCCGCGGGCTACGAGGCGCGGCCGGCGCCCGGGGTCCCCGGGCACCGGCTTCCCGACGAGGCCCTGCGTCGGGGCCTCGTGCTGCTGACGAGCGAGGCCGAGGTCCTGGACCGGCGCATCGTGGCCGACGGCTCCCTGGTCGTCGTCTGGGTGCCCTCGGCGCTGACGATGGCCGAGCAGCTCCACCTCGCGGCGGTCGAACTCGGCCTGACGCTACGCGAGCCGCGGTGCATGGCCTGTGGCGGCGGGCTCGTTGCCACGGCGAAAGAGGCGGTTCGCCCCCGCATCCCGCCCCGCACCGCGCTCTGGCAGGACGAGTACTTCGTGTGCGCGGAGTGCGATCGCCTCTTCTGGCGCGGCACGCACTGGGAGCGGATCGAGCGGACCCTGCGGCTCGCGGTGGCGGCGTGAAGCGCGGCCTCGTCGTCAACGTCGCGCTCGCGGTCGCGTCCTCGGCGATCTTCCTCGCGGTGCTCGAGGGCGGGGCGCGGCTCGTGGAGAAGCCGCGCCCGCCGCGGCGCGAGGTGGCCGACTACATCTGGGACTGGGACGACAAGATGCCGGGCGGCTTCTACGTCATGAAGTCCGACGGGGTGGGGTGGCCGCCCTGGGAGGAGTTCAATCGCGACGGCCTGCGGGACCGGACGCGGACGCACGAGAAGCCGGAGGGCCTCCGTCGGATCGCGATCCTCGGCGACAGCGTGACGCTCGGAGCGGAGATCCGGCCGGAGGACGCCTACCCGCAGCGGCTCGAGGCGCGCTTTCGGGCGGAGGGGCGCCGGGTCGAGGTGATGAACGTGGCCCTCTGGGGCTGGTCCACGCGCCAGGAACGCACCGCCTGGCAGCGCATCGCGCGGGCCTACCAGCCGGACCAGGTGATCCTCGCGGTGTGCCTGAACGACATACCGGAGCTCTTCAACAATCTCTCTCGGCCGCCGCGATGGCTGACGCGCCTGCACGAGCGCTCGGCGGTCGTCCGCCTCCTGGTGGACGCCGAGGGCCGGGAGATCGACAACGTCGAGCGCCTCTTCGCCGAGCCCGACTCTCCGCGCGTGCGGGAGGCCATGGACCGCTTCTTCGACGAGGTACGCGCGCTGCGGCGGGAGGTCGAGGCCGACGGGGCCACCTTCGCCGTCGTCGTGTTCCCGTTTCGCTTCCAGGTCGGGCCCGAAGCACCTCCGCCGGTCGTGCAGCAGAAGATCGCCGCCTTCTGCGAGTCCGAGCGGCTGCAGTGCCTGGACCTTCTGCCCACGTTGGGCCGGGTCGGGCCGTCGGCGTTCGTGGACTACGACCACCTGAGCCCGGCCGGAGCCTCTCTCGTGGCCGACACCCTCTACGCGAGCGACCTGCTCGTGCGGGGAGACTCGGCGGCGGACGTCGTCCGTGGCGCGCTCGGGGACCGCGCGGCCGAAGTGCCCGCGCTCGCGTCGGCCCTGGCGAGCGCGGAGTCGACCGGGGTGCGTGCGGAGTGCGCCGCGGCCCTCGGCGCGCTGGGTCCGGCGGCGCGGGGCGCGGTGCCGCTCGCTCTTCGTCGCGCTCGAGGACCCGAGCGAGGCGGTGCGCGCCGCCGCGGCCCGCGCGCTGACGGCGATCGGGCCCGGGGCGGAGGACGTCCCGCGGCTGGTCGCGGCGCTGGGCAGCTCGGACACCTACGTGGTCGCCTTCGCCGCGTGGAGCCTGGGGAACCTGGGCTCCGCGGCCCAGGCGGCGGTGCCCGACCTCGCGCGCGCGCTCGCGCGCGACGACACGAACGCGGTGGTGGCCGGGGCGCTGGCGCGGATCGGCCCCGCGGCCGGCGCGGCGGTCGGGCGTCCTCGTCGACGGGCTGCGCAGCGCCGACGCCGACCGCCGCTGGCGAGCGGCGCGGACGCTCGGGCGGATCGGCCCGCCGGCCGCGTCGGCCGTGCCGTCGCTCACGGCGGCGCTGTCCGACTCGAGCAGCCTCGTGCGGCTGCACGCCGCCCGCGCCCTCGGTCGGATCGGCCCCGCCGCGGGCCCGGCGGCCGCGGCGCTGCAGAGGGCGACCGGGGACAAGGACCCGAACGTGGGCGAGGAGGCGCGCCAGGCGCTCGGCGGCTACACTAGCACCCGAGTGCGCCGCCGATCCGGCGCGGCGCGCGAGGGATCTGGTATCTCGGATCCTCCCTGGGAAAGCCCCGTCGAAAGCCTCCCGGAGTCCGGTCCGATGACCCTCCCCGAGAGTCTAGAATCTACTCCGGAGTGACAAGTCCGCGAAATGAACGATCGGCCGAGCGTGCAGGAGCGCTACGCGCCCGCGCAACCACTGCTTCGGGTGCGGCCCCGGCAACCCGAAGGGCCTTCACGTGCGCAGCTTCGAGGAGGGCGAAGGCCTCTTCGCCGAGTGGACCCCCGAGCCGCACCACGAGGCCTTCGACGGCGTGGTGAGCGGCGGGATCCTGGGGACGCTCCTCGACTGCCACTCGAACTGGACCGCCGCGATCCACCTCATGCAGGCGGCCGGGCGCGAGGCCCCGCCGTGCACCGTGACCGCCGAGTTCCACGTGCGGCTTCTTCGGGTGACGCCCTCGGGCGGCCCGCTGCGGCTTCGGGCGCGCGTGGTGGACTCGGGCGCCGACCGGGCGACGGTGGAAGCGACGGTCGAGGCGGGGGGAAGACGACGGCGACCTGCCGCGGCGTCTTCGTCGCGGTGAAGGAAGGCCACCCGGCCTTCCACCGCTGGTAGCCGGGGCGTCTAGGTCGGCCCCGACCCGTCCAGCACGCGGTTCGCGTAGTTGATCACGTCGCGGACGTAGTCCCGCTTCTCGAGGTAGCTGCCCGGGTAGAAGCTGCGCTTGAAGCCGTAGATCAGGATGTCCCGCACCTCGCGCGGGGTCAGCTCGAACGCTTCGATCGCGCGGGCGATCTCCTGGCTGACGGTGGTGTGCGAGACGAGCCGGTTGTCCGTGCAGAAGGTGGTGGACAGCCGCCGCCGCCGCATCTCGGCGAAGGGGTGCTTGCGCAGGTCGTCGGCCAGCTCGGGCACGGTCTGCTGGTTCGAGGTCAGGCACACCTCGATCGTGATGCGCTTGTCCGCGACGAACTCCGCCAGGTCCTCGACGTAACGCTTGCGGTCGGTGATCCTCGGGCTCGTGATCTTGGTCTCGTCGAAGAGCCACGTGCCGTGGCCGATGCGGTCGGCGTGCAGGTCGCCGATCGCCTGGAAGATCGACTCCGGCCCGTAGTCCTCGCCGGCGTGGACGGTCTTGCCGAGGAACGCCTCGTGCGCGACCTGGTAGGCCTCCCGGTGGTCCTCCGCCGGGTAGCCCTTCTCCTGCCCGGCGAGGTCGATGCCGACCACGAGCAGGCCCTCGTCCCGCCGCAGCCGGGCGGCGGCGCGGGCCACCTCGAGGCTCGCCGCGGTGTGGATCTCGGTCTCGGGCGCCTCGGGCAGGGCCTCGAAGAACCGCCGGAAGCCGAGCGAGAACTCGGGGGTGAAGAAGCGCATGGCGCACAGGATGATGCCGGCGGCGAACCGGGGCTCCTGGCCGGAGCGGATCTCCGGGCGGCGATTGAAGGCGTCGGCGGCCCGTCGCAGCCCCTTGTCGACGGCCCGGACGACGCTCGAGACGTCGAAGCCCGGCCGGACGTGGAGCTGGGGGGCGAAGCGGACCTCGAGGTACCGGACGCCCTCCTGCTGGCAGTCCTCGGCCAGCTCGAAAGCCGAGCGCTCGAGGGCCTCCTCGTCCTGCAGGACGGCCACCGTGTACTGGAAGCCCTCCAGGTACTCGTTCAGGTTGGCGTAGCGGGGCCGGAACACCAACGCTTCGAGCCCCTCCGGCGTCTCAGAGGGGAGGGGGACCTTGCGCGCGCGGGCCAGCTCGATGAGGGTCCCGAGGCGGAGCGACCCGTCGAGGTGGACGTGGAGGTCGGTCTTGGGGAGGCGGCGGATCAGGTCCTTGTCCATGAGCGGATTATGCCGCCGGAAGGGGTGAACTTGTATGAACCCCGGGGGCCCCTCGCGCGTAAGAGAGGGTGACTGAGGCAGTTCGCGGAGCCGTGTTCAAGGAATTGGAGTCCCGATGGCGAACGGAAACGGCAACGGAAACGGGCGGCGAAAGAGCCGCAAGCGCCTGATCTTCGTCAGCGCGGGCGTCGTGCTCCTCGCGGTGTTCGGCCTCATGGCGGCCCGCCGGGGCGGCAAGGAGATCGACCCCTCGCGTCTGGCCGCCATCGAGAAGGGCGACCTCGCGAAATCCGTCGTGGCGACCGGGAAGGTCCAGCCCCTGACCAAGGTCGAGATCAAGTCGAAGGCGAGCGGCCTCGTGAAGAGGCTGTTCGTGGACTACGGGGACCAGGTGAAGGAGGGACAGGTCCTGGCCGAGCTCGACCGCGAGCAGCTCGAGGCGGCCGTGCGGGAGGCGAGGGCCAACCTCCTCGCCGCCGAGGCGTCCTGGGAGCGCAACCGGATCGAGGCGCGCGGGGCCCGACCTGCCCTTCCTGAAGCTGGCCCTCGAGCGGGCCCGCCAGCTCTACGCCGACGGCCTCATCGCGCCCTCGCTCCTCGAGGACGCGGACAAGGCCTGGCAGATGGGCCTCAACAAGCAGACGGCGGCCAAGAGCCAGGCCGCGGTCAGCAAGGCGGAGGTCGAGAAGGCCCGGGCGGCCCTGGAGCGCTACCAGACCGACCTGCGCTACGCCACCATCACGAGCCCCATGGACGGCCTGGTGCTCTCGCGGGACGTCGAGGTGGGCGACGCGGTCAGCTCGATCCTCGTCCTCGGCTCGCAGGCGACCCTCGTGATGACGCTCGGCGACGTGAGCGAGGTGTACGTGCTCGGCAAGGTGGACGAGGCCGACATCGGTCGCGTGTACATGGGCCAGCGGGCGCGGATCGTGGTCGAGTCCTTCAAGGAGAAGTCGTTCGAGGGCAAGGTCACCAAGATCTCGCCCCTGGGCAAGGAGAAGGACAACGTCACCACCTTCGAGGTCCGGGTGTCGATCCGAAACCCCGGCGGCGAGCTGAAGACGAACATGACCGCCAACGCCGAGATCATCCTCGAGGAGAAGAAGGCGATCCTGATCGTCCCCGAGTCGGCGGTGGTGTACGACAAGGAGAGGAAGCCGTCGCTCGAGGTGCCCGACCCGAAGGCCGAGGGCGGGAAGAGCAAGGTCGCGGTGAAGCTCGGCATCTCGAACGGCGTGAAGACCGAGGTGGTCGAGGGCCTGAAGGAAGGCGACAAGGTCGTCCTGCAGTAGGCGCCCCGGAGACGAGAGCCATGGTCTGGAGCGACCTCCTCCGGGACACGATGCGGACGCTGTTCGCGCACAAGCTCCGCACCCTGCTCACCATGTTCGGCATCGCCTGGGGCATCGTGTCGATCACGCTCATGGTGGCGGCGGGCGAGGGGCTGCGGGTCGGCCAGGCGAAGGTGGCGGAGAACTTCAGCCGCGACGTGATGATCGTGTTCGCGGGCCGGACCAGCCTGCAGGTGGGCGGCCTGCGCGCCGGGCGGCGCGTCCAGTGGACGGCCACCGACCACCTCGAGATCCAGAAGCAGGCCCCCTCCTGCGGCTACGTGATGCCGGAGCTCGGACAGACGGCCCCCGTCCGCAGCGCGCACAACAGCGCCTCGCTCACCATCACCGGTTCGATGCCCGACTTCGCCTACATCCGCTCGATCCCGGTGGCGGAGGGCCGCTACCCGAACTGGGACGACGAGAAGCAGGTCCGGCGGGTGGCGTTCCTGGGCAGCGACGCGAAGAAGCAGCTCTTCGGCAACCGGCGAGGCGATGGGGCAGACGCTGCGCATCGGGGACTTCCCCTACACCGTGGTCGGGGTCATGACCCACAAGGAGCAGGACTCGAGCTACGACGGGCGCGACATCGGCAAGGTGTTCCTGCCCTTCAGCGCGATCCTCCAGGACTTCCCGAACAAGCCGCCCGTCGCTCCCGGACTCGGTGGACCGGCTGCTCGTCGCGCCGCGCTCGGTGGAGCCGACACGAGGCCTGCAAGGGCGAGCTGCGCCGGGCCCTCGGCCGGATCCACTCCTTCGACCCGCGGGACGAGGAGGCGGCCCACATCTGGGACACGGTCGAGGAGGCGAAGGCCTTCAAGACGATGACCGACGGGATGAAGTACTTCCTCGGGCGCGGTCGGGCATCGCGACCCTCTTCATCGGCGGGATCGGCGTGATGAACGTGATGCTGGTGGCGGTGCGGGAGCGGACCCGCGAGATCGGCGTCCGCAAGGCCCTCGGAGCGACCCGGCGGTCGATCGTCCGGCAGTTCGTGGTGGAGACGCTGCTCGTGGTGTTCGTGAGCGGGGGCACCGGCCTCGCCGTGGCCTACGGCCTGTGCGCCCTCGTGAACCTGCTGCCCATGCCGCCCTTCTTCGCGGGGCTCCTGCCCACCTGGTCCTCGGGCCTGATGGCGTTCGCTCTGCTCGGGACGGTGGCGCTCCTCGCCGCGGTCTACCCGGCGCGGCGGGCCGCCTCGATCGACCCGATCGAGGCGCTGCGCTGGGAGGCGGGAGGCTAGACGTGGTCCGCGAGCTGGTCGTGCAGAGCTGGACGAACCTCACGCGCAACCGCACGCGCAGCCTGCTCACGATGCTCGGCATCGTGTGGGGCATCGTGGCGGTGACCGTCCTGCTGGCCTACGGCTCGGGCTTCCGCGCGATCCTCACCCACGCGTTCGACGCCTTCGGGCGCAGCGCGGTCGTGGCCTGGCCGGGCCAGACGAGCGAGCAGGCGGGCGGGGAGCGGGCCGGCCGCCGCGTCCGGTTCGAGAAGGTCGACCGCGACGCGATCGCGGCCGAGGCCACGCTGGTGAAGGACATCAGCATGGAGACGGTCCAGTGGCGGCAGATCGCCTACGGCGACCGCATGGCCAACACGGCGGTTCGGGGCGTCGAGCCGGTCTACGGCGAGATCCGCAACGAGGTCCCGAGCGACGGCCGCTGGCTGAGCCCGGAGGACTTCCTGGAGCGGCGTCGCGTCGCGTTCATCGGCTCGCGAGCTGCGCAAGAAGCTCTTCGCGGGCCGCCCCGCGGTGGGGGAGACGATCCGCATCGACGGCATGCGCTTCACCGTGGTCGGCAGCCATGGACCGCAAGATGCAGATGAGCAACTACTTCACGAGCGACGACGAGTGCGCGTTCATCCCCTACACCACGGCCGGCGACCTGTGGGACACGCGCTACGCGAGCGTCCTCGTCTTCGCCGCGGTCACGCCGTCGATGGAGAAGGCCGCGATCCAGCAGGTGCGCGACGCGGTCGGGAAGCGGCAGCGCTTCTCCGGCACGGACACGCGCGCGATCCAGATGTTCGGGCGCGAGGAGTTCCGGCCGATCATCGACGGCATCACGATCGGCCTGCAGGTGCTGCTCGTCTTCATCGGCACCCTCACCCTCGGCATCGGCGGCGTCGGCGTCGCGAACATCATGCTCGTCTCCGTGGACGAGCGGGTGCGGGAGATCGGCCTGCGCCGCGCCCTCGGCGCGAGGAAGCGCCACATCCGGCTCCAGTTCCTGGCCGAGGCGCTCGTCCTCACGCTCGTCGGAGGGGCGGCCGGGATCGTGCTGTCGTACGCGCTGACCGCGGTGATGCCGATCCTGCCCGTGCTCGGCCCCCTCTACCAGGACGACTCGGGCAAGGGCGACATGCAGCTGCGCATCTCCGCCGTGACCGTCGTCGTCTCGAGCCTGATCCTCGTCGTCGTGGGCGTGGCCTCGGGCCTGGTGCCGGCGCTCAAGGCCTCCCGCCTCGACCCGGTGGAGGCGCTCCGGTACGAGTAGTACCGCTCGGAGCGCCAGACCTGGCGCGCTCCGAGCGGATCTGGCCCGAGCAGCCGATCCGTCGGCGACGTTGGCCTTCGGGAAGGCCCTCGAGGAGGGCCCAGTCGGAGGGACTACGGCCGAGCCGCGAGCAGGGCCCTCGAGACAGGGGGCTTTCGAGATCCGGACTGAATCGCGACGGCAGTGCCGGCGCGATTCAGTCCGGAGCCTGGAGGTACCGGATCCGCTTGTTGATGTCGGTGTTGACGGAGTGGTACGGGCGGAAGAGGCTGCCCGCGTCGAAGACCGACTGGCGGATGGCCTCGATGTCGCCGTGGCCGATGGCGTTCGTGAAGATCGGCAGCATGTACTCGACCCCGATCTTCGAGGGCCGCATCAGCTCCTCGTCGTAGAAGCTGGGGTGGAGGTGTCGCGCGTGGATGACGCCCCAGCGGTCGCGGAAGGCGTTGCCGTCGTAGCTGTCGACGTAGAAACCCCGCTGCCGGTTCCACTGCAGGATCGCGATCGCGTTGTTCTGGCCGTCGAGGAGCATGTCGACGGCCTTGCCCCCGAGCTGGCCGCCGTGGAAGCGGTCGAACAGGATGGGACGGCCCCCGCGCTGGGTGTGCCCGACCTTTCGGGTGAAGACCGCGGCCTTGGCCGACTCGGCCCGGCGGAACTGCTGGAAGTAGAGGTCCCCGAAGTGGTCGACGAGCACGTCGCGCAGCGAGTCCGAGGCGCCCGAGAGCGACACGTTGCCGGCGGGGTCGTGGGTCTCGCGCTTGGCGCCGAGCTCGCGGCCGTCCTCGCCGACGATGCCCTCGCCGCACACGATGACGACGTTCTTCTGCAGCTCGTAGAGCTCGCGGACCCGCTCGACGAGGGCCGGGATCCGCACCGGGACCTCGGGGACGAGGATGATGTCGGGCTGCCCGTAGGCGGTGCCGAGGGCGATGTAGCCCGAGTGGCGGCCCATCACCTCGACGATCCCGATGCGGCGGTGGCTCTCCGCGGTCGTCCGCACGCGCTGCAGCCCCTGGACCGAGTCGAAGACCGCGGTCGCGTAGCCGGGGGTCACGTAGTTGACCATGCCGTCGAGCTCGAACCGGCTGAGCGAGCGGCCGAGCTGGTAGCGGTAGCCCGGGGCGCTCGGCGCCGGGGACCCGCTCCCACTCGTCGGGCTCGTTGCGGTGGTTGAGGCCGAGGTCGTTGTCGATCGTCTTGGGGGCGAGGACGACGGGGAAGAGCTCGGCGAAAGGCTGGAGGCCGCTCAGCGTGCCGTCGCCGCCCACGCAGATCAGGCCGTCGATCTGGAGCTGCTTCAGCCGGTCGGCGATCTGGGCGATCGTCTCCCTGTCGTCCGAGTCCACGAAGGCGCGCGAGGCGCCGATGACGGTGCCCCCTCGCGTGGGGTCGAGCTCGGGGATCTCCGTGAAGAGCGGGTTGAGGTGGACGTAGGGGACGCTCGGGTTCAGCAGGGCCGAGTAGCCCTTGATGAAACCGTAGACCTCCACGCGCCGCTGGTTGGCGCGCACCACCGCGCCGTGGACCGTCGCGTTGAGCGCCGGCGTGTCGCCGCCGGCCGTCAGGATGCCGATACGCTTCATGAGCTGCTCACTCCACCCTCGTTCGAGCCAAACCGTGAATTGTACGGCGATCGATCCGGCCATGGCGAGGCATGGCCGCGACGCATGCCTCAGGCCGGGGCTTCTCATGCCTCGCGCACCGGCGCGCCCGCTCAGGCCAGGCGCCGCAGGACGGACACCAGGACCGCGACGGAGGCGATCACCCACAAGACGCCCCACGCCACGGCGGGGACGCCGGTGAGGCGGGCCAGGGCCGCCGCGTCGCTCTGCCCGGAGTGGCGGAAGAGCACGTCCGAGGCCACGTCCCACACCGCGTAGAGGACGCTCGTCGCCCCGATGGCGGCCAGGAGCACCTCCGAGACGGCGGGTTTCAGTCGCGAGGCGACGGTCAGCAGGACGAGGCCGGCGGCGAGGCCGTACACGACGCCGAACCAGGTGCGGACGTACACGAGGGTGACCGCCAGCGTGAACGCGCCGACGACGGCGACCACCGTGCGCGCCCACGCGCGTCGCCGGCCCAGCAGGAGGAAGAGCGCCCCCCAGAGCAGGCTGCCCAGGTAGCCCGCGTTCAGGATGAGGAAGGGCCAGCCGCCGCGGGTGAGGCACACCCCGCCCTCGTCGAAGCTGAGCCCGATCGAGACGATGCGGCCCCCGGTGGCGACGGCGGCGAGGCCGTGCGAGATCTCGTGGAGGAAGACCACGAACAGGCGAAAGGGGTAGACGAGGAAGGTGTCCCACAGGACGAGCGAGGCCGCGGCCAGGCCCAGCGGGAGGAGCAGCCGTCGAGGCGGTGTCTTCAAACGAGCGACCCTACTGCTCGGCCTCGAGCCCGTTCTCCTTCATCCACTTCGTCACGTCCCTCATGCGGCCGCGGAAGACGTGCGGGGGCTCGAAGGGCACCGGGCCCGCGGTCTTCGCCGCGGCCAGCACCTCGGCCGCCTCGGTGGGCAGGCCGTTGTCCCCGTAGAAGGTGACGGTCTCGGCGGAGAATCGCGCCCGGACCACGAGGACGGAGTAGTTGCGGCCGTTCAGGAACAGGTAGCCGAGCGAGCGGCCGTAGGGGTCGACCGTGCTCGCCCGGAGGAGCTCCACCTGGGTGGCGGCAGCGAAGGCCCCCTGGGCGAAGGCGCGGGCCTCGGGCCCGAACGACTGCGCGTAGGGCAGGTTGTGCTCGAGGTGGCGCGTCTCCGGTGTGTCGATGCCGAGGATGCGCACGATCTCGTGGTCGTCCTTCGACCACCGATGACGATCGTGTCCCCGTCGTCCACCTGCACGCGGGAAGGATCGACGGGCACGCGCATCGAGTGCGGCCGGGGCTGGGGGCTGGGCTTGGGCCGGGGCTCCGCCGCGCCCGTCGCGGTGGGTCGGGGCCCCGGGGCCTGGGCCACGGCCGTGCTCGCCCGCAGGGAAAGAAGGGCGGCGACCAGGGTCAGGGTGACGATCGTGCGGTTCATGGAGCTCTCCTCGTGTCGAGCCCCGATCCTCTCACGAATGGCCCCGCGGCAAGGGCCGCGCGGAGACGCGCGGCTCAGCCGTTCAGCACGGGCCGCGGGACGGGGCCCGTGCCCCGCGCGGGGGTGCGCCGCTCGCCCGAGACGGCGAGCGCGACCTCGCGCAGGCGGCGCACGCAGGCCGAGGAGGCGTCGTTCCACTGCAGGCCGTAGCGGTGCATCGGGCTTCCCGCGCGGTCCTCGGCCTCGTCGCCCCACACGACGAGGGCGGCCGCCTCGTGCACCTCGGCGGGGTGGGGGAAGCTGACCCGCAGGCTCAGCCGCGCGCCGGGCTCGAGGTGGCTGTCCGTCCAGACGCAGCCGCCCGCGTCGGACACGTTGGCGACGACGCCGTATCCGAGGGGCAGGCCGTTCTCGTCGTCGATCGCGACGGTGATGGGGCTGGGCGGGACGATCCGTGCCCGCTGTCTCGTAGGGTTCTGCAATGGCTCTCCCTCGTGCGCAGTCGTCTCGACGCCGAATGACCGGTGAGGAAGAGGAGGGAGGGGACAACCTTCGACCGGCCGCTGTCGACGGAGTCTAGCCCATCCCCTCGCGCGGGCGAAGTGACCCCGCGCACCGCGACGCGCGCTTTGGGGGCCCCGCAGGCGTGAGCGCGCGGCATGGCACCGATGCCGCACAGTCATGGTCCTGTCGAAAACAGTTGCATCGCGCGGGCGATGCGCTAACCTTTTTGCGTCGGCCTCTCGAGATCCCGCGGCGGGTCGTGGATCGAACGCGCCCGGGACAAGAATCCCATGAGCAACCGAAGAGCCGCGATCGTGGACGGATGCCGCACGCCGTTCGCCCGCTCGGGGACGGTGTTCCGGGACCTGACGGCGGTGGACCTCGCGAAGGTGTGCGTGCGCGAGCTCCTCGAGCGCACGGAGGTCGACCCCGCCTCGATCGGCACGGTGGTCATGGGGCAGGTGGTCCCTTCGGTCAAGGCCCCGAACCTCGGCCGCGAGGTCGCCCTCGGGGCCGGGCTGCCGAAGTCGGTCCCCGCCCACACCGTCAACCGCGCCTGCGCCTCCGCGAACCAGGCGATCGCCGACGTCGTCTCCTCGATCCTGCTCGGTCACGTGGACGTCGGGATCGCCGGCGGGGCGGAGAGCCTCTCCGACGTGCCGATCCTGCACAGCCGGCGCATGGCGCGCATCCTGGTGGAAACGCAGAAGGCGAGGTCGCTCGGCGCCCGCCTCGGCTCGCTCGCCCGGGTGCGGCCGCGCGACCTCGTGCCGGACGCCCCGGCCATCGCCGAGCCGTCCACCGGCCTGACGATGGGCCAGTCGGCCGAGAAGATGGCCAAGGAGAACTCCGTCACTCGCGAGGAGCAGGACCGGATCGCCTTCGCCTCGCACCGCAACGGCTGGGCCGCGACGCAGGACGGGCGCCTGCCCGCCGAGACCTGCACGGTTCACGTTCCCGCCCTCCTATGAGACGGCGGTGAGTGCCGACAACCTGCTCCGCAAGGACACGTCGATGGAGGCGCTCGCGCGCGCTGCCGCCGGTGTTCGACCGGCGCTACGGCACCGTGACCGCCGGGAACTCCTCCCCGCTCACGGACGGCGCGGCCGCCGTCCTCCTGATGTCCGAGGAGAGGGCGAAGGCCGAGGGCTACGTTCCCCTGGCGTACGTGCGCACCTGGGCGGTCGCCGCGGTGGACCCGGGCGGGCAGCTCCTGATGGGCCCCGGCCTCGCGATCCCCATGGCCCTCGAGCGGGCGGGCCTGCAGCTGTCGGACATGGACCTCGTGGAGATGCACGAGGCGTTCGCCGTCCAGGTGGCGTCGAACATCCAGGCCCTCGAGTCCGAGGCCTGGGCCCGCGAGAAGCTGGGACGCTCGACGCCGGTGGGCCGGGTGGACCGCGACCGGCTCAACGTCTGCGGCGGGTCGATCGCGCTCGGGCACCCGTTCGGCGCGACCGGCGCCCGCATCACGACCACCCTCGCCAACGAGATGAAGCGCCGGAACGCGAAGTTCGGGCTCCTCTCGGTCTGCGCGCAGGGGGGCATGGGCTTCGCGATGGTCCTGGAGCGATGAGCGTGAGCGAAGCCAGCGCTTTCACGCGGGAAACGGGCGCCGACGGCGTTCTCGTGCTGACCCTCGACGTGCCGGGGGAGAAGCTCAACACGCTCGGCAAGGGCCTGATCGCCGAGTTCGAGCGGCTGCTCTCGGAGGTCGAGAAGGACGAGTCGGTCCGCGCGATCGTCGTCCGCAGCGGCAAGCCCGACAGCTTCATCGCCGGGGCCGACATCAAGGACTTCACGCGCATCGGCTCCGCCGAGGAGGGCGAGGCGCTCTCGCGGGCGGGCCACGCGATCTTCGACCGGCTCGAGGGCTGTCGCGTGCCCGTGGTCGCAGCGATCCACGGGACCTGCCTCGGGGGCGGGACCGAGCTCGCCCTCGCGTGTCGATACCGCGTGGCCTCCGACGACCCGAAGACGTCGATCGGGCTGCCGGAGGTGATGCTGGGCCTCGTCCCCGGCGCGGGGGGGACGCAGCGCCTGCCCCGCCTCGTGGGCCTCG
The DNA here is from genome assembly GCA_963818355.1 of uncultured Acidobacteriota bacterium. Taxonomy (GTDB): domain Bacteria; phylum Acidobacteriota; class Vicinamibacteria; order Fen-336; family Fen-336; genus DATBSL01. Next base: position 17,824 of record CAWFSB010000026.1, on the reverse strand, counting down.
CCACCTCGCTCGACCTCATCCTGACCGGCCGCGCGCTGAAGGCGCCCCGAGCGCGCAAGGCGGGGCTGGTGGACGAGGTGTGCCCGGCGCCGATCCTGCTCGCGGTCGCGAAGAAGGCGGCGCTGGGCCTGGCCGACGGCGTCCTGCGGCCGGTCCGGCCGGGCATCGGCCTGCGGGAGCGCCTCCTGCGGCCGATCGTCTTCTCGAAGGCGCGCTCCTCCGTCCTGCAGAAGACGGGAGGGCACTATCCCGCCCCGCTCGCGGCGGTGGACGTGGTGAAGCGGGGCACGGCGACCACTCTCGCGGAGGGCCTGAAGCTCGAGGCCGGGGCGTTCGGCCGCCTCGCGGTCGGCGACGTCTCGCGCAACCTCGTCTCGGTCTTCTTCGCGACCCAGGAGATCCGGAAGGACGCGGGCTACCCGGAGGGGACGCCGGCGGTGGAGGTCGGCAAGCTCGGGGTGCTGGGCGCCGGCCTCATGGGGGCGGGCATCGCGGGGGCGGCCTCCGACGCGGGGGTCTGCGTGCGCATGAAGGACTCCTCGCGCGAGGCCCTCGGCCGCGGGCTGAAGCACGTCCGGGGAGTCTGGGACGAGCGCCTGAAGCGCCGCAGCCTGACCCGCCTGCAGGTCGCCGAGCGCATGGACCGCGTCTCGCCGAGCGTCGACTACTCGGGCTTCCGCCGGGCGGACCTCGTCATCGAGGCCGTCTTCGAGGACCTCGAGCTCAAGCGGCGCGTCCTGGCGGAGACCGAGGCGGCGACCCGCGACTCCTGCGTCTTCGCGACCAACACCTCCTCGATCCCCATCGGCGAGATCGCGAAGGGCTGCCGCCGCCCGGCCCAGGTGCTGGGCATGCACTTCTTCTCGCCCGTGCACAAGATGCCGCTTCTCGAGATCGTGATCACTCCCGAGACCTCCCTGAGCGCGATCGCGACGGCGGCGACCTTCGGACGGAGGATCGGCAAGCACGTCATCGTGGTGCGCGACGGGCCGGGCTTCTACACGAGCCGAGCCCTGGCGGCCTACATGAACGAGGCCACCTGGATGCTCGAGGAGGGAGCGGCCGTCGAAGACCTCGACCGCGCCATGACCTCGTTCGGCTTCCCGGTGGGGCCGGTGACGCTCCTCGACGAGGTCGGCATCGACGTGGGGGCGAAGGTGGCCAGGGTGATGCACCGCCACTTCGGCGACCGCATGGCCCCGCCCCCCTCGATGGAGAAGCTGCTCGCGGACGGCCGCCTCGGCCGCAAGGCGAAGAAGGGCTTCTACACCTACGACGGTGGGAAAAAGCGCGTGGACCTGTCGGTGTACGCGCTGCTGCCGGGCGGGACCACCCGCCACCCGATCGACGCCCGGGACGCGCAGGAGCGTCTCGGCTTCGCCTTCCTGAACGAGTCCGTGCTCTGCCTGCAGGAGGGGATCCTGCGCTCGCCGCGCGACGGCGACGTGGGGGCCGTCTTCGGGCTGGGCTTCCCCCCCTTCCTCGGCGGGCCGTTCCGCTACCTCGACCACCTCGGCGCCCGCTTCGTCCTCGAGAGGATGGAGAAGCTGCAGGCGCGCCACGGCGGGCGCTTCCGCCCCGCCCCGATGCTCGTCGACCAGGCCCGGGAGGGCCGCCCCTTTCATGCAACTGGACACTGACCCCCTGAGTCGGACGGCGGGGGGACGGGAGGCGCGGGCTTGAGCCGCAACGGTCGCATCCTCTCGCCGCCTCGCCCCTCCGGGCCGCACATCGTGCGCCGCCGCTTCCAGGGAATCCTCGGCAAGCGCCGGACGATGGAGAACCTGGCTGTCCTCGGCCAGGCCCAGAGCGCCTACATGGGCTTGAAGCGCAGCGCGAAGGCCATTCGCGGGCGCGGGGCCAACGTCTTCACCCAGTGGGTGGGGGACCCCGACGCCCTGGGCAGCGCGGTCGTGCTCTCCGCGATCCTGCGCCACCTGGGGGCGGAGGAGGTCCGGATCCTCACCGGCAGCCTCGGCCACCCGCAGAACCGCAGCCTCGTCGCCCGCTGCGGCATCGTTCTCCACGACCCGAACCGCGACCGGCTGCGGGGGGGGCTGCACTGCATGGTGGACACCTCGCCGCCCCTGGGCATCCTGGCGACACCGGGCGTCGACCCGGTCAAGGACTACTTCTTCGTGGCCGACCACCACGCGGACCCGGAAGAGGTCGAGGAGAACTGCCGGGCGAAGGGCGTGCGGCGCGTGCGGCTGCCGTTCGTGGGCCTCCCGGTGGGCTCCACCTCCGCCTTCATGGCCGTGATCGCCGCCGCCTTCGACCTGCTGGACGAGCTGACCCCGGCCGAGAAGGCCGCCGCCGCCCTCGGGATCTACACGGACACGAGCGCTCTGCTGCACGGGGCGACGCCCCTCGACTTCAAGATGTTCGAGGTGCTCACGCGGGCGGAGGAGACGCAGGAGATCCTCGACGAGCTGCGCGACTACCGCGTGCCCCCGGAGTGGTACGCCTACCGCGCGTCCGCGTTCCGGAACCAGGAGGTCATGGGCGCCGTGCGCGTGGCCGCGGTCGGGTTCGTCCGCGACGCGCACCGCGACGTGATCGCCGAGATCGCGAACGAGCTGCTGCGCGTCGAGGGCACCTCGATCGCCATCACCATCGCGGTCACGGCGCGCGGGGTCGAGGCCTCCGTGCGCGCGGACAGCCGCCTGCTGGGCCAGGACCAGCACCGCATCGTCGACGTGATCGACTACCTTCTCGATGCGACCTTCCCCGGCCTCTCGGGCTTCCGGCACGACCGCCGGCCGCCGCACCGCGTGGAAGGGGGAGCCTGCGTCCCCCTGACCCCGGAGCAGCGCACGGAGTGGCACCTCGACAACGGCGGCGGGCGCGTGGGCGGCAACGGCCCCATCCTGGCCTACTGCCAGGAGCTGGCGCGGCAGCTGGTGGCGGCGCTGCGCGACCTGGAGACTCTCAAGCCGGCCGAGATGGAGGGGCTGCTCGAGGTGGTGGCGGGGGCGGAAAGCGTCGTGCCCCGCAACGGGAATCACGTCGAGAGCGGAAAGCACGGGAACGGGAAGCACGCCAACGGGAAACCCGAGAACGGGAAAGAGAGCGATCGGGGGCGGAAGAGGGAGTAGGCCCTTGTCACCCCGAGGAGCTCCAGTCTCGGCCGGGCGACGAGGGGTCCGCAGCCCCGCCGGCGCTGAGGGCTTTCGACGGGGCTTTCGACGGGACTGAACTCCGGCTAGACGGATCAGATCCTTCGCGCGCTTGTCCAGACCGCGCGCGCTCAGGGGCCGGGGGGCGTCAGTGTTCGAAGAGCCCCTCGAAGCCGGCCACGTCGAGCTTGGCCAGGACCGGGATCACGGCGAAGCACTCGCGGGCGAGGGCCGCGCGGCCGTGGCGACCCAGCATCTCCTCGAGGCGGTCCATGAGGGGCAGCAGCATCGTGACGTCCGAGATCGCGTAGCTCACCTGCTCCGGCGAGAGCGTGGCGCTCGACCAGTCGGAGGCCCGTGTCGCCTTGTCGAGCTCCACGTCCAGGAACTCGAGCAGGTTGTCCTTGAGCCCGTGGCGGTCGGTGTAGGTGCGCACGAGCTTGCTGGCGGTGCGCGTGCAGTAGAGAGGCCCCACCGCGATGCCCAGCCAGTGCGCGAGCGCGGCCACGTCGAACCGCGCGAAGTGGAAGACCTTCAAGACGCCGGGCGCCTCCATGAGGCGCTTGAGGCGCGGGGCGCGCGCCGCGGGCGGGCGGCCCTCCTCGAAGGACTCGCGGGGGAGCTGCACGATGGCCGCGTGCCCGGCGCGGTCGCACAGCTGGACGAGACAGAGGCGGTCCCGCCGGGTCTGCAGGCCCATCGTCTCCGTGTCGACGGCCAGGTCGGGCCCGGCGAGGTAGGCCTGCAGGAGATCCTCGTCGATGTCTCCCTGCAGGATCCTGGGCGTGACGTCGGGCGGGCGCTGGGGCATCGTCGCTCTCTCCTCGCGGTGGCGCGATCGTACCATCCCCGGCGGGCGAGGATAGAATCGGCCATGCTCCTCGGCGTACCGGCAAGGGCGCGGCTCGCCGCCGCGGCGGGACTCGTCGCCTGTCTCTCGCCGGGCGCATCCCGGGCCGAGGGACCGATGTGGCACGCGTTGCCCGTCGCGGGCGGGACGGACGCCCTCGCCGCGGCGGCGCGCCTCGAGCCGGGCCTTCCCGGCGTGGCGGGTCTTCTACGAGAGCGCGCGGCGGAGCCACGGCCTGTGGGGCGAGGAGTCGGGCGGGGCCGACGTGTCACCCGGGTCGGGGTCGGCACGCGGGGTGGTGCCCTTGCCCCTCTCGCCCGACACGTGGCGGCGCATCCTGGGCCGGGGCGCGCTCCCCGACGACCAGCTCGCGGCCGCGATCCTCGGCGACCGGCGTGCGTCGCTCCTCTACCGGGGCCTCGCCGGCCTCGACGAGCCCACGCTCGCGGCCCTGGCGGCCGATCTGCCGGCGGTGCGGGCGATCTACCAGCGGCACGCCGGGGCCTTCGCGGCCTTCGCCGCGCGGTTCGAGGTGCGCGACGGCGCGGTCGCGGTCCCGGGGGGAGCCGCGGCGGCGGCGGCATGGGAGGACCTCGTGGGCGCGAGCCCCCGCGCGGCGGGGCGCTTCCTCGAGAAGCTGCTCGAGGCGGACGGTGGGCGCCGGGCGTTCCTGTTCGACTCCCTGGCCCGTCTCGACCTGCCCCGGCAGCGGTTCGCGCTCGGGGCGGTCGGCCCGCAGGGGCGGCCCTCGGAGGCGGCTCTCCTGGCGCTCGTCGCGGTGTTCAACCGCGAGCGGGCGTGGTGGCGCGGAGAGGGCGGGGCGTTCGCCCGGCCCGACGCGGACGCGGCGCGGCTGCTGAGCGCGGTACGGCTCGGTGAGGACGGCGCGCTGGCCGGCCCCTCGGCGGCGCGCGGCTTCTGGCGCGCGGTGTTCGGGGGAAGAAGACCGCACGTGACAGAGGCGTGGCTCTCGGAGCTACGCGCCTCGCCCGCCGCGGACGGGGCGTGGCTCGCCGGCGAGGTCGGGGCGGACGGCGCCGGCGCGCGTCGGCTGCGCTTCGAGCAGGTGACGTTCGGCCAGCGCGTGTTCGGAGAGGCCGGCGAAGAGGCGCTGCCCGCGGTCGTCGAGGCACTCCAGGGGCTGCGCGACGCGCGGGCTCTCGTCCTCGCGCTCGAGCGGATGGGGACGCGGGACGCCAAGCTCTACGCCGAGGGCGCGGCGGTCGCCCGACGGGCGTCCTCGGCCTCGGGCGGCGCGGGCCTGCGGGCCCTGGGGGTGTTGCAGGGAGCGCTCGGGGTGATCGACCGGGCCCGGTTCGCGCGGACGATCGACGTCGCGGGAGCGGAGGAGCTTGCGCGGACGCTCTTCGACGTGGCCCGGGGCGAGGAGCCCGCGCTCGATCGCGCGGTCGCCGGCTGGGTGGAGGCGAGGCTCCTGCCGGCGCTGGCCCGGGGCGTCTACGGCGCCCTGGAGCCGGGCGACCCGGAGACCACGGTGCTTCGGGCGATGGCCGGGGACCGGTTGGAGGGACGGGAGGGACTCGCGCTGTTCGAGTGGGAGGGCCTCTGGTACCGCGCCGATCCCGGGCGAGCGGAGTTCGCCCGGCTCGAGCGGGTGCGACCTCACCAGGGCGGGGAGAGCCTGGGCGACGCGCTGCGATCGTGCCGCTCGGTCGCGGACGCGAGGGACGCGCCTCCCTGCGGCCTCGCCCCGGTGCTGACCTCGCTCGTCTACGCGGCTCACGTGGGCGACCCCGACGGCCCCGCCCTCGCCGGCGAGGACGTCTCGCGGCGCCACGACTTCGGCCGCGAGCCGTGGGAGCTGCCCGAAGAGGTGGCTGGCCCGGGCGTGCCGTGGCACGTGCGCGGCTCGCTCCTCGGGCTCGAGCGGGCGCTCGCCCGATTGCTGCTTCGGAGGCTCTCCGGGGACGATCTGCCCGAGGCCCCGTCCGTGGTCGGGCCCGGCCTGCAGCGGTGGCTGGCGGTCCCGGTGGCCCTCGCCAATTGCCGTGAGCTGTCCGACCAGGATCGAGACGCCCTCGCCGCGACGATCGCGTCGGGCCGGAAGCGGGTGGCGTCGCTTCAGGCGGGCGGTGTGGACGTCGCGGCCGCCGGCCGCGACGCCGGGCTCGAGCCCTGGCGTGCGAGGGCCTTCGCCTGGATGCTCGAGCACGACCCCTCCGCCCGCGCCTCCTTCTTCTCCCTCGGGGAGCTGCTGCGCCTCGGCGCGCCGGCCGACGGCCGATGGGACGCGTGGGGCGTGTCGGACGAGCTCGAGCGCGGCCTGCTCCCACGCGTGCCCGATCCGCTTCCCCTCGACGAGAGCGCGGGACGGGAGCCGGAGCCAGCCGTGGCGGAGCGCTTCGTGGACGTCTCCCTGCGGGTGGCGGAGCACCTCGCCGAGCGCCGGCTGCCCGCGAGCCTCGCGCCCGCCGTCGCGTCGGCGCTCCTGCCCGACCTGTTCGCCGAGGCGCGCCCCCTGGCCCTGGACGACCGTCACGGCCTCGACGCCTGGGTGCGCGCCTTGCCGCGCGAGCGGCTCGACGACGCCGTCGCGTCGCTCGTCGGGCGTGGGCCGTTGCAGCCGGCCGCGGGCCCCGGGGGGACGAAGTGAAGGCGCGGGCCCTTGCGGCCCTCGCGGGCCTGGCGCTCGTGGCGGCCGCGCCGGGCGGCGGGTCGGCGGCCCCGGCGTCGGTCGTCATCGAGGAGCCCGCGCCCGGCCGCTACGTGAGCGGGCTCGTCACGCTGCGCGCGCGCGTCGAGCCCGCGGGCCTGCCCGTCCTCCGGCTGGTCTTCTCCGCGGACGGGCAGCCCGTCTGCTCGCGCGAGGCCCCGCCGTGGGAGTGCTCCTGGGACGCGGGGACGGGGGTCTCGGCCCACAGCATCCGTGCCCTGGCCCTGCTCACCGACGGCTCGCGCCTCGTCGACTCGGTGCGGACCGAGGGCTCGACCTTCACCCCGGCGGTCGAGGTGGACGTGGTGCAGGTGGCGGCCACGGTCACCGACCGGAGCGGGCGGCTCGTGAAGGGCCTGCGGCAGGGGGACTTCCGGGTGTTCGAGGACGACCGGCCGCAGGAGGTCACCCACTTCATCGGCTCCGAGTCGGAGCGCGAGCTCGTGGTGGCGGTGGACATGAGCGGGAGCATGGGGCTCGCGATGGGGACCTGCCGCGAGGCGGTGAAGCGCTTCCTCGCCTCGCTGCGGCCGATCGACCGGGCGACCCTCCTCGCCTTCAACGACAGCGTCTTCACGGTGGCGCGGCGCGACGCCTCGCCAGAGGCTCGCCTGCGCGCGGTGGACCGCCTGCGCGCGTGGGGGAGCACGTCGTTTTACGACGCGGTCCTGCGCGGGCTCGACCTCGTCGAGAAGCACCGCGGCCGCCGGGCCCTGGTCCTCTTCTCGGACGGCGAGGACATGGTGAGCCGCGCGCACCGCGGGCGACGTCGAGCGGCGCATCGAGGTGAGCGCCGCGCCCGTGTACGTGGTGGCGCAGGGCAAGGCCATGCGCGAGGCCGGCCTCAAGCGAGTCCTGGACCGGGTGGCCGGGGTGAGCGGCGGGCGGGCGTTCTACACGGACCGGATCGAGCAGCTCGACGGCGTCTTCTCCGAGATCGGCGAGGACCTGGCGAGCCAGTACCTGCTGGCCTACGCGCCCGACGAAGGCGCGCGGGACGGCGGCTGGCGGAGGATCCGGGTCGAGGTGGCGGGGAAGAAGCACGCGGTGCGGGCGCGGCAGGGCTACCGCGCGATGGCCGCCGGGAGGAGATGATGCGAACCAGGACCGTGGCGCTCGCCGTGCTGCTCGCCGTCCCCGCGCGGCTCGCGGGCCAGGCCCCCGAGGCGGCCCCGCTGCAGCCCCCGGTGTTCGGGGTCGCGGTGGACATGGTGGCCCTCGACGCGAGCGTCGTGGACGCGGACGGCCGGCCGGTCCTGGGGCTCGGGCCCGAGGACTTCCACGATCGAGGTGGACGGCAGGCCGCGCCGCCTCGTCTCGGTCGAGTACGTCGGGCGCGACCTCGAGCCGCCGGCGCCGCCGCCCGCGCCGCCCTGCGCACTTCAGCTCGCAACGAGGACGCGCCGAAGGGACGGCTGGTGCTCCTCCTCGTCGACCGGGGCAACATCGGTCGGGGCGGCGGCCGCGAGGTGCTGAAGGCCGCGGACCGCTTCATGAGCACCCTCGCCCCCGGCGACCGCGTGGGGCTGGCGTTCGTCCCGGGCCCGGGGCCGGGCATCGAGTTCACCCCGGACCTCGACGACGTGCGTCGGAGCCTCAAGGGGGTCCTGGGCATGGCGGACCGTGGCGGGTCCCGGGTGCCGCTGGCCGTGGCGATAGCGCACGTGCAGAGAAGCGACCGCATTCGCTGGACGGAGTTCCTGGCGCTGCAGTGCGGGGGGTCCCTGCCGGAGCTCCGGACGTCGGGCTCCGAGACAGGGGACGTCGTGCCGTTCTCGGCCGCCCGCCTCGAGCAGTGCCAGTCGGAGCTCGAGGCCGAGGCCGCGCAGGTCTTCCTGGCCTACCGCGAGAGGTCCCTCGCCACCCAGTCGGCGCTGACCACGACGTTCCAGAGCCTCGGGCGCATCGAGGGAGCGAAGACGGTGGTGCTCATCTCCGAAGGGCTCGGCACGGAGGCGTCCTCGGAGGTACGCGACCTCGCGCTCGAGGCCTCGAAGGCGCAGGTGTCCCTGTTCGTCGTCCTGCTCGACACCTCGAACGCCGACGCATCGTTCAACTACTCGGCGGTCGCGAGCCAGGAGGACCGGGAGATCGAGGCCGGCGGCCTCTTCGACCTCGCCACCCAGTCGCGCGGTGCCGTCCTGCGGGTTGTCGGCTCCGGGGACGCCGCGTTCCAGCGCATCGCGCGCGAGCTCATGGGCTACTACCTGCTCGGCTTCGAGCCCGAGGCCGGCGACCGCGACGGCCGCGGCCACCAGGTCCGCGTCAGCGTGTCGCGGCCCAAGGTCACCGTCCGGGCCCGTGGCCTGCTCTCGATTCCCTCGGCCCCGCCCACCCCGGAGGCGCTGCTCGCGTCCGCCCTGCGCTCGCCGCTCGTGGACCGCGGCCTGCCCGTGCAGGCCACGGCCTTCGCGCTGCGGGACGGCGCCAGCGGCAAGGTGCGCCTCCTGATCGCGGCACGGGTCGGCCGGGCGAGCCGACCCGTGAGCGTCGGGTTCGCGCTGTCGGGCCCGGGCGGGCAAGGTGGTGGCGAGCCGGGCCTACGAGGGCATCGGTGGCGGGGACGGCGAGTGGGTCGAGTTCACGGGAGAGGCGGTCGTGGACCCAGCCACCTACAACCTGCGCCTTGCCGTGGTGGACGCGGGAGGCCGGCGCGGCAGCGTCGAGCACACGGTGAAGGCCGCGCTCGTCTCGGCGGGCGGGACTCGAGATCTCGGACCTGGTGCTCGCGCCTTCGTCGGCCAGGGGAGGCGTGCGCCCGGCCGTCGATCTGGAGCTGGAGGGCGGCGGCCTCTCGGCCCTCCTGGAAGTGGCCGGCCGCGATCCGGCCCGCGTCGGCGGAAGCCGACGGTCGCCCTCGAGCTGGCGGACTCGGCGGAGGGGCCCGCCCTCCTCCGGGCCCCGGTGACGACCGGGCCGGCGGGGAAGGACGGGACGCGCGAGGCCCGCATCGAGATCGCCGCCGGGCTCCTGCCGCCCGGCGACTACGCCGCCCGGGCGGAGGTCTCCCTCGAGGGCAAGCCGGTGGCGGTCGTCACGCGGCCGTTCCGCATCGCCCCGCCCCGGGTCGGGACCGCCATTCCTCGCGCCCCGCTCGCCGGTCTCCTCGTCGAGACGCCACCCTTCGACCGGGCCGAGCTCCTGAAGCCGGACACGCTGCGGCCACTTCCTGGACCGCCTGGGCGCGCTCGTCGAGGGCCCGGCGCCGCCGAGAGTGGCCGCCGCGGTCGAGGAGGCGCGGCAGGGCCGGCCCGAGGCCATGGCGGACCGTCTCGGGGAGGGCGGGAAGGACGACGCCCGCACGGCGTTCCTGCGCGGCGTGTCGCTACTACGCGAGCGGCAACCTGCCCGCCGCCCTGACGCAGCTGCAGGCGGCGTTGCGGCTCGAGCTCGGAGCTCTTCCCGGCGGCGGTCTACATGGGAGGCTGCTACGCTGCGGAAGGCAAGGACCTCGACGCGGTCGGGGCATGGCAGACCGCCCTCATCGGCGAGGTGGGCAGCCCGGTGCTCTACGCGCTCCTCAGCGATGCGCTCGTCCGGGCGAAGGAGGGGGAGCAGGCGCGTGGCGATCCTGAGCGAGGGCCTGGCCGCTTTCCCGGACGACGCGGGCCTGCGGCCTCGGCTCGGCATGGCCTACGCGATGGCCGGCCGGGCGCGAGGAGGCACTGCCCCTGCTCACCGCGTGGGTGGACGCTCACCCGGAGGATCAGCAGGCCCTCTTCGCCACGCTGGCCCTGCTCTTCGAGGGATTCTCGCGCGAGACGGCGGGGGCGGCGGCGGAGGAGGAACGTCAGCGCCTGGCGCGCTACGCGAAGGCCTACGTGGACGGCAACGGCCCGAACCGCGAGGTGATCGAGCGGTGGCTGCGCTACCTGGAGTCCCGCAAGGGCGGGTAGGGAGGCGACGCCTCAGCGCCGGAACATGTCCTTGATCCAGGCCCGGACGCCCGGCACCTTCACCGTGTGGTGGAGGCGGACCCGCTCCTCCCGCTGGAGTCGGTCGTAGCAGGCGGCGCACAGCGGCCCCTGGAGGCCGAACCACCGCGGCGAGGCGAACGACCGCCCGCAGGCAACGCACTGGATCGGTCGTGTTTCGTCGCGTTCGGTCAAGGAAGTAATTGGGGTGGCTGACGGGATTCGAACCCGCGACCTCATGGGCCACAGCCAAGCGCTCTAACCAAGCTGAGCTACAGCCACCACCGTTCGACTGGCGCGCCTGAAGGGATTCGAACCCCTGACCCGCAGCTTAGAAGGCTGCCGCTCTGTCCAACTGAGCTACAGGCGCAGGCGACAAACACGGAAGTGTAGCACGGGTCCGCGCTCCGCGGTCTGGTCGGGGAGACAGGATTCGAACCTGCGACCGCGAGCGCCCAAGGCTCGTGCTCTACCAAGCTGAGCTACTCCCCGGACCGTCGGAGATGATAGCAGTATCATGGCCGGAGCATGTCCGACCTCCTCCTCGCCAGCCAGAACCCGGGCAAGCTGAACGAGATGCGCCTGCTCGTGGAGGGCCTGCCCTTCCGGGTGGTGGGCCCTCGCGAGCTCGGGTCTCCTGGAGGCCCCGGACGAGACGGGCACGACGTTCCTCGAGAACGCCACGATCAAGGCCCTCGCGTACGCGCGGCTCTCCGGGCCGGCTGACCGTGGCGGACGACTCGGGGCTCTCGGTGGACGCCCTCGGCGGGAGCTCCGGGGCTCTACTCGAGCCGCTTCGGCGGGGAGGGCGCTTCCGACCTCGACCGCAACCTCCTGCTCCTCGAGAAGCTCCGCGGCCGTCCCGTCGAGCGGCGCGGCGCGCGCTTCACGAGCGCCGTCGCCGTGGCGCGGGGGGCCGAGCTGCTGTTCGAGGTGCAGGAGAGCGTCGAGGGTGTGATCGCCGAACGAGATGCGGGGAGAGAACGGCTTCGGCTACGACCCGCTCTTCTTCTACCCGCCGTTCGGCCGGACGTTCGGCGAGGTGCGCGCGGGAAGAGAAGGACCGGGTGAGCCACCGCGGGCAAGGCCTTCGCGCGGCTGCGGGAGTTCCTGGCGGGCTGGCGCGAAGACGAGGCCTGAGGCGGCCCTGTCACTCCGAGGAGCTTCCCTCGGGATGACAAGGCGGTGCTCACCGCGGCGCTGGGCCCACCTTCGGCGTGAAGTCGCCGAGGGCGGCCTTCTGGAGGGTGACGAGGTCCTTGATGCCCTTGTCGCCGGCCTCCATCAGCTCCCTGCATCTCGTCCTCGCTGAAGGGCTGGCCCTCCGCCGTGCCCTGGACCTCGACGAAGAGGCCCCGGCCCGTCTTCACGATGTTCATGTCCACGTGGGCGGAGGAGTCCTCCTCGTAGTTCAGGTCGAGGAGGATCGCCTCGCCGACCTTGCCCACGGAGACGGCGGCGACGTAGTCGGTCACCGGGACCTCGGGCAGCGGGCCGGTGCGGCGCAGCTTGCGCAGCGCCTCCACGAGCGCGACGAAGGCGCCGGTGATCGAGGCGCAGCGGGTGCCGCCGTCGGCCTGGATCACGTCGCAGTCCACCCAGAGCGTCCGCTCGCCGAGGGCCTTGGCGTCCACCACCGCGCGCAGCGACCGGCCGATGAGGCGCTGGATCTCGTGGGTGCGCCCCGAGGCGCCGCCCCTCGTGGCCTCGCGCTGCGAGCGGGTCGTGGTGGCGCGGGGGAGCATGCCGTACTCCGCCGTCACCCAACCCTCGCCCTTCCCCTTGAGGAAGGGCGGGACCTTCTCCTCGACGCTCACCGCGCACACCACGCGGGTGTCGCCGACCTCGACGAGGCAGGAGCCGTCGGCGTGCTTGAGGTAGCCGGTGGTGAGGCGGACGGGGCGCAGCTGCGCGGGAGAGCGGCCGTCCGCGCGCACGCCCGGCTCGCGCTTGAGGACCGAGGGGTCGATCCGCTGCTTGAAGTCGCCGAGACGAAAGCTCAAGGGCGCGCTCCCTCCGAGGCGGGCGCGGGCGTCGTGCGGACCAGCCCGTACAGCCGGCGGTACTGCTCGCGGTTGGCGAGCACGATCATGACGTAGGTCCGGGTCTCGCTGAAGGGAATGCTCTCGGTGAACTCCTCGGGGGTGAGCTCGCCGCGCCGCGCCGTCCACGCGTCCACGCGGTGCGGCCCCGCGTTGTAGGCGGCGAGAACCTTCTCGGCCGCGCCGGAGAACCGCTCGCTCATCTGCCGCAGGTAGTGCGTGCCGAAGTCGAGGCTCGTCTCCGGGTCGACCAGGGCCGCGCGGCGGAAACGCAGGCCCTTCGCCCGGGCGATCGTCCGCCCGGTGGCGGGCATCACCTGCATGAGCCCGCGGGCGCCGGCGCGGCTGAGCGCGCCCGCGTCGAAGCTCGACTCCTGCAGGATGAGCGCCGCCACGAGGGCGGGGTCCACCCCTTCCTCCTGCGCGGCAAGCCGCAGCTCGCGGTCGTAGCGGAGAGGGAAGAGGATCTGCCAGACCTCGGAGGGGAGGCGGGTGCCCGCCTCGCCCACCCACTCCGGGTAGGCGCGCTTCATGGCGGTGATGGCCGGACGGAAGCGCCCCTGCCGCCAGTCCGCCCACGCGAGCGTCGCCTGCACGCGCGGGGACTCGGGCAGCAGGCGCAGCTCCGCCGCCGCCTCGGGCAGGCGGTCGATGAGCAGCAGCTGGCGGACGCGGCTCGCGCGCGGCTCGGGGAGCGGCGCGTCCGGGGGCGGCGCCGTGGCCAGGATCACCGGCCGCGGCGCCGGACGGCCACCGAGCCGGGTGAGCTCCTCGGTGGCGCGAACCCCGTGGTAGGCGTGCGCGTACCGCTGGATCGTCTCCAGGAGGAGCTCCCGGGCGCGGTCGGTCTGGCCCAGGGCCAGCCGGGAGCGGGCGGACCAGTAGAGAAACCCGGCGGTCGAGCCGCTCGGCGGGCGCAGCCGGGCCGTGGTCTCGAACCGCTGCGCGGCGGCCTCGTAGCGGCGGGCGCGATAGTCGCCCCATCCCGTGCGCCACGCCGCTCTCTCGACGTAGCGGCCCTGCGGGTACTCGGCGACCAGTCGCCGCCACCAGGGCAGCGCCGCGTCGTCGAGGGCGTCCTTCTGGTAGTGGTTCGCGAGCGAGAGCGAGCGCCTCCTCTCCCCACTGCGTGCCCGGGAAGCGGTCGGCCACCGCCTCGAAAGGAGCAGGCGCTGCCAGCTCGCCGTGCCTGGTCGCGCGCCAGCTGGAAGGCGGCCTCCGCGGCGTGGGGGGAGTCGGGCCGCACCTGCTGCAGGAGCGCGCGGCCTTCCGCGGCGCGGCCCTTCGCCAGGAGGGCGCGGCCCAGCCTCACCCGGGCGAGGTCGGCCTGGGCCGCGTCGAGGCTCGCGAGGGGCACCGCCCGCAGCGCCGCGATCGCGTCGGCGGTGCGCCCCGCGGACAGCAGCGCGTTGCCGCGGTCGAGGAGGAGCGAAGCCCGCTCCGAAGCGCTCCGTGCGGGAAGCTGGCCGGCGAGGGCGACGAGGCGCGCCCGGGCCGCGGTGGCCTCCGGGGAAACGGGGTGCTCGCGGTCGAGCCGGTCGAAGGCCGCGGCGGCCGCGGCGCGATCGCCGAGGGCGAGGTGCGCGTTGCCGAGGCCGAGCAGGGCGGCCGCTGCCTCCCGAGGGCAGGACGCGACGACCTGCTCGAGGGCGGGCACGGCGACGGCGAACTGCCGCGCCTGCTCGAAGAGCTGAACCGCCCGCGGGAGCGCCGTGCAGGCGACGGCACTCGGGGCTTCGTTCCCCGCGGCGAGGTAGGAGCGGGCGGCGGCGTCCGCCTGGCCCAGGGCCTCCTGCGCGCGCCCGAGCGCGAGCAGGGCGTGATCCCGCAGCAGGGTCCTCTGGACGTCCGCGTGCGTCAGCTGGGGGAGGGCGTCCGCGGGGCGGCTCGCTTCGACGAGGCGCAGGCCCGCCAGGAGCCGCGCGAGGCCGGATGCCGGGGTCCCCGGGAACTGGTCGGACACGGCGACGAGCACGCTCGGCGCCGTGGCGCCGTCGCGTGCGGCGGCGTCGCGCAGGGCCTCCTCGGCCGTGTCCTGGGGCTCGGCGTGCAGGCGCCAGTCCGGAGCCCCCGCGGCGCCGGGCGCGGCGAGGAAGAGGAGGAGGCCGAGGCTGGCAATCAAGAGGAGAACGCGCCCTACGTGGACCCGAGGGCGGTCGGGTCGCCCCCGGCGAGGATGCGCACCAGCTCGTCGTGGAAGTAGTCGCTCGACTCGCGCACGGGAGCGGACACGCGGTCGTGGTACATCTGCCGACCGCGCTCGATGTCCTCCTTGAGCCGCTCGTAGATGTCCCGCGTCTTTCGCCCTTCCGTCACCTTCGCCTCGTTGTAGAGCTTGATCTCGCTCACCACCAGCCGCGCGAAGCGCTTCGCGTCGTCGTGCGCCTTCTGCTCCTCGGGGGCGATCGCGCGAGCCGGGGGGGCGGAGGGCGGCGGTGGAGGAGCGGGCGGCGGGGTCGGAGCCTGGGCGGGCGGGGGAGTCGGCGACGGAGCCTGCATCCGGCCCGGCGGCGTCGTCGGGGGCCGGAAGATCGTGGACGGCCCGGCCTGCGGCCGTATCGTCCCGGTGCCGAACGAGATCCCCGGGCCGGTTCCGTCGGGCGTCGCGACCCCGACGGGGGCCGGCGGACGCAGGCCGGGACTCGTGCCGCCCGCAGCGGGGCCGGGCACTGCGGGGCGCGGGGTGGCGCTGAGCACGTCGACCGCCTTGCCCGCGAAGGCGACCAGGATCTCGACGAGGTCGGCGGTGGCGGCGGGCATCTCCTCCTGGGAGGTGTCGCAGTAGAGGACGGCCGCCACCTTGTCGCGCAGGATGAGGGGAACGGCGAGGACACCCTGGGGGTCGCCACCGAGACGGGAGAGGGCCTGCGCCGTGGCCGGTGAGTGGCTCACGTGGCCGCGGGAGGCGTGGCGCGACCCGTGGACGAGGCGGAAGACCGTGTCCGCGGTGAGCGGGACCGTGAGGGCCTTGACCGCGTCGTTGTGGGCGAAGCCGCGCGCGTACCAGCCCACGGCCGCGTTGTTCTTGACGATGAACATCGCGGCGCGCTGCGACGTGCTTGTTGACCTCGCTCACGAGGAGGGTGAGCACCTCGGAGAGGTTCGCGCCCTTCTCGACGATGGCGATCGAGGCCTTGAGGCCCGAGTAGTCGGCGGTCGGCGCGGGCGGGGGCTGCTGAGCGAGCACCTCCGCCATCGCGGCGCCGATCGACTGCTCGTCGACCTTCTCGTCGTAGCGCGCCACCGTCTCGCCCAGCTCGTCGAGCGCGCGAACGAACGAGGCCTGGTGCCCCTGGATCGCGCGCTGGATCTCGACGACCCAGTTCGCCATCTGCTGGCTGATGAGGGCGGAGGTGCGTGCCTTCAGGTCGTCTTCGAGGCTCATGTTCCCCTCGGCGGACGCGCCGAAAATGAAGCAGTATCCCGACTTACGTCCCCGCGACATTATCCGGCACGCGAAGCGGGGTGTCAACGAATACGCTCTCGCCCCCAGTTTCACGATCCCCTTCCGCCCCCCGGCGGCGTTGGGCTATCGTCGCCGGGCCATGCCACGAGGCGAGCCGATCGACACGCGCCGTCTCCTTCTGCGCGTTTACCGGCGCCTGCGGGATCGCTACCGTCACGCCGGGTGGTGGCCGGGGGAGTCGTCGTTCGAGGTCTGCGTCGGGGCGATCCTGGTCCAGAACACGGCGTGGGTGAACGTCGAGCGCACGCTCGCTTCCCTGCGGCGGCGGGGCCTCCTCTCGTTCGAGGCGCTCGATCGACGCTCGCCGTCGCGGCTTGCGCCCCTGCTGCGGTCCTCGGGGACGTTCCGGGTGAAGGCGCGGCGGCTCCGAGCCTTCCTCGATTTCCTCGGCGCGGAGTACGGCGGGCAGGTCGAAGGGATGAGAGCGGAACGGCCGGAAGCCCTGCGCCGGAAGCTGCTGGCGGTGCCGGGCATCGGCCCGGAGACCGCCGACTCGATCGCCCTCTACGCCGCGGGCAAACCTCTATTCGTCGTGGACGCCTACACCCGGCGCGTCTTCTCGCGCCTCGGGCTCTTGGGCTCGGGCTCGCGAGGCAACGGGCCTCATGGTGCGCGGCCGGACGCCTACGACCATTTGCAGCGCTTCCTGACGGACCACCTGCCGCGCCGGCCCGCGCTCTACAACGACTCCCACGCCCAGGGCTTGCGTGCGCCTGGGCCAGGAGGCCTGCCGCCCGGCCGCGCTGCGCCGAGTGCCCGCTCGACGACCTCTGCCCGAAACAAGGGGTGCCGTCGGCCTGAGGGCTCCGGTCGAACGCGACTGTCATCCTGAGGAGCTCCGATCGAGCGCGACTGTCATCCTGAGGAGCTCCGGTCGCGTGGGGCGACGAAGGATCCGCAGTCTCGTTACCCTGTACCATTGAAAGCTATGCTGAAAGCGCTGACCCCGCCCCTCCTCCTGCTGTGCCTCGCCGCACCCACCGCCGCCCAGGACTTTTGGGCCCACTGGGGCGACGGGAAGGCCGAGCTCAACGGCTATGTCCTGAAGCAGCCGCGTTACGGCGCCGTCAGACGGGGAGCTCGGTCCTCATCTTCGTGACGGAGGAGTTCTCCGACACGCTGCGGTAAGCAGGACCCGGGGAAGCACCCCGCCTCCGACGTCTACCCGGTCATGAAGCTGAACGCCGTGCGCGATTTCTCGACCGGCATCTACGACTACAACGTCATGACGTCGGCGTTCCTGCGCGTGGCGACGGGCTGGCCCGTGGCCAAGGTCAGCTTCTCGAGCCAGGAGTGGTGCGGCCACGTCTGGCGCCAGGTCGACCCCCGAGCGGGAAGCTCACCGACCGGTTCCACAGCTACTTCGACGGCGAGGCGGACCGCGCCGACGACCTCGCGCTGCCGAAGGACGGCGTCCTCGAGGACGTGCTGCCGGTGCTCCTCCGCGGCTGGAACGGGGTGTACCTGAAGCCGGGGGAGAGCCGCGTCGTGCCGTTCCTGCCGGGCCTCCTCTGGGCGCGCCTCCACCACACGCCGCTCGCGTGGACGAAAGCCACGATCGCGCGTGCCGCCGGCACGCGCTTCGTCGCGGTCCCGGCCGGTCGCTTCGAAGTGACCGCCTACACCGTGGAGACGGCGGATGGGCGCAAGCTCGGGTTCGACATCGAGTCGGCATCGCCCCACCGGCTGATCCGCCAGTCCGGCCCGGATGGCGAAGAGTTGACCCTCAAGGGCTCGACCCGCCTTCCGTACTGGCAGC